>CAYLNN010000031.1:0-39565 GCA_964385095.1 uncultured Hymenobacter sp.
GCCGCACCGTAAACGTGCGCGTGCTGGTGCGGGAAATGTGAGGCTAGCCGTTGGCCAAGGCCGTTTCGCCATCCAGCACGGGTGCCATGTCTTGCTCCTCAGCCTCCGTAAAAAGCCGCGAGCGGATGAGAAACCGCACCCCTAGTGGAATTTCGAGCGAGAAGCTAGCGCCGCGGCCTTTCACCACATCTACCGTGAGCTGGGTGTGCTGCCAGTAGGCAAATTGGCTGGCACTCATGAAGAAATCGCAGCCGTGAATCTGGCCTAGCCACACGTCGTTGGCGCCCACTCGAAACTCGCCCTTGGCGAAGCACATCGGCGACGAGCCATCGCAGCAGCCGCCACTTTGGTGAAACATGAGCGGGCCGTGCTCGTCGCGAAGCAGGTCGATGGTAGCCTCGGCGGCTTGGGTACTGAGGACGCGGGGAGTGGGCATGGTGAGCGGGGTAAGCTTTTGTTTGCTAGTAGTTAAAGTAAGAAATACAAAAACTGCCACCAGAAATTCTAGCGGCAGTTTCCGAGGTTACCAAAGCAAGCTAAAGCTTGCCTTACAAGTGTTAAAAGAAGCCTAGCTTTTGCTGGCTGTAGCTGATGAGCATGTTCTTGTTCTGGCGGTAGTGGCTGAGCATCATCTTGTGGTTTTCGCGGCCGAAGCCCGAGGCCTTGTAGCCGCCGAAGGGCGCGCCGGCTGGGTAGTCGTGGTAGCAGTTGACCCACACGCGGCCGGCCTGAATGGCGCGCGGCACCTGGTACAGCTCGTGGGCGTCGCGCGTCCACACGCCAGCGCCGAGGCCGTAGAGGGTGTCGTTGGCAATTTCGATGGCTTCCTCCACGGTTTTGAAGGTCGTGACGGACACCACCGGGCCGAAAATTTCTTCCTGGAAAATGCGCATCTTGTTATGGCCCCGGAACATAGTGGGCTGAATGTAATAGCCCTCCCCTAGTGCGCCATCGGTTTGCGCGTAGGCCTCACCACCCACCAGCACTTCGGCGCCCTCGGCCTTGCCGATTTCGAGGTAGCTCAGGATTTTCTCAAACTGGTCGTTCGATGCCTGGGCGCCCATCATGGTTTCCATGTCGAGCGGATTGCCGAGCTTGATGGCCTTCACGCGCTCAATCACGCGGGCAATAAAGTCGTCGTAAATATCCTCGTGCACCAACATCCGCGAGGGGCAGGTGCAGATTTCGCCTTGGTTGAGGGCAAACATCACGGCGCCTTCGATGGCCTTATCAAGGAAGTCGTCGTCGGCATCCATTACGCTCTTAAAGAACACGTTGGGCGACTTGCCACCCAGCTCCATCGTCACCGGAATCAGGTTTTCGGCGGCGTACTGCATGATGAGACGGCCGGTGGTCGTTTCGCCCGTGAAGCTAGCTTTGGCGATGCGCGGCGACGCGGCAAGCGGCTTGCCAGCTTCGAGACCGAAACCATTCACCACATTTACCACGCCGGCCGGAATAAGGTCTTCGAGCAGTTCCATCAGCACCATAATGCTAGCGGGGGTTTGCTCGGCGGGCTTCATTACTACGGTGCAGCCGGCGGCCATGGCCGGGGCTAGCTTCCAGGTAGCCATCAGGAGCGGGAAGTTCCAAGGAATAATCTGGCCGATGACCCCTAGCGGCTCGTCGATATTCAGCGATACGGTAGTGCTGTTCAACTCGGTGGCGCTACCTTCTTCGGCCCGAATTACGCTGGCAAAGTACCGAAAATGGTCGACTACCAGCGGCAGGTCAGCATAGGTTGTTTCACGAATGGCCTTGCCATTTTCTATGCATTCCACAGCGGCCAGCATAGGCAGGTTTTCCTCAATGCGATTGGCAATTTTGTTGAGAATATTACTGCGCTCGGTGGCCGAGGTCTTACTCCATGTTTTGAAGGCTGCGTGGGCTGCGTCGAGCGCCAGGTCGATATCCTCCTTGCTGGAACGGGCTACTTTGGTGAAGTTCTTGCCGTCGATGGGCGATGGGTTATCAAAATACTGACCCTTGACTGGGGCCACCCATTTGCCACCGATAAAGTTGTCGTAGTGCGACTTAAACTGAGGGCGGGCTACCACGGTAGTGGTCGCTTCGAGCGTTTCTGCCATAACGGGGAGAGAATTTAGCTAGGTGGGAGAACGCGACAAAGGTGGCTTTTCTTTAAGCTGACTAGTTTGTGGTATTGTCGCAAAAAATGTTGAAATTGCCGCATGTTATAGTGAGTACTTACTTACTAGGACGTTGTTTGCTCTACTGAGCTCACCACAGGAACTTGCTCACTCCGTTGAATTTAGGTGACCTAGCGGTGTGCGTAAGCTGCTTCGGTTAGTTCCGCCTGGTGCCTTGGTCTTCGTTCTTGTTCCGCTAGCCTCACCCTATGTCTTCTCGCGTTCAACTACCCGCCGTGATGCCTCCGCTAGCCCTAGAAAAGCTGCACTCGCTGGTCGAAAACCGTACGGTATTCGCCCTAGATGCTTTTGAGCTGAACATCTTTGAAACGCACCAAGCTGCTCACCGGGTGCCGTTGCGCTTAGCGGGGCTAGCCCTCACCACCATGCTGCGGGGTAAAAAGGTGATGCACCTGCCCGACCGCCCAGCCTTCGATTACCTACCCGGCGAAACGGTAGTGGTGGGCGAAGATGAGTTGATGGAAATCGACTTTCCCGAGGCTTGTTTGTGCCAGCCCACGCAGTGCCTGGCGGTAGCCATCGCACCCGATACTATTCGCCAAACCGTTGACCTGCTGAACGAACGCTACCCCCGCGCCGAAACCCATGCGCCTTGGGCGCTGGCCGGCCCCGAGTATGCCCACCTCACCAATACGCCCGAGCTGACCGGCACGCTAGAGCGCTTAGTGGCCGTGTCGCGCACCACCGATGCCGCCAAGGATGTACTGGCCGGCTTCACCCTGCAAGAGTTGTTGGTGCGCCTCATGCAAACCCAGGCCCGCGAGCTGATTTTCAATGACTACGCTCGCCATCTCACCACGCATCGCTTCGCGGTGGTGGTGCAGTACATTAAGGAACACCTGGCCGATAATTTGTCGGTAGAGAAGCTGAGCACGCTGGCTTGCATGAGCAAGGCCACGTTTTTCCGGGTGTTCAAGCGCGAGTTTGGCCTCACGCCGGTCGAGTACATTGTGCGCGAGCGGCTGGCCGAAGCCAAGCGGCTGCTACGCCACCCCCTAGCCAGTGTGGCTGAGGTATGCCTGCGGGCGGGCTTCAACAATCTCTCCTACTTCCAAGCTTTATTCAAAAAGCACGAAGGCCTCACGCCGGGCGCCTACAAGAAGCTGGCTCAGTAAGTTATCCGGATAATATCCACGGTTTCGGGCTGATTGCCCAGCGGCAGCACCACCCGGCTGCCCACCCGCGCCCCAATGAGCACCCTAGCCAGCGGCGCCACAAAGCCCAGTTTGCCGGCCGCCACGTCGGCCTCATCTACCCCTACCAGCGTGAACGTGCGCTCGGCCCCATCCCGGCGGCCGCCCACGGTGCGCAGTGCCACGGTAGCCCCAAAACGCACTTCCTGCGGTGGTTGCGCGGTAGGGTCAATAACCCGGGCGCTGGCGATGCGCTCGGCCAGCAGGGCTAGCCGGCCATTTAGCAACGAGAGGCGGTGGCTACGGTCGAGGTCGAGGCCCGAATGGTCGGCTTCGGCCTGGCTACGCTCGGCTTCGAGGGCGGTCAGCTCGGTGCGCAGCTGGCTGAGGCCATTGGGCGTCACGTAGTTGGGGGTACCGGGCGGCAGGGCCGCGCGGGGCGGCACCAGCGGCGGCGTCTGGGCATCGTCTTCCTTTACAAATCCTCGGCTCATGGCTGGCAAACGCAGGGCGGGCCGGCGGGTTGTGCCCGAACTTTGCAACCCTTCCGGGCCTTTGGTGGTTAACCCAGGCTATTTCGCCGCTACCGCTACCCCGATTCGTTCGCTTTATCCCGATGCCTGAGCTACTTGCCGACCCCGTTGCCCCCACTCCCACTACCCACCGCCTCGATAATTCCCTGGTCTGGCTTATGGCCCTCACCTGCGGGCTGGTGGTGGCCAATATCTACTACAACCAGCCACTGCTAGCAGCCATTGGCCGCACGTTTCACGTGCGCGACAGCCAGGCTAGCCTGATAGCCACCGCCACCCAGGTCGGCTACACCCTGGGCATGGTGCTGATAGTGCCGCTCGGCGACATGCTAGAGCGTAAGCGGCTTATCCTTTGGATGTTGATAGGCGCGGCCGTGTGCCTGGGTGGGGCCGCGCTGGCCCCCAGCTTTTTACTGCTGGCGGGGGCTAGCGTGCTCATCGGCATCTGCTCGGCGGTGCCGCAGCTGCTGCTGCCGATGGCCGCCCACCTCGCTCCCGAGGCCGACCGGGGCCGCATTGTGGGGCGCGTGATGAGCGGGCTGCTCATCGGCATTCTGCTCTCGCGCACGGCTAGTGGCTACGTGGGCGCGCACCTGGGCTGGCGCACGGTATTTGAAGGGGCGGCGGTGCTGATGCTGGCGCTCACGGCCCTGCTAGCCTGGCGCTTGCCCCAGAACCAGCCCACTTTCACGGGCACTTATTCGTCGCTGATGCGGTCGCTGAGCACGCTGGTGCGCGAGCTGCCGCCGCTGCGCCGCTCGGCACTGGTGGGCGCCAGCATTTTTGCCGGCTTCAGCGTATTCTGGACCACCCTGGCCTTCTATTTGGAAAGCCCGGCTTACCGCTACGGCAGCGATGTAGCCGGCTTTTTTGGGTTGATTGGCGCGGTGGGGGCGCTGGCCGCCCCGCTGGCCGGCAGCCTCACCGATAAGCACGGGGCGCGCTACGCCATCACCGTCAGCATTATGCTGTCGCTGGCCTCCTACCTGCTGCTGGGGCTAGCCGGCGGTATGCTGGCGGGGCTAGTTATCGGCGTAATTCTGCTTGATGTGGGCGTGCAATCGACCCACATCTCCAACCAGACGCTGGTTTTCTCGCTGCGCCCCGAGGCCCGCAGCCGCCTCAATACCGTGTACATGACTGGCTATTTCACGGGCGGCTCGCTGGGCTCGGTCCTCGGCGGCCTGGCCTGGACGCACTTTGGCTGGCCCGGCGTGTGCGGCGTGGGGGGCGCGTTTGTGGCGCTGGCCCTACTCATTCACCGCACCTATCAGCGCTAGCCCTGCCCGGCCCAAGGGCCGGTAAGGCGGCCGCTACTACCGTCCGCGTTTGTACCCTAGCGGGCAACCGCGCATCTTCAATCCAACCAGCTCAGCACCAGATGGCTTCTACCTCCCTGCCCGCTACCAAGCTCCTTACTTTCTTCTCCGAAGCCAGGCAGCCCACAACCCCACCGCCTTTCACCAAGGCCGAAATACTAGCCTTCGCCGAGGTAAAATCCTGGCTAGCCAAGGGCTACGAACTGGAAACCTTCGAAAACAAGCTTTCGCCCAAAGACCCGCACCAGATTATTCTGCTGGTTGTGCTGGCCCGGCAACCTGAGTCTGGCGGCTAGGCCGCCTGCTCTTCCAGCAGCGCGTGGGCCGGTGCGTGCGGCAGATAGTCAAAAATGCGGTCGAGCAGCGAGGTAGATAGCTTGGGTAGCAGGGGCAGCAAAAAATCGGGCGATGATGTGTCGACGTGGCCCAGCAGCGCGGCCATGTCGGTGAGGTGGCGAGTGGCCCGGAAGCCCATCCGCCATTCGGCAAAGCGCCGGGCGGCTAGCGGGCCGGCCCGCAGCACCACGCAGGCGGTGTGGCGGGTATCCTGGCTAATGCGTTGGTACAGTGCGTCTACTTCGGTCTTCGTTCCTTCCAGCACCTGCAAAAAACGTCCCTCCGCCGAGTAAAGCAGTAACCCCGTAAGGTCGCGCTGCGCATTGTGACCCCGCGAGTGCCGCAGCAGCCCTAGCAAGTCGAGGTCGGAAAAAGGCTGCGTCGCGCGGCTTTCGTAGATGAGGTGGTACAGGGACATAGAGCAGGAATGGAAGCAAGAAGTGAGAGTAGCAGCGCCCCGGTCTGGCACAGGCGGCGTCCTGCTAAATTTATAAAATAAAGATAAGCCAAAAAGCTTCTGAGCAGCTAGTGCCCCAGACCGGGGCTAGCTGCTCAGAAGCTTTTTAGGGTCAGCACTAGCCAACTCCAGCCACTTAACCTGAGCATTGGAGGCTTTATTTCGGGCAGGTGCTTAGTTACTTAGGTTACCCTAGCCGCTCTAGGCAGGTTTGTAGGCTGCTGCGCCAGTGCGGAATCGCAATTCCCAGCGTTTGCTTCACCTTGCTTTTATCCATTACGGAGTAGGCTGGGCGCGTGGCCTTGGTGGGGTACTCGGCCGTGCGAATGGGCATGGTTTTGACCGGCAGGTCGGCCAGCTCGAAGATGGCCTTGGCAAAGTCGTACCACGACGTAACGCCTTCGTTGCTGTAGTGGTAGAGGCCGTAGGCCTGGCTTTGGCTTTCGACGAGGTGCAGGATGCAGCCGGCCAGGTCGATGGCGTAGGTAGGCGTGCCGAGCTGGTCCCAGATTACGCGCAGCTCGTCGCGCTCGCGGCCCAGCTTGAGCATGGTTTTCACGAAGTTGCCCGCAAACTCGGAGTAGAGCCAGCTGGTGCGCAGGATGAAATAGCGGTTGGTGAGGGCCGGAATTACCTGCTCGCCCTCCAGCTTGGTGAGGCCGTACACGCTGATGGGCGCCGCCTCGTCGGTTTCGACCAGCGGCTGGTTGCCAGTGCCGGCAAACACAAAATCGGTCGAAATCTGGATGAGCGTGCTGGCAAACTCGCCGCACAGCCGGGCCAGGTTTTCTACGCCATCGCGGTTTACGCGGCGGGCCAGGTCGAGTTCGTCCTCGGCTTTATCGACGGCCGTGTAGGCAGCGCAGTTGATGACGTAGGCCGGGCGGTGCTGTTCGAAAAGTGCCTGCAGGCTGCTCAAGTCCAGAATATTAGCCTGGGCTTCGGGCGGAAAAACCAGCCCGCTCAGGCTTTTTTCCTGTGCCACGTGCGCCAGGCACTGCCCTAGTTGGCCCGAGGCCCCGAATACCAGCGTTGTCTGCATCTACTTATGAGTGACCCACAGCGGGCCGCGTTAATTAGGCCGCAAGTTACGGCTGGCCAGGCAGCGCGGCGGGGCCGGGCGGGCGCTTGTTTTTGATGGGCTCGAAGCGGCGCTCGCGGGGCTGCTTCTCGCTCAGGTATTTCCAGTAGCGCTTGGGGATGTGGCGCTGGTGCAGCTTCAGATTTTTGCGCTCCGGAATGTTAACGTGGTCGAAGTACGCCTGCCACAGAATTTTGAAGAGCGGCTCGCGCTCGTCGAGCACCGTGGCCGACACCTCGCCGCGGCGCGGGCTAGCCCCCCCGCTGTCAAACTCCACGATGGTGGTTTGGGTGAGGTCGTAGTAGAGGCCGTAGCGGCGCTTTTTGTCAAAAATCAGCCAGCGCTGGTCGGCGTAGCGCTTGGTGAAGTGGCTGGCAATGAGCGGCAGCGTATCAAAATCGGGCTCGATGGTGGCGTGAAACAGCCCATCCTGCGCCTTCTCGAAGCGCACAAAAGCCTCCATGCGGTGCTTTTCACGGAAAAGCTGCTGGGCCAGGCGCTGGCAGCGGCGCACGGTAGCATCGGCGTAGTTGTCCGAAATGTCGCGGCCCGCACGCAGGGCCGTGTCGGCGTAGCGAAAAATGAGTAGTTCGCGCTCCGCATCCTCGCTCAAAAACACGTGGTAGAGGCGCGCGCGCGCCGGCTCGGGCATAAAGCGCAGCAGGCCGTCCCAGGTGCGGGTAGCCAGGGTTTCATCCGTGTCAATGGCCACGGCCTGGGCGAAGAGACCACCTTGCGCAGCCCCTTCGGGCTGGATGCTATTGGGCGCCGAGCGGCGGTCATAGATGCGAAACAGCACCGTGAGCAAGCCCTCGAAGCTGCCATCGTAGGTGTAGTCGGCGGGCGGGTTGCGCAGCTCGGGCGCGGGCGGGCGGGCGGCTACCGAGCCCACGGCCGTGCTGGCCGCCGGGCGGCGAAGGGAAGTAAGTCGGCTCACGCGAATGGATTGCTAATCAGAGGCTAGTCAGCGCAGGCTGGGCTAAAAATGTTAGGAGCAGGTCGTTTACGGCCGCCGCTTCTTCGAGGTGTACCCAGTGGGTAGCATCGGGGAAGTAGTGCAGCTGCCCATTGGCGCACGCTGCCAGGCTGAACTGGGCTAGCCGGGCATCCAGAAAGGCGTCTTGCTTGCCCCAGATAAGTTGCACCGGCTGCTGAATACGCGGCCACGGCGCCTGGCTAGGCACCCGCAGCGCTCGGTACCAGTTGAGCATGGCCGTGAGCGCGCCGGGCTGGGCCCAGGCTACTTTGTAGCGTGCTACCTCGGCGGCGCTAAAAGTGCCGGGCCGGCTGGTGCCTTGCAGCGCCTGCGCCCCAAAGCGCCAGTTGCGCCGTCGAATAAGGCGTTCGGGCAGCCCTGGCACTTGAAAAAACGCGATGTACCAACTGCGCGCCAGCTGGCCAGGCACGCGCCAGATATTGGGGGCTACCACCGCCGGGTGCGGCACATTGATAATAGTAGTGCGGGCCACGCGGCTAGGGTAGTGCGCGGCCAGGTACCACGCCACAATGCCACCCCAATCGTGCCCAATGATGCTGGCTTGCGCCACCTGCGCCGCATCGAGCAGGCCGATGATGTCGGCCGCCAAGGTTGGCAGCGCATACGCCGCGATGCCTAGCGGCTTGTCGCTTAGATTATAACCGCGCTGGTCGGGCGCCCACACGCGGTAGCCGGCGGCGGCCAGGGTGGCTAGCTGCGCCCGCCAACTGGCCCAATATTCGGGAAAGCCGTGCAGCAACACCACGAGCGGGCCATCGGCCGGGCCCGCCTGCACCACGTGTAGTCGCAGGCCATTGGTGGGCACGTAGTGGTGCGTGAGCGAGTAATCCATGCTGCTTATACCCTAGCCCCGGCTCCAAAGGTTGTGGCAGCGTGTGCTGCGAATCCGCACGCGACGGAGCGTTTGGTGCGCAAGCTTTAGCTAGCAGTCCGAGGCAGCTTCATAACGTGCGGCTGGCCAATACAGTAGCTAGGCGGCCACCCCCGGCTGCTCGCTGGCCTGCCGGGCGGCGCGGGTGGCATCGTGCAGCTGGCGCACCAGCGGCAGCAATTCGGAAATGCGACAGCAGCACGACAGGCGCGGGGCTTTGTCGGTGCCGGCCGCAGAAGCGAACAAGCTAGCCGGCTCGGCGGCGATAGTAATGGCGGCCGACGCGTCGGCTAGTGCGCGATGGGTAATTTTCATGGGTGAAAATGAACCTGTTAAGAATCCGGCTGCACTTGCACCCGGCAACTTGCGCGGCGGGCTATTGCACCACCAGCGTATCTACGAGGTAGGCGCTGTTGCCTACAAACCTGAGGTAATAGGTGCCCGCCTGGCTGGGTTGAAACGTGTAGGTTGTCTGGGCGGGGTCGGCCGGCGCGGCACAGGTGCAGCCGGTGTAGTTGACGTTGACGCTTATTGCCCGAGTGTTGCCGGTGGCCTGCTCCGTCAGGTCGGCTAGGGTGCCGCAGCCCCCGGCTGGCGTGTAGGTCAGGGTATACACTACCGGCTGGTTAACGGCCGCCGTTTTGGGGCCGGTCACGCTCGTCACGGGTGTAAGCAGCGTTGTGTTGCAGGTGTCGGGCCCCACACTTAGGCAGCTGGTGGCTCCGAAGGCCAGTAGGGCAAGCACATAAGTTTTCATGGCAATAAGCGCTATCGAACATCTTACTAAGTGGCACGAAGTACCGGCTAACTACTTGTTTCAACTCAACTTATTCGCCGAAATACCGGACTTACGCTGCCAACTACCCTAGCCGACCTGGGCAAACAAATCGAGCTGCTGCGTAACCAAAGCCGAGCGCGACGCCTTGCCCCCGAACAGAATCTGGCGCCGCACCTGCTGCGCATCCAGCTCGCCGAGCTTAGCCGGGGCCATGCCCCTGGCGGTAAGAAAGTGCTTGGCTCGCTTCATCACCACGCCAAACTGGGTCAGGTGCTCGGCCGTGAGCGAGCCAAAGCGCCGGGCCTGCACAATGCGCTCGGCCGAGCGGGCACCCACGCCGGGAATGCGCAGTATCATGGCGCTGTCGGCGGTGTTCACATCCACCGGAAACAGGTGGCGATTGCGCAGCGCCCAAGCCAGCTTGGGGTCAATTTCGAGGTCGAGGTGCGGGTGCGCGGGGTCGAGGATTTCGTCGGCCTGAAAGCCGTAAAAGCGCATCAGCCAGTCGGTTTGGTACAGGCGGTGCTCGCGCACCAGCGGCGGCTGGGTCACCTGCGGCAGGCGCGCATCATCGGTGATGGGCACGTAGCCCGAGTAGTACACGCGCTTCAGGCCGTAGCCCTGGTAAAGGCTGTCGGAGAGCTTGATAATCTGCAAATCGTTCTCGTCGCTAGCCCCCACAATGAGCTGGGTGCTTTGGCCGGCGGTGGCAAACTGCGGCACCTTCTTGAAGAGCGCCTTTTCCTCCTTGTTCTGAATAATACCGTCCCGAATCTGGCCCATCGGGGTCAGAATCTCGGCGTAGTTTTTCTCCGGCGCCAGGTTTTGCAGCGCCAGCTCCGACGGCAGCTCGATGTTCACGCTCAGGCGGTCGGCATACAAGCCGGCTTCAGCAATCAGCTCGGGCGAGGCCCCCGGAATGGTTTTGACGTGAATGTAGCCGTTGAAATTATGCTCGGTGCGCAACGTGCGAACTATGCGCACCAAACGCTCCATGGTGTAGTCGGGCGAGGAAAAAATACCGCTGCTTAGAAATAGCCCCTCGATGTAGTTACGGCGGTAGAAATTGATGGTCAAATCGACCACTTCTTCCACCGTGAAGGCGGCACGCTTCACGTCGTTGCTGCGGCGCGACACGCAGTAGGCACAATCGAAGATGCAGTGGTTGGTGAGCAGAATCTTGAGCAGGCTCACGCAGCGGCCATCTTCCGTGAAGCTGTGGCAAATGCCCATGCCCTCGGCGTTGCCAAGGCCCTTCTGCTCGTTTTTGCGCTTGCCGCCGCTGCTGCTGCACGACACGTCGTACTTGGCGGCGTCGGCTAAGATGCTTAGCTTTTCCTGGATGCGCTCGTTCATGCTAGCGAAGTGGTTTAGCGAGGGTAAAAGTAGGGCTGGCTATTGAGATGAGCAAGCTTTTTATAAGCTAATTTTTTTAGAAAAAGTTTCTGCCCCGGCGTAATTGTGCCCGCTCTTTACCAGGGGGCTAGCGCGAAAAACCTAGCCCCCGTGCCGTATCTTGCGCATAGTGCTGCTGCGCCCGATGCTTACTGTTTCTGCCCGTTGCTTGTTGGTGTTGCTTGGCTGGCTGTTGCTCGGCGGGCTAGCCCGCGCGCAGGCGCAGGTGCCGGACTTCAACCCGCGCGCGGCCGTGCCGCCCGACTCGCTGCACGCCGCCAGCACTACCGAAGCCCCGCCCGCCGACTCGCTAGGCCGCCGCTTCGACGAGGAGCGCGTGCGCCTGAGCTTGCAGCGCTACACCCAACGCAAAACCATCATGGGCAAGGCGTTGCAGGCTTTTTTTCGGCTTACTAAATCGCGTGAGGAAGACCACGGCCTCGACGCGGTGCTGCTGAACCGGCAGTTTGACCAGCACAATTTTAAGGTGGTGCGCCGCGTCACCATCACGCCCTTCGATGCCTTTGGGTATAGCCTGAACGACTCGCTGCGCCAACCGCGCACGTTTTTGGAGAAGTCGGGCAACGCGCTGCACATCCGCACGGCGCGCTCGCGCATTCGGCAGGTGCTCCTGTTTCGGCCGGGCCAGCCGCTATTGCCCCAGGCCCTGGCCGAGAGCGAGCGCCTGCTGCGCCAAACTGATGAGATTCTGGACGCTAGGGTGGTCGTGAACGAGGCTACCGCCACCCGCGACAGCGTTGATATTGCCGTGTACACCACCGACGTGTTTAGCATCACGGCGGGCTACGAGCTGCGCGGCGGCCTAGAGGAGGCCATTGTTACGCTCGGCGACCAAAATTTTCTGGGGCTAGGGCATCGGCTCGACAACCGCTACCAGTACGGCCGCGACCTGCCCCAAACCTGGGGCTACGAGGCCACTTACCGGGTGCCGTTCCGCAACTTCGTGTACGCCGAGGGGCATTATTTCAACGAGTTTGAGTCGCACTCGGGTGGGGTATCGGCGCGGCGCGATTTCTACTCCCCTAGCGCGCACTGGGCCGGCGCCTTCACGGCCGATATCAACAACCTGCGCGTGGTGCTGCCCCGCGATGCGCCCCCGGCCGAGGGCGAGCAGCCCAACTACCGCGTGCGCTCGTTCACCAGCCAAAGCCTGTGGGTGGGCCGCGCCTTCCGGCTGCGCTCCTACGACCTGGGCTACGAAAACCCCGGCCGCCTCATTGTGGCCGCCAGCGTAGCCCACGAAAACCACACCACCAACCCCACCGCCACCCCCGAAAATCCCGCCGGCAGCCCCGACGACCGCACCCGCACCCTGGTGCTGGGAGCAGTGGGCTACTCGGTGCGCCGCTACTACAAAGACAAATACCTGTTCGGCTTTGGCCGCACCGAGGATGTGCCGGCCGGCACCCTGCTCAGCCTCACGGCGGGGCTCGAAAACAACACGATGGGCCTGCGCCGCTACATTGATGCCCGCATTGCGGCGGCCGGCTACTCCGAGCGCCAAGGCTATCTCTACGGTAGTATCAACTTCGGTACGTTTCAGCGGGTGAATGATGGTGGTTGGGAGCAGGGACTGCTGAGCGGGCAGTTTCTGTACTTCACGCGGCGCTACCGGGTGGGCAACTACCAAAGCCGGCACCTGCTGAGTACCCGCATCACGGCGGGCTTCAACCGCTACCCGGCCGAGGTCCTGCTCTCGGGCATCAACAGCAACCCCGACGGCGTGCGCGGCTTTCAGCCCACCGGCCAGATACTGGCCACCAGCCGCTTGCTGGCCAACTACGAGGGCACCGTGTACACGCCGCTCTCGCTGCTGGGCTTCCGGGTGGCCGTGCTCGCCTTTGCCGACCTGGCCGTGGTAAACGAGCGCATCGGCGGCGGCTCGCCGTTTGGCGGCGATGCGCCCTACACGGGCTTCGGGCTAGGCCTGCGCTTTCGCAACGAGCTCACGGTACTGCGCACCTTCCAGATTTTGCTGGGCTACTATCCCCGTGGCCAGCTCAATGCCAACGGGTTGCGCCTGTTTGAGAGCAACCGCGACTCATACCATTTCTCCGATTTTAGCTTCGGCCAGCCCAGCGTAGTACAGTACGGGTTTCAGTAGGCTGGGTGATGAGATGATGGGGTGGTGAGGTAATGGGGTGATGAGGCAGTGAGGTGATAAGGCATCAGGTTTTAGAGTGAGCCGCCTAGCTTCACGGCCATCACCTTAAACCACCTCATGACTTCCTCACCCCATCACCTCATAACTTTCTCACCTCTTCGCCCAAATCACAGTTGAAACTCAATGGGCATGGTGCACACCACCCGCACGGCCTGCCCGCGCTGGTAGCCAGGCTGCCAGGGCGGCATCAGCCACACCAGGCGCAGGGCTTCCTCGTTGAGGCCACTGCCGGGGCCGCGCACCAGGGAGGCATCGGTAATCCGGCCTTCGGCACTTAGGACGAAACGTATATACACCTTGCCGGTTACCTTTTTGAGGCGCGCGGTTTCGGGATAGTGCATATTCTTGGTCATGTAGGCAACCAGCGCCGCCTCGCCGCCCGTAAACTGCGGCCGCACATCGGGGTTGACAAAGACAGAGTCAGGGCTGAAGGTCTGCGAAGCAGCGGCAGTATTTTTAGCATTTCCGCCGCCAGGAGCTGCCGCAGGGGCTACTACCGCCGACAGGTTCGCCCGGCTAGCCCCTTGCGCGGCCGCCAGGCCCGGTAGCCCCAGCCCAGCCAGTACCATTACCCAAGCGTATCGTGCACTCATAAAGAATATGGTATAATAAGGGGTAAGCAACCTGATTGAAGCTGCTCAAAATTACGATGTTTAACCGAACCCGTAATATTATTTTTCCGCTAGCCAAACCGATTCTTTTGATTATACTAAAAAATCTTCTTTTCGGATTGTCAGCGGCTGGCAATCGGCCCGGGCCCTACCTTCGCCTTACTTAACCCTGCGCGCGTGCCGCGCCTCCTTTTTATGCGTCTCGGCGATTTTAACGACCTCGAAATAGCCCGCGAAGTCAGCATTGGCTTCTACCTGACCAGCGACGACGGCGACCTGCTGCTGCCCGAAAAATACCGCCCCGTGGGCGCGCACGTCGGCGACACTATCCGCGTTTTTGTGTACCGCGATTCCGAAGACCGCCTCATTGCCACCACGTTAGAGCCGCTGGCGGTGGTCGATAGCTTCGCCGCGCTCACCGTGCGCGACATGGGCCCGCCCGGCGCCTTTCTCGACTGGGGCCTCGAAAAAGACCTGCTGCTGCCCCACGCCAACCAGCGCCAAGCCGTGCGTGTGGGCGACCGGGTGCTCGTGTATGTGTACCTCGACGAGGCCAGCGACCGCCTCGTGGCCTCGGCCAAATGGCAGCAATTTTTGAGCCCCGAACCTTTTACTGGTGCCGTGGGCGACGCCGTGCAGGTGCTCGTAGCCGAGGAAACTCCGCTAGGGTACTCCGTCATTGTCAACGGTACGCACCTGGGGTTGCTTTACAGTAATGAAGTGTTTAAGCCACTGCGCGTGGGCGAGTTGCTACCCGGCCACCTGCGCCAGCTTCGGCCCGATGGCAAGCTCGACGTGCGCCTCGGCCAGGCCGGCTACGACGAGGTCGAAACGGCGGCCCGCCTCGTGCTCGCCGCCCTTGCCCAACGTCCCGATGGCCGCCTGCCCCTCGGCGACAAAAGCCAGGCCGACGATGTGTACCGCCGCCTGGGCATCAGCAAAAAGGTCTTTAAAAAAGCGCTGGGCTCGCTCTACAAGCAAGGCTTGGTGGAGTTGCAACCCACCGAAACCCGGCTGGCTAGCCTCGATTAGCCGCTACAACCGGCGGCAGCTCGGCGGCCATAATGCGCACGGATTTTTGCTCAAAAAGTTGCTTTTTCCGAAAAGCGTCGTTCCTTTGCCCCCGCAAACCGACCCCAAGTAATGTCTTTCTTCGCAACCGTTTCGCAAAGCTGGTGGCACTCAACCTTCCCAAGAGGCTGAGCATTAGGCATTATAGTTGGTTGAACCCCTAGAGATTCTCCAAGCCCGCTGCTCACCGCAGCGGGCTTTTTTGTTGTCCTGTCCTTTCGTTTTCTCTGTCATGTCGGTCGCTACCGCCACTTCTTCCGCCACCATCGTCCACAGCCGCCACCGCCGCCTGCTGGCCGATACCCTCACGCCGGTGAGTTTGTACCTGCGCCTGCGCGACCAGTTTGTGGGCACGCTGCTGCTTGAAAGCTCCGACTACCACGGCAACAACAACAGCTTTTCCTACTTGTGTTTCAGCCCGGTAGCGCGCTTCGAGCTCGATAAAAACCAGCTCACGACCCAGCGCCCGGGCCAGCCCGCCAGCACCGATACCCTGGCCGACCCGCGCCAGGCGCTAGCCTACCTGCGGGCCTTCCGGGCCAGCTTTCAGCCGGCCGAGCCGTCGGGGCTGCCGTTTATTACGAATGGCTTGTTTGGGCACATGGCCTACGAGGCGGTACAGTATTTTGAGGATGTGACGCTGCGCGACAAGCCCGCCGATAGCACCGTGCCGGCCATCGTGTACCAGGCGTTTCGCTACGTTATTGCCATCAACCACTTCAAGGACGAGCTGTATTTATTTGAGCACCAGTACTTGGCAGAGGGCGAAGAGCCGGTGGCCGATACGCTTGATTACATCGAAACGCTCATTCAAAACCGCAACTTCGCCACCCACGGCTTCCACCTCACGGGCGAGGAAACGTCGAACGCCACCGATGAGCAGTTTCTGGAGCTTATCCGGCTAGGGCAGCACCACTGCCAGCGCGGCGACGTGTTTCAGATGGTGCTCTCGCGGCGCTTTCAGCAAGGGTTTCAGGGCGATGAGTTTAACGTGTACCGCGCGCTACGCTCGCTCAATCCGTCGCCCTACCTGTTCTTTTTCGATTACGGCAGCTACAAGCTTTTTGGCTCCTCGCCCGAGTCGCAGATTGTGGTGAACAAGGGCCAGGCGGTACTTTATCCCATTGCGGGCACCTTCCGCCGCACCGGCGACGACGCGGCCGACGCCCGGCTAGCCCAGCAGCTGCTCGACGACCCCAAGGAAACCGCCGAGCACGTGATGCTCGTGGACTTGGCCCGCAACGACCTCAGCCGCCGCTGCGATGTGGTGCAAGTCGAGCGCTTCAAGGAAATCCAGTACTACTCGCACGTTATTCACTTGGTTTCTAAGGTAGTGGGCCAGCTAGGGGCCGATACCGAACCGCTCGATGTGGTGGGCGAAACCTTCCCGGCCGGCACGCTTTCGGGGGCGCCCAAGTACCGCGCCGTGCAGCTCATTGATGCCTACGAAAGCACGCAGCGCGGCTTCTACGGCGGCTGCATCGGGGCGCTCGACTTCGGCGGCGACTTCAACCACGCCATCATGATTCGCACCTTCCTCAGCAAGGACAACACGCTGTATTTCCAGGCTGGCGCGGGTGTGGTGGCCAAGTCGGTGCCGGCCAGCGAGTTGCAGGAGGTGCACAACAAGCTGGGCGCGCTGCGCGCGGCGCTGCAACAAGCCGAGCGGGTGTAAGTGGTTGTAGCAGCATGATAAACGTTAAAAATAAAGCTTACTAAAATGCCTATCCTGGTTCTCGACAATTACGACTCCTTCACCTATAACCTCGTGTATATGCTGCGCGAGTTGGGGCAGGAAGTGGACGTGTTTCGCAACGATAAAATTAGCCTCGATGAGGTTGATAAATACTCGCACATTTTGCTGTCGCCTGGCCCCGGTATTCCCAGCGAGGCCGGCATTATGCCCGAGCTTATCAAGCGCTACGCCCCTAGCAAGCACATACTAGGGGTATGCCTAGGCCACCAGGCCATTGGCGAAGCCTTTGGTGGCCAGCTTGCTAACCTCGGCGAGGTGCACCACGGCGTGGCTCATACGCTGCACCAAACGCCCGAGGCCGCGCACAGCCGCCTCTTCAACGACGTGCCCAACGATGTGCGCGTGGGCCGCTACCACTCCTGGACCATTGCGCCCGAGGGTGTGCCGGCCGAGCTGCGCGTGACGGCCGTAGACGAAAACGGCCAAGTGCTAGCCCTCGCTCACCGCGACTACGACGTGCTGGGCGTGCAGTTCCACCCCGAGTCGGTGCTGACGGAGCACGGCAAAACCATGCTGGCTAATTGGATTTCAGGTGATGAGGCAATGCAGTAAAAGGTGATGAGGAATGAGGCTTTGCTAACTACCTCGTTCACCATCAAATACTCTCTCTTCTCACCTAGTCACCTCATCACTTCATCACCCAAAGTGAAAGACACGCTCAACCACCTATTTGCCTACCGCACGCTGCCCCAGGACGAGGCGCACCGCGTGGTGCTCGGCATTGCGCAGGGTCAGTATAACCCCGCCCAGATTGCCGCCTTCCTCACCGTGTACCTCATGCGTAGCGTGACGGTGGAGGAGCTGGCCGGCTTCCGCAACGCGCTGCTGGAGCTGTGCCGCCCCGTGGACCTGGGCGGCGTGGATGCCATGGACGTGTGCGGCACCGGCGGCGACGGCCGCAACACGTTCAATATCTCCACTTTATCGGCGTTTGTGGTGGCCGGCGCGGGCCAGCCGGTGGCCAAGCACGGCAACCACGGCGTGTCGAGCATCAGCGGCAGCAGCACCGTATTGGAGCACATGGGCGTGAAATTCACGGCTGACAACGGCGCCTTGCGGCGCCAGCTCGACGAGGCGAATATCTGCTTTTTGCACGCGCCGCTGTTTCACCCGGCCCTCAAAAACGTGGCACCGCTGCGTAAAGAGCTGGGCGTAAAAACGTTCTTCAATATGCTAGGGCCACTGGTGAACCCGGCCCGGCCGCGCTTGCAGTTGGTGGGCGTGTTCAGCCTGGAGCTGGCGCGCCTCTACGCCTACCTGCATCAGCAGGAGGCGGGCCGCGAGTTTCTCATCGTGCACAGCCTCGATGGCTACGACGAAGTATCACTGACCGGGCCCGTGAAGCTTATCAGCCGCCAGGGCGAGGAATTGCTGAACCCCAGCGACCTGGGCCTGCCCACCACCACACCCGAGGCACTGTTTGGCGGCGATACAGTGGCCGAGGCCGCGCACATTTTTCAGCGGGTTTTGCGCAATGAGGCGCCCACCGCCCACCGCAATGCCGTATTGGCCAACGCTGGGCTAGCCCTGCGCACCGCCGGCCGCGCTGCCACCGCCGCCGAGGGGCTGGCCCTGGCGGCCGAGAGCCTGGACAGCGGCCGGGCGCGCCAAGCGTTTGAAAAGCTGCTGGCATTGGGTTAACTCCCACTTAAATAAGGTCGTCAGGCGGAGCTTGCCGAAGCAACTCGCGTGGCGCAGTAAATCAAACACAGTTCAACGGTGCGGGCAAGATGCTTCAGCAAGCTCCGCCTGACAACCGTAAAAGACGTTTGTAACCATGACCATCCTCGATAAAATCATCGCCGAAAAACGCCAGGAAGTCGCCCGGCGCGAAGCTGAAAAGCCCCTAGCCGCGCTGCAACAGGCGCCGCTGTTCGCGCGGCCGGTGCTGTCGGCGCGGGCGGCGCTCACGGCGGCCGGCTCGTCGGGCATCATTGCCGAGTTTAAGCGGCAATCGCCTTCCAAGGGTCTTATTAATGGCACGGCCGAAGCAGGGGCTACTACGGCAGGCTACGCGGCGGCGGGCGCGGCGGTGCTGTCGGTGCTCACGGACGAGCCGTTTTTTGGCGGCACGCCGGCCGACCTAGCAGCGGCGCGGGCAGCTTGCCCAGCTACGCCAATTTTGCGTAAGGATTTTATTATCAGTAAGTACCAGATAGCCGAGGCGCGGGCCATGGGTGCCGACTTGATTCTGCTCATCGCCAGCTGCCTTACGCCGGCCGAGGTTGTGCAGTTCAGCAAATACGCCCACTCGCTAGGGCTGGAAGTGCTGCTGGAAGTGCACGACGAGGCCGAGCTGCGCAGCCACCTCGCCAATAGCGTGGATTTGGTGGGCGTGAACAACCGGAATCTGGCCACTTTTACTACCGATGTGGCGACTTCGACGCGGCTGGCTAGCCTCATTCCTGACACGTTTGTGAAGGTGGCCGAAAGCGGCTTGCAGCACGCCAGCACCATTGTGGCGCTGCGGCAAGCGGGCTACCAGGGCTTTCTGATTGGCGAAACTTTTATGAAAACTCCCGACCCGGCCGCGGCCCTGGCTAGCCTCGTGGCCGAACTATCTGCCGCAATTACGGCTTCTTAGCCCGTTATGAAAGTCAAAATCTGCGGTATGCGCGAGGCGGCCAACATCTTGTCAGTGGCCGATTTCAACCCCGATTTTCTGGGGTTTATCTTCTATCAAAAATCGGCGCGCTACGTGGGCGAAGCGCTCGACACGGAGCTGCTGCGCAGCCTGCCTGCGTCGATTTGTAAAGTGGGGGTGTTTGTCGATGCGCCCCTGCCCGAGCTACTCGCCACCACCACCCACTACAGCCTCGACTATGTGCAGCTGCACGGCCACGAAACGCCGGCCTACTGCCAGGCCGTGCGGGCGAAGGGCCTGCGGGTTATCAAAGCCTTCGCGGTGGACGAGGCTTTTGATTTTGGTAGCCTGGCGGCCTACGTGCCGGGGTGCGAGCTGTTTCTATTTGATACCAAGGGCAAGCATCCCGGCGGCAACGGCCACCGCTTCGACTGGCAGCTGCTGCACAAGTACCAGGGCCCCACGCCCTTCTTGCTGAGCGGTGGGCTAGGGCCCGCCAACGTAGACGAGCTGCTGCACTTCCGGCACCCGCAGCTGATGGGCTACGATGTCAACAGCCTGCTCGAAACCGCCCCGGGCCACAAAGACGTTGAGGCCACCGCCCGGCTGCTGACGCGCCTGCACGAGCAGTCCACCAACTCCTAATCTTTAACTTCTACTCACTACCCAGGCATGACTATCACCGCCCCCTCCCCCTACCGTGTTGATGCGGCCGGCTACTACGGCACCTTTGGCGGGGCCTACGTGCCCGAAATGCTTTATCCCAACGTGGAGGAGCTGCGCGATAACTACTTGCGCATCATTGAAGAGCCCGAGTTTCAGCGCCAGTTTACGCAGCTGCTTACCGACTACGTGGGGCGGCCTACCCCATTGTTCCGGGCCGAGCGTTTGTCGCAGGAATTTGGTACGACCATCTACCTCAAGCGCGAGGACTTGTGCCACACCGGGGCGCACAAAATCAACAACACCATTGGCCAGATTCTGGTAGCCCAGCGCCTGGGCAAAAAGCGCATCGTGGCCGAAACCGGCGCTGGCCAGCACGGCGTGGCCACCGCCACGGTGTGCGCCCTCATGGGCCTGGAGTGCATCGTGTACATGGGCGAAATCGACATGGAGCGCCAGAAGCCCAACGTGGACCGTATGCGCATGCTAGGGGCCAAGGTGGTGCCCGCCAAAAGCGGCAGCAAAACCCTGAAGGACGCCACCAACGAGGCCATGCGCCACTGGATTTCCAACCCCACCGACACGCACTACATCATCGGCTCGGTGGTGGGCCCGCACCCCTACCCCGACATGGTAGCCCGGTTTCAGGCCATTATTTCGGCCGAAACCATCAGCCAGCTCTTGCAGCAAACCGGCCGCGCCACGCCCGATTTCATGCTGGCTTGCGTAGGCGGCGGCTCCAACGCGGCGGGCGCTTTCTACCACTACCTCGACGAGCCCAGCGTGCGGCTGATTGCCGCTGAGGCCGCCGGCCAGGGCGTGGACACCGGCCACTCGGCCGCCACCACGGCGCTGGGCAAGCCCGGCATTTTGCACGGGGCTAGCACCATCCTGATGCAGACGGACGACGGCCAGGTAACCGAGCCCTACTCCATTTCGGCGGGCCTGGACTACCCCGGCATCGGGCCGCAGCACGCGCAACTGTTTGCCACTGGCCGGGCCGAGTTTATCTCGATTACCGACCGGGCGGCGCTCGACGCGGCGTTCCAGCTTAGCCGCCTCGAAGGCATTATTCCGGCCCTCGAAACGGCCCACGCGCTAGCCTGCCTGCCGCTCATCAAGGCCAAGCAGGACGACGTGGTGGTAGTGTGCCTCTCGGGCCGCGGCGACAAAGACCTGGCGACTTACACCAAGCACCTGGACGAATACGCGCAGGCTTAGTTTCCCTTGCGTCGGGCCTGCTGACGCATGAAGCAGCTTGCCAGGATTGGCCAGGGTAAGTACCCCCTGCTAAGGTGCTTCCATCGGCGGCAGGCCCGACGTGTTTTTCACGCTACTCTCTCATGAACCGCCTCACCACCCTATTCCAACGCAAAACCTCGGACGTCCTCAACGTCTACTTCACCGCCGGCTTTCCGCAGCTCGGCGATACTGTGCCAATCCTCAAGGCGTTGCAGGAGGCCGGCGCCGACCTCGTCGAAATCGGCATGCCGTACTCTGACCCCGTGGCCGATGGCGAAACCATTCAGCGCAGCAACCAGCAGGCCCTTGACAATGGCATGACCGTGGCCACGCTTTTCGAGCAGCTGCAAAGCGTTCGGGCGCAAGGCCTTACGGTGCCCATCCTGCTCATGGGCTACCTTAATCCGGTGGTGCAGTTTGGCATCGAGAAATTCTGCCAGCAGTGCCAGGCCGTGGGCGTCGATGGCGTGATTTTGCCCGACCTGCCGCTCGAAGTGTACGAGCGTGAGTACAAAGCCTTGTTTGCCCAGCACGGCCTGCAAGTAGTGTTTCTGGTAACGCCCCAGACCAACGCCGCCCGCGTGCGCCAGCTCGATGCCCTAGCCGATGGCTTTATCTACCTGGTGGCCGCCGCGGGCACCACCGGCGCCCAAACCGATATGAACGCCGACGTGGACGCCTACCTCAGCCGCACCAAGGCCCTCGGGCTGCGCAACCCCACGCTCGTGGGCTTTGGCATCAGCGACGCGGCCAGCTTTGCGGCGGCCAGCCGGCACACCACGGGCGCCATTATTGGCAGCGCGTTTATCCGGCTGCTTCAAACCACGCCGGCTGAGAAGCGTCCGGGGGCCATCAAAGACTTTGTGGCTGGCATCCGGCCCTAACATAAGCCTTTGTTTTTCAGCCCCGGTGGCAGGGCTAGCGGTTTCGACCCTAGCCCTGCCACCGGGGCTTTTTGTTTGCTTGAGGCTGGGCTAGTGGGCTGGCAGTGTCTGGATTAATTCTAAATAGATTTTGAGCGAGGCGGGTTTGAGTTGTTCCTTTGTGAACTCTTTAGATTTTGTCTAAATAATCTCATGCCCAGTTTTCGTTACCTACTCTTTCTATTCTTACTAGCCGGTTTTAGTACGTCGGCCTGGGCCCAGGCTACGGGCAGCATTGCGGGCCGCGTAACCACTACCGACGGCGACCCCGCCGAAGCCGTGAGCGTGGGCCTGCAAGGCCAGGCGCTGGGCAGCAACACCAACGGCCAGGGCAATTACCTCATCAAGAATGTACCGGCGGGCACCTACACGCTGCGCGTATCATCGGTGGGCCTTAAGCCCGAGCAGCAGCAGGTAACGGTAGCGGCCGGCCAGCGCGTAACGCTGGATTTCCGGCTGGCCGAAAGCACCGCCGAGTTGCAGGAAGTGCTGGTGCAGGGCACCCGCGCCAACAAATTTAACCGTGTGAGCAGCGAGTACGTGGGCAAAATGCCGCTCAAGAATATCGAAAACCCGCAAGTGTACACCACCGTGGGCAAGGAATTGCTGACTGAGCAGCTCGTGTTTTCGGTGGATGATGCGACGCGCAACGTGCCGGGCCTGCAAAAAATGTGGGATGCCACCGGCCGCGGCGGCGACGGCGGCGCCCTCTACGCCAGCCGGGGCTTCGTGACGTCGAGCCAGCTGCGCAACGGCGTGGCCGGCAATGTGACCAGCGACATCGACGCCGTGAACCTGGAGAAGCTCGAAGTTATCAAAGGGCCGTCGGGCACGCTGTTTGGCAGCTCGCTGACCTCGTACGGCGGCCTGATAAACCGCGTGACCAAGAAGCCGTTCGAAACGTTTGGCGGCGAGGTAGCGCTCTCGGGCGGCAGCTACGGCTTCCACCGCGTGAGCGCTGACATCAATACGCCGCTGAACGCGGCCAAGACGCTGGCTTTCCGCCTGAACACGGCTTATACCTACGAAGACAACTTTCAAAATATCGACTACCCGGGCTTTACGCGCACGCTGGCCATCGCGCCGAGCCTGCAGTTCAAGCCCAACGACCGCCTGACTATCAACCTCGACGCCGAGGTATACCGGGGCACCAATGTGGGCAAGCAGTTGATTTTCTTTTACTCGCCGGCTTCGCAGCTAGGGGCCTCGCGGGCCGATGAGTTGCCACTGGAGTACCGCCGCTCGTACCAGGGCGAGGGCCTGGAGCAGACCTCGCGCAGCACCAACCTGTTTGGGCAGGTGCGCTACCAGTTCTCGCCCGCCTTCACCTCAACCACTTACCTGACCACCAGCCACAGCTACTCCAACGGCTTCGGGCCGTATTTCTACCTCGTGCCGGGCGCCGACAACTCGGTGAACTCGCTCTCGCTGGCCCGCGCCGACCAATCGACCGAGAACAGCCGGCGTACGCTCTACGAAGTGCAGCAGCTGTTCAACGGCGATTTCAAAATCGGCAGCCTGCGCAACCGCGTGGTGCTGGGCCTGGACTTTCTACGCGTGGACCCAAACATAAATTTTCTGGGCGGCAACATCAACACGGTGCCGCTGAACGCGCCCGCTGGCTACGACTACCGCAGCGGCTTCAACGGGGCCAGCGTGGCGGCGGCTTACCGGGCCACGCCGCCGGCGCACTACCTGGTTACCAATAAGTCGAACACGTACAGCGCGTTCGTGTCCGACGTGCTCAACCTCACCGAGCAGCTGAGCGTGCTGGCAGCCGTGCGCGTGGACCGCTTCGACAACAAGGGCGGCATTTTCTACTCGCCGGTAGCGGCTTACAACCAGACGACGGTTTCGCCCAAGTTCGGCGTGGTGTACCAGCCGATGAAAGACCGGGTGGCCCTGTTTGCCAACTACCAGAACAGCTTCACCAACCTGGGATATTTCCTCAACGCCACCGAGCAGTCGCTGCTGGCCAAGCCCGAGCGGGCCAACCAGCTGGAGGCCGGTGTGAAGCTCGACGCCGCCGGCGGCCGCCTGAGCGCCACCTTCAGCTACTACGATATTCGGGTGCAGGACCGGCTGCGCACGCTGGGCTACAACACGCTATTTCAAGCTCTTAGCAGCCAGGATGGCACCCAGTGGAGCCGCGGCGCCGAGGTCAACCTGGTGGCGAACCCCGTGCGGGGCCTCAACCTCGTGGGCGGCTTTGCCTACAACTACTCGGTGTGGGTAAACTCGGGCGACGACGTGAACGGCCTGCGCCCCAACACCGCCTCCTCGCCCTACCTGGCCAATGCCTGGGTGAGCTACCGCCAGCCCGAGGGCGCCCTGCAAGGCCTGGGCCTGGGTTTCGGCGGCAACTACGCCAGCGACAACAAGATTCAGAACACGACCACCAACGTCTTTACCCTGCCCAGCTACACGGTGCTGAACGCCAGCATCTTCTACGACCAGCCCAAGTACCGGATTTCGGCCAAGGTTGATAACCTCACCGACAAGCAGTATTGGGTGGGCTACACCACCATGAACGCGCAAAAGCTGCGCAGCATTGTAGGTTCGGTGGCGTATAAGTTTTAACTGAATCGGTTTTCACCAGGGCTAAAAGAACCTCATGCTTCGCAGGTTCAGCATGACGTTCTTTATTGGTTTTCAATTTCCTCTCCTTATGACCTTCCGCAAAGCTATCGGCAAGCTGCACCTCTGGCTAGGGCTGGCCACGGGGCTCATTGTGCTTATCGTGAGCTTGTCGGGGGCGGTGTTTGTGTTTCAGGATGAGCTGCGCGACCTCACGCAGCCCTGGCGCAAGGTAGAGGTGCAGGCTAGGCCCATGCTGCGGCCCTCAGTGCTGCAAGCCACGACCAGGCAGGCCAAGCCTGGCTTCGCCGCGTCTTGGACAGTCTACAATGGCCCCGACCGCTCGACGGCCGTGTACCTGAGCAAGGGCGAGGACGTGTACTACGCCTTTTTGAACCCCTACACCGGCCAGCTGCTGCACGTGCAAAACCTGCGGAGCGACTTTTTTACCATTGTGCAAAACCTGCACATGTACCTGCTGCTGCCGCCCGCCATTGGCAAGTGGGTGGTGGATAGTGCCGTTATCACGTTCGTAGTGATGCTCATCAGCGGCATTGTGCTGTGGTGGCCGCGCAACAAGGCTGCCCGCAAGCAGCGCTTCTCGGTGAAGTGGGACGCCTCGCCCAAGCGCCGCAACTATGACTTGCACAGCGTGCTGGGCTTCTACGCCAGTGGGCTGGCCCTGGTGCTGGCCCTGTCGGGCCTGTGCATCAGCTACGAGTGGCTGATGGAAGGCGTGGGTACCCTAGCCAATGGCGGCCGCTCCATTGCCGCCGAAAACGCCGAGCCCAAGGTCGACACCCTGCTCACGGCGCGCCCCGCTAGCCCGGTGGTGGACATCGCCTACGCCCGCATGCGGCAGCAGTCGCCGCAGGCAGCGATGCTGCTCATCGGCCCCACCACCGATGCCGCCGCGCCGGTGTGGTGCACGGCCTACGCCAAGTCGCTGCACTACTACCACCGCGACGAGTATCGCTTTCACCCGCGCACCGGCCAACTGCTGCTAGCCCAACTGCACGACAGCAAGAGCCCCGGCAAGAAGTTGTCGGACATGAACTACGACCTGCACACTGGGCTGATTCTCGGATTTGGCGGCAAGGTTATCGCCTTCGTTGTGAGCCTGCTCGCAGCTAGCCTGCCGGTAACCGGCACGGTGCTGTGGTGGGGCCGCCGCCACAAAAAGCCCAAGCATCGGCCCGCGCTGGCGGCGGCATAACCCACTGACTGCTGAGTTGAAAAGAAAAGGCCGTTTGCTGCGTAAGCAAACGGCCTTTTTACGTTGGCTGGGTGAGGTGGGGCTAGCTCTAGTTCCAGCCGCCACCCAGAGCCCGGTAGATATTTACCGTGGCGTTGAGCTGGCGCATCTTGGTTTCGGTCAGGTCAAATTTCGATTCCAGCGCGTCGCGCTGCGTCAGCAGCACTTCGGTGTAATCGGCCCGCACGGCCTTGAACAGGCTGTTGGAGATGCGAATAGACTGATTCAGGGCCTGCACTTCCTTGAGCTTGGCATCGTAGCTGCCCTGCAGGTTGGTGATGCTGGCTAGCTGGTTCGATACTTCCAGGTAAGCATTGAGCACGGTGCGCTCGTAGTTGTACACCGCCTGAATTTGCAGCGCGTTAGCCGTGGAATACAGCGCCTTAATGGCGATGCGGTTGACGAGCGGGGCCGACAAATCGCCGGCCAGGTTATACAGTATCGACTCGGGCGTATTGAACAGAAAGCCCGGCTTGAAGGCCTCAAACCCTACCCCACCCGAGATGCCTAGCGAGGGGTAGAAATTGGCCCTGGCCACCTGCACATCGAGCTTGGCGGCCACGAGCTGCTGCTCGGCCTGCCGGATATCGGGCCGGTTGCTAAGCAACTGCGCCGGAATACCCGCCTGGATAACCGGCGGCACCAGGCCATTAAACGACTCGTCGTTGCGGGCAATCGGCTGCGGGTAGCGCCCCAGCAGAAAATTAATCCGGTTCTCGGTTTCCGTAATGCGCTGCTGCGTGTTGTATTGCAGGCTGATGGTATTCTGCACCTGGGCTTCGAAGCGCTGCACGGCCAGCTCGGTCACGCGGGCGTTCTCCTTTTCCTGACGCACGATGCGCAGCGCATTTTCGCGAATGCCAATGTTCTGCTTGATAATGGCCAGCTGATTATCCAAGGCTAGCAGCTCGTAGTACGAGTTGGCGATTTCGGCAATCAGGTTGGTTATCGTGAAGTTTCGGCCCTCGACCGACGCCAGGTAGCGCGTGGCGGCCGACTTGCGGGCGTTGCGCAGCTTGTGCCAGATATCGACCTCCCAGCTTGCAAAGGCCCCTAGCTGGTAGTTGGCCAGCGGCGTGGGGTTGGCCCGGTCCTCGCGGATGCGCACCTGCTCCTCGGTGGCCCCTTGCAGGGTGTAGCGGCCGGGCTTGCCCATGTCGGCGCGGGCGCCTAGGCTCACCGAAGGCAGGTAGTCGCCCTTGCGAATCTGCACCTCGTTGCGGGCGATTTGCAGCTCCTGGCGCGTGATGTTCAGCTCCTGGTTGCGCTGCAAGGCCGTATCAATCAGCGCCTTCAGATTGGGGTCGCTGAAGAAGTCCTGCCACCGCAATTTGGCGGTGCTCAGCGTATCCTGGGAGCTGTTGTTGTAGGTGGCAGGCACCGCACGGTTCACGTTGCGCTGCACCAGCTCGGGCGTTTTACAAGCTGCCACCGCCAGCGCGAGGCCGGCGGCGGTCAGGCCTTGGTAAATGCGTCTTTTAAGCATGACTTTCTACTTCTTCCACTAAAACGCGCGGCTCAAAACCCTCGCTGACCGGATACTCGTTCTCGTCGTCAATCAGCTTGCTATTCGCGGCCATCGTGCCGAAGATGAAGTACAGGCCGGGCACGATAATCACCCCGAACACCGTGCCGAACAGCATCCCCCCTAGCGCGGCCGTGCCGATGGTGCGGTTGCCAATGGCGCCCGCGCCGGTAGCAATTACCAGCGGAATCAGACCGGCGATAAAGGCAAACGAGGTCATCAAAATCGGGCGAAAACGGGCCTTGGCCCCGGCAATGGCCGCGTCGCGCACACTCATGCCGTGCTCGTGCTCCTGCACCGCAAACTCCACGATAAGCACGGCGTTCTTGCCCAGCAAGCCTACCAGCATCACGAGCCCCACCTGGGCGTAGATGTTGTTGGCTAGCCCCATCATCTTGATGAACAAAAAGGCGCCGAAAATACCGGCCGGCAGCGACAGCACCACCGCAAACGGTAGCAAGAAGCTTTCGTATTGCGCGGCGAGCACCATGTACACGAACGCCAACACAATCAGGAAGATATAGATGGCCTCGTTGCCGCGCGACGACTCGTCTTTCGACAGCCCGCCCCAGTCAATGTCGTAGCCGCGGGGCAGGGTTTTGGCCGCCACTTCCTGCACCGCCTTAATGGCCTCGCCCGAGCTGTAGCCCTGCGCCGCATCGCCCCGGATGGAGGCCGTGGTGTACATATTATAGCGGTTGATTTCGTTGGCGCCCTGCGTCTTCACAATTTTCATGAAGGCCGAGAACGGCACCATTTCGCCCTTCTCGTTTTTCACCCACATGTTCAGAATGTCCTGCGGCAGGCGGCGGTACTCGGGCGAAGCCTGCACGTAGACCTTGAAAAAGCGCTGGTACTTGATGAAGCCCAGCTCGTAGGTCGAGCCAATCATGATGCTCAGCGTGTTCATGGCGTTGCCGATGCTCACGCCCTTTTGCATGGCCAAGTCGTTGTCAATCTTGAGCTCGTACTGCGGGTAGTTGGCCGAGAAGAAGGTAAACAGGCCGGCTAGCTCCTTGCGCTTTTTCAGGTTAGCGATAAATTCTTCGTTCACCTTTTCGAGCGCCTTGTAGTCGCCGGAGTTGGTTTTATCGAGCAACTGGAGTTGGAAACCACCCGCCGCGCCGTAGCCCGGCACTGCCGGCGGCTCAAAGAATTCAATGGTCGCGCCAGGAATTTCCTGGGCCTTTTTCTCCAGCGACGCTATCACGTCGTGGATGGATTCCTTGCGCTCGCCCCACGGCTTGAGGCTAATCAGGCAGGTACCGGCGTTGGAACCGCGGCCCTCGGTGAGCACCTCGTAGCCCGCTAGGGTCGAAATACTCTCGATGCCCGGCACGTCCTTGGCCAGCTGCTGCAAGCGCTGCGAAATATCGTTGGTGCGCTCCAGCGTCGAGCCGGGCGGCGTCTGAATGATGGCGTAGAGCATGCCCTGGTCCTCAGCCGGAATGAAGCCGGACGGCAGCTTGGACGAGATACCGAAAATGCCCAGCGCGAATACAATCAGCACGCCGAAGGTGAACACACGCCGGTCGACGACCTTCTCTAGCACGTTGGTGTAGCGGCCGGTCAGCTTCTCAAAGCCGCGGTTGAACCAGTCGATAAAGCGGTTGATGGGCGTCTTCTTACGCGGCTGGCCGTGCGTGTTTTTCAGAATCATGGCGCACAGCACTGGGGTCAGCGTGAGGGCTACAATACCCGAAATCACAATCGCCGTAGCCATCGTAATCGAGAACTGGCGGTAGAAAATACCCACCGGGCCACTCATGAAGGCCACCGGCACGAACACGGCCGTCATCAGGATGGTGATGGCGATGATGGCGCCGCTGATTTCGCCGATTACCTCCTTCACCGCCCCGAAGGGCGAGAGGTGCTTTTCCTCCATTTTGGCGTGCACGGCTTCCACCACCACAATGGCGTCGTCGACCACGATACCAATGGCGAGCACCAGCGCAAAAAGCGTAATCATGTTGATAGTCAGCCCGAACGCCTGCATGGCCGTAAATGCGCCAATCAGCGATACCGGCACGGCGATAATCGGGATGAGCGTCGAGCGCCAGTCGCCCAAGAACAAAAACACCACGATGGCCACCAGAATAAAGGCGTCGCGCAGGGTGTGAATTACGTTCTCGGTCGAGGCGTCGAGGAAGTTCGACACGTCGTAGCTGATTTTGTAGTCCATGCCGGGGGGCATGGTTTTCTTCAGCTCTTCGAGCTTGGCTTTTACGCTGGCGATTACGTCGCTGGCGTTGCTACCGTAGGTTTGCTTCAGCATGATAGCCGCCGAAGGGTAGCCGTCGAGGTTGGAGTAGATGTCGTAAAATTCCGACCCTAGCGACACGTCGGCCACGTCTTTCAGGCGCAGCATTTCGCCGTTGGCGTTGGCCTTCAGAATCACGTTCTTGTACTGGTCTACGTCGTTGAAGCGGCCCTGGTAGGTCAGCACGTATTCCAGCGCCTCGGCGCGGCCGCCATCCGAGCGGCCGATGCGGCCTGGCGAGCCAATCACACTCTGGTCGCCCAGAGCTTTCATCACATCATCGGCCGAGATATTGTAGGCGCGCATGCGGTCGGGCTTCAGCCAAACGCGCATGGCGTACTGCCGGCTACCCAGGATGCTAGCCCGCCCGATGCCGTCGATACGCTGAATCTCGGGTATCATGTTCACGCCGGCGTAGTTGAACAGGTACTTCATGTCCGTGCCCTTGTCTTTGCTGTACAAGTTCACGTACATCAGCATGTTAGGCACCACGCGGTTCACGATGAGGCCCTCGCGCTGCACCAGCACCGGCAGGCGGTTTACCACCTGCGCGATGCGCGTGTTCACGTTTACCACCGCCTGCTCAGGGTCGGTGCCGAGGTTGAACACAATCTGGATGTTGGCCTCGCCGGCGCTCACGGCGTCGGAGGTCATGTACTTCATGCCCGGCACGCCGTTCACGGCCTGCTCCAGCGGGATGAGCACCGACTCGGTGAGCACCTTGGCGCTGGCCCCCGGATACGCACAGCTCACCATTACCATGGGCGGCGAAATCTCGGGAAACTGCGAGGTGGGCAGGGTCTTGATGGCCAGCACGCCCATGAACACGATTACCACCGATATCACGATGGCAAACACTGGCCGCCGAATGAATTTACTGAACATAGTTACTAGCTGATGGCTAGTAGCTTAGCGCCACTAACCGTAATTTTTATAGAAACGCTGTTGGCAAGGGCCAGCCAGCCGGTGGCCGGTTGGGCCACCGGGCGGGGCTAGCCGCGACTATTCATACCCTATTCGCTATATACTTTCAGCTTGGGCAGCACCTTTTCAGGCGCCTCGTAGGTGTAGCTGATTTTTTCGCCATCCTTCACCTTACGAATGCCTTCCAGCAAAATCTTGTCGCTGGGCGAAACGCCATCCTTCACGATGTAGAGGTCCGGCATTTCCGAAGCGATGTTCACCTCCTTCTGGTGCACCACGTTGTTTTTGTCCACCACGTACACGAACTTCTTCTCAAGCACTTCGAAGGTGGCTTTCTGCGGAATGATGAGGGCGTGTTGCAGCGGTACGGTCATTAGCACGCTGCCGGTTTCGCCGTTGCGCAACAGCCCTTTGGGGTTGGGGAAGGTGGCGCGGAAGGCAATGTTACCGGTTTCGTTATTGAAGTCAGCCTCAATGGCTTGCACCTTGCCAGGGTAAGGAAAAACCTCGTTGTTGGCCATCATCAGCCGCACGCTCACTTCCTTGTCGCCGGCTTTTGCGTGCTCTTTGTAGGCGATGTACTCGGCCTCGGGCACGTTGTAGTACACCCACATTTTGCTGTTGTCGGAGAGCGTCGTCAGCAGGTCGCCTTCGTCAACGAGGCTGCCTAGCCGGCCCTGGAAGTGGTCCATAATACCGTCGAACGGCGCTTTAATGGACGTGAACTGCAAGTGCGTTTTAGCCAGCGATACATCAGCCTTGGCTTTGTTGTATTTGGCGCGGGCTAGCGCCAACTCATTCTTAGACACGATGTTGCTATCGGCCAGGTTCTTCGTGTTCTGGTATTCGATACCCACGTAGTTGGCCTCAGCCTGCGACTTTTGCAGGTCGGCATTGTAAATCAGGGGAGTAATCTGGAACATGGCCTGCCCCTTCTTTACCTCCTGGCCTTCATCCACAAAAATCTTCTGCAGGTAGCCTTTTTCCAACGCCCGCAGCTCGATGTGCTGGTAGGCGTGAATCTGGGCTACGTACTCCTTGGTGATAGTCGTATCCTTCTGCAAAGGGCTGGTGACCAACAGCTTAATCTGCTCTTCTTTTTCCTCTTGCTTGGTCGAGCAGCTCGTAAAAAACAAGCTGCTCAGACTCATCAACAGAAACATTCGTTTCATCAAAACCATAACTACTATGCTAGGTGGTTGGTAATCCCGGGAGTGTGGTAGCGAGAAAAGCGCCGGCCTCGGTTGGCGGCGCACGCAGGCGGCTAGCCCCGTGGCCAGCCTACCTTCTTAAAGCCCTCAAATAGAAGGTGTAGCCAAATTGATGTCCGTTTTAAGCTGCGCACTTGCCCCTACCTGTTTGGCAGTAAGCACTTGACCGTCAGCGAAATTGTCCCGGCTGCGTTGCAGCGGAACAGGCAAAATCGAGGGAAAAGACCGTGGGCACTTGCCCGCGGCGGCTGAGTGATACAAAATACCCACCGACTACATTAAAAAAGCATGAATTAAAGCGTTTTATCCGAAAATAAAACGCTTTAATTCATGCTCATCAGTTAGCTCTTAGGCCTGATTTACAGGTGCAGTACAGCCGCTAGGGCTGTGCTTCATCTTTTTTTAGCATCCCTCACTTATTGCATTTTTCTACCGCAAGGGGTAGCGCTGAAACGTAACATTGCCAAGCACTTCCTTTTCATACTTGGCCAGGCAGTACGGATTAAATTCGGCGTCGAAACTCGCGGCACCCGGCCGCACGGCTTTGGGCACCGGCTGGCCCTGGCGGAAGAAGTAGACTTTCGTGTTGCCGTACTTAGTATGCGGCATGAAGTCGCCGTACTGGCGCATTTCGTGCCACAGCGTGTCGGCCACCGTCACGGCGTACACACGCACGATGGGGCCGGTATTATTCTCGTTGCGGTAGGTGGCAACTTCCTCAAAATTGCCCGGCAGGTCGCCCACGCCCGGCTGGCTCAGCGAGTCGAACAAGAACCAGCCCAGCACGACTACTAGGGCCGCGAAGGCGAAATATTTTGGCTTTAGCATTGACTTACACATTCTGGCGCAATCACTTACGCGGTTAGGCCTACCAAGCTCGTAGTACTGCTCTGGCGGGCTGGTTTAGGCTGCGAAATACTGCGCTATCAATTCGTCGGTCAACTCCCGCTTTAGAGTTTGGCCATTGGTAGCTGCCGGAAAGGCAGTGCGGCAGAAGCCCGCCGCACGCTGAAAATCGTACAGCGCGTGACCGTAGCCATTGATGAGCAGCAAGGCCGCGGTCCAGGCTTCATCCCACACGATTTGCACCTTCACCGGGATGCGCCGGTCGGCCACGTTGGCCACGTCGTATACGTGCAGGGCGTCGAGTATTTCCAGCTCGGCGCCGGGCCGCACAGCGTAGAAGTAGCCCGTGGCGCCGTCGTCTTCAAAAACTACGCTGTGCTCGCCCCCCGCTGCCGTGCTGTCCACGACGGTATCGGGCGTGCCAACCGTAATTTTTTCTTCGGGACCTAAGTGCATAGTAGTAGTTTGCAAGGGCTAGCCCCGCACTTTGTCGGCCAGAAAGCGCGCCGTGTGGTTGGTATCCTTGAGCTTCACCAACTGCTCGGGCGTGCCCTCAAAGAGCAGGTGGCCGCCGTTGATGCCACCCTCGGGGCCGAGGTCGATGAGCCAGTCGGCGCACTTGATAATATCCACGTTGTGCTCAATGATGAGCACCGAATTGCCCTGCTCTACCAGCGCATTGAGGGCGCCCAGCAGCTTGGCAATGTCGTGAAAGTGCAGGCCGGTGCTAGGCTCGTCGAAGATGAACAGAATCTTATCCTGCTGCAGCGTGGCGCCTTTGGTGAGGAAGCTAGCCAACTTCACGCGCTGGGCCTCGCCGCCGCTGAGCGTGTTGGCCGACTGCCCGAGGCGAATGTAGCCTAGCCCCACATCGAGCAGCGGGCGCAGGCGCTCGGCCACCTTGGGCTGGCCTTTAAAAAACTCCACGGCGTCTTCCACCGTCAGGTCGAGCACTTCGAAGATGTTCTTGTCCTGAAACTTGATTTCCAGAATATCTTGCTTGAACTTGTGGCCGCCGCAGCTTTCGCAGGTCAGGTAGATGTCGGCCATGAACTGCATCTCGATTTTCACCTGGCCTTCGCCCTGGCACACCTCGCAGCGCCCGCCCTCCACGTTGAAAGAGAAGTGCGAGGGCTTCAGGCCCCGCGCCTTGGCTAGGGGTTGCTCCGAGAATAGGGTGCGGATGGTGTCGTAGGCCTTCACGTACGTCACCGGGTTCGAGCGCGACGACTTGCCGATGGGGTTCTGGTCCACAAACTCGACGTGCGTTACTTGGCCGTTCACGCCGGTCAGGCGGTCGAACTTGCCGGTGGTTTCGCCCGCGCCACCGCCCAGCATCTTCATCAGGGCCGGGGCCAGAATGCGCCGAATAAGCGTCGATTTGCCCGAGCCCGACACGCCCGTTACCACCGTCATCACCCCTAGCGGAATCTTGACGCTCACGTTCTTCAGGTTATTTTCGCGGGCGCCGGTTAGCTCCAGCGCGTTGCGCCAGGGGCGGCGCACGGTGGGCACCGGCACTTCGAGCTTGCCGCTCAGATACTGGCCGGTGTAAGTGGCCGTGTCGTGGGTCAGCTCGTCGAAAGTGCCCTGAAACATGAGGTTGCCGCCGCCACTGCCGGCCTCCGGGCCGATATCGATAACCTGGTCGGCAGCTTCCATCATCTTCTCCTCGTGCTCTACCACCACCACCGTATTGCCCAGCTCTTGCAGCGACCGCAGTACGCCAATGAGCTGCTCGGCATCTTTGGGGTGCAGGCCGATGCTGGGCTCGTCGAGCACGTACATCGAGCCCACCAGCGCCGAGCCCAGCGACGTGGCCAGCGAGATGCGCTGGCTTTCGCCACCGCTCAGCGTATTGCTCAAGCGGTTGAGGGTGAGATAACCCAGCCCTACCCTATCCAGGTAGCCCAAGCGGTTCGTAATCTCGGCTAGCAGGCGGTCGGCCACGGCCATGTCGTGCTCGCTCAAGGCCAGGTTTTGGAAGAATTCCAGCGCCGCTGAGATGGGTAGCAATACCAAATCGGTAATGCTACGGCCGTCGATTTTCACATATTGCGCATCCTTACGCAGGCGCGTGCCGCGGCAGTCGGGGCACACGGTGCGGCCCCGGTAGCGGCTTTGCAGCACCCGGTACTGGATTTTGTGGGTCTGCTCGCTCACCCATTTGAAGTACGCATCAAGGCCTTCAAAGTACTTGTTACCCGTCCAGAGCAGGCGCTGCTCGGCGGCGCTGAGGTCGTTGTAGGGCCGGTGAATGGGGAAGTCGAAGCGGATGCCGTTCTTGAGCAACGGCTTCAGCCACTCGCCTTGCTTCTCGGTGCGCCAGGGCGCGATGGCACCCTCGTACACCGTCATGCTTTTGTCCGGAATCACAAGATCTTCGTCAATTCCTAGCACCGAGCCGAAGCCTTCGCAGGTGTGGCAAGCGCCGTAAGAGTTATTGAAGGAGAAGAAGTTAACGCTCGGCTCTTCAAACACTTCGCCGTCCAGCTCAAACTTATCAGAGAAGGTCCGCGTCTCGTTATCCAGCTTGATGATGCAGGCGCCGTGGCCTTCAAAGAAAGCCGTTTGCACCGAGTCAGAAAGGCGAAATTGCAGGTCCTCATCATCGGGCTGCACGGCGGCGCGGTCGATGAGAATGAAGACATCACCTTCTACTTCGGGCTTGCCTTCGCCGATTAGGTCTTCAATGAAGGCGTTTTGGCCATCGGCCAGCACCACGCGGCCGTAGCCTTTTTGTAGCAACAGGTCCAGCTCCTTGCTCATGGGCCGGCCGGGCTCGGTGCGCAGCAGCGGCGCCAGAATAGTTACCCGCGTGTCGGGGGGTAGGGAAAAGAGAAAATCGACCACATCGGCCACCGAATCTTTGCGCACCTGCTCGCCGCTGACCGGCGAAAACGTGCGCCCTACCCGTGCAAACAGCAGCTTGAGGTAGTCATAAATCTCAGTGCTGGTGCCCACCGTCGAGCGGTTGTTCTTGATGCTGACCTTCTGCTCGATGGCAATAGCCGGCGAAATGCCCCGGATGTAGTCCACATCGGGCTTGTCCATGCGGCCCAAAAACTGGCGGGCGTAGCTGCTCAGGCTTTCCACGTACATGCGCTGGCCCTCAGCATACAAGGTGTCAAAGGCCAGGCTCGACTTGCCCGAGCCCGACAGGCCGGTGACGACAATAAACTTGTTGCGGGGCAGCGCCACGCTCAGGTTTTTAAGATTGTGAACCCGTGCGTTTTTAATAACAATAAACTGGCGTGGGTCGAGGTGGTCGATTTCGTCGTGGGCCGGGGCGGCCACTTGCAGAGCGGAATTGTCGGACATGAATGGGATAACGCCGGGCGGGGGGCGGAAGGTTTCGGCAGCGACGGCAAAGGTCGGGCAGAATCAGCCTGGCCGGCGCCCAACCAACTAGGGCAGCGCACGTAGCAGGGCCATGCTGCTCGAAGAATTGCGCTCGCCCATTGGCAAACCTTACTTACTTGTTTATCAGCCCGACCACGAACCTTGGGTGTATGCCGACTGGACGGGCTACCCCACTCCTACCAACGTGGCCACCGGCGCGCTAGCCTACCTCAACTGGATGCAAAAGCAGGGACTGCACGGCGTGCTCAACGACAACCGCCACCTGGTGGGCCGCTGGGACAATTCGCTCGACTGGTTGCGGGAAATATGGCTGCCGCACGCCGCCCACTGTGGCCTGCGCTACTGGGCGCACCTCGACAATGCCGGCGCCATGTCGGCGGGCTCGGCCGCCGCGCTGCGCGAGGTGGTGAATGGGCAGTTCAAGGTCGAGATTTTTCAGGAGATGGGGGCAGCCGAGGAGTGGCTGCGTGCTGGGCTGACCCGGCACCGGAGCGCCTAGGCCGCTTTGCTGGTAGCTTAGTTCAACTGCTACTGGCTGCTATTCGTAAAGCAGGTATCTACTTGCTTTTCGTATGGCCGAACTTCGTATTCAACCCAAAAAAAAATCGCCTAGTCCTTGGCTGCTCGTGGCATTAGCCGTGCTAGTGATAGCCGCTGCTGCCTACTTCTTCTTGCGGCCCGACCCGGCCGATGAGCCTGCCTCAGCTGCCGTGCCAGTTGCCACGGCTCCGGTCGATAGCCTAGTGGTGGCCGACTCTGCTGCGGCACGCGCCACTTCCACACCCTCTCCCGATTCTAGTATTGCCGAAGCAGTTTCGGCCGCGGGTGGCGCCCGCGCCAGCTTGCTTCAGCTCAGCCCGCAACTCACGCAGCTGACTGACCGCGCCGACCTGCGCGACGACGCAGCCATTCGCGAGCAGCGCGACAACTTTACGAGCGCTACTTCTCGCCTCGCCGACGGCGACCCGCGGGCTAGCCTGCGCCCGGGCCTGGTAGCTGCCGCCAACCTGCTGCTAGCCGTGCAGCAAAAAGGCTATCCCAACCTGCAAACCGAGGCCAATGCGCTTACGCTGCAGGCTAGCCAGCTCTCGGGCCGCGACGAAACCTCGACCGAGCAAACCCAGAACCATGCCTACCTCAACCAAGTGCACAGCTTACTCAATACCATGAGCTACCCGGCTAAGGACGTACTGTAAATCTGCTTGTTATGAACTCTCCTATTTTGCGCCGGCTGCGCGACCTGCCTTCCTTTGAGCTGGCCACCGGCGACCCCGACCCGCGCGGCTGGGCCGTGCGCGGCCGCGATGGCCACGCCTTCGGCACCGTTGATGAGCTACTCGTTGACCCGGTTTCGCAGCGCGTGCTCTATCTCAACGTGCTGCTCGAAACGGGCCTGCCGGGTATGCTAGCCCCCGCGCCCCACACCGACCAACGCATTCTGCTGCCGCTCGCCGCCGTGAACCTTGACAATGAGGGCCAAAGCGTGTTTGTGACGGCGCTGAGCCGTGATACCGTGCGCAACTATCCGCTCTTCATCGATTTTATGCTACCGCCTGATTTGGAAAATGCTATGCTAGCGGCGCTGGACACGGCGAGCTAGCCCCCGCAAAGCCCCAAAAAAGGCGACTGCCCCCGTGGGGTACAGTCGCCTTTTTTGGGTTATAAAACTCTGGCTAATTCGCCCGTACCATTTCGGCAACGGCCTCTACCCAATAGGGCTCCGAGTTGAGCGAAGGCACCAGCTGCCAGTGCTCGCCGCCTTTTTCTTCGAATAGCTCCTTGAACTCCACCCCTACCTCAATAGTGGTTTCGAGGCAATCGGCGACAAAGGCAGGTGAGAAGGCCAGCACCTTTTTAATGCCCTTGGCCGGATACTCAGCCAGCACTTCGTCGGTGTAGGGTTGCAGCCAGGGGTCGCGCAGGCGGCTTTGTAAGCGGCTCTGGAAGGATACGGTGTACTGGTCGTCGCGTAGGCCCAGGCCCTGCGCCAACAGGCGCGAGGTAGCAAAGCACTGCGCCCGGTAGCAGTAGCGGTTGTTCCTATTATATGTGTTGCAGCACTTGCCCAACTGGCAGTAGCCCTTAAAGCTGCCCTTGAGCACGTGCCGCTCGGGAATACCGTGGTAGCTGAACACAAAATGGTCGTAGTTGTCCTTGGCCATCTCGGCCTTGCCGCGCCGCACGAGGCTAGCGATAAAGCCCGGCTCGTCGGCAAAAGAGCTGATGAAACTAATGCTGGGCACTATCCACCAGTCTTTCACGATGTCCATCACTTTCTCCTGCACCGAGCCCGTGCTGGCCGAAGCATACTGCGGAAACAGGGGCAGCACGATAATCCGGTCCACGGCCGCATCGCGCAGCTCGGCCAGCGCCGTTTCGATGCTGGGCTTCTGGTAGCGCATGCCGAAGGCCACTACGTACTCGTCACCCAGCGCCTGCTGCACGGCCGCCTTGAGGTCGAGGCCATGAAAAAGCAGTGGCGAGCCGCGCTCGGCATCCCACAGCTCCTGGTAGATTTTGGCCGACTTGGGCGCCCGCAGCGGCACCACTAGCCCTTGAAAAAGCGGGTAGCGCACGGCGGCCGGCATATCCACCACGCGGCCATCGGTGAGAAATTCGTTGAGGTAGCGGCGCACGTCGCTGGTTTGCGGCGAGTCGGGCGTGCCCAGGTTAACCAGGAGCAGGCCAATGCGGCGGGTGGGGGTAGGCATTGTTTATATTGACTAATGGTTGGTGACTAGTAACTAACGCCTGGGGAGCCGCCTCACTTACCGCCAACCTAGCAGGTTACGTTGATTACACTTTAAACCGCTAAGGTGGCTTTTTGGCTGTAATCTTCCTGCAAAAATCAGCAATCATTAGCCATTATTCACTAGTCCCTGCCTACTGTCGTACCTTTGCAGGCTGATTTTCAAAACTATCCTTTACTTATCATTCCTGTGAACCCCGAGCCTAAGCCCCACCGTGCTGGCTTCGTCAGCATCATCGGCAAGCCCAACGTCGGCAAGTCCACGCTGATGAACGCCTTAGTAGGCGAGCGCCTGAGCATCGTCACGAGCAAGGCCCAGACCACGCGCCACCGCATTCTGGGCATTCTCAACGGCGAAGATTTCCAGCTCGTGTACTCCGACACGCCCGGTATTATCCAGCCCAAATACGAACTGCACAACGCCATGATGGCTTTCGTGTACTCGTCGCTGGAGGATGCGGACGTGATTTTATTCGTCACGGACATCTACGAAAAGCACGACGAAGAGCCCGTGATTGAGCGCCTGCGCAAAACCGAAGTCACGCCCATCTACATCTTAGTCAATAAGATAGACCAGGCTAGCCAGGAAGACGTCGAAGCCAAGCTGGCCTACTGGAAAGAGCAGCTGCCCAACGCTACCGACGTGCTGCCCATCTCGGCCCTCAACGCGTTTGGCACCGAGCGGGTGTTGCAGCTAGCCCTCGACAGCCTGCCCATTCACCCGCCCTACTACCCCAAAGACGAGCTCACCG
>CAYLNN010000032.1:0-38374 GCA_964385095.1 uncultured Hymenobacter sp.
CCAGGTGGGTATTCTGGTCGAGGCCGCGGTACTGGCCGTCCACGTCCTGGTAGGTAGTCACGCCGGTAAAGGCATGGTACATAGCCGTGTAGAAATTCTCTTTATCGACCCGACGCGGCGAGCTGATAGTGATTTTGCTAAGCTCCTGCTGCCACTGGGCCTGGCCTTTCTGGCGGTAGTCGGCGAAGTTCCAGCCGGGGGCTTCGGCCTGCAAGTTGGCCAGAGCGCCAGCGGTGCTCACGGGCGAGAGGGCCAGTTTCAGCTTTATTTGCTGGCCCGCTAGGATAGGGCCGAAGTCGAAGTGCATCCGCAGCTGATGCGCGGCTAGGTCGGGCCAGTTGTGCGCCTGGTCGAAGCGGCCCCAGAAGCCGCGGTAAGCTTCTTTCTTGTCGTAGTTGCGGCTACCGTACTTCTTGAAAGGCTTCGAGAATTGCAGCGCGAAATACACCGTGCGGGTGCGGCCCCAGCCGCTGGTTTGGCGGTAGCCGGTCACGAGCGAGTCGTTTTCGACCCGCACGAAGGTCCAGGTATTCTTGCCAGGATAGTTGTAAATCCCGGCCATCAAATCGAGAATAATGTGCGACTCGGCCGCCTGTGGAAAGGTGTACTGGTGCACGCCGACCCTAGTGGTAGCCGTTAATTCAGCCAGAATATCGTGGTCGGCGAGCCGCACCTTGTAGTAGGCCGGCTCGGCCACCTCCGTGGCGTGCGAGTAAGCCGAGCGGTAGCCGCCGAGCGGCCGGTCGGCCGTGCCGGGGTTCAGCTGGAGCGGCCCGGTGGTGGGCATCACCAGAAAATCGCCGAGGTCGGAGTGGCCCGTGCCGCTGAAGTGCGTGTGGCTGAAGCCCACGATAGTGGGGTCTTTGTACTGATACCCCGCGCAGTAGCTATAAATATCGGGGTTGTACTTGCCGTTTTGCTCGTAGCTGATGGTGTCGGTATCGGGCGAGAGCTGCACCGCCCCGAAGGGCACCGTGGCGCCGGGGTAGGTGTGGCCCATGCGGGCGGTGCCCACCAGCGGGTGGGCGTACTGCACCAGGTTTTCTTGGGCGCGCAGGGCTAGCGGGAAGAGGAGGGTGGCTAGGGGCAGCAGGTACTTCATAGGGTAAAGAAAAGCAACTCGTCCAAATCAGGGGTCGTTTGGCAGGCCGGGTTGCGGCTAGCCCTGGCGCGGCCCCGAAAGCAAGCAGGCCCCTGGAAACTCCAGGGGCCTGCTTGCCTCAGTATACATGCTGCCCCTAGTTATCAGTAAGTGACTTAGTCGCTACTATGGCAGGGGGTACAAGTGCCGGCCGCCGGGGCGGCCAAGCAACTCAAGCCGTTTTGGCGGCCGTGAAGTTGAGCCCGAAGTAGAGCGTTTCTTTCAGCAGCGGGTTGCGGCGCCAGATGGCATCTTCGCGGGCCAGCAGGGCGGGGGCGTTGCCGTTCTTGAATAAAAAAGGCGGAAACAGTCGGATGTACTGCACATCGGCCTCCGCAATGCAGAGGCCTTTTTGAGCCAGCTCGCGCTGCCAGGTGGCCAGGTTGCGAATATTCTCGTTGCCGATGGTAATGTTCTTTTTCAGCGTCTCATCGTAAATTTCGATGATGCGCTTATTGCCCCGGCGCAAGTACAGCTTCAGGTTCTGCACCACGTTGCCGCCGTTTTCCTCCACCACTACGAGGTTGCCACCGGGCCGCAGGGCGCGGCAGAAAATGGCCAAAGCATCCTGCAACGGCTCGAGGTGGTGCAGGGTGTCCTGAATAATGATGTGGTTGTAGGACGCGGGCGGGGGCGGCGAGTCGAACAGGTTTTCGTAGCTGTAGGTGAAGCCCGACACGTCGCCGAACTGCGCCCAGTAGCGCAGGCGCTCCGGAAGCTGGGCAAAGTAAAACTCCAGCGTGGTGCCGTGTACTTTGTACCCATTGAGCGCCAGGAAGATGGCCGTGGTGCCGTAGCCGCAGCCGCAGTCCCAGATGGTGGCTTGCTTATCGGGCAAATGGGCCAGAATGTAGTGCAGGCGCTGCACCACGTAGGCCTTGCGAAACTCGAAGCTAGCCGGGTTGGCCAGCATCTTGTAGTAGCTGGTAAGCTGGGGGTTGCCGCGTAACTCGTCGAGAAACAAGTCAAAAAACGTACTGACGGTCATGAGCAACGAAAGGCGCCGGAAACAAAAAAGCAAGTTCGGCAGCCAGGGGCGTAGGCTGGCCGCGCGGCGAAAATAAGGCCTGGCCGGCACTAGGGCCGCATTGCGGCCCTAGTGCCGAGCTATAAATCGGCAATAAGCAGCGCGCTACCCAGGGGCTGGCGGGCTAGCCGCGCTGCACTTTGTAGAGCTTGGCGCCGTACAAAAACACCACTACGTAGCAGATAATGGGCAGGTAATAGGCGTGGGCCACGCTCACATCGGCCACCGGGCCCATCACAAAGCGCGGAAACAGCGCCGCGCCCACCACACCCATCACGATGAAGGACGAGGCGAGCTGCTTGTGCCGCCCCAGGTCTTTCAGCCCCAGGCTATAGATGGTGGGAAACATGATGCTGAAAAAGAAATTGAGCCCGATGAGCGCCCCAAACGATACCCAGCCCCAGTGCTGGGCCACCACTACGCACAATACCATATTGGCCACCGCCGCGCCGGACAGCAGCCGGTTGGGGGCGATAAAGCGCATGAGGTAGGTGCCCAGCAGGCGGCCCACCATCATGCCCACCAGGCTGAGGGAGAAGAAGTAGGCCGCCACGTCGTTGGCCAGGTGGGGCAGCCCCGGCGCAAGGCCCACGGTACGCTCAAACAGCGTGCCCACCTGCCAGAAGCCCTGCACGGCCGGCCCCGGCTTCAGGCCCATGTAGTCGGTGCCGTAGTTGATGAAAAACGCCCAGGTGCCGCCCTGCGCCGCCGTGTTGAAGAGCTGGGCCACGCAGGCCCACACGAAGTGCTTGTGCTGAAACAGCCCTTTGCCGGTGCCGGGGGCGGTGGGAGCGTCGAGCGTGTGCTCGGCATTGAGCGGGGGCACTTTGACAAAGGCAAAGGCCAGGCCGATGCAGCCCACCACCGTGCCGATGATGGTGTAGAGCAGCTTCACGGACGATAAATCGCCGGCCGCGTGGGTGCCGCGCAGCACGAAGTAGCCCCCGATGAGCGGCCCCGACACCGCCCCGATGCCGTTGATGCCGTGCGAAAAAGTAATGCGCTGGTCGGAGCTGGCCGGGTCGCCGAGGCCGTCCAGAAACGGGTGCGCCACGGCCTCCAGCGTGCCCAGGCCGCAGGCCAGCACAAACAACGCCAGCAGCAGAAAACCAAACGAGGCGGCGTTGGCGGCCGGTATCATCAAAAAGGCCCCGGCCGCGTACAGGCCCAGGCCCAGGATAACGCCCTTTTGGTAGCCAAAGCGCTTCATAAACCAGCCGGCGGGCAGGCCCATCACGAAGTAGGCCCCGAAGGTGGCGGCCTGCACGTAGGCCGAGTTGGCCTTGCTGATGTGCAGTACCTGCTGAAAGTGCTTGTTGAGGATGTCGGTCATCGTGACGCCCAGCCCCCAGAGCATGAACAGCGACACCACGAAAATAAACGTGAGCAGGTAGCGCCGCTCGGTAAAGGGCGGCGGAGTGGCGGTAAGCAGTTGGGGCATAAGCAGGGAAAAGGCGCGGGCCAGCGCGGCCGCGCGAATAGTCCAGGCTTTAACCCTAATTAGCAGGTTTAGTTGGGCCGCTACCCCGGCTCGCCCGCTACCTTGCGCCCGCTGGCCGCTAAAGCGCCCCGCCACCGGATGAAAGCAATTGACAATCTGGCCGCCTGGGGCCTTGGCAAACGGCGGTAGCCGGCCTGGCCAAGGAGACCATCGTGCGCTTCTCCTTAGCATACCCCGGCTACCAGACCGTGCTGGCGTACCCGCCCGCCCGGCCAGCTACCTGCTCAAATACCCACCCAAATCCGAGATGCTGGCGATGCCCAGCTGGCTGGCCTGCTGCCGCCGCATGAGCAGGCAATAAGCATTGTTGAACCCTAGCGGCGCGCGCCAGGCCAGGCCGTAGCGGCGCGCAAACTCGGCCTGCACGTACGTAAACACCGCCGCCGGGCGCCCGCCCAGCGAGTCGAGCACCGCCGCCGAGGGTTGCAGCAGCACTTGCAGGCCCGTGCCGGTGTACTCGGGGTACATATCAATCTGGCCGCCGCGCAGGGCCTCGAAGCAGATGGTGGTGCCGCCGAGGCCCGTTTTGGTGGCCACCGCCAGGTCGGTGTTGCCCCGGATGAGGGCGGCGTACATTTCGACGAGAATGTACTGCTCGGCAAAAATCTTGGACCCTAGCCGCACTACGGCCGCGCCGGCCGGCAGCGGGCGCGGGGCCTTCCAAAGGCCGGCGCGGCGCAGCCAGGCCAGGGCCACGGCCCGGGGCTCGCGGTGCAGGTAATCGACCTGATAATTCAGGTTAGTCATGGCCGAGTCGGAGAGCCGGCCGCTGAGCTGGTCGAAGACGGAACCCAGCTCGGGGTGGGCGCGCAGCAGGGCGGGGCGCACGAGGGGCGCCGCGTAGTAGGGCGGCAGGGCGTGGCGGTCATCGCGCAGCACTTGCAGGCCATAGGCCCGGATGCGGCCATCGGTGGAGTAGCCGTCGATAACGTCCACGTTGGCGGCGCGGGCGGCCTCGTACACCAGGGCGGGGGCTAGCACCACATTGGGCAGGTGGGTGAGGCCGTAGGCTTGGGTGAGGCCCGGCAGGCAGTCGGCCCGCCCGATAAACTCGGGGCTGAAGCCCGCCCGCAGCCGGCCCGCCGCCTGCGGCAGCCAGTAGCCGGCCGCCAGCAGGGGCAGGGCCAGCAGCAGCCCGCCCCCCACGGCCCGCAGGCGCCGGGCCGATATTTTTTCCAGCGCGCCCAGCCCCGCATCGAAGGCCAGGGCCAGCCCGGCGGCCGGAACGGCGCCCGCCAGTATCATCACCGGGTTATTGAGCGCGATGCCGCCGAAGATGAACTCGCCCAGCCCGCCAGCGGCCACGTAGGCCGCCAGCGTAGCCACGCCCACGTTGATAACCGTGGCCGTGCGAATGCCCGCCATGAGCACCGGCAGCGCCAGCGGCAATTCTACGCGCCGCAAAATCTGCCCATCCGTAAAGCCCAGCCCGCGGGCGGCCTCCACCACGGCCGGCGGCACCCCCTGGATGCCGGCCACCGTGTTGCGAATAATGGGCAGCAGCGAATACAGCACTAGCGCCAGAATGGCCGGCTCTTTCCCGATGCCCAGCAGCGGAATTAAAAAGCCCAGCAGCGCGATGCTGGGCACGGTTTGCAGCACGCCGGCCACACCCAGCACCGCCGGCGCCCAGCGCGGCCGCCGCGTGAGCCACAGCCCCACCGGCACGCCCACGGCCACGCCCAGCAGCAGCGCCGCCGCCGTGAGGGCCACGTGCTGCACTATTTGCTGGCCCAGCTTGCCGGCCTGCGCGTGCCAGAAGGTGAAGAGGTCGGTAAAAAGGTGCATAGGGGTTGGGGAAGAGGGGCAGGTTGAAATGAAGCCCATAAAAAGCGCCCGTCAGGCTCAGCAACGTGAAGCCTCTCGCCCACGCCGCTAGGGGGGCTACCCACTGAGGCGCCCGTCAGATTCGGCAACGCGAAGCCTGACGGGCGCCTCAGTGGGTAAGGGCTAAATTTTGCCTTCGGCCAATCCTTGCTGAAACCCGTCCAGAAACAGCCCCACGTGGTAGCCATCGGCCAGGGCGTGGTGCACATTTACGGCCACGGCCATGCGCTGGGTGGCGCCGGCCGCGAATACCTGGCCGAAGGAAAGCTTGGGCGCGCTGTCGGGAAACTGAAAGCTGCGGGCGTGGGTGAGGCCCGTAAACTGCACCCACGGAATGGCCGAGCAGTGCAGCACGTCGGGCCGGGCGGTGCGCTCGCTCAGGCCCAGGCCGCTGGTGGCCTGGATGGCCGCGATTTCGGCCTGCGCGCCGGCCACAAAATCGGCCAGGCTAGCCCGCTGCTCGATGAAGGAAAAGCTGAACGTGTGGTCGGGCCGCCCAATGGTGGCCGAGGCGTGCACCCGGTCGTAGGTGTACACCTGGCCCTGCTCGATGCGCTGGCGAAACGCCTCGATGGCGTTGGCGGCCTGCACGGCGTGGTAGAGGTAGTAGAGGAAAAACGAGACCCCTAGCCGCCGCGCCTCGGCGCGGGCGGGGGTGCAGTCAATTTCCGCTACCAGTCCAAAAAACGGTTCGTCGAATTTCGAGAAGAACTCGAAATGCTCGCGGCGGGGCCAGGTGGCCAGGTCGATGGGGTGGCGCATGGGCGGCAAGTTCGGTAATTTTGGGGCTTCTATTCAGATTGGCGGCCGTTCGGCGGCCCGTTTTTGCCCCGATTCATGCTTTTGCGCCAACCCCAGCTCCTTGCCTTCGATGCCGACGATACGCTGTGGCCCAACCAGCCGCACTTTGACCACGTGGAGCGCGAGATGTGCGCCATCCTGGCCCACTGCGGCGACCCCGCCACCATCGGTGCCCACCTCTACCAGGTGCAGCGCCACAATATGCACCTCTACGGCTACGGCGCCAAGTCCTTGATGCTGACCATGACGGAAACCGCCATCCAGCTCACCGACGGGGCCGTGACGGGCCGCGAAATCCAGCAACTCTTCGACCTGGGCAAGCGCCTGCTCGACTTTCCCATCGAGCCCCTGCCCGGCGTGGTGGAGGTGTTAACTGAGTTGAAGCGCCGCGGCCACCGCCTGATGGTGCTCACCAAGGGCGACCTCTTCGACCAGGAAAGCAAGCTGGCGCGCTCGGGCCTGGGCGATTTTTTTGCCTGGGTTGAGATTGTGAGCGAGAAAAACCCCGCCACCTACCAGCGCGTGCTCACCCGCCACGGCGTGGACCCCGCCGCGTTCCTGATGATTGGCAACTCGCTCAAGTCGGATATTCTGCCGGTGCTCGCCGTGGGCGGCCAGGCCATCCACGTGCCCTACCACACCACCTGGGTGCACGAGGAAGTACCCGCCGAGCAGCTCGTGGGGCTGAACTTTGGAAGAGTGGAGCAGCTGACCGACGTGCTGGCTTATCTGTAAGTAGCGCGAAGCTTCCGCTTCGTGCGCGCGCGCAGCGCGCAGGCGGAACCGGACGACCCTGGCGCGGGATGCTCGCTGCGCTCACACGCGAAGCGGAAGCTTCGCGCTACTACTCGGCTAGCCCAGGCTTTGCCCGAAGGCCGCCAGCAGCGCCCCCAGCGCCACGGCCGCGTCGGCCACGCGCAGGCTAGCCGCGCCGGTATCGCTGAGCAGGGCCACGGCCTCCTGCACGCTGGCGGTGGGCGGCAGGCTGGGCGCCTCGGCGGGCGCGGCTAGGGTCGCTTTATCCAGAAAGGGTAGGACCTCGGCCAGGGTGGTTACGCGCATTTCGAGGGCCAGGCGCTCGGCCTGGAAGAAGCTGCGCACGAAGTCATTGGCCGGCTGGCGCAGCAGCTCGCGGGGCGGGCCGAGCTGCTGAATCTTGCCGTTGTTGAGCAGCATAATGCGGTCGGCCAGCTCGAAGGCTTCCTGCACGTCGTGGGTCACGAGCACCACCGTTTTGCGGCGCAATTCATCCAGCTCGCGAAAGTCGCGCCGCACGGCGGCCCGCGTTATCGGGTCGAGCGCCCCGAAAGGCTCATCTAATAAAATAACCGGTGGGTCGGCGGCGAGCGCCCGGGCTAGCCCCACCCGCTGCGCCTGCCCCCCCGAAAGCTGGGCCGGCAGCATGGCCGCGAAGCGGGCGGCCGGCAGGTGCAGGCGCTCGAGCAGCTCGGTGGTGCGGGCGGCCGTTTCGGCGGCCGGGCGGCCTAGCAGGCCAGGCACCACGGCCACGTTCTGGGCCACGGTGTAGTGCGGCAGCAGCCCTACTTGCTGAATAACGTAGCCGATGCCGCGCCGCAGCGCCGCCGGCGCCTGCTGGCGCACGTCGCGGCCGTTGAGCTCAATCGTGCCGCCGTCGGGCTCAATAAGGCGGTTAAGGGTTTTGAGCAGCGTGGTTTTGCCGCAGCCGCTGGGGCCGAGCAGCACCAGGGTTTCGCCGGCGGCTACTGCAAAGGACAAGTCATCGACCACCACCTGCGCCCCGAAGCGCTTGGTGAGGTGCGACACGCGAATAGTAGGCGGGGAGGGCATCGGGGGAGAGGGGTGGCCGGCCGGCACCTGGCGGCGGGCAGCCAAGTTACGGCGGGCTACGGGGCGGGGCGGGGCCGGCGGGCCAATCGCAAATCAAGGGTAAGCCCTATTCAATGTCAGTAGCGTACCAAACCGCTGGCCGGCGACGTTGCCCGGTAGCCCGGCCGGTCCCGCATTACCCTAGCCCGCGTTTTCTCGCTACTTTTGACCGTTCGCGGCCGCGGCCCCTTTTGGCCCCGCCCGCCCCACCGAACCGCTGCCCCCATGAAGCTACCCCCCCGGCTCACGCTGGCCGCCGCCCTGCTGGGCGCCGCCGCCGCCGAGCCTCAGCTTGCCCACGCCCAGCTTACGCAAACCGCCACCGCGCCCGAGCGCTTCTTTCAGGAAGGCTTGGACCTCTTCGATAGAAAGCAGTACGGCGCCGCTCAGCAGGCCTTTCAGCAGTACCTGCACACGGCGCCCGCCCGCGTGGGCGAGCAGAGCGGCCCCGCCACTGCCAGCGGCCGCTTCGAGCGCCTCGCCGATGCCGAATATTACTACGCCGTGAGTGGCCTCTACCTGCTGCACCCCGATGCCGAGGGCCTCATCCTCGACTTTGCCCGCCAGCACCCGGCCCACCCACGCGCCGCCGTGGCGTATTTCGAGCTAGCCAAGTTTTACTACGACCAGCAGAACTACGGCCAGGCTAGCCTGTATTTTCAAAAAGTGGCCCCCGCCAACCTCAGCCAGAGCCAGCGGGCCGAGTCCGATTTCAAGCTGGGCTACAGCCACTTTCAGCTAAAAGAATACGACCAGGCGCGCATTCTGTTTGACCGCAACAAGAAGGAGGTCAGCCAGTACCGCTACGCCAGTGCCTACTACGCGGGCTACCTGGCCTTCCGGGCCGGCGACTACAACGCTGCCCGCACCGACCTGCTCGTGGCGGCCGAAAACGACGCCTACCGCGGCGTGGTGCCGGCCGTGATGACCCAGATTTATTACCGCGAGGGCAACTACGACGGCCTCATCAGCTACGCCACCAAGGCGTTGCAGCAAACCCCGCCGCCCACCAGCGCCGACGAGATTCAGCTGCTCGTGGGCGATGCCTATTACCAGAAGCAGGACTACAAGCAGGCTGGCCAGTACTTCGACCAGTACGCCGCCGCCCACAAGGGTAAAATTGAGCCGGGCCTGCAATACAAAATCGGCTTCGCTAACTACAAGGAGGGCGACTACCCGCACGCCATTGCCAACTTCAAGAACGTGGCCGCCCGCCGCGACTCGCTGGGGCAGAACGCCGCCTACCACCTCGGCCTGAGCTACCTGCAAGCCGGCCAGAAAACGGCCGCGCTGGCCGCCTTCGACGCCGCCCGCCAGAGCACGATTGAGAAAAGCGTGTCGGAAAACGCCACCCTCAAGTACGCCCAGGTGCAGTACGAGCTGGGCAACCTGCCCGAGGTAATTGCCGCCCTGCGCGACTTTCGCAAGAAGTACCCGCGCTCGAAAAGCCAGCCCGTGGTGGACCAATTGCTCAGCGATGGCTTCCTGTCGAGCACCGACTACGCCGAGGCTCTGAGCTATTTGGAGGGGCTAGGCGAGGACCGGGGCGATAAGCTCAACGGCACCTACCAGCGCATTGCTTACGCGCAGGCCGCCACGCTCTATAACAACGCCAACTACAGCCAGGCGCTGCCTCTGCTGGATAGGAGCCTGAAATACCCGCAGGACGATGCCCTGCGCGCCGCCGCCCAGGTGCTGCGCGGCGAAATCTACTCCGTGGGCCAGCAGTACCCCGAGGCCATTACGGCCTACGCGGCCGCCGCCCGCTCGGCCCGCCAGGGCGGCGTGAGCGACGAGGAAATCCAGTACGTGCAGCTGGCCCGCTACGGGCTAGGGTATGCCTACTACAACACCAAGCAGTACGAGAAGGCCCGCCCGCAGTTCCAGGCCTTTCTGAACGACGCGGCCGCCAAGCCCACCGACCCCAACTACTACGACACCACCCTGCGCCTGGCCGATACCTACTACGTGGCCAAAAACTACCAGCAGGCGCTCGATTTGTACGATAAGGTCATCCAAGCCAACGCGCCGGACAAGGACTATGCCTACTACCAGAAGGGCCTGACGCTAGGCCTGCTCGGCCGCAAGGACGAGGCTAGCCAGACACTGGCCAGCCTGCTCAAGAGCAACCCCGACTCGCGCTACGCCGAGCAAGCGGTGTTTCAGCAGGCGCAGCTCGATTTTCAGGCCGGCGACTACGCCCCGGCCGCCGAGGGCTTCACCCGCCTGATTCAGAACCGGCCCACTTCCAGCCTGTTGCCCGATGCCTACCAGCGCCGGGGCGTGGCCTACGCCAACCTCGAGCAGCAGGACAAGGCCGTGGCCGACTTCCAGAAAGTGCTGACCGACTACCCGCGCAGCACCGCCGCCCAGCAGGCCCTCTACAGCCTGCAGGAAAGCCTCACGGCCCTGGGCCGCACCGAGGAGTTCGACCAGGCCCTGGCTAGCTTTAAGGCGCAGAACCCCAACAGCAAGGCTACCGAGAGCGTCGAGTACGAGGCCGCCAAGTCGCTGTACCTGGCCGAGAAATACAGCCAGGCGCTGCCCCGCGTGCAGGCCTACCTCAAGCAGTACCCCGACAACGCGCTGGCCCCCGACGCCCGCTTTATCCTGGCCGACTCGTACCGGCGCACCGGCAATAAAGCCCAGGCCCTGCCGCTGCTCAAAGCCGTGGTAACCGAGAATAAGAGCGAGTTTGTGAACCGCGCTGTGGGCCGCGTGGCCGATTTGGAGCTCGAAAACAAGAATTACCCCGAGGCCATTAAGTACTACGAGCGCCTGCGCACGGCCTCCGGCAACCGCCGCGAGGTAGCCACCGCTACGCTCGGCCTGCTGCGCGCCTACTACGACGGCGGCAACTATGCCCAGGCCCGCAGCACCGCCACCGACCTGGCGGGGCTAGCCGGCGCCACCGCCAACGCCGGTAACACCGCCCTGCTTTACCAGGGCAAGGCCGATTTCAAGCTCGGCAACCTCGACCAGGCCGCCACCGAGCTGGCCGCCGCCGTAGCGGCCGCCCCCAGCGACGCCACCGGCGCCGAGGCCCAGTACACGCTGGCCGAAGTCCTGTTCAAGCAGAAGAAATACGACGAGGCCATCACCCAGGCCTTCAAGGTGAACGCCAACTACAGCGCCTACGAGCTGTGGCAGGGCCGCGCCTTTTTGCTACTCGCCGACGTGTACACCGCCCAGCGCGACATTTTCCAGGCCCGCGCCACGCTCAACTCGGTTATCGATAATAAATTCCCGGTGGCTGAGGTAATCGAGGGCGCCCGCCAGCGCCTCGCCGTCCTGCCCGCCAGCGACGACGCGCCCGCCGCTGAGGAGCCCGCCAAACCGGCGCCCGCTAGGCCCGCCGCCCCCGCCAAGGCTAGCCCCGCCGCGCCCGCCAAAACGACCCCGGCCAAGGCGCCAGCGCCCCCCAAAACGCCCGCCCGCAAACCCGTTAAGTAGCGAAAAAAACGGGCTAGCCCGGTGCGCCCGCGCAGCGGGGCCAGCCGGTTGACAAACGTAAGCTGCTTAGCAGCGCGCTGGTATAAATTCTGTGTTAATGAAACGCTTACAGGTGATAAAATCAAGCTTTACTTCCGCTGCCGGCCGGCCCCTGCTGCTGGCTGCTGGCCTGAGCGGGGCCCTGGCGCTGGGCGCGCAGGCGCAGACCCAGCCCGGTAAGGGCCGGGCGCGCGGCACCATCCAGGACGCCGAGATTGAGATTGTGAAGGACCGGGTAAACACTTTACCCGAGGCCACCCGCAACTTCGAGAAAATCCGGCTCGCGCCCCCGCCCAAGCCCACCCGGCAGGTCACCTACACCTACCCCGATTTCCGGCTGCCCGCCACCCGTCTCAACCCGGCGGTGCAGGTGCTTACCGTGGCCCAGGAAGAGCTGGAGCCCCTCACCGGCAACTACGTGAAGCTGGGCCTGGGCAACTACGGCTCGGTCTACGCCCGCGCCCACCTGCACTCGACCCGCAACGAGCAGTATAGCTACGGCCTCGACGTGCGCCACAACAGCTCGAAAACCGGCCCCGTCGACGGCCAGAATTCGGGCGCCAGTCTCACCAGTGCCACAGCCACCGGCGAGTACTACCTGGGCAGCGCCGCCTTGGGCGGCGCCCTCGACTTTGCCCGCGATGTCTACCACTTCTACGGCTACGACCGCAGCAAGCTAGCTAGCGAGCCCAGCCCCGACGACATCAAGCAGACCTTCACCCGCTTCGGCGCCCGCGCCTACGCCCGCAACCGCGCCACCGATGCGGCCTTGCAGTACGAGGTAGGGCTGGGGTACAAGTACTTCGGCGACCGCTTTGGCGTGAGCGAAAATAACCTGCTAGTCAATGGCAAGGCTGGCTACGCGCTCAGCGAAACCAGCCGCATCACCCTCGATGCGCAGGGCTCGTTTATCTCCGACAAGCAGCCGCTCGGCCTCGTGGGGCAAACCGGCGACCTAAGCCGCACCCGCAACTTCTTCCAGGCCACGCCCGCTTACGAATTAACCGGCAAAACCGGCCTCAGCCTCACGCTGGGCGCTACACTGGGCTACAGCAGTGATGCCCTCAACGGCGTGGGCAAGGGCATGATTAACCCGGCCGTGCGCGTGGGCTACGCCGTGGTGCCCGAGAAATTTCAACTCTACGCCGGCCTTGGCGGGGCCCTGCAGCGCGTGACGCGCTACGACCTGAGCCAGGAAAACCCCTGGCTAGCCCCCGGCCAGGCCCTGGCCGATACCCACGCCGGCCCCACGGTGTACGCGGGCTTTACCGCGGCGCCCGTGAGCGGGCTGGCGCTGGCCGCGCGCGCTACGCTGGGCCGCTCGCGCGATTTGTACTTTTACCGCAATTCGCTGGCCGATACCAGTAAGTTCGACCTCGTGTACGACAGCACCACAATCAACGTGGCAAACGTGCACGCTGAGGCCCTCTACAGCGCCAGCGAGAAAGTGCGGGTGGGCTTCAAGGCTGATTACAACTACTACGGCGTCAAGGCCTTGGCGCAGGCCTACGGCCGCCCGGCGTTCCTGGGTACGCTCTACGGCACTTATAATGCGTCGGAGAAGCTGCTGCTCGGGGCCAGCTTCTACTATTACTCCGCTAACTACGGGGTAGGCTATACGCCAGGGCTGACGTTGCCTTTTCCCAGCTCCCGCACGCTCGTCGACCGCCAGACCAACGCCGTTATCGACCTGAGCTTGCGGGCCGACTACCGGATTACACCCAAGTTCAGCGTCTTTGCGATGGGGAATAACCTCACCGGCCGCCGCTCCCAGCGCTACCTCAACTACCAGAGCCAGGGCGTGAATGTGATTGGCGGACTCACGTACGCTTTCTAGCTAATTGATTCAGTAGCAGTGGGTAAATGTTGTTAAAAGAAGCCGGTCGCGCAGGATTGCGCCGAAATTGGCTTTTTCCTGCCTTAACTTTAGCCTCCTAACCGCGTAACTGCCCGCTCGTCAAACCACCCTTCCGATGAATTTAGCCGACCACCTACGCCCTTTGCTCCGCGACCACGACTGCGTGATAATCCCGGATTTTGGGGGCCTAGTGGCCGAGTATACCCCGGCCCGGGTGCAGCCCGGTGGCCGGCACGTACTGAGCCCGCCCACCCGCCAGGTGGCCTTCAATCAGGTACTTACCCGCAACGACGGCCTGCTCGTTGATGCCCTGCGCCAGCACCTGAACGTGCCCGCCGCCGAGGCCCGCGAGGCCCTGCGCCAGGCCGTGGCCACCCTGCACCGCGACCTGCAAACCCAGCAGCGCACCGAGCTGCCGGGCATCGGCGTGTTTCGCCAGGTGGCGGGCCGGGGCCTGCAATTTGAATACATGGGCACCGACAACCTGCTCACGGCGGCCTTTGGCCTGCCCGAGCTCACGGTGCACCCCATTTCGGTGACCGATGCCCGCCTGGCCCGCGAGCAGCAGGCCCAGTTGGTGCCGCGTCTGCGCTCGGCCAGCCGGAGCGTGCGGCTGCAGCGCGCTGTGGTCGTGCCCGGCACAATCATCGGCCTGCTGGCTGGCCTAGCTGTGGCCGGATTGTACTTATTGAATCTGCACCCCGACAAGCTGTCCACTGCCTGGCAGGGGCGCCTGCCCCGCTGGGAGCAAACGGCCAGCCCCGCTGCCCCGCAGCAGGCCGCGCTGGCTCAGCCCACTTTCGCGGCCCCCACGCCGGCTAGTACTCCCACTCCCGATACGGTAGCGCTGCCAGCCACCGCACCTACTCAGCCCCTGGCCGCAGAAAAGCCCGTTGCCCTGGCGAAAGCGCCGGCGGCTAGCTGGGACCAGGTGGCTGCTGCGCCCGCCCCGACGCAGACGCCCCCCGCCCAAACCGACCCGGTAGATGCGCTGCTGGTCCGCCGCTCGGCTTTGCCCACCCCCGTGCGGCCCCGCGCCAAGGCGCGTAAGGTGCCCGCCGCGGCCGCCATTGCCCTGGCCGATGAAAGCAACGTAGCCAAGCCCATTCCGTTGGCGCTGCGCAAGCCCGGCACGCCTTCGCTCACTACTTCTTACGTAGCCGCGGCTACGGCACCCCGGCCGGCTGCTACTTCCAGGCCTACGGTGGCCGCCGCCCCGGCTAGCCGGCCGGTAGTGCACGTGGCGTCGAGCAAGGCCGTGCGCCTGGCGCCCGCCAAGGCGGTTCCGGTAGCCAAGGCAGTGCCCGCTGCCGCCCCCGTGGCGCTGGCCCCCGCCGGGGCCGCTGCTGCCGGTGAGGCTACCACAATTAAAAGCCGCACGGGTCGTTACTACCTTATCGTAGCGGCTTACGGGTCGCTGGCCCGGGCCGAAGAAGGCCGCCGCAATCTGGCCCACGCGGGCCGGCCGGCCAAGGTTATTCTGCCGCCCCGCGGTAGCCGGTTGTACCGCTTGTCGGCCAGTGACTTTGCCGATAAGCCCACGGCCACGCTGGCGGCCAGCCGCCTGCGTCAGAATCCGCACTTTGATAAAGGCCTGACGGTGCTGCCTTACTAAACATACGTATTTACCGGGCTAGCGCGCTGCTTCCCCGTCCTTTCCTTCCTCGTCGCTGAATGTCCGTTTTCCTGCTGCAAGCCGCCCCGGCCGTTACTTCCGTTGCTACCGACACGGCCGCTGCCGCGGCCAATGCTGCTGCTAACGCGGCGCCCGGCCTCTCGCTCATCGACCTCATTCTGCGTGGCGGCTGGATAATGCTGCCCATTTTCCTGCTGCTCATCGTTTCGATTTACATCATCGCCGAGCGCTACCTCACCATCCGTAGCGCCGGGGGTAATCCCGAGTCGTTTATGAGCGGCATCCGGGCCCTCATGGTGAAGGGCGACTTGCAGGGAGCCAAGCTCTACTGCGCCCAAAACCCCTCGCCGCTAGCCCGCATGGTCGAAAAAGGTCTGCGCCGTATTGGCCTGCCCATCACCGAAATCGAGGCTAGTGTGGAGAATGTGGGGAAGATTGAAATCGCCCGCCTCGAAAAGAACATCAGCATTCTGGGCATCATCGCGGGTATCGCGCCCATGCTGGGTTTCGTGGGTACGATTATCGGCGTTATCAAAATTTTCTACGCCATTTCGAGCAGCGGCGAGTTTGGTATCACCCAGATTGCGGGCGGCCTCTACACCAAGATGGTGACCTCGGCGGCCGGCCTCATCGTGGGCATCATCGCCCACATCGGCTACCACTGGCTCAGCATCCTGGTCGAGCGCATGGTGTTCCGTATGGAAAACTCGGCCATTGAGTTCATGGACATCCTGCAGGATAATTAATTTTTTGATGTGGAAATGTGGGGAATGAAAAATGTGAAAATGGGTAACTGGTCTCCCCAAGCGCTAGCCCTCGATTTTCACATCTCCCACATTTTCAAATTTCCACATTCAACGAAGTGAATCTCTCCCGCCGCCGCCACGCGTCCTCGCACGTCGAAACCAGCTCGATGAACGACATCATGTTCTTCCTGATGCTGTTCTTCCTGATTGTGTCCACGATGGTGAACCCCAACGTTATTAAGCTCTTGCTGCCCAACGCCAAGAGCAGCAAGCAGGTGATGAAGCAGCCCATTACGGTGAGCATCAACGCGGCCGGGGAGTACTTCGTCAATAAAAAGCCCGTCACGGCCACTACCCTGGAACCCGAACTGCAGGCCCTGCTCGTGCCCGGCCAGCCGGCCGAGGCTCAGCCCAGCGTAGTGCTACGCGTAGATGCCGGCCTCAACGTACAGAAGCTGGTCGACGTACTCGAAATCGGCAACCGGCTAAAGCTGAAGATGGTAATGGCCACCCAGTCGCAGCAGGCAGCGGGAAAATAAGTTCAATTAAAAATTATGAATTAAAAATTAAAAGATGAGTTGGATTACGGCTTTTACAAGCCCTAGTACTACTCAGCTTTAATTCATGATTTTTAATTCATAATTTTTAATTCTCAACAAATGGCCCTCGACTATCCCGAAGAGCACCGGCGCGAAGCCCTCGGCATAACGGCCGCCGTGGTCGTGTTGCTGGCCCTTATTTGTTTCTTTCTTAAGTTTAGCGGCCCCAACCCGCCGCTGGAAGCAATGGGTGGCGACGGCGTGGAACTGAACTACGGCATCGATGAGGCCGGCTCGGGCGATATCCAGACCCTGGCCACGGCCAATGCCTCCCAGAACCGCGAAGACTCGCGCCCGCCCGCGGCCCAGCCCAACCCCACGCCCCAGCCCGCGCAGCCTCGCGTAGAGGCTAGTGCCCCGGCCCAGCCCGCCGCTCAGGAAAAAGTAATTACCAGCGAGGCCGAAGACGCCGGCGCCACGGTTCCGCCCGTGGAAAAAGCCGCACCCAAGCCCGCGCCCGAGGTGGTGCGCGAAACGCCCAAGCCCCGCGAGCAGCCCCGCACGCTCTACACGCCCAAGGGCAGCGCCAGCGGTGCGGCTGGGGGCAACGGCGTGAATGGCACCAGCAGCGCGCCCACCGGCAACAGCAACGGCGACCGCCCCGGTACCGTGGGCGACCAGGGCGACCCTAGGGGCTCGCTCAACGCCAAGGCCCTGTACGGCGAGCCGGGCAGTGGGGGCAGCGGCGCCCGCCCGGGCGCTGGCGGCGGCTCGGGGCTGGAGATGAGCGGCTGGGCAGTTGATAACGTGCCCGATATTCCGAAAATCGATGATAACCCTGGCGAGGCCCGCTTCCGCTTGGTTATCAATAATGATGGCGACGTAATATCGGTCACCAAGGTATCGGGCAACCTCTCGCCCGAGCAGACCCAGGCCGTGCGCGACGCTCTCCAAAAGGCGACCTTTCGTAACCTCAATGGCAAGGATGGCGGCGCCACCGGCTACTACCGGTTCCGGTATTCGGTGCGCTAAAACTGCCCCGTAACTCTTTTCGTGCCTTGGGCGCCCCGCGCAGCAATCGCGCCTGAACAACCCATTGGGGGAGTATTCAGGCGCGATTGCTGCGCGGGGTGCCCAAGAATAATTTTATTGTGGCAGCAAATGACTTACCCCGAAACCCTGGCCTGGCTTTACGCACAACTTCCCATGTACCAACGGGTAGGGGCGGTGGGCTTCAAGAAAGGCTTGGGCAACACCGAAGCGCTGGCCGCCGCGCTGGGCCACCCCGAAACCAAGTTTAAGAGCGTGCATGTGGCCGGCACCAATGGCAAGGGCTCCAGTTCGCACCTGCTGGCGGCGGTGCTGCAAAGTGCGGGTTACAAGGTGGGCCTCTATACCTCGCCGCACCTGCGCGAGTTTACCGAGCGCATTCGGGTGAATGGGCAGGAACTGGCGCCTCACTACCTGGTGCAATGGGTGGCTAGCCACCAAGAGTTATTCACGCAGATTCAGCCTTCGTTTTTTGAGATGTGCGTGGCGCTGGCCTTCGACTACTTTGCCGCCGAGCGGGTAGACGTGGCCGTGGTGGAGGTGGGGCTAGGAGGGCGGCTTGACTCGACCAACATCATCACGCCACTGGTGTCGCTGATAACCAATATCAGCTACGACCACCAGGCTATGCTGGGCAACACGCTGCCCGAAATCGCGGGCGAAAAAGCCGGCATCATCAAGCCCGGCCGGCCGGTGGTGGTGAGCCAGACGCAGCTCGAAGTAGCGGCGGTTTTCGAAGCCAAAGCCCGGCAGCAGGAGAGCCCGCTGCTGTTTGCCGACACCCGCTACGAAGCCCGGCTGACCGAGGAAACGATGGCCGCCGACCAGGCCAGCGCGGGCGGGCAGGTGCTAAGCGTGACGCGCGACGGCCAGCCCTACCTCGACAACGTGGACCTGGGCCTGCTCGGCGACTACCAGCGCCTGAACCTGCCCGGCGTGCTGGCTACCCTTGATGAGCTGCGCGCCCAGGGCTTTAGCATCCCCGAAAGTGCCGTGCGCCAGGGCCTGCGCGAGGTCACCCGCCTCACTGGCCTGCGCGGCCGCTGGAGCATCATCGGCCAGCGCCCGCTGGTGGTGGCCGACACGGGCCACAACGAAGCCGGCCTGCGCCTCGTGCTGGCCCAGCTGGCTAGGGTGCCGCACCGGCACTTGCACCTGGTTATCGGCACCGTCAATGACAAGGACGTGACCAAGGTGCTGGCCCTGCTGCCGCGCGCGGCCACGTACTATTTCTGCCAGGCCGATATTCCGCGCGCGCTGCCGGCCCAGGAGCTGGCCGCGCTGGCCACGGCCCAGGGCCTCACGGGGCGGGCCTACGGGCCGGTGGCGGCGGCCGTAGCTGCCGCTAGGGCGGCGGCTAGTCCCGATGATGTAGTATTTATCGGCGGCAGCACCTTTGTGGTGGCCGAGGTAGCCGAGCTCTACGAGCCGGGCTAGCGGGTACTTTTGCCACGGGCCCTTGCTGGCCTCCTTGCCCATGAGCTACCTGCGCAGTTCTTACGCCCGGCTGGCCCGGCACCGCTACAAGCTGCTGCTGGCCAGCCTGCTGCTGCTGGTGCTAGGGTCGGGCTTCGCCCCGGCCACGGCCGACCCGCACGTGTTTGCCGCGTTGCTGCTGCAAAACCTGGCCGTGGGGGTGCTGGTATTTGCCAAAGAGAAGCCTTTATTGCTGCTGCTGTGTTTGCTGGCGGTGGTGGGGTTGGAAGTCGCCGCCCAGGTGTGGGGCTGGTCGCCGGTGCGGGCCCACACTGGCATTGCGTACAGTGTGTTCTGCTTCTCGATTACGCTGCGCATCTTTCGTAAAGTGCTGGGCGCCGGGCGGGTATCACCCGAGCTGCTGGCGGCCACCATGTGCGGCTTCGTGCTGCTGGGGATGGTGGGCACGTTCCTGTTCGTCCTTATTGAAGTGGTGCAGCCGGGGGCGTTTGCCCACGTGCCGCCCGAGCCGGGTTTGGTGCAGGCCCTCAATTACTTCAGCTTCGTAACCCTGCTAACCGTGGGCTACGGCGACATTGTGCCCCTGAGCAACGTGGCCCGCAAAGCCACCGTGTTGCTCGGCCTGCTCGGGCACTTCTACGACCTGTTCGTAGTCAGCGTCATCGTGGGTAAGTACGTGGGTGGGGTAGTGGAGGGCGTGGAGGACGACCGGCCCGCGGCGCCCGACAAGTAGGCGCCGGGCGTACTTTTGCAGCCCTTTTTAGCTCAAAAACGCCCGCCGTGCCCCGCATCAAACTCCAGCGCTTTGCCGATAATGCCACCCGCCCCGACATTGTAGAGCCGGGCAAAGCCACCTTTGGCCACCTGGCCGGGCGCTGGCGCGCCGATTTTTTTCGCAACGACCACCCGCTGGTGCTCGAAGTGGGCTGCGGCAAGGGCGAGTACACCGTGGGGCTGGCCCAGCGGCACCCCGACCAAAACTTTCTGGGGCTCGATATCAAGGGCGAGCGCATCTGGCGCGGCAGCACCCGCGCCGAAGCCTTAGGCCTTACCAACGTGGGTTTTCTGCGCCTCATGGCCCACCAGCTCAGCGAGCACTTCGGGCCCGGCGAGCTGAGCGAAATCTGGCTAACGTTTCCCGACCCGCGCCCCCGCGACCGCGACATCAAGCGCCGCCTCACCTCGCCGCGCTTCCTCAACCAGTACCAAACCCTGCTAGCCCCCGGCGGCGTGGCCCAGCTCAAAACCGACAGCGAAGGCCTGTATGACTACACGCTGGAGGTGCTGGCCAGCCGCCCCGACGCCCGCATCGAAGTGGCTACCCGCGACCTCTACGCCGAAACCGACCCCGCCTTCGAGGCCGCCCAGGCCATCCAAACCCACTTCGAGGGCAAGTACCGCGCCGTGGGGGTGCCCATCAAGTACGTGCGGTTTTCGCTGTAGCGCGGGCCTCAGGGTTCGCGTTGTTCGCGTTTGGCGCCCAGTAGCTAGGCAAAGCGCGAACCCTAAGGCCTGCGTGGCACTGGCTACGCCTCTTCCAGCGCCTCAAACACGGCCTCCAGCTCGGTAAAGTCGCGCAGGCCGGGCTTTATCTCGTCGCCGCCGGCCAAGATGAGGCCGGCCGGATGCACCTGCTGGGCCAGGTCGGCAGCCTCGGTGGGGTCGGTGGGGCCGGCCAGCCACAGCGGCGCCTGGCGGGCTAGCTGGTGCCAGTAGGCATAGTCGGTGGGGTAGTAGTGGGGCGGCGTGGTGAAGAGGGCGAAACCCTCCGGAAAGGCCGCCGTGAGGTCGGCCAGGGCCGCCGTATAGTGCTCCTGCTTGATGATGAGGTCGGCGGGCACTTCAATGAGGGCGGGCACGGCCAGCCCTGCGGGCCAGGCCTGGCGGGCGCGGTCGAGGCGCAGCAGCACGCCGGTGAGGCCACATTCTTCGACCAGGCGGTTGATTTCAGCGCCGGCCACGTGGCCAAACTCGCCGATGATATCAACGCCGGCCACCCAGCCGGCCAGCTCGCGGGCGGTGGCCGCGGCTACGGCGTCGGGCAGGTTGGCATCGAGCGTAAAAATGAGGCCCTGAGCGCCCATGCCAGCGCAGTAGCGGGCGTCGGAGAGGTTATTGATGCCGCGCACGAGCACGGGAATGGCTAAAGACATTTCTTCAGTGAGCAAGTAAGAGTGAGTAGGGAGCCGCGCCGCCCCGGCCACAAAGGTCGCGCCAACAACTGTTCCCCGCACCTTATTCCCTGTTCACTATCTTTGCAGCGGCACCAGCCGGAACATTCACTCCCTGGGTGGCTAGCCTCCTTCATGACCCCAACCCCAACCAAGGGCCGCGTACTCGTGGCCATGAGTGGCGGCATCGACTCGTCGGTGGCCGCCGTGCTGCTGCACGAAGCCGGCTACGAAGTAGTCGGCATGACGATGAAAACCTGGGACTACGCCACGGCCGGCGGCTCGAAAAAAGAAACTGGCTGCTGCTCCCTCGACTCCATCAACGATGCCCGCGACATTGCCGTGCGCCTGGGCTTTCCGCACTACATCATCGACATCCGGGATGAGTTCGGCGATTTTGTCATCGACAACTTCACCGAGGAATACCTGGCCGGCCGCACCCCCAACCCCTGCGTGCTCTGCAACACCCACATCAAGTGGGATGCCCTGCTGCGCCGGGCCGACCAATTGGGCTGCGAGTTTATCGCCACCGGCCACTATGCCCAAATCCGGCAGGATGCCGATACGGGCCGCTTTGTGGTGAGCAAAGGCCTCGACGAACACAAAGACCAGAGCTACGCGCTGTGGGGCGTGACGCAGCAGAGCCTGAGCCGCACGCTGTTTCCGCTGGGGGCCATGCGCAAAACCGAGATTTACGACGAGGCCCGCCGCCGCGGCTTCACGGCCCTGGTCAACAAGCCCGAGAGCTACGAAATCTGCTTTATTCCCGACAACGATTACCGGGGCTTTCTGCGCCGCCGCGTGCCGGGCCTGGAGGCGCGCGTGGCCGGCGGCCGCTTCGTGGACAAAAACGGTACGGACCTGGGCCCGCACGAGGGCTACCCGTTTTACACCATCGGGCAGCGCAAGGGGCTGGGCATCGCGCTGGGTTTCCCGGCCTACGTCACGGCCATTCGGCCCGACACCAACGAGGTGGTGCTGGGCAACTACGACGAACTGGCCAGCACCGCCACCACCGTGCACAAGCTCAATATGGGCAAGCTAGCTAGCCTCGATGGCCGCGGCCTGGTGCCGGCCGTGGTGAAGGTGCGCTACCACCACGCCGGCTCGCCGGCGTTTCTGGAGCAGGCGGGCGACACGATTAACATTTATTTCCCCGAGCCGGTGCACGCCATCACGCCCGGCCAGGCGGCCGTGTTCTACGATGGCGACGACGTGCTGGGCGGGGGCTGGATTGCGCGCCACGTCATTGGGGAGGTGCCCGCGCTGGCGGCCGCCGCCTTGGCCTAGCGGCGCTATATATACCAGGAACATAATGGCCCGCGTTATGGCTGGCCGTTAGTACCTTGCCGGTGGCCCGCGGGGGTGGCCGGCAAGGTATTTTTATGAACAGATTTTCTTGTATGAATCTACGTTTTCGCGCGTTATCCGCGCTGCAAAATGCTCGCTGGGCCGCGCTGCTCGCCCTGCTGGCCGGCTGCCGCGCCGAGTCGGTGGTGCCCAACCCGGTGGTCGATTATTTTCCGCTGGCGGTGGGGTCCTTCCGCACCTACGCCGTTACGGACTCGGTGTGGGCCAGTGCCCGCGTCACGGTTTCGGGCTACCAACTGCGCGAGCGCGTGGCCGAGCGCTTTACCGACGCCGCCGGCCAGCCGGCCTACCGCCTCGTGCGCTCGCGGCGGGCCAGCGCCAGCGCCGGCTGGACGGACGACAGCGTGCTCCTAGTGCAGCCCCGGCCCAGGGCCGTGCTGCTGACCCGCAACAACGTGCGTACCGTGGAGCTTATCTACCCGGTGCGGGCCGATAAAGGCTGGAACGACAGCGCCTTCACGGCTTCGCCCGATACCATTACCAGCCTCAAGCGCTTCTACGGGCCTAGCGTGGGCGGGCCCTACACGCTGCCCGCTACGGCCGGCCAGCCGGCCAAAACCTACGCCAACACGGTGGCGACCTACAAGGTGTTCTCGGCCCAGGATGACGATGGCCTGCGGCGGCGCAGCGGCTACCGGCAGGTCTATGCCGAGGGCGTGGGCCTGGTGGCGCGGCGGCGCTACAGCTTTTCGTTCTACAATACGAACCCGGACGGCACCGAGACGCTAACCCCCAACGTGGTGCAGCGGGGCGTGGCCCACCGCGAAACCCTGCTCGAAACGGGCACAATTTAGGCCGCCCGGCGGTTGCAAATGACGCTGGCCGGTTGGTTTGCTTTCCCGCAAGCCGACCGGCCAGCGCTTTTTTAGCCGGGCCGCGCGCGGTAAACGCCGTACTTTAGCCGCCCTTATTTTGTGCATATGAAAAAACTATTCGGGCCGGCGGCGCTGCTGCTCGCCACTTTGCTAGGCGCGGCCCCGGCCAGCCAGGCCCAAACGGGCCCGGTGCGCCGCTACTTCGTGTATTTTAAGGACAAGGCCGGCACGCCCTACACCGTGGGCCAGCCCCAGCAGTTTCTCTCGGCCCGGGCCCTGGGGCGGCGCAGCCGCCAGGGTATTGCAGTGCGCCCGCGCGACTTGCCGGTGAGCCCCGCCTACCTAAGCCAGGTGCGCGCCGTGAGCGGCCAGCCGCAGGTGGTGTTTACCTCGCGCTGGCTCAACGGGGCCGTGCTGGCCTGCGACTCGGCCACCCTGGCCAGGGTGCAGCAGCTGCCCGCCGTGCGCAGCGCCCAGCTGCTGAGCCGGCTGTTGCCCCAGGCGCCGGCCGCCGCCCCGGCCGTGACCCCCACGCCGCCGCCCGCCGCGCCCGCTAGCCCCCGCGCCACCTACGGCAAGGCCTACGCCCAGAACCAGCTCATTGGGGCGGTGGCCATGCACGAGGCTGGCTACCAAGGCGAGGGCCTGCACATTGCCATCTTCGACGCCGGCTTTCCGGGAGCCGATAAGATTACTGCGCTGCAAAATATTCAAACCCAGAACCGGGTGGCCGGCACCCGCAACTTCGTGGATGGCGGCCGGCAGGTGTACCGGCGCAACGGCCACGGCACGGCCTGCCTGAGCCTCATCGGGGGCGAGCTGCCGGGCTACTACGTGGGCACGGCGCCGCGCGCCACCTTTCACCTCTGCATTACGGAAGACGTGGCCAGCGAGTCGCCGATGGAGGAAGCTAACTGGCTGGCCGCCGCCGAGTACGCCGATTCGGCGGGGGTGGATATCATTAGCTCGTCGCTAGGGTACAATACCTTCGATGACCCTGCGCTCTCGCACACCTACGCCCAGCTCAACGGCCGCACGGCCATTGGCAGCCTGGCCGCACTAGGGGCGGCCCGCGCCGGCATGGTGGTGGTGAACTCGGCCGGCAACGACGGCGGCAACAGCTGGCACTACATTGGCGTGCCCGCCGATGCCGACAGCATTATCACGGTGGGCGCGGTTGACTCGCTGCGCAACCAGGCCGGCTTCAGCTCCTACGGGCCCACGGCCGACGGGCGCATCAAGCCCACCCTGGCCGCGATGGGCGTGGCCTCGGCGGTGCTGGCCCCGAGCGGGGTGGCCGTGCGCGGCAACGGCACTTCCTACGCCTGCCCCGAGCTGGCGGGGCTGGTGGCGGGCTTCTGGCAGGCCAACCCCACGCTCAGCGCCCAGCAGGTTATTCAGGCCCTGGCCGCCGGGGCGTCGCAGGCCCAAAACCCCGACAACTCACTCGGCTACGGCATCGCCAACTTCGTGACTGCCAACAGCCTGCTGCACCACGGCGCGCTACTGGCCGCGGCCCCGGCCGCAGCGGCCGCCCCGGGTGGGCTAGCCATTTTCCCCAACCCCAGCCACCTCGACGAGCTGATGCTGGCCCTGCCGGCTAGCCTGCGCGGCCAGGTGCTGCGCGTGCGCCTGCGCGATGCCAGGGGCGCACTCGTGAGCGAGCAGCTGCTGCCCGCCAGCCCCGCCGCCACCGTGCCGTTGCGCCGGCCCAGCCGGCCGCTGGCCCCGGGCGCCTACCTCTGCACGGTGCAGCCGGTGGCGGGCGGGGCGCCCCAAACCGTGCGGTTTGTGCGGCAGTAGATTGGTTGGTTAGCTAATAAAATTGGGATACTAAAGCTAATATTATTGGCTAATTGCTGCGGCAGCCGTATCTTTAAACCGTCAATCAGACCCTCTTTTTCATGTTACAGCTAATGACCACCAAGCGCATTGGGCGCCGCCAGTTTCACTTCACCGTGCAGGGCGGCAATCTGCACGAAGCCGTGGCCGAATACGACCGCCTGAGCTTTCCCGACGTGGCCGCCTGCGGCCTCTGCGGCTCCGATAACCTCGATTTGACTAGCCGCGTGGCGCAGGGCAAGTTCAAGTACACTTCCGTCAAGTGCCTCTCGTGCCGCGGCGACCTCACGTTCGGTAAAAACAAGGACGATGACCAGTCGTACTTTCTGCGCCGCAAGGAAAACGGCGACCTCGACTGGCGCGCGTTTGAGAAGAAAGCGGAATGAGTGACGAAGGAATGAGGTGATGGGGTAATGAGGTGCTAAGTACGGGGCGGCGGGAGAGGAGAAATAAGAATCCTTGCCTGCCGCCCCGTACTTGTTGCGTCACCCTCATTACTCCATCACCCCATCACGTATTAGCGGCGTACTTTTGGGGCCTATGAGCGCTCTCTCTTCCCGCCGCCGCGAACCGCTGCTAGCCCCTTCGCTGCTCGCCAGCGACCTGGCCAATATCCAGGCTACGGCCGAACTGCTGGCCACCGCCGAGGCCGACTGGCTGCACTTCGACGTGATGGACGGCCGCTTCGTGCCTAATATTTCCTTCGGCCTGCCCATTCTGGAAGCCCTGCGGCCCCACGCCAGGCAGCCCATCGACGTGCACCTGATGATAGAGCGGCCCCAGGACTACCTGGCCGCTTTCCGCGACGCGGGCGCTACCCATATTACGGTGCACTACGAGGCCTGCCCGCACCTGCACCGCGTGGTGGAGCAGATTAAAAGCCTGGGCTGCACGGCCGGCGTGGCCCTGAACCCCGCCACCCCGGCCAGCCTGCTGCAAGACATCGCCGCCGACCTTGACCTGGTGCTGGTGATGTCGGTAAACCCCGGTTTCGGCGGCCAGACCTTTATTCCGCACACCCTGCAGAAAGTGGCCGAGGTGAAAGAGCTGCTGCTCGACAGCGGCTCCGAAGCCCTGCTTGAGGTGGATGGGGGCGTGAGCCGCGACAACGCCGCCGCCCTGGTGCAGGCCGGGGCCGATGTGCTGGTGGCCGGCAGCTTCGTGTTTAAGTCGGGCGATGGGCCGGTGGCTACGCTGGCCGGCCTGCGCCAGCTGCTGCGCGAGGCGGGCCAGCCGGCGTAGCGAAGCACGGTGAGCGAGTGGCCAGGCGCTAAAAGTGGGTTAGCCACCCCCGGAAAGCTAGCCGAGGGCAGTTGAGAAGCTGTTAAGCTAGTCGCCGCGCGGCCGGGCTGGCTGGCCCCTGCGTAGCTTTACGGAACCGTTTTTTCTGCTGCCTCTGCGTTGAAGCCTCTCCCTCTGTTTCTCTTGTTAAGTAGCCTGCCGGTGGCCGCGCCGGTGCTGGCCCAGCAAGCGCCGGCCGGCGCGGGTACGGCTACCCAAACCACCCTGCTCACCGGCACTGTGCGCGATGCTCAGGGCCAGCCTCTGGAGCTGGTGGTGGTGGGCCTCGAAGGCCAGCCCGGCGGCGCTACGACTAATGCGCAGGGTACTTTCAGCCTGCGCCTGCTGCGGCCGGTTAGTGGCCCGGCCGTGCTGGTGGCCCGCCGGCTAGGGTACCAAACGCTGCGCCAGCCGCTGCGCCTGCCCGAGGGGGCCAGCCAGCCCCTGCGGCTAGCCCTGCAAGCGGATGCGCGCGCGCTGGGCGGCGTGACGGTGCGCGCCCGCGCCGCCGGGGCCGACCAGCGCGAGCAGGCCAGCCTGGTGCAGCTCGACCCGCAGGCAGCCAAGGTGCTGCCCTCGCCCTTCGGCGATTTCAACGCCATTCTCAAGACGCTGCCCGGGGTGGTGAGCAACAACGAGCTCACGAGCACCTACAACGTGCGCGGCGGCAGCTACGAGGAAAACCTGCTCTACGTCAACGGGTTCGAGGTCTACCGGCCGTTCCTCGTCACGCAGGCGCAGCAGGAGGGGCTGAGCTTTATCAACCCCGACCTGGTGCAGAAGGTCGATTTCAGCACCGGGGGCTGGCAGCCCAAGTACGGCGATAAGCTGGCCTCGGTGCTCGATGTGCAGTACAAGGAGCCCGAGCAGTTCGCGGCCTCGGCCACGGCCAGCCTCGTGGGCGGGGCCGCCCACGCCGAGGCGCGCTCGGCCAGCGGCCGGGTGAGCTACCTGGCCGGCGTGCGCTACAAGAATGCGCAGTACGTGTTCAACGCCCTGCGCCAGAACCAGGGGCAGTACAACCCCACGTTCTACGACGGGCAGGCCTACGTAACTATTGGCCTGGGCAAGCCGGCGAACATGCAGAAAACCAGCCTGGGCATTCTGGGCGTGGTGGCGCACAACGACTTCCGCTTCGTGCCGGTGAGCGGGCAGGTATCGCTTTCGACGGATGTGAACCAGGTGGCCCGGGTCAATATCTACTACGCGGGGCGCGAGCGTATGCAGTACGATACCTACCAGGGGGGGCTCGATTTGCGGCACCATTTTCACCCCGGCCTGCAGTTTGATTTGCTGGCCTCGGCCCTGAGCACCCGCGAGTCGGAGTTTCGGGATGTGGAAGCGGCCTACACGTTTGCCGACATCAACCGCGACCCCACCAGCCCCGATTTCAACCAGGCCGTGCGCCAGCGCGATATTGGCTCCAGCTTCAACCACGCCCGCAACGACCTCACGGCCCGCGTGTACACGGCCGAGCTGCGCGGCCGCTGGAACCCCGGCGGCGACCCGCTCGGGGCGCACACCGTGCGCTTCGGGGTCAAGGTGGGCCGCGAAAGTATTCAGGACCAGCTCGATGAGTACAGCTTTGCCGACTCGGCCGACTACGTGCCCGATGCCCGCCGCACTCGCCTCACGGCCGACCTGAGCCTGCTCACGACGCGCACCCAGGGCTACGTGCAGCACACCTGGCAAATCGACTCGCTCAAGACCCTGACCTACGGCCTGCGGGCGCACTACTGGACCCAGAACCAGCAGCTGGTGCTGAGCCCGCGCCTGCAATTTGCGGCCCGCGACCGCCGCCACCCCGAACGCAGCTGGAAGCTGGCCGCCGGCCTCTACGCTCAGCCGCCCTTCTACCGCGAGCTGCGCACCATGCAGGGCCAGCTCAACCCCGCGCTGCGGGCCCAGAAATCGCTGCACCTGGTGGTGGGCCGCCAGGTGCAGGTGCGCCTCATGAACCGGCCGTTTCGCCTCAGCACGGAGGCCTACTACAAGTATCTCACCGACGTTATTCCCTACGAAGTCGACAATGTGCGCCTGCGCTACTACGCCACCAACCAGGCCACGGCCTACGCCGCCGGCCTCGAAACCCGCCTGAGCGGCGAGTTCGTGAAGGGCGTCGAGTCGTGGCTGAGCCTGGGCCTGCTCACGACCCAGGAAAAGGGCGATACCACGGCCACCTACGATGCCACGACGGGCCAGCGCACTGGTTACCAAACGCTAGGGTACATTCGGCGGCCGCAGGACCAGCGCCTCACGGCCAGCATTTTCTTCCAGGACCACCTGCCCGACAATCCCTCGGTGCGCGGCTACGTGAACCTGGTATTTGGCACCGGGCTGCCCTTCAGCGCGCCCGGCCGCCTGCAGGAGCGCCAAACCAATGCCACGCGGGCCTACCAGCGTGCCGATATTGGCTTCTCGAAAGTAGTGAGCCTGCGCACCACGCCCAAGGCCCACCCGTACGCCCTCGAAAGCCTGTGGCTGAGTTTGGAGATTCTTAACATCTTGGGAGCCAACAACGTGGCGGGCTACAGCTACCTGCAGGACGTGAACGGCCGCACCTACGCCGTGCCCAGCTACCTTTCGCAGCGCGTCGTCAACCTGCGGGCCATTGCCCGGTTCTAGGCCGGGTGGGGGCTAGCGGAGCAGCTTTGCCAAATCGGCCGGCAGCAGGGGGTTGCTGGGCCGGGCAGCATCGAGCGATACTACCTGGCCTTGCCGGTCTAGCAGCACCTATGCTAGGCCAAGTAGTAACCGCTGGTTAAGGCGTAGGCCTGGTTTTAGGTGGCTAAAATACTTAGCTTTAGCTAGGGGAGCGGTATCTTTGCCGGTACCTCGCGTTAGGTACGTCCCCCAGCCCAACGGCTACTCTGTCAAAAAGAGAAGCCCTGCCTGCGGGAACAGGTCAGGGCTTCGAGAAGTGTGGGGGTATTAGAGCTACCCTTTCAACTTCTGAACAGATGAAAAAGGACAGCGCGAAGTCGGAGTTTGAAGTTCTGTTCAAGCTCCGCATGTCCAGTAAGCTAGTTCGCTGGCTTATTGGTATCGTAGCGAGTGGGACGGCCGCCTCGGCGGTAGCCCACTGGCTGCACTAGGTGGCAACGGCCGCGCCGCAAGGGGCGGCCGTTGTTTGGGGCCTGGCCTTTTGCCGGGCTGCGCAAATATACGCGGGGGCATAGGTTTTTGGTTCAGTGGGGGTAGCCCGCTAAGCAGCTACCCGCCAACATCTAGCCGCGCGGGGCTGTTGCCACTTGCTGTTGGGTAGGGCTGCCCTTGGCCGGCTGCGCAACGCTAGCTTTTTTTTGCTTATGACCCGCCTGCTGCTGCTGCATGGCTACACGGAAGACCGTACCATTTTCGACCCGCTGCTCCCGTTGCTGCCCACCTTTGCGCAAGTAGTGCCCCTGGAGCTGGAAGCGGAGTTTGCCGGCTGGCGCCCCGCTGACCCCGCCAATGTGGTGAGCCTGGCCCGGCACCTGGCCGCCCGCTACCACATCGGCGCCACCGATGTGCTCATCGGCCACTCGATGGGCGGCTGGATTGCGGCCCACCTCAAGGAGCAAACCGGGGCCACGGCCATCCTGCTCAGCTCGTTTACCGACCAGGCCAAGATTGTATCGAAGATTCGCAGCCCGCGCCTGCTCAGCCTCTACGCGCACCTGGGCCTGGTGCAAAACCGCTGGCTGAACGACTATTTCCGGCGTCGCTACCGCCACGACGAGTCGCGGGCGCTGCACGGGCAATTGGTGGCGGGGATGGGGCGCTTTCGTCGCCGCTACGTGGCCCAGCAGCTAGGGGTGCTGTTTGCCCCGGTGCTGCCGCTTACCACAGCGCCCGATTTGCGGCTGCACGCTAAAAATGACACCGTAGTGCGCCCACCCGACGAGCCGTTCGTAGAATTGCCGGGCGACCACTTCGCGCATTACTTCTACCCCCAGCTGGCGGCGGCGGCTATTCGGGATTTTTTACTTTCTCGCTAGCCTTCGATAACCTAGCCGACCACTTCCCTACGTATGAAGGACTTCGTGCTGGTTACGGCGCTGCTGCTAGGGCTGGGGAGCCTCCCGGCCCGGGCCTGCGACTGTCTGGCGCAGTCCACGGCGCAGAATTATCGCCGGGCAGATTTTGTGTTACGGGTGCACGTCGAGGCCATTCAAGACACGGTACAGTACGACTTGTATAGCAATCCCGTGCGGCCACCGTTTGACGCCGGTACCTACGTAAAGGCGCGGGTGCAGCGGGTGTACAAAGGCTCCTGGCGGGATAAAAAGCTTATTATCAGCGGGACGGGTAGCATGTGCGATTACCGCTTTGTACGTGGCGGTGACTACGTGGTATTCCTCTATAAGGCAGACGCCGACCTATCGGTTGCGTACAGAACTTCCTCCTGCCAGCGGCATTTTAACCTGCGCGATACGCTGGCCCGGCGTGAGTTTGCCCGGGCCCGGCAAGCTGAAAAGTAAAACCCTGGGCTAGGTATAGCAGTAATGAGGCCTCGCTGCCTACCTTTGCCCCACGATGACCCCCGTTTGCTGCTTTACGTCTGCCCTCAGCCCCGCGCTGCTCGCCCCCGTTTCGGGGCTGGCCGCTGCCTGGCGGGCTACGCAGCCACTTGGTGCCGCGCCGCAGCACCACCACCATCTGTAGGAGACCGGGCAACCGGGCTGGCCGCTACCCTGTAGCCTACTAGTGCCAGCCGCTCGCGTCTCCACCACCGCCCCGCCCGTAGGCCGGGAAATAACTTTTACTTCGTTTGGGTATTTACGGAGGAGCTTCCGGGCAGCCATGGGCTAGCCGGGGCCTCGTCTTCCTTTCGCCGCTGGCCCGCAACTGGGCCGCGGGCTATTTTTTCTCATGCTGCGTTTAGCCATTCAAAAGTCCGGCCGCCTCTCGGAGGACTCCCTTCAGCTCATCCGCGAGTGCGGTATCAGCTTCGTTTCGTCGTCCTACAAGCTCAAGGTGGAGGCCAGCAACTTCCCGCTGGAAATCCTCTACCTGCGCGACGACGATATTCCTGGCTACGTGCAGGATGGGGTGGCCGACCTCGGCATCGTGGGTCAGAACGTGCTGGTTGAAGCCGGCGGCGCCGCCCTCGAAGTCGAAGCGCTGGGCTTCAGCAAGTGCCGCCTAAGCCTAGCCGTGCCGCGCGGGGCCGAGTACAACTCGGTGGCCGACTTGCAGGGCAAGAACATCGCCACCTCGTACCCCAAACTGCTCGGCAACTACCTGGCCGGCCAGGGCGTGCGCGCCAACCTGCACACCATTTCGGGTTCGGTCGAAATCGCGCCCAGCATCGGGCTAGCCGAGGCTATCTGCGACATCGTGAGCAGCGGCTCGACGCTGCTCGGCAACGGCCTGCGCGAGGTCGAAACCATCTTCCGGTCGGAGGCGGTGCTCATCGCCGCCCCCAATTTGAGCGCCGAAAAGCAGGAACTGCTCGACCAGCTGCGCTTCCGCATGCAGGCCGTGCGCCGGGCCCAGCGCTCGAAGTACATTGTGCTCAACGCCCCGCTAGCCGCCCTCGACGCGGTGAAGGCGCTGCTGCCGGGCATCAAGTCGCCCACCGTAACGCCGCTGGCCGAAGAAGGCTGGGTGTCGGTGCAGTCGGTGGTCGAAGAAGACAAGTTCTGGCAGCTCGCCGGCGACTTGCAGGCCATCGGGGCCGAAGGCATTCTGGTGCTGCCCATTGAGAAGCGGATAGGCTAATAATGCTTTAACAAAAACGTCCTGCTCCTCTGGCGTCCGCTTGTCGAAGCGTCTCGCTCGTGCCGCTAGGGTCACGAACCTAACGAAGCGGTAGCGCTGCTTTGCTAAGCGGACACCAGAGGAACAGGACAACCAATTTTGCCATGCAGATTTTTCGCAATCCCGACCCTAGCCAGTGGCCCGCGCTGCAGCAGCGCCCGCTGGCCGACAGCAACGCGACGGTGCTGGCCCGCGCTGGTGAGATTTTCGACGACGTGGCGAGCCGGGGCGACGAGGCCCTGCGCCAATACGCCGCCCAGCTCGACGGGGCCCCCGACCTGGCTAGCCTGCGCGTGAGCGCCGAGGAGCTAGCTGTCGGCGCTGCCCAAGTGCCGGCCGAGTTGCAGGTAGCCATTCGCCAGGCCATCCAGAATATCACCACCTTCCACGCCGCCCAGCGCCCCGCCGCCGTGGAGGCCGAAGTGGAAACCATGCCCGGCGTGCGCTGCTGGCGCCGCAGCGTGGCCGTGCCGCGGGTGGGCCTCTACGTGCCGGGCGGTTCGGCCCCGCTGTTCTCAACCTTATTAATGCTGGGTATCCCGGCCAAGCTGGCGGGCTGCCGCGAGATTGTGCTGTGCACGCCGCCCGGCCGGGGCACGGGCGCCATTGCGCCGGCCATTCTCTTCGCCGCCCAGGAGCTGGGGCTGACGACCATTATTAAAGCCGGCGGGGCGCAGGCCGTGGCCGCGCTCACCGTGGGTACCGCCTCGGTGCCGGCCGTGGACAAGATTTTTGGCCCCGGCAACCGCTACGTGACCGCCGCCAAGCAGCTAGCTGCCCAGCGCGGGGTGGCCATCGACATGCCCGCCGGCCCGAGCGAGGTGCTGGTTATTGCCGATGCCAGCGCCAACCCGGCCTTTGTGGCCGCCGACCTGCTCTCGCAAGCCGAGCACGGCCCCGACTCGCAAGTAGTCTTGCTCACCGACTCGGAGGATATTCTAACCGGCGTAGTGGCCGAGCTGGAGCGCCAGCTACCGCTGTTGCCGCGCGCCGACATTGCCCGCCAGGCCCTAGCCGAAAGCCGCGCCATTTTGCTGCCCGACGTCAAAACGATGCTCGCATTCAGCAACCAGTACGCGCCCGAGCACCTTATCCTAGCCGTGGCCGCGCCCGAGGAGCTAGCCGCCGATATCTACAACGCGGGCTCGGTCTTCATGGGCCACCTCACACCTGAGGCCGTGGGCGACTATGCCTCCGGCACCAACCACACGCTGCCGACGGGGGGCTACGCCCGCGCCTACAGCGGCGTGTCGCTCGACTCGTTCTACAAAAAAATCACCTTCCAGCAGCTAGCCCCGAATGGCCTGCTCGCGCTAGCCCCCGTGGTAGAGCCCATGGCCGAAGCCGAGGGCCTGCGCGCCCACGCCCACGCCGTGGCCCTGCGCCGGATTTATGTAGCTGATAGCCACTAGCTTTTAGTGCTGCATCGTCTGCTCAGATACTATTCATTAATTAACAGCTAGCAGCTAATAGCTAACAGCTTAAAAAATGTCCTTCGACCTAAATTCTCTCATTCGCCCCAACGTGCGGGTGATGAAGCCGTACTCGTCGGCCCGCGACGAGTTTCAGGGTGATGCCCGGGTGATGCTCGATGCCAACGAAAACAGCTTAGGCAGCGCCGGCCCCGCCGAGTTTAATCGCTACCCCGACCCGCACCAGCGCGCCGTGAAGCAGGCCCTAGCCTCGCTCAAAGGTGTGGCGCCTGAGCAGGTATTTCTCAGCAACGGCTCGGATGAGGTGATTGACCTGCTAGTGCGCCTGCTGGCCCGGCCCGGCCAGGACAGTATCCTGAGCACGCCGCCGACTTTCGGCATGTACGAGGTGGCTGCCGCGCTTAACGACGTGACCCTAGAGCGCGTGCCGCTCGACGCCGACTTTCAGCTCAGCGAGGCGGCCATCGCGCAGATTATCACGTCGAAAGCCAAAATCGTTTTCCTGTGCTCGCCTAATAACCCCACCGGCAACCTGCTGCGCCCGGCGGCCATCGAGCAGATTTTGCGCGGCTTCCCAGGTTTGGTAGTGGTGGATGAGGCCTACGGCGATTTCGCCGACCAGCCCAGCTGGATTACGCGCCTGCCTGAGTTTGCGAACTTGGTGGTACTGCAAACCTTCTCCAAAGCGTGGGGGCTAGCGGGCATCCGCCTGGGCATGGCCTTCGGCTCGCCGGAGGTGATAGCCTACCTCAACCGCATTAAAATGCCCTATAACGTGTCGGAAAACACCCAGCGTCTGGCCCTGGCCGCGCTCGCCGACACCGGCCGCTTCGAGGCTATGCGCCAGGAACTGCTCCAAGGGCGTGATACGCTACGGGCCGCGCTGGTAGCATTACCTATCGTGGACCACATTTTCCCGTCCGACGCCAACTTCCTGCTCACCCGCTTCGTGCCCGACGCGGGCGCGGTGTACCAGCACCTGCTCAACCAGGGTATTGTAGTGCGCCGGCCTAGCCAGGCCGCCTGCGCCGGCACCCTGCGCCTGACCGTGGGCTCGGCTGCCGAGAACGACGCGCTGGTGGCCGCCTTGCGGGAGTTTTCACCGGCCGGCTAGCTACCTAAGACAGATGCAACTTGTGCTCTTCTGCGGAATCCAGGCCACCGGTAAATCTACGTTTTACCAACAGCGATTTTTTCATTCGCACGTGCGCCTCAGCCTCGATTTGCTGCGCACGCGCCACCGCGAGCAGCGGCTGTTAGACGTGTGCCTGCAAACGCAGATGCGGTGCGTGGTAGATAATACCAATCCCACCCGCGCCGAACGGGCGACGTACATCACGCCGGCCCGGGCGGCCGGCTTTGAAATAGTTGGCTACTTCTTTCAATCAATCGCGGCCGAAGCTCTGGTGCGCAATCTGCAACGGCCCGCCGCTCGCCAGGTACCCGATAAGGGCATCCGCGCCACGCGTAACCGGCTGGAAATCCCTAGCCGCGCCGAAGGCTTCGACCACCTGTACTTCGTGCGAACCCTAGGCAACCAGGAATTTGAGCTAACCGACTGGCAAGATGAAATTTGACGACCTCGACGCCCGCCTGCGCATCTTCGAAACGGCCCACGACCACTGCGCCTTGCCCGGCCTCTACCTGGTAGCCCGGCTCGACGGGCGCGGCTTCACGCGCCTGACCAAGGAAGTCCACCAGTTTGAAGCGCCCTTCGACGAGCGCATGCGCGACTACATGGCGGCCACCACGCGTCACTTGCTCGACTGCGGGTTCCGCATGGTCTATGGCTATACGCAGAGCGACGAAATTTCTCTGCTGTTGCATCCCGATGAGGATTCCTTTGGCCGCAAGCTGCGCAAGTATACCTCCGTGCTAGCCGGCGAGGCGTCGGCCGCCTTTTCCTTGCAGCTAGGGGCCATAGGCGTGTTTGATTGTCGGATTTCTCAGCTGCCGCGGGCCACCGACGTAGTCGATTATTTTCGATGGCGGCAGGAAGATGCCGGCCGAAATTCCTTAAATGCGCATTGCTACTGGCTGCTACGCAAGCAGGGCCAGTCGGTAGCCGAGGCCACGAGCCAGGTCAAAGGCTTGCGCACGGCTGCTAAGCACGATTTATTATTTGCGCAGGGCATCAACTATAATGACTTACCCGCCTGGCAGAAGCGCGGCGTAGGTTTTTACTGGGAGGACTTTCAAAAGACAGGCCTCAACCCGCTCACCCAGCAGCCCGTCGAAACCACCCGACGGCGGCTAGCCACCAACTTTGCGTTGCCGCTAGGCGAAGCGTACGAATCTTTTATCAGCCGCCTGCTGCCTGCTAGCGTAGTCTAGCCACGAGCTGTAGCTATTTTACCCATGAAAAAAGTTCTCTTCATCGACCGCGACGGCACCATCCTCATCGAGCCGCCGACCGACTACCAGATTGATGCCTGGCATAAATTCGATTTCGTGCCCGGCGCCATCACGGCCCTGGCTCAGCTAGCCCGCGACGGCGAGTACGAACTCGTTATGGTCACCAACCAGGATGGCCTCGGCACCGACAGCTACCCCGAGGCTACCTTCTGGCCCTACCAGCAAAAAATGCTGGATATCCTGAAAGGGGAGGGGGTTGAGTTCAGCGAGATTCTCATCGACCGCAGCTTTGCCCACGACCCGGCCCCGACGCGCAAGCCCGGCACCGCTTTGCTTACGCGCTACCTCGACCCGGCTAGCGGCTACGACCTCCAGCACTCCTACGTGATTGGCGACCGCCGCACCGATGTGCAGCTGGCCGAGAACCTGGGCTGCCAGGCCATCCTGCTGCACGCCGACGCCGACGAGCGCGCCGCCCTCAGCACCACCGACTGGGCCCGGGTGTACGAGCATCTGCGCCGCCCGCCGCGCAAAGCCCACGTGATGCGCAACACCAACGAGACGCGCATCGAGATTATCCTCAACCTCGACGGCACCGGCCACACCGATTGCCAGACCGGGCTAGGCTTCTTCGACCATATGCTCGACCAACTGGGCAAGCACAGCGGCTGCGACCTCTACGTGCGCACCCACGGTGACCTGCACATCGACGAGCACCACACGGTAGAAGATACGGCCATCGCCATTGGCGCCGCCTACAACGAAGCCCTTGGCGACAAGCGCGGCGTAAACCGCTACGGCTTTCTGCTGCCCATGGACGACGCGCTGGCCCAGGCCGCCATCGACTTCTCGGGCCGGCCCTGGCTGGTGTGGGCGGCCGACTTCAAGCGCGAGCGGGTAGGCGATGTGCCGACCGAGTTGTTTTACCATTTCTTCAAAAGCTTCTCCGACGCGGCCCGCTGCAACCTCAACATCACCTGTTCGGGCGACAACGAGCACCACAAAATCGAGGCGATTTTTAAAGCCGTGGCTAAGTCTATCAAGATGGCACTGGTGCGGGACCCCACCGGGCAGCACGTGATTCCCAGCACGAAAGGGATTCTGTAAATCGTATTTATCATTTGGGTAAACTTAGGTAAGTTTCTCATTTAACCAAATGTTTTAAAATGAACATCGCCGTTATTGACTACCAGGGCGGCAACGTGCAGTCGGTACTCTTTGCCCTGGAGCGGCTGGGCATGAACGCCACGCTCACCTCGGACCCCGACGTCATTCGCGGGGCCGACCGGGTACTGTTTCCGGGGGAAGGTGAGGCGAGCTCGGCCATGCGGGCGCTGCGCGCCGCGGGCCTCGATAAGGTTCTGCCCACGCTCACGCAGCCCTTCCTGGGGATTTGCCTGGGTATGCAGCTGCTGGGCCGCCACAGCCAGGAAGGCCCGGCCGGCGGCACCGAGCTGCTCGGGATGCTGCCCTTCGAGGTGGTTCGCTTCACCCCGCCCGATGCCACCCATAAGGTGCCGCACATGGGCTGGAATAATCTCCACGACTTGCAAACGCCGCTTTTCGCGGGGCTAGGGTCCCCAGCTGAGCAGCGCCCCCAGTCGGACTCGAACCAAGCTCCGCTAGCCCCGTCGCTGCTACCCACGGCGGCCGACTACGTGTACTTTGTGCACAGCTACTACGCGCCGGTGGGCGACTACACCATTGCTCAGGCCAGCTACCCGGCCGAGGTGCCATTCAGCGCCGGCGTACGCTACCGCAACTTCTACGGCGTGCAGTTTCACGTGGAGAAGAGTGGCCCGGTGGGCGAACAAATCCTAAAGAATTTCCTGACGGCCGACCTTACTTAAATTTAACAAATGGTGCAAGCGTGTTAAATTATTTTAAACTGCTTGTGTTTCTCAAATGGATATAATACCTGCCATCGACCTTATCAACGGTTCGTGCGTACGCCTGACCGGCGGCGACTTCGCCCGCCAAACTACCTACGGCGCCGACCCCCTGGCCCAGGCCCAGTACTTCGAACAGCTCGGGGCTACCCGCCTGCACCTGGTTGACCTCGACGGCGCCCGGGCCCGCGAGCCGCGTCAGCTGCCGGTGCTCGAGCGCATTGCGCGGCATACCCAACTGCACATCGACTTCGGGGGCGGTATCCAGACCACGGCTTCGGCCGAGGCGGCCTTTGCGGCCGGCGCGGCGCAGCTCACGGCTGGCAGCATCGCGGCCCGCGAGCCGGCGTTGGTGGGGGAGTGGCTAGCCCGTTTTGGGGCCGGGCGCATCATCATTGGGGCCGACTTTAAGGGGGAGCACATTGCCGTTAGTGCTTGGACCGAGCAGTCGGATGACACCCTGACGGGCTTTATCGGCGCCTACCTGGCGGCCGGGGCCACCACCTTTATTTGCACCGACGTAAGTCGCGACGGCCAGCTCCAGGGCCCCGCCACCGATACCTACGCGG
>CAYLNN010000033.1:0-37397 GCA_964385095.1 uncultured Hymenobacter sp.
AGTCGGTCGCCGCCAACTTTATCAAGAAGCCCTGCTTACTCCGCTTTCACCAGCGTGTAAGTAGGGCTTTGCTGTTTCCACCCCCCACGCCCTCCTCCTAACTCTGCCTAGCCGGCTACCCCGCCCCCCAGGTGCTCTAGTTAAGAGCGCTTAGTTAGCGAGCACAGCTTAACATCTCACGTACCCAAGCGTTGGCTATAGCTGGAAAGTGAGTTAAGCCGCTAACAAAACGCCCCGTTAGCTTGCACACGTAGTATTAGTGTGCAAGCTAACGGGGCGTTTTGTTAGCGGCTTAGGGCCTAAATAAGCTGACGTAAGGCCATTTCGAACGAGCGTTGAGCAATCCCCGTGGGCGCGGGGCTTTGCCGATAGGTGCGGGCCAGTGCGGCCTCGATGATGCGGGAAGTATCGGAGAAAATGGCTTGGTCGGTAATTTCGGCGCCCGTTTCCATGAGGTAGGCGAAGACGCGGGCCATGCCGCAGTTGGCAATGAAGTCAGGGATAACGGCGCAATGCGCGTCGGCCCACTCGCCGGTGGGGCCGAAGAAGATAGCTGGGTCAGCGAAAGGCACGTTGGCCCCACACGAGATTATTTCTAAGCCAGCAGCTACCAAGGTTTCTACTTGTGGTTGTGTAACGAGGCGGGAAGCGGCGGCAGGCACAAAAATCTCAGCGCCGGCCGACCAAATTTGTTGGTTTACTTCTTCGAAAGAAAGCAGGTCGGGCGCATGCAACGCATTGCCATCGCGGCTTAGGAATAACTCTCGTACTTCCTCTAAGCTAAGACCAGCTGGGCGGAGCAGGCCACCGGCCCGGTCGATGATGCCTACGATATATGCGCCCTGGCTAGCCAGGTAGTAGGCCGCTGCTGCGCCTACGTTTCCCCAGCCTTGGATAATGACGCGTTTACCAGCTACAGTATGTCCGCCCCACAGCGCGTAGTAGTGCCGTACAGCCTCGGCTACACCATAGCCAGTAATAAGGTCGGCCACGGTGTATTTGCGGGCCAGGCTAGGGGTATAGGTCGCATCTTCCAATACTTTTACTACGCCTTGGCGAAGCTGGCCGAGCTTCTGAATTTTCTGGGGTTCGGTGGCTCGGTAGTGGCCGTTGACCACGCCTTCCTGCGGGTGCCAGAGGCCATAGTCTTCGGTAAGCGGAATGACTTCATGGATTTCATCCACGTTGAGGTCGCCGCCAGTGCCGTAGTAAGCCTTGAGCAGCGGGATAACGGCCTTGTACCAGCGCTCCAGCACGCCGCGCTTGCGCGGGTCTTGGGGGTCGAAGTTGATACCCGACTTAGCACCGCCGATGGCCGGACCGGATACAGTAAACTTTACTTCCATTGTCTTGGCTAGGCTCTCAACTTCGCGCTTGTCGAGGCCCTTGCGCATGCGGGTGCCACCGCCCGCCGCACCGCCGCGCAGCGAATTAATAACTACCCAGCCTTCGGCTTCGGTTTCGGGGTCTTGCCATTCGAAGACAATTTCCGGACGCTTCTGCTCAAACTGAGCGAGTAAATCTTTCATGTAGTCAGGTTCTTACTAAAAAGCGGGCCGGCTTGGAGAGCCGGCCCGCACGCTAGGGGTGGGAGCAGAGTGAAAAGGTGAAATAAGCTTGCTACTCAGGGCGTTCGAGACGCTGGTCGTCGGTAGCCACGCCAGGGCTGGCTGGCTCCAACCAGGACTGGTAATACACGCCGTCATCAAGTTTCAAAGCAGCGTCCGTCAGCATGAGTGGGCGGAAGGTGTCAATCATGACGGCCCACTCGTCGGTGCCAGTTTTGCCAATGCTACGCTCGTAGGCACCCGGCGCGGGGCCGTGCGGAATACCGCCGGGGTGCAGGGTAATGTGGCCTTGGGCGATATTGTTGCGCGACATAAAGTTGCCGTCCACATAGTATAGCACCTCGTCGGAGTCAATGTTGGAGTGGTGGTAGGGCGCTGGAATGGCTTGCGGGTGATAATCAAATAGCCGCGGTACAAACGAGCACACCACAAACGCCTTCGTCTCGAACTGTTGATGCACGGGTGGGGGCTGGTGCACCTTGCCGGTAATCGGCTGGAAATCGCGGATATTCATCCCGTAGGGATAATTATACCCATCCCAACCTACCACGTCAAACGGGTGGCTAGGGTACACGAGCTCGTGCAGGATGCCTTGCTTCTTGATTTTGACAGTGAAGTCGCCTACCTCATCGTGCGTTTCTAACTCGTCGGGCAGTTTGTAATCGCGTTCGGAGTAGGGCGCGTGCTCCAGCAACTGGCCGAAGTGATTGCGGTAGCGCTTGGGCGTATAGATAGGGTGAAACGACTCGGCGATAAATAGCCGATTGTCTTCCGTATCAAATTCAATCTGGTAAATAATGCCGCGTGGCACCAGCAGGTAGTCCCCCGGCTCGAAACGAATGTTGCCTAGCTGGGTGCGCAGCTTGCCCGTACCCTTGTGGATGAAAAGCAGCTCGTCGGCGTCGGCGTTCTTGTAGAAGTAGGCCGTAAGCGAGTATCGCGGCGCAGCCAGTATAATGTGCACGTCACTATTCACGAGCACCGGCGTGCGGCTGGCTAGGTAATCGTCCTGCGGCGGTACTTCGAAGCCTTTGAGTAATCTAGCCTTGATGCTTTTTGCTACCGCGATTGCGGGCGTGAGGTCGGTTTCACCCACAATCTCCTTTACCGTAGTGGGCCGGCGCAGGTGATACATCAGCGACGACATACCATCGAAACCGATGGTGCCGAACAGCTGCTCATAGTACAGCCCGCCCTCGGGTTTCTCAAATACTGTGTGGCGCGTGTGCGGCAGCCGACCAAGCTTGTGGTAAATAGGCATTTGGCTAGGGTGGGAAAAGAGAGAGGTGAGTTAAATCAAAGCGGCGCAGCTTTAACGCATGCTGCGCCGCTTTTAACAGCAATTACAGGTTGCCGCGGCGGTCCTGCTCGCGCTCCAAGCTCTCAAATAGGGCTTTGAAGTTGCCCGCACCGAAGCTCTTGGCACCCTTGCGCTGGATGATTTCGAAGAATACCGTGGGGCGGTCCTCCACTGGCTTAGTGAAAATCTGGAGTAGGTAGCCCTCTTCGTCGCGGTCGGCCATGATGCGCAGGCTGCGCAACGCCTCCACATCTTCGTCGATGTTGCCAACGTGGGCACGTAGGTTGTCATAGTACGAATCGGGCGTGTTGAGGAATTCTACGCCGCGCGATTTCAACTCACGTACCGTGCTGATAATGTCATCGGTGGCCACCGCAATGTGCTGCACGCCCTCACCCTCGTAAAAAGTCAGGTACTCCTCAATCTGCGACTTCTTTTTGCCCTCGGCTGGCTCATTGATGGGGAATTTTACGTACCCGTTGCCATTGCTCATCACCTTGCTCATGAGCGCCGAATACTCGGTGGTAATCTGCTTGTCGTCGAAGCTGAGAATGTTAGCGAAGCCCATCACGTCTTCGTACCACTGCACGGTTTCGTTCATGCGGTTCCAGCCCACGTTGCCCACGCAGTGGTCCACATAGAGCAGGCCGGCTTCGCTAGGGTTGAAGCTGGATTGCTGGGCCACGTAGCCGGGCAGGAAAGCGCCGTGGTAGTTTTTGCGCTCGATAAACATGTGCACCGTTTCGCCATAGGTGTAGATGCCCGCCGTGCGCACCTCGCCAAACTCATCGGTCAGCACCTTGGGCTCCTGGTAGCTGCGGGCGCCCTTGCTCATGGTTTTCTCGTAGCTATCGAAGGCATCGTCCACCCACAAAGCCAAGATTTTAACGCCGTCGCCGTGCTGGCGCACATGCTGCGAAATCTCGTGGTCGGAGTGCATAGCGGTCGTCAGCACTAGCCGAATCTTGCCCTGTTGTACTACGTAGCTGGCACGGTCGCGCACGCCAGTTTCGGGGCCCGCGTAGGCTACGGTCTGGAAGCCAAAGGCTGCCTTGTAGTAATAAGCGGCCTGCTTGGCATTGCCGACGTAAAATTCGAGGTAGTCCGTGCCGAGCAGGGGCAAAAAGTCGGTAGTGGCGCGCTGCTGTAGCTCTTGGGCGATGAGGGTTTCCATACGGGGCTAGGGGGTGGGATAGTGCTTAGTTACAACGCAATACTAACGCCTGTTAGTTGAGATGTCCAATATCGGTTCCTTATGAGGCCAATAAGAATTTCTTATGGAGATTTGCGACATGGAATTCCGCCAACTGCGCTACTTTGCCGAAGTTGCCACGGCCCTGCACTACGGCCGGGCCGCTGAAAAGCTCTGCGTATCGCAGCCCGCCCTAAGCCAACAGATTCAGCTGTTGGAGAGTGAGTTAGGCGTTGAGCTATTCGACCAGCAGCAGCGCACGCGCCAGCGCCGGGTGGTGCTAACGGAGGCGGGCAGCGCCTTTCTAGCCGAAGCTCAGCACTTGCTACAGCTAAGCCAGCAGGCCATTGAAAACGTGCGCCGCGTGGGCTCGCAACAAAAATCGGTGGAGCTAGGCTACTACCAACTGCTGCGGCCCGACCGCCTGGTAGGCATTGTGCAACGCTTTAACGAGAGCTTTCCTGATGTGCAGTTTCATTTGCACGAGCTGCCGACCTTCCGGGCGGTGCAGGAGGCGTTGGTGGCGGGCCGCATCGAATTGGGCCTAACCATGCTACCACTGCTGCACCCCGAATTAGCAGCGCGTCCTTTTGGCCAGGGGGGGCTAGCGGTGGCGCTGCCCGCGGCCCACCCGCTGGCTAGCCTGCCCGAGGTGCCACTAGAAACCCTAGCGCACGAGAAATGGGTGGAAATCAGCCGCCCGCTGCACCCGGTGTATGATGAGATAGAGCACCTCTGCCAGCAGGCAGGCTTTAGCCGGCGCGGGGCCATTGTGCAAGAAGTTTCCTCGCTGGAATTGCTCAGCAACCTGGTACGTTTGGGCCTCGGAGTGGCGTTTGTGCCCTCGTTTTTCGACCTGAGTGCAGTGCCCGGCGTGGTGGCTAGGCCCCTGCACGTGGCCGAAGGCGAAAATGTACTGCTGACGCAGTGTGTGGCCTACCTAGCCGAGCGGCCAGCGCCGTTACTGCAAGCGCTGGTCGCCCTGGTGTAGCGTGGACCGTGCCAGTCTGCGCACGCGTGGCGCGTGGGTATATAATTGGCCGTTCATCCACGCAGACTCGTAGAGCCAGCGCTATTGCGCCAGCAGCATTTCGGCTACTTGCCGGCCAGTGCCGAGCGCAGCATTGAGCGAGGGATAGCTCACCCAGTCGCCGCAGCGGAAAAGCGTATCACTCAACTTTAGCTCCTGCTGCACGAGCTGGCCGGGTTCGTAGACAGGCAGCGCTTGCTCGATGCGGTAGGTGCGCAGGTGGCGCCACATATTGGCTACTGGCCCAAACCAGGCGGTTAGCTCGGTGCGCAACCGGGCCGTCAGCTCTTCTTCCGAGAGGCCATGCTCGCCGTGGGTGCTCACCGAAACCAAGCCCTGGCCGGTGGGGGCCACGCTAGCCCCGGTTTCGGCCGGGAAAGCGATATTGTGTACCAGCGCGCCGGGCTGGGTATTGAGGTGTAAGAAATTGCAGCCGTGGCTGGGGGCAGCGCCAGCCGTAGCAAAATAGGTGCAGGTAGTGAGACGGGCCACCGGGCTAGCCGGGGCGGGCAAGTCGGCTCCGAGCAGGCGAGCAGCAGCAGGGCCATCGGTGGCCAGTACCACGGCTGCGGCCGAGAGAGTTTCGCCGCTGGCCAAGTGCACCAAGCGCCCATCTTCGGCCACGGCGGCCACGGGCGTGTTTAGGCGAACAGCGCCGGCGGGCAAGCGACCGGCCAACTGCTCGGGCAGCTGCTGCATACCTAGGGCCGGTACAGTAGCCGCGCCCTGCACAAACTGCTGAAACACAAACTCAAAGAAATTGCTAGCCGTGCCCAACTCCCGGTCAAGATACACGCCCCCAAAGAAGGGCTTGAAGAAGCTATTAATAATTCGCTCGCTCCAGCCGAAATCGTGCAGGTAGCGCAGGGTAGTAGTGCCAGGCCGGGCCAGCAGCTGCTCGGGCGAGCGGCCGGCTAGCTGCGCCACCATCTTGAGCAGCAATAGCTTATCTTTAGCTGTGCCGATGGGCGAGGCCAGCGCCGCAAATGTCATAAGTGGCGCGTGCAGCGGATTTTCGAGGGTGGTTTCCTGGCCATCGGCCAAGCGCACCACGGCCCCGGAGCGAAACGATTTCAGGTTCAGCGCCCCATAGTCGAACATGCGCCGCGCCTCGGGGTAATTAGTGAGCAGAATCTGAAAGCCTCGGTCGAGCCGGAAGCCGTCGGGCGTTATATCGGTGCGCACGCGGCCGCCTACACCGTCGGCTGCTTCGAGCACCAGCACGGGGCGGCCAGCGCGGTGCAGCCAGGTAGCGCAGGCCAGCCCGGCCATACCCGCGCCGATAATGATAATAGGTTCAACAGCACTAACCATAACAGATAACGAAGGCAAGAAAAAAGGATTTACGTGCAAACCATACAGCCCAGTCTATAATTAATGATAAGCAGTTAGCAAGCAATTGTCAGGCAGTAGGTTAAGTATTTATCAAGCAGCGCTAAGCTTCTGCTGTAACTGCTGGCGCCCGGGCTTATACGGGAGGGCTAGCCTCTGTTTATTGGCGGTCTGACGCAGCCAATGCCGAAATTAAAACAGCTTTGGCATCTTGTGCTCTTTCCATTTTTTGCGAGTCTTCATTGTGTAAAACTCAGCCACACCATCACGTTCTAGCGTGAGCTGCCATGCCCCGAGTACCTGGCCCCGTTGCCGTCCCACGGCTTTCAGGCTGGGGTGCTGCTGCTGTAGCAGCTTGGCCTCGGCTAGGGTGAGGTCGCGGCCCGGCTGGCCGTGGCAGCGCAGGCATAGGCTGTTAGCCAGCGTAATAGGGCGCTGATAGTAGAACGTGTCGGCGGCCGGCCGGCCAATCAGCCGCATGGTATCGGGCCGTAGGCCCGCGGCGGCTACGGCGGCCGGCGCGGTGCTGGTAGGAGCCGGCTGCCACTCGGCCCGGCGCGGGCTGGCGTGCCACTTGCGGGCCATCGAGTCGACTTGGGGGTAGCTCTGCGGGCGGCAAAAATTGGCAGCCTGGGCCAGGTTGCCCTTGCGCAGCTCGCGGGCCAGGGTGCGGCGCAGCAGCGTATCGGCGTAGGCCGTGAGGGAGTCGCCGGCCCAGCGCGTGGCGTGCAGCAAGTCGTCGGGCATGATGCGCTTCACCTCCCAATTAGCGGTTTCCTCGGCTATTTGCTTGGTGCCGGGCAGGTGCTTTACCTGGTCGGGCCGGCAGGCGGCTAGCCCAAGCAGGCAAGGGAGAACAAATTTGATTTTCGACAAAACCATACTGCGGCAACTGCTAAAGTCGGGCGAAGGTTGCGGCTAGCCCAGCAGCCACGCCCGCAAGGCCTCGTAGCTGGGGGCTAGCGGCACGCTTTGCTTAGGCTTTTCTAGCAGGTAATGCAGGGCCGCCGGCAGCTCGATTTTGCGGCCGATGAGCGGCTCCACCACTTCCGGAAACTTCACGGGGTGGGCCGTAGCCAGCAGGAAGCCCGCCGCAGCCGGGTATTCGGCCAGGTAGCTTTCTAAGGCAACGAAGGCCACCGCGCCGTGCGGGTCGAGCAGGTAGCCGCGCTCGGCCTGCACGCGCCGAATAGTGGCGCTGGTGTCGGCGTCGCTCACCGTGTAGCCGCTCAGCAGCTGGCTGATGGTGGCGTGCTCGTGCCTGAATAGCGCCAGAATGCGGACGAAGTTGCTGGGATGGCCCACATCCATGGCGTTGGAAATGGTCGCCACGGCCGTTTTGGGCGCAAAAATGGCCGTGCGCAGGTATTCGGCTCCCGCGTCGTTGGCATTGCAGGCGGCAATAAAGTGGCCTACCGGCAACCCCGAAGCGTGAGCCAGCAGCCCAGCGCAAAGGTTGCCAAAGTTGCCGCTCGGCACCGAGATAACCGGCGGCGCGGCGGGCCCCCACTGTTGCAGGGCAAACAGATAATACAATTGCTGCGGCAGCCAGCGCGCCACGTTGATGCTGTTGGCCGAGGTGAGCGTGCGGTGGCTAGCCAGCTCCTCATCCAGAAAAGCCTGCTTAACGAGGCGCTGGCAGTCGTCAAAATTGCCGGCTACTTCGAGCGCCGTGATATTCTGGCCCAGCGTGGTGAGCTGCAATTCCTGCAAGGGGCTCACCTTGCCCGAGGGGTAGAGAATAACCACCTCCACGCCCGGCACGCCCAGGAAGCCGTGCGCCACGGCCCCACCCGTATCGCCGGAAGTCGCCACCAGCACCGTCACCGGCTGGGTTTCGCCCCGCGAGAAATAGCCCAGGCAGCGGCTCATAAAGCGCGCGCCCACATCCTTGAAAGCTAGCGTGGGGCCATGAAATAGCTCCAGCGCGCCGATGCTTTTGGTAATGGGCACCAGCGGAAAGTCAAAATCAATCGTTTCGGCGCAGATGCGGCGCAGGTCGGCCGCCGGGATGGTATCGCCCACGTAGGGCCGCATCACGGCGTAGGCAATGTCGGCCCGGGTGAGGCTAGCCAGGTTTTGTAGCAATTCTTCCGAGAACTGCGGGATGGTTTCGGGGAAATACAGGCCACCGTCGGGCGCCTGCCCGGCGATGGTAGCCGTGCGAAAATCGACGGGCGGCGACTGGCGGTTGAGGCTGTAGTAGTTCATAGATGCTGGGCTAACGGGCGCCTCACGCCCCAGTCCCCTCCCCGAAAAGGAGAGGGGGAGCCAAGGCAGTATGGACACCAATTGTAGTTATTTTCCTGATAAAAAATAGAAATTGTTAAGCTACCCCTCTCCTTTTCGGAGAGGGGGCTCGCCCGTCAGGCTACCACCCGCGCGCCCTGGCTGGCAATCGGCCCCACGTGCAAGTGAAAGTCGATGCCCATTTTGCGGTACACACTGCCTAGCGCCTCGGCGGCGACGTGGGCGGTAGCCTCGTCTTTGTTGAGCATAAAAATGGCTGGCCCCGAGCCCGAGATGCCGCCGCCCAGCGCGCCGGCCGCCAGGGCCAGCCGCTTGGCATCGCCCAGGCCGGGGATGAGGGCGGCGCGGGCCGGCTCCACGATGTAGTCTTCGAGGGCGCGGGCAATCAAGTCGTTATTGTGGGTGAGGAAGCCGGCTACCAGGCCGCCCACGTTGGCCCACTGGCGCACGGCTAGGGCTAGCGGTACCGACGTAGGCAGCACGGCGCGCGCTTCTTTGGTCTTCACTTCAAACTGCGGGTGTACCACGGCTACCCACAGCGGCGGGGCGGGCAGGGCCAGCACGTCGAGCACCGGCGTAACGGCCCGCACCAGCGTGAAACCACCGCAGATAGCGGGCGCAATGTTGTCGGCGTGGCGCACGCCCGAGGCCACGGCCTCGCCATACATGGCCATGTCAATCAGCTCTTTGTGCGAGAAGCGATTGCCCAGCAGCGCATTGGCCGCTACCACGGCACCCGCCGCGCTGGCCGCGCTGCTACCGATGCCGCTGCCGGGCCGGATGCCCTTGGTAATCTCCACCTCGAAGCCTAGCGGCTCGGGCACGGCGCGCAGCAAGGCTAGCAGGGCCGCCCCGGCCACGTTGCGGTTGGGGTCGGTGGGCAGGTCGTAGTCGTCGAGGTGCCGAATGACGAGGCCCGGCTGCTCGCGGCGCGTGAGGCGCACGGTGTCGTAGGGCGCGGTGAGGCATAGGCCCAGCACGTCGAAGCCGCAACCGACATTGGCAATGGTGGCCGGCGCGTGCACCGTGACGGAGGAGGGGAGAGGCATGGGGAAACAGCCCCACCCCCCGGCCTCCTCCCCCGCAGGGGAGGGGAAGCCGAGGCGGCGCAGGCGCATTAGTAAAGGATAAGATTATTGCTAGGCTCCCCCGCAGGGGAAGGGCCGGGGGTGGGGCTGCTACAATCGCGCTGCCCGAATAATATCGGCAAACACGCCGCTGGCCGTTACCTCGGCGCCGGCGCCCGCACCCTTCACCACCAGCGGCTGCTCGGGGTAGCGGTCGGTGTAGAAGAGCACCAGGTTATCCTTGCCGCGCAGCTCGTAGAGGTCGTGGCCGGGCGCTATTTGCTGCAAGCCTACCGAGGCCTGGCCATCGGCATACTGGGCCACAAATTTGAGGCGCTTGCCCTGGCTAGCGGCCGCGTCGTAGAGGGCGCGGAAGTGCGGCTCGTGCCCGGCTAGCTGTTCGTAGAAAGCGGCCACGTCGCCTTCGAGGCAGCTAGCGGGCAGGAAGCTTTCGTTGGCTACGTCGCTCATTTCGAGCTGCTGACCGGCTTCACGCGCTAGGATAAGAATTTTGCGGGCCACATCCGAGCCGTTGAGGTCGAGGCGGGGGTCGGGCTCAGTGTAGCCTTCGGCTTGGGCTTGTTGTACCACCTCGGCAAAGGGCCGCGAGCCATCGTAGTTGTTGAACACGAAGTTGAGCGTGCCCGAGAGCACGGCCTGCATGCGGCGTACTACGTCGCCGCTACGCGTGAGGTCGCCGAGCGTGCCGATGACGGGCAGCGCCGCGCCCACGTTGGTTTCGAAGAGGTACTTCGTGTTGAAGTTGCGGGCTAGCTGCTTGAGTTGACGGTAGTTGGCGTAGGTATCGGAAGCGGCGATTTTGTTGCAGGCCACCACGGCCACGCTCTTGGCGAGCAACGGTGCGTACTGCTCGGCGGCGGTTGGGTTGGCCGTCACGTCCACGAAGATGGAGTTGCGCAGATTCTTACTGATGATGAGTTGGGTAAGCTCATCGAGCGACAGTGGCGGCGCCTGGTCGAGGTCTTCGGGCCAGGTGCTAAGGTCGAGGCCGCCCTCGTCGCTAACGAGGCAGTGGCGGCTGTTGGCGATGGCTACCACGCGCAGGTCGAGGCCGAGCTTCTCGCGCAGATAAGGTTGCTGCTGGGCTAGCTGGCCCAGCAACTTGCCGCCCACGTTGCCGGGACCCAGAATGAACAGGTTAACCTGTTTATAGGTCGCCTCAAAAAACTCTTCGTGCAGCACGTTGATGGCCTTGCGCACATCGTCGGCCCGAATAACGGTCGAGATATTGCGCTCGCTAGCCCCCTGCGCGATGGCCCGGATATTCACCCCATTGTGTCCCAGCGCGCTAAACAAGCGCCCGCTGATGCCAGGGTGATTGCGCATATTGTCGCCCACCAGCGCCACAATGGCTAGCCCCGTTTCGGGCCGTAGGGGCTCCAGGCGGCCGGCCGATATTTCGGCGGCAAACTCTTCATTCACTACCTCTTGCGCGGCGGGCACGTCGCCCTCGCTCACACCCACGCAGATGGAATGCTCCGACGAGCTTTGGGTGATGAGCACCACGTTGATGCGGGCCCTAGCCAGCGCCGCAAACAGCCGCGCCGAAAAGCCCGGCACACCTACCATGCCGCTGCCCTCTAGGTTGAGTAAAGCCAAGTGGCTGATGCTCGATAGCCCGCGCACTACGCCGATGCTGGGCGGCGGGGCTACCTCTACCAGCGTGCCATAGTCAGCGGGCGCAAAGGTGTTTTTAATCCACATCGGGATGCCGCGCCGGCGCACGGGCTGCACCGTAGGTGCGTACAGCACCTTGGCTCCGAAGTGCGAAAGCTCCATAGCTTCCTCGTAGCTGATGCGTGCGATGGGCCGAGCCGAGCGCACCAGGCGCGGGTCGGCGGTGAGCATGCCACTCACGTCGGTCCAGATTTCGAGCTTCTCGGCCCCTAGCGCGGCGGCCAGAATGGCGGCCGTGTAGTCGGAGCCGCCGCGGCCCAGCGTGGTGGTGTGGCCCTCGGCATCGGCAGCAATAAAGCCGGGCGCTACCCATAGTTTTTCAGTGGTATTTTTCTGAAAATAAGTAACTTGCTGCCCAGTCGTAGCCTCATCTACCTGGGCCATGCCAAAGCGCGAGTTGGTGCGAATGAGTTGCCGGCTGTCGGCCCAGGCGGCCCCGATGCCCCGCGCCTCAAATGCGGCCACCACCAAGCGCGACGACAGCAGTTCGCCATAGCTCATAAGGCGATCCAAAGTGCGCGGCGAAAGCTCGCCCAGCGCAAAAATGCCGTCGGCTAGCCCGGCCAGCTCCGCAAACTGAGCCGTGAGCCAAGGCTGAATTTCGGCCTGCGCGGCGGGGGTAGGGAGCAGCGCCTCGGCCGCCGTGAGGTGGCGGCCTTCGAGCTGGCGCAACGCCTGGCGAAAGCTTTCGTCGCCAGCGGCGGCGGCGCGGCCGGCTCCAATGAGGGCGTCGGTGGTGCCGCCCAGCGCCGATACGACCAGCCCCACTGGTCCTTGGGCCAGTGCGCGCGTCACGATGGCAATTACCTTCCCAATGTTTTCGGCAGAGGCCACCGACGTGCCCCCGAACTTCAAGACTTGCATACTACTGGTGTCGAAAGCGCGGCCCGCCATAGCCAGCCACGCAGTAGGGGCCGGGCGAGGCAAGAGCACCGCCTTAGGCCAGCGTAAAGAATTGGCGCGGAACGCCGACCGCAAAGGACGTTGTTACCAAGCCGTATCTTTGCAAACTACTGACTATTTTTTCTGACCACAAAATGCTGGATAAACTCGAAGCCATCCGCGAGCGCTACGACAACGTGAACGACGAGCTCATGCAGCCCGAGGTGATGGGCGACATGAAGCGCTTCAAGTCTCTTAATAAGGAGTTCAAGGAACTAGGTAGAATTGTGACTGCGTACCGCGCTTACCAGCAGGTGCTCAGTAATATAGAGGGCGCCCGCCAGGTCGTATCGACCGAGAAGGACGAGGACTTTCGCGAAATGGCCAAGGCCGAGCTTGATGAGCTGGTGCCTGAAGCCGAGCGCATGGAGGTGGCCATCAAGGAATTGCTGATTCCGAAGGACCCCAACGACTCGAAGGACGTGATTATGGAAATCCGGGCCGGGGCGGGCGGCGACGAAGCCTCGCTTTTCGCCGGCGACTTGCAGCGTATGTACATGCGCTTTGCCGAAAAGCAGGGCTGGAAAATGGAGCTCGTGGACGCCATGGAAGGCACCGCCGGCGGCTACAAGGAAATTGTGGTGGCCGTGAAGGGCGAAGATGTATACGGCAAGCTCAAATTCGAATCGGGCGTGCACCGCGTGCAGCGCGTGCCAGCCACCGAAACCCAGGGCCGCATCCACACGTCGGTGGCAAGCATTGTGGTGATGCCCGAGGCCGAAGAGTTTGATATAGAATTGAACATGAATGATATCCGCAAGGACTTGTTCATGTCGAGCGGCCCCGGCGGGCAGTCGGTAAACACGACCTACTCGGCCGTGCGCCTCACCCACTTGCCCACCGGCATCGTGGCCCAGTGCCAGGACCAGAAATCGCAGCTCAAGAACTTCGACAAGGCGCTGGGCGTGCTGCGCTCGCGCATCTTCGAGATTGAGCTAGCCAAGAAAAACGAGGCCGAAGGCGCTATCCGCAAGGGCATGATTGGCAGCGGCGACCGCTCCGATAAAATCCGCACCTACAACTACCCGCAGGGCCGCGTGACCGACCACCGCATCGGCTACACCGTGTACAACCTGCCGAGCGTGATGGATGGCAACATCGACGACTTTGTGGAGCAGCTGCGCCTGGTGGAAAGCGCCGAGCGCCTGAAAGTAGGCGCCGAGTAAACCGCAGATTTAACGGATTTAACTGATTTCACGGATACGGGGCTGCGCCCCTGGCTTGTCGGTCATTGCTTGGTGGTACTTGCAATGACCGACGGCTTTTTACCGTTACCTTATCGTGCTTAAAATTCGCTACCTCCTGCCCGTTTTCCTGCTGCTCAGTGCCATTTTCAGCTTGAGCCTGCCCGGCTGCAAGCCGCGTGAGGAAGAGCTGCAAACTTCGGGCGGGCTAGCCTTCTCGGCCGACACGGTAAAGTTCGACACGGTTTTCACCACCCTACGCACCGTTACGAAGCGGCTGTGGGTGTACAACCGCAACCCGCGGGCGGTGAACGTGGACTTGGTGAGCCTCGAAAACCCAGCCGGCTCGCCTTACACGCTCGTTATTAACGGCGACCTGAGGCAAACGGCTAATAACCTCTACATCAGGGGTAATGACAGCCTGCTTATCTTGGTGCGGGCCGAGCTGAAAGATAATGGCGGCAGCGGCCGGGCCAAGGACCTGGTGGTGCAGGACAGACTGAATTTCCGTACCAACGGCCAGGAGCAATCGGTGCTGCTGCGCTCGTTCGGGCAGAATATCTACCTGCACACCAATACGCCGCTAGCCTGCGGCGAAGTCTGGCGCAACGACCGCCCGCACGTGCTCTACGGCACCGTGCGCGTGCCCAAAAACTGCACGCTGCGCATCCGGCCCGGCACCCGCATCTACGCCCACGCCGGCGCGGCGCTGCTGGTCGAAGGCAAGCTGCTCGTGAACGACCCGAGCGACTACGCGCCCGGCCCCAGCGATACCGTGAAGGCCACCAATGCCAACATTGTGCGCTTTGCCGGCGACCGCAGCGCCGAAACCCAGTACGCCACCGCGCCGGGGCAGTGGACGGGCATTATACTAGCCCCTGGCAGCCAAGGTAATGTCATTCGCTACGCGCAGATTCAAAACGCCACCATCGGGGTGCTGCTCTACAACCCCGACAATGGCCCCCAGCCCAGCGTGGATATTCAGAACACCGTTATCCGCTACGTCTCGGGCAATGACGTGAGCTTTGCGGGCGTGGCCAGCAGTCTGGGCTCGGGGGCCGGGGTCTACAATATTCAGGGCCGGGTAACGGCCACAAATACCTTGTTCAGCGATTGCTACGAGTATGCGCTGCTGGGCCTGGGCGGCAGCACGGCGCTCAATTTCTGCACCGTGGCCAATTTTCCGGCCACCGGTGGCGTGCGCAAAACCCAGTCGCTCACCTTTACCGATGCCGTAACCGACTCGAAGGGCGTGGCCACCACGCAGGCGCCGGTAGTTAGCATTCAAAACTCGGTGGTGTGGGGTTCGCTGGAGGACGAATTGTTGCTGGAGCACTACAGCAAGTACAAGAACAATGTCACTGTTCGCAACTCGCTGCTGAAAAGCCAGTTGTACAAAACCGCCGCCGATGCAGGCGATAACGCGGGCCTCGGCAACCCGGCCTACGCTAACTTATTCAGCGACCCGCAGTTTGAGCGGCCGCAGGGCGGCAGCTTCGGTGATTACCGCCTGCGCAGCACCTCTCCGGCCTACAAGCGCGCCAGTCCGCTAGGCCCCGTACCCCTCCGCGACCTGCTCAACCTGCTGCGCACCCCGGCCGCACCCAGCCTCGGCGCCTACGAAAGCACCAAGAAATAGGGCTAGCCCACCGGCGCCGGCTTACGTATGACCGCCATGCGCTTCATTCAAAAACGCCTGCGCCTGCCGGCCGTCGCCGAGGGTTTTCATCTCATTACCGATTTGCTACTGAGCGAGTTGCCTGAGCTAGAAGCGATGCGCGTGGGCACCGCCAACTTCTGCCTGCAGCACACCTCGGCTAGCCTCTTCATCACGGAGAATGCCGACCCCACCGTGCGGCGCGACTTTCAGGAGTATTTCCGGCGGCTAGCCCCCGACAATGCGCCCTACTTCCTGCACACCCTCGAAGGCCCCGACGATATGACGGCCCACCTCAAGGCCGCCATGCTGGGCACCTCCGTCACGGTGCCCATTGCCGACGGCCGGCTGCTGCTCGGCACCTGGCAGGGCCTGTGCCTGGGCGAGCATCGCCGCCACGGCGGCCGCCGCTGGGTGGTGGTCACGCTGATGGGTGAATAAGGGCCTAGCGGCGCCTACAGCACCCGCGCCGCCGAGCGGTAGCGTGTGCTGTCAAACAATACCAGCTTTTGCACGCCGCTGGCGCTGTACTGGCTAAGTTGGCCGTTTTGCAGGCGCAGTCGCAACTCTTTCTGGCCGAAAAACAACGAGTTATCCTGCCGAATGATGGCGGTTATTTCCTGGGGCTGGCTAGCCTGGCTCGTCACGGCGAGGCGTAGCACGGGGGCGTTGTCGTGGCCGGGCAGCAGGCGGTAGGTGCGGCGCACGGCGCCGCCGCCCAGGCTGGCCGAGTCCACGGCATAAGCCCCGCGCAGGGCCGCTTTGTTGATGTCGGCCTGGTAAAAAATCTGGAGCTCGTCGGCCCATTTCACTTGCGGCACGCGCACGGTTTCGGGCGCGCCGCCGCGCACGCTCACTTGCTTTTCCACGCCGGGGTGGCTAGCCGCGAGCTGCCGCACCTGCGCATCGAGCAGGCCACGCACGTCGAAGTAGGCGCCCACGTAGTGCGGGGCGCCGGGGGCGGCCGGGTCGGTAGCCGCTCCTTTGTCGCAGCCGCTCAGCGCCAGCACGGCGCTGCTAATCAAGCAATAATAACCGAGTCTACAACCCATTTTACCAACGTGTCCCGCACTGCGCGCCGAAGAAACGACTTCAGCCAACCACTGCGGGACACTGCGAGAAAGAAAAATGCTACGCAATTTGTTCAGGCTAGCCCAGCGCGGGGCGTAGCAGGCTCAGGCCCGTCATTTCGGCAGGCTGGGGCACGCCCATTAGCTGCAGCACGGTGGGGGCAATGTCGCCGAGCTTGCCGCTGGCTAGGGTGCCTTGGTAGGTATTGTCAGCCAAAATGCAGGGTACTAGGTTGGTCGTGTGCGCCGTGTTGGGCGAGCCGTCGGCATTGCGCATGTACTCGGCGTTGCCGTGGTCGGCAATCACGATGGTAGCGTAGCCAGCGGCCAGGGCCGCTTCCACCACGTCGCGAGCGCAGGCGTCGGCCGTTTCCACGGCCTTTATTACGGCCTCGAACACACCGGTGTGGCCCACCATGTCGGGGTTAGCAAAATTGACGACCACAAAATCGGCCGAATTGGCTTGCAGCTCGGGCACCAGCGCATCGCGCAACTCGTAGGCGCTCATTTCGGGCGCCAAGTCGTAGGTCGCCACCTTGGGTGAGGCCCGCATGATGCGCGTTTCGCCTTCAAACTCCTTTTCGCGGCCGCCTGAAAAAAAGAACGTTACGTGCGGATATTTCTCCGTTTCGGCCATCCGAATCTGCGTTTTGCCGTGCGCCGCCAGCACCTGGCCCAACGTGTTGTCGAGGTTATCCTTCTCAAAAATTGCCGTTACCCCCTGAAACGTCTCGTCGTACGTCGTCATGGTGAGGTAGCGCAGGCTGAGGCGGTGCATCTGGTAGGCGTTAAAATCCTGCTGCGTAAGCGCCTCCGTGATTTCGCGGCCCCGGTCGGTGCGAAAATTGAAGCACAGCACCACGTCGCCTTCCTGAATGGTGGCTAGCGGCTGCCCGTCGGCTCCCACCTTCACGATGGGCTTCAGAAACTCGTCCGTTACGCCGTCTTTGTATTGCTCCTGAATGCTTTGAATCAGGTTTTGCGAAGGCGTGCCGATGCCGTTTACCAGCAGGTCGTAGGCCTCTTTCACGCGTTCCCAGCGTTGGTCGCGGTCCATGGCGTAGTAACGGCCCACGATGGAAGCAATTTTGGCCCCCGTGCGCTCGTTGTACTGCTCCAGCTCGTTCACGTAGTGCACGCCGCTCTTGGGGTCGGTATCGCGCCCATCGGTAAAGGCGTGCACAAAGACCTTGTGCACATCGGCCTCGTGGGCAATGGTGCACAGCGCTTTCACGTGGTCGATGTGCGAGTGCACGCCGCCATCCGACAGTAAACCAATCAAATGGAAAGCTTTGTTGTTGAGCTTGGCATAGGCCAGCGCATCTTTCAGCGCCGGAATCTGCCCTAGCTTACGCTCCTGAATAGTTTTACCGATGCGCACCAGTTCCTGGTACACCACCCGGCCCGCGCCGATGTTCATGTGGCCTACCTCCGAGTTGCCCATCTGGCCATCGGGCAGCCCTACAGCCTCGCCCGAAGCCTGCAAGGTGCTGTGCGGGAAGCGATTAAGCAGGCTTTTAAAATACGGTGTCTGCGCTTTGTCAACGGCCGAAGCCTCTGCGTTCGGGGCGATGCCCCACCCATCCAAAATAACTAAGAGGACCTGCTTGTTCATGGCTGCAAAAGTACGCCCCGCACCCTAAAGCGCCTGCGCGCCGTACTAGGCCCCGGCCGCTTAATTAAGTCTTCAGAAAGGCTTCAAAATGTCGGCGGCTGGCATAGTTTTAGCTTACTTCCCAATCAAGCGCTTCCGACCTGTTCGCTAGGCTTTTTAGTATGAATTTATTTTTTACCCGGTTTTTTGTATTTGGCTGGCTTTTTCTGGCAGTCGCCGTGAGTGGCTGGGCTCAGGGTGCCGACCAGCTTTCGGCGGTGCGCGCCGCTATTGCGGGCGGCTCGTCGCGCGGGCTGGCGCAGTTTCTGGCCCCGTCGGTCGAGGTTGGGTTCGATGGCGACAAGCAGAGCTATAACGCCACCCAGACCGAGCTGGTAATGAAGAATTTCTTCGCCAAGAACCCGCCCGCCAGCTTCGATATTGTGCACCAAGGGGCTAGCAATGAAGGTATTCCCTACGCCGTGGGGCACTATGTAGGGCGCAACGGCAGCTACCGGGTGTTCATCAAGCTCAAGCCTAAGCAGCCCAACCCCACCATCGACACGCTCGATTTTACGAAGGAGTAACTGGCCTAGCGCCACCCTAGCCCGGCAGCCCACCCGCTGCCGGGTTTTTTATGCGCCCGCCAGCCGCCGTACCTTTGCTGGGTGTCAGCCCCCCCCGCCCCCTACCTCACGCCCGCCGCGCTCACCACGTTTATCCAAACGGCCCTAGCCGAGGACGTGGGTGATGGCGACCACTCGGCCCTGGCCGCCATTCCGGCCGAGGCCCGCAACCGTGCCAAGCTACTGGTAAAAGCCGAGGGCGTACTGGCCGGCGTGGAGCTGGCTAGCCTCATTTTCAAGCACGTAGATGCGGCGCTGACCATGAGTGTACAGCTCGAAGACGGGGCTAGGGTGAAGCACGGCGATGTGGCTTTCACGGTGGAAGGCCCGGCGCGCAGCATCCTCACTGCCGAGCGCCTAGTGCTCAACTGCATGCAGCGCATGAGCGGCATTGCTACTCACACGGCGCACCTCACGGCGCAGCTGGCCGGCACCAAGGCCCGCCTACTCGACACCCGCAAGACGACGCCCAACTTCCGCATCTGCGAAAAGTGGGCGGTGCTCATTGGCGGCGGCGTAAACCACCGCTACGGGCTTTTCGACATGATAATGCTGAAGGACAACCACGTGGACTACGCGGGCGGCGTGGCGGCGGCCCTGGCCGCTACCCACGATTACCTGCGCCGCACCGGCCGCCAACTGCCCATCGTGCTCGAAACCCGCACCCTGGCCGAGGTGCAGCAGGCGCTCGATGCGGGCGGCGCCGACCGCATTATGCTCGATAACATGCCCCCCGCCGAGCTGCGCGAGGCCGTAGCCCTAGTGGCTGGCCGCGTGCCACTGGAAGCCAGCGGCGGCATTACGGAGCAAACCATTGCCGAGGTGGCCGGCACGGGCGTCGATTATATCTCGGTGGGTGCGCTCACGCACTCGGCCGATATCCTGGATTTGAGCCTGAAAGCGTTTTGATTGTTAAGCGTTAGCTACTGCCTGGTAATTTGCATGGGTAGCTACTAACCAACGCGTTATCATTGCCAGCTATTAATTAATAAGTACTAAATGAATCTTCCTAACCAACGGGGCGGTGGCAGCGGCTACCGCCAGCAGCAGACCGCGCAGTCGCCGCCCGGCACTATTAAAACCAAGAAATACCAGTTCGACCCCAATACCTACACCCGCATTGCGATGGGCGAAGTGTGGCGCAAAGAGTGGTGGTACGCACTCATTCCGTTTGCGGTGGGCGTGTTGCCGGCGGCCATCTGGCATTCGTGGTGGTGGCTGCTGCTGGGGGTGGCCCTGGCGGCGGTATTCGTGCTCATCCGCTCGTCGCTCGTGACGGGCGTGACCCAAATGGAGCAGAGCAAGCCCTTGTTTGAGCGCATGAACTACGAGGCTGATTCACGCCAGCTCATCCTGCGCCAAAGCGAGCAGCGCGCCATGGCCCTGCCCTGGGACCAGATTGGCCGCGTGCGCCGCGAGCCCGATGCCTACCTGCTCTACCTGAAGCCCGGCGCGCCGCCCGCCGAGCTAGCCCCCTGGCGCCGCTGGGTAGCCAGCACCTTTGACGTGCCGGTGTTTCTACATTTGCCCCTGCGCTTGTTCAACAACGACAACGACCGCAAGCTGTTTGAGGCGCTTTTGCGCCGCAAAGGCCTGCTGGCCGACGCACCCACCGCCTAGCCGGGGCCGTATAGGGGCCCTGTTTTTCCGTCTTTCTATTTAGTTTTCCGCAAGGAATTTTTGACCCGTATGAAAAAGCTGCTTTCCTACCTGGCTCCGGCCGCCGTAGTGCTGCTCGCCTCGTGCAGCAGTGAGCCCTCCGACTGGCGCCCTGACAAAAAGGTGTCGCTCGACATGATTGAGCCCGGCACCCGCCCCAGCGATAACTTCGACCAGGGCACCCCCGAGGCTCCTAGCCAGGAGAAGGGCGGCGCTATCAGCCGCCCCGTGAACTCAGGCACGGTGCTCGACCGCCGCGCTGCCCCTTCGGCCGGCGCCGTGATGACCGCCGATACCCAGGAGGGTATCGCCCAGAAGCCCGGCGACAGCGCCGCGCCGAAAAAAGGCGCCGCCGACTCGCCGACTCCTGACACTGCCCAGGGCCAGGGCAGCGCTCGCCGTCAATAAGTTACCTTAAGTATCTGGCCGTGCCGGGCACAGCGCCCGGAGGCTGGTTAGCCGAGCTTGCATCAATGTTGCGCATTATCTTGCAACATTGATGCAAGCTTTCTGTTTGTTGCCTCTATGTGGATTGCGATAGTTTTGCTGGCCGTGTCGGTGCTGGGCGCGGGAGTTTTGGTGAGTATGGTGCCGGCCGCGCGCGCCGGGCAGTGGCTAAAGCCGCTGCTGGCATTTAGTGGTGCTTATTTATTTGCGCTCACCATCACGCACATTTTACCCGAGGCGCTGACGCTGCTGCCAGCCACACCGCAGCGGGTGGGCTATTGGGTGCTGGCGGGTTTTTTTGGCCAGTTGCTGCTGGAGGTACTTTCGCAGGGTATCGAGCACGGCCATGTGCACGCGCCGGCCGCTGCCGAGCAGGGGCGCGTGCCCCTGCTACTGGTGGCAGCTCTGGTAATTCATTCGCTGCTGGAGGGTAGCATCTTGGTGCGCGGGGCGGGCAGCGGCGAGATGAGCCAGCACTTTTACGCGCTGGTGCTGGGCATCGCGCTGCACCACGTGCCGGCGGCCGTGGCGTTGGCCACGCTGCTGCGGCTGCGGCTAGGTTCGTTTCGGCGGGTGTGGCCCTGGTTGCTGGTGTTTGCGCTAGCCTCGCCGGCGGGGCTGGTTTTCAGCAACTACCTGGTGTTGGAGCAGCTGCTAGGCCCGGCCGTGTACGCGGCGCTGCTGGGCTTCGTGGCCGGTACTTTCCTGCACGTATCTACTACTATTCTCTTCGAAACCAGCCCCGAGCATCGCCTCAACTGGCCCAAGCTGGGCGCCACGCTGGGCGGCCTGCTGCTCGCGCTGGCCGTGAACGCGGTGTAGCTGGGCTAGCCAGCAGCCCTAGTAGTATATTGGCTGGCGATGAAACCTTTACTAGTTCCTCTGGGCTGTTTGCCCACGCTGCTGCTGGTAGTGGGCCTGGCGGCCTGCGCGCCCGTGCGGCTCGCCACCGGCAACTACCGCGAAATGGGTAAGCCCGGCGTAATTATGCTGGAAGGCAAAGAGCTATACCTGGCCGACGACCACACTTTCAGCTATAGCTATTGGAGCGATGACATAAACAGCGGGCGCTACGGCACGGGTACCTACCGAATAGCGGGCAAGCAGTTGCAGCTGAGCTTTGTAGCTCAGCCCACTAGGGCTGCTACGGTAGCAGCTAGGCCCCTAGTGTCGGGGGCCGATTCGCTGGTGCTGGCCTTTACTGTTGCGGGCCGCGGCACGCCTGCGGATACCCTGGCCACGGCGCTGCCAGGCGCAACCGTAGTGGCGTACGGGGCGGCTGGCCAGACCCTGGCGGCCGCCAGTACCGACGCGCAGGGCCGCGCCGTGCTGCGGCTGCCGCGCGCCGCTAGGGCGCAGCAACTGCTGGTGCAGCATATCGGCTTTGTGGAGTGGCGGCAGGAATGTCCCGTTCGCAGCACTGTTTACCAGCTGGCGCTGCCAGCCCACGCAGGCACGCCCTACGCCGCCGACACGCACCAAAAGTTTAGGGTGCTGCGCCACACCACTACTACGCTCGTGCTAGGGCAGGGCCCGCGGGTGACGACGCTGCGGCGCCAGTAACTAGCCCTGTAACTAGCCCCATAACTAGCTGATAAACCAGGTTCTCTACGATTCCAGCATCGGCCCGGTGCCGCGCAAGAAGTTTTCGAGCTGGCGGGCGCGGGCTGTTTCGCGGGCCAGCGCGGCTTGCAGGCCCAGCAAGCGCTGGCGCATCAGCAGCACCAGGTCGATGGCCTCGGGGGCTAGCCCCAGGCCGTGGTGCAAGCGCGCCAGGCGGGGCAGCAGCTCATCGGGCTCCTCTACCTCAATGGTATCGGGGGCGGGCGTGGGGCGCAGCAGGCCGAGCTCTACGAACTGGTGCAGTTCGGCCCGGCCCAGGCCGTAGCGCACGTCGCATTCTTGAAAGGTGAGCACTAATACGCGGGTGTCCATAGGATGGGATATGGCTTGAATACTAACTGAGAGCGAGTCGATTACGAGCGTCTTATTCTTCGCCACGCAGCTTAGCCAGCTGGTGCAGCAGGGCGCGCTCTTCCTCCGTGAGGTTGGTGGGCAGCTGCACATTTAGCCGCAGGTAAAGGTCACCGTGCTGGCCTTCCTGGCGATACACCGGGAAGCCCTTGCCGCGCAGGCGCAGGCGGCTGCCGTTGGCAGTTTCGGGCTTAATCTTGATTTTGACCGGGCCACCGAGCGTATCCACGGTTTGCTCGCCGCCGAGCAGGGCCCGGTACAGCGGCACGGGCACATCCTGGGTCAGGTCGTCGCCGGTGCGCACGTAGCGGGCATCGGGCAAAATACGGAGCGTGATGAGCAGCGAGCCGCTAGGGCCACCATTGCGGCCGGGGCCGCCCTGGTCGCGCAGCCGGATGGTCTGGCCGTCCGTTACGCCTGGATGAATGGTGAGGCGCAGATTCTTGCCGTTTACCGTGATGGTGCGCGGCCCGCCCGCGTAAGCCTCCGGCAGGCTCAGCTCCAGCTCGGCCTGGTAGTCCTGGCCCGCGCCGGGCCGGCTGCTGCGCCCGCCGCCGCCCATGCCCCCGAAGAGCGAGCTGAAAAAGTCGGAAAAGTCTTCGCCTTCCCCGCCATACTGCCCGCCGCCCGCGCCGCCGGGCCCGCCACCCTGGGCATACTGGCCCCAGTCGAAACCGCCGCTGCCCGGCCCGCGGCCCGCACCGGCCTGCTGGTAGCGCTGGTAATCGGCCCCTAGCTGGTCGTATTTCTGCCGCTTGTCGGCGTCGGAAAGCACCTCATTGGCCTCGTTTACTTCCTTGAATTTTTGCTCGGCGGTGGCATCGTTGGGGTTCACATCGGGGTGATACTGCCGGGCCAGCTTGCGGTACGCCTTTTTAATCTGCTCGGTCGTTGCGGTCTTCTCAACGCCCAGGGTTTTATAATAGTCTTTGTAGTCCATTGTGCAAGAAAAACCTGCCGGCCAGCAAGCCGCTGCCCGGGGCACCCATTGAACGCGGAAAAAGCCCGCCGCGTTGGGTTGACAGGAGCCCGCAAGCTGGTGTAAGTTTGTGTTTTGGACATACCACCGGCTTAGTTATAACCCGGCAAAGGCAGTGCTAAAAACCACCGGCGGGCAGGAGCAACCGCGCTTTTGGCACGGTTTTGCGAATTTTAAGTCCGAGTTGGCTGCTCTTTTCGTAGTTCTTCTTATTCTATATCCCTTCTTCCTTTTTGTTAGTGATGAAGCTAGTTATCTCGACCCTGCTGCTTGGCAGCGCCCTATTGCTGGCCCACGGTGGCCAGGCCCAAACCCAACCTGCCGCGCCCGCTCCTGCTGCGCCGGCCACCACTACCCCGCCGCAGCCCGGTGCCCGGCGCCCGCTGGCCCCGCGCCGGGCCGTGGCACCGCGCCGCGCGGGTGCCACCGCACCCACCCGAGCCCGCACCAGTGGCGTAATGGCTAAGGACGGCCTGACTCTGCAAAACGGCCGCGTTATCCTGACCGAGCTAGGCCTCACGGCGCCCATTGAGCAGGATAAGCGCCTGCTCAATGGCACGCTTATTACCACCAAAGGCATGGTTACCAACGTAGAGGGCGTGACTTCGCAAATGGCAGAGGGCGACTACGTTTCGCTCACCGGCCGCCTCACCAGCAAGCGCGAGATGGTAGAAGCCGACAGCGTGCGTAAGCTCGTGGCCTACGACCTCAAGCACCCCGGCAAGCGCAAGGAAATGGAAAAGGCCCGCGAAAAGGTCGAGAAAGAGCGCGAAAAAGCCGCCAAGGAAGCGGCTAAAGCCAAGGCCAAAGCGGGCCGCTAGCCTGCTGGTTTGGGCCCCGGCTAGCGCCAGGGCTGGGTAAAGCTCACGAGCACCGCCACCCCGGCAGCATCGTCGCGGGCTTCCACCACTTCGTCGATGACGAACTGGATTTCGGCCTCGGTCCAGTCCTCGTCTTCGGCGGCGCGCACAAAGCTGTCGAGGGCTTCAAAACGGGTGGCACCGGCGGGCGGCGTCCAGGTTAGCTGCTTGCGAATGTTCATCGGGTAAAAATGGTACGTAGCGGCCCCTGCTTTTAGTGGGGGCCGTTTTTTGGGTAAAGGTCAGCGGAAAAAGCTTACTTACGGGGCGTCGGCCCCATGCGCATGACCTTGATTTGCATGGGCGCCACGCCGGCATCCACGATGTCGAGCTTGCGGGCGGCGCGCTTCGATACGTCCACAATGCGGCCTTTGGCATGGGGGCCGCGGTCGTTCACCACCACCTTCACCGAGTGGCCGTTGCGGGTGTTGGTGACTTTGAGCTTGGTGCCGAAGGGCAGCGTGTTGTGGGCCGCCGTGAGCTGGCCGGGCCGGTAGGGCGCCCCGCTGGCGGTGGCCCGCCCCGCAAACTTATCGGCGTAGTACGAGCCCTGGCCCGATTGCGTAAACGCCGATTTGCTGCCGCCGCAAGCCGCGACCGCCAGGGCCAGCCCGCCGCTCAAGGCATAGAAAAGACACTTTCTGAAGGGAGATTTGAGCACGATAGCGATGGGGTTAAGCTAAAAAAACGGCCAAAAACAACCGGCGGGCTAGCGCCGCCGCTCGTCGGCTGCCTCGGCCAGCTGCTTGCCGGCGCGGCCGGCCGGGGCGGCTTTTTTGGGGCTAGGCGCTGGGAGCGGCGCCACGCGCAAGGCCTCCAAAGCCGCGTAGCTGCCCTGAAAAACGTTGAAATCAACCGCCCCCCGAATGCCCGGCACGTAGGCCTCGTCGGAATGCTGCCAGATAATCCAGCGCTCGGCGGGCAGCGCGGGGCGCGCCACCTCGTAGTGGGCGAGCCACAGCGGATAGTCGTCGAAGTGCCCGGCCAGGTAGCGCCGATAAAAGGCGTAGTTGGAGTACAAAATGGGTTTTACGCCGTAGTGCGCCTCCACGGCCGCCAGCCAGGCGCCCACTTCGCGGCGCATCGCGGCCACATCGTGAAAGCGCGGGGCTTCCACATCGAGCACCGGCGGCAAGTCGCCGGGCCGGATGGGCACGGTGCCAATGAAGAGGCTAGCCTGGGTCTGGCCGGCCCGGTTGGGCTGAAAATAGTGGTAGGCGCCGCTCAGAATACCCGCCGCCCGGGCCTCGCGCCAGTTGCGCTGAAAGCGCGCATCGCGCATGCTAGCCCCCTCGCTGGCCTTGATAAAGGCAAAGCGCACGTGCTGGCGCGCCACCTCGGGCCAGTCGATGCGCCCCTGGTAGGCCGATACGTCGATGCCGTGCACCGAGTAGCCGGCCAGCAGCGGCGTGCGCTCGCGCCCGGTGAGGTAGCGCGTGGTGAGCGTGGCCCAGGTGCGCCGGGCGTAGCGATTGAGCTGGCGCTGGTGGCGCAGGTAGTAGGTAGCGCCGCCCAGCAGCCCCAGCAGCAGCCCCGCCAGCACCCAGCGCCGCCAGCGCCCGCGCTGCGGGGGCGCTGCGGGTGCTGGGGCAGCAAGCAGAGGTGGGGCCGAAGGGGTGAGCATAGGCAACAAGCCAAAAGTAACGCACGCCGGCCCGCCCCGCGTATGCCGGGCGCGGCCGTAGCTTGCAGCAGTAATGCCGCCGGGCGTGTTTCCGGTTCCCTTCCCCTCGTTTGCTTATGCCCGATGCCCGCGATGCTAATGGCCGCCTAATCCGCGAATTACACGGCGTAACGCTGGCCCAGATTCTCGACTACCTGGTGGCCCACTACGGCTTTGCCGGCCTCGACGAGCGCATAAAGCTCAACTGCTTTGCCGTGAACCCGAGCCTCAAATCGAGCCTCACCTTTCTGCGGCGCACCGAGTGGGCGCGGGCCAAGGTCGAGGACCTTTACGTGCGCCTGCGCACGGCCGAGGTGCTGGGCCGGCCGCGGCCGTAACTTTCGTTTTCCGTTGGCCGCTTCTCATTTTTTGACTTTAAAGCCCTTCCGGAAAAAGCCAGGGGCTAGCGACGAACAACCAAAAACGACCCACGAACCCAATGGCCGACTTACGCGAAAAATCGGGGCCGCTAGCCCTGCTGGTGGGGCTGGGGTGCTTCATCGCCTTCGAGGTGGCGGCCTACCAGCTGCTAAGCTTCGTCACCTCTGGCCTGGGCGAAGCCAATCAGTACCAACCCGAAAACACCATCGTCAGCAACTGGGTCAAAACGGTGGCTTTTCTGGTGCTGCACCTGGTGCTGGTGCTAGGGGCTATGCTGGTGCTCAGCAACAAGCTGCCGCGCCGCTACCGGGGCCAGCTGGTGGGCTGGCTCCTGCTGAGCCTGCTGGCGGGGTTCGGGCTGCTGATTCCGCTGTTTTACTGAGCACTAGCTTACCAGGCAAGGGCTAGCCGGACATAACAAAGCCCCTGCTCATCGCAGAGGCCTCAAGAGGGTTGAACGTAAGGTGGCCGGTCGGTCCCGGCGTTATCGCGGAGTGAGTAGGTGGCCGGTCGGTCCCGGCCGTATCGACGGGCCGGGCAGCCTAGCTGCCCGGCTGAATGTCAATCTCGCGGGGCTGGCTAGCCTCGGCGTCGCGGAAGGGGATGGCCACGCGCAATTCCCCATTGTCGTGGGTGGCATTGATGCCGGTAAGGTCGAGATTTTTGGGCAGGTCGAGCGTTTGCACAAACAGCGGCGCGGCAAGCTGGTCCTCGGGCCCGTGGCGGTACTCGCCGTACACGGTGAGCTTGGTGTCTTTGAGCACTACGTGAAAGCTTTCGGCGGGCACGCTCGGCATGGCTACGTGCAGCACCACGCCCTTGGGGCGCTCATTCACGCGCAGCTTGGGCTGGGCCACGCCGCCGCCGATGGTATTCAACAGGTCGAGCTGGGGGGCGATAGTACGGATAAATTCGCGGCTGATAAGTTTCATAACGGAGGGGGCCTTGATAAGTGGCTTCGGGTCTGTTTAATCAAACCTCGTACCAGCTTCCACAAGATACCGTATCAGGCGTATTTCGGCCGTTATGACCGATGAAAAGGTAGTAGTTCTCTTTAAAAACGCTATCTAAGCCACAATCGGCCTAATTGGCAGGCCGTAGCGCGCAGCTTCCGCTTCGTGCGCGAGCGCAGCAAGCATTTGGTACCGAACGACCCTAGCGCGAGATGCTCGCCGTACTCACGCACGAAGCGGAAGCTGCGCGCTACGGCTAAAACCGGCTCGTCAGGCCGAAGTGGATTTTGGAGTTATTCAGCGAGAAGCCGGTGTTCAGAAACTCTGACCGGCCCACCGAGTACACAAACTGAAACAAGCCTGCCGCCGTGCGAAAGCTCAGGCCGGCCCCTAGCCCGGTGGGCGAGTCGAGGGCGCGAGCGCCGAGCTGCGAGGTCGTGAACTGGTAGGCTTGCAGCAGGGCCTGGTCGGCAAAGACGAACACGTAGCCCTCTGGCCCGGTAAACTGCCGTAGCTCGACCGTACCCACCCCGTAGGCATTGGTATAGAACTGGTTTTCGGTAAAGCCACGCAGCGAGTTGAGGCCTCCTAGCCGGAACAGGTCGTTCAGAAAAAACTGCTGGTTGAACAAGCCCTCGCCGCGCGCCCGCACCAGCAGCACGCCCTGGCGGCCCAGCGCCCAGTAGCGCTCGGCCCGCCCGCCGAAGCTATACTGCGTCGAGCGCAGCGCCACGCCATCGTAAAGGCCCTCCCGGATAGAGGCATTGCGGCGGATAATCTTGGTGCCCACGCCGCCCTGCGCGCTGATAAACAGCCCGCGGTGCGGAAAATAGAGGTCGTCGAGGCTGGCCCGCGAGTAGCCCAGGCCGTAGGAATTGTATTCCGAATCGAGGTAGTTGGGCAGGGCGCTTCCGGTGCTTATTCTGGCGTAGGCCAGGCTGTCGAGCAGCAGGCGCGAGCTGCGCTGCTCGGCAAAAAAGGTGAGCCGGCCGGCCCGCGCCGTGGGGTAGCTCACCTGCACCCGCGGCCGCAGGGTGAGGAAGTTATCGGTCTGCTTATAGAGGTTGAACGTGGCCCCGACTTCGAGCGGCGTGCCAAATATGTTGGGGTGTAAGTAGCTGGCATCCAGCAGCTGCGAGATGGCGTCGGTCTTGCGCCATTGCAGGCCCACCTGCTTGCCGCCCCCGCGCAGGTTGCGCAGGTTGATGGTCACGTCGCCCGTAAACTGCACCCCGCTTGCCCCGTTGGTATTGGGCAGCAGGCCCACAATGGCGTCGAACTGGTTGGACGGCCGCTCATCCAGTAGCAAATACACCCTAGCGCGGCTTTTGGCAAAACGCACCTCGGGCTCGGCGCGCAAGCGCACGTAGGGCAGCTGGCGCAGCAGGGCGGCGGCGGCATCTACGCGCTGCTGGCTGTAGGGCTGGCCGGGGGTAAGTTGCAGGTATTTAGTAAGAAAGCGCTTCTTGGTTTTGCTGGTGCCCACTATTTGCAGCGAGTCGAAATACACCGCCTGGCCGCGCTTCAGCACCACCCGGCCCGCAATGTCGCGCCCGCTCAGGCGCAGCGAGTCGATGCCAATGGTAGCAAATGGGTAGCCCTGGTTTTCGGCCTCCGTGAGCACGCGCTCCTGCAAAGCCGCCCATTCGGCGGGGTGCCAGGCGGTGCGCCGAAAGAATTTTTCGCGGTAGCCGGCGCGGGTCAGCAGGCCATCGCCGAGGTTGCCATTATGCAAGTAGGCCCAGCGAAACTGCTCGCCCACGTAGAGGCGCACCCGCACCGTGTCGCGCCCCCAGCGCATGCCGTCGGCCGAGGCCGTGAGGTAGGCGTCGGCTTGCAGGGCCAGCACCAGCTCGCGCACCGTGCGCAGCGCCGTGAGCGAGTCGGGCACAGTGGCGCGCGGGTGCAGGCGGCGCACCAGCGCCCGCTCGGCCGGCTCCATCTCAAATTTGAGGACTCGGGACCGGCTGAGCGAACGCCCAGCGGGTGCGGCAGCCGGAGCAGGGCTAACCGCGGGCGGCAGGGGCGGCGAGGCCAATCCCGGTGCGTTGGGCACGGCCACGCCCGCGCCGGCCCCGGGCGCCTGGGCACGCGCCAGCCCGGCACCCAGCAGGAAAGCTAGCCAGTAGCTTCGCAGAAGTAGGGTAGCAAGTCGAACCATCTTCGGAAGCGCAAACGCGCCGGGCGGTTTTTAATTTCAGGAGCCCGATTTTTGTGCGAAAAGTAGCGCAGATGCTGGGAGTCCGCGCCTGGTATTGTTGTTCAGTACGGCACCCGCGGACGCGCAGCGCCCGCGGGTGCCGTAAAAGTTGCCCCGATATTTTTATAGTTATGCCCGGCCTCTATCTCCACATTCCGTTTTGCAAGCAGGCCTGCCACTACTGCGATTTTCACTTCAGTACCTCACTGGGGCTGAAAAGCCAGTTTGTGGACGCGTTGGTAAAGGAAATGGCGCTGCGCGCAAACTACCTGCCCGACCCGGCCGCGCCGCTCGAAACCATTTATTTCGGCGGCGGCACGCCCTCGCTGCTCACGGGCGCCGAACTGGCGCGCATCTTCGAGGCCATTGAGGCGCATTTTTCGGTGGCGCCGCGGGCGGAAATCACCCTCGAAGCCAACCCCGACGACCTTAGCCCCGCCAAGCTGGCCGAGCTGGCCGCCTCGCCCGTCAACCGCCTCAGCATCGGCCTGCAAAGCTTCCACGAGCCGCATTTGCGCCTGATGAACCGGGCGCACTCGGCCCAGGAGTCGGGGCAGGCGGTGCAGGCGGCGCAGGCAGCGGGCTTCGAGAACATCTCGGTAGACCTTATCTACGGCGTGCCGGCCGCCAGCCACGCTATCTGGCAGGAAGACCTGGCCCGGCTGTTTGAGTTGAATGTGCCGCACGTGTCGGCCTACGCCCTTACTATCGAACCCGACACGGCCTTCGGCCGCCGCCTGCAAAAAGGCACTTTTGTGGCGCCGCCCGACGAGTTTGTGGCCACCCAGTTTGAGCTGCTGCTGACGCAGCTGCGCGCCCACGGCTACGAGCAGTACGAAATCAGCAATTTTTGCCGGCCCGGCCGCGAAAGCCGCCACAACTCGAACTACTGGCGCGGCGTGCCCTACCTCGGCCTCGGCCCGAGCGCGCACTCCTTCGACGGCCGCAGCCGCCAATACGCGGTGGCCAACAACCCGCAGTACGTGGCCGCCGTGCTCGAACGCGGCGCGGTGCCCGCCACCGTGGAGCAGCTCTCGCCCCTCGACCAGGCCAACGAGTACCTGCTGACTACCCTGCGCACCAGCCGCGGCTGCGACCTCGGCCACCTGCGCGATGCGCTGGGCCTCAACCTGCTAGCCAGCCGCGCCGATTACCTGGCTAGCCTCACGGCCCAGGGCATGGCCACGCTCAGCGGCGAGGTGCTGCGCCTCACCGACGCCGGCAAGCTGCTGGCCGACCACATTACGCTCGAACTATTTGCCGACGCGCCGGCCGCTGCAGCGTAGCTTGCGGTGGCGGCCGGGCGGGCCGCCGGTTCTTTCGTTTCACCCTTCCCCCCGCGCCGCCGTGAAGCTTTTGAGCGATGCCCTGGTCAGCAACGACGACTTTTTTGTGGAGCAAGTCCACCTCACGGCCATCGTCTTCGATAATACCGACGACGTAACCATCTGGGCCACTACGTTTCGCGACGACGACGACCACTTCTTCCACCTCGGCCTGCCTTTTCAGGCCCTCGACACCCTGCTGCGCGTGGCCGGCGACCGCGCCGAGGCCCTGGCCGAAGAAGTGGCCGACGCCCTGGCCGATACCGAAGAATGGCCCTGCCTGCTCGAATACACCACCGCCGAAAACCCGCCCGTGCCCCTGCCCGGCGTGGCCCTCAAGCTAGCCGTCACCTTCCCCGCCGACGCCGACGAGACCGACGACCCCCAGCCGCACAACATCTTTTACCTCGAAGGCATCTACGCCCGGCTAACCCCCTGACTACGGCATGACCCCGCCCACGTGGTACCTGATTCCCGGCCTGGGGGCCGATGAGCGCGTTTTTCGCCGCCTGCGGCTGGCAGGCCCGGTGCACGTACTGGCTTGGCTAGCCCCCCAGGCGCCCACCGAGCCGCTGCCCCACTACGCGGCCCGCCTCGCTGCGGCCGTGCCCCTGGCCGAGCCCTGCTGGCTGGTGGGCGTGTCGTTTGGCGGGCTGCTGGCGCAGGAAATCGGCCGGCTGCGGCCGCTAGCGCGGGTAGTGCTTATTTCTAGCCTGGGCAGCCCCCGCGACCTGCCGCCGCTGCTGCGGCTGGCCGGCACTACGGGCCTGCACCACCTAGTGCCCTTCGGCCTGCTGAAGTGGCTGCCGCGGCTGGCGCAGTGGTTTTTCGGGGCCCGGGGCGGCACCGAGTACCGCCTGCTGCGTCAGATATTGGCCGACACCAACCCCAGTTTTGCCCGCTGGGCCACGGCGCAACTGCTAGCCTGGCGCGGGCCGGGCGCGCCCGAAGTCGTGCGCATCCACGGCACCCGCGACCGCCTGCTGCCCGCCAGCGTGGCCCGCATCGACTACCCGGTGCCCGGCGCCGGTCATTTTCTCATCGTGAGCCACGCCGCCCGGGTCAGCGAAGTGCTTAACGAGCTGGCAATGGCCTAGCTTTCAATGGTTTGTGGGCACATATTGGCCTATTTTAGCTCGGCCGTGTAAGCACTCGTCCGGGCGCAGTATTCGCGCGGGCTGGGCTAGCCGTTTTCCGTAGAGGACTGGATTCACTCCCTTCCGCGGCAATTCCAGCGTCGACGCGAGCGCCTTCGAATCGGTACTCTACGAGATGATGCACCACCAACGAATAGCGCCGGGTAGTCGAGGATTTTGAGCTGGCCCTAGCCCGGGCGCACAGTGGGGGCTAGCCGGCTGTTACTCAAACTACTGACGCTGGTTTATTACCGCGCCAGCAGTAACTTGCTAGTGGTTTTCAACATAGAATCAATAGCTTATGGCGCAACGCTACCTTCTCAAATCTTTACTGGTAAGCACCAGCCTGCTGGCGGCGGGGGCGGCCCACGCGCAGCAGCCTGCCCCCGACTCGGTGCGGCGCCCGCCCCGGCTGCTGCTCAAGGCGGGCCTGCGGCTCACGCACTTTCGTTACGCCCACGATAATCAGTCGTGGCAGTTTGTGCTGCCGCTCTCGCTGGGGGCCGAGTACCGCGTAGCGCCGCGCCTAAGCTTCTACACCCAACTCGAAACCGACATGCAGGCCAACTCGGCCGCCGGCCGGCGCCGCGCGGCGCCGGCCAATGCTCTGGCCGGGGCCAGCGTGGCGCTGGGGGCACGCTACTACTACGGCCACTCGCCGCCGGGCGCCGCGCCGCTGTTCGGCCGCTACCTAGCCCTGGAGGGCAGCGCCGAATGGGAGCAGCTGCCCAATGCGCGCCGGGTAATTACCAGCGGCCGGGGCCGGGCGCGCACCACGCCCGCCGTGCTCACGCCTGGCGTGTACGTGCTGTGGGGCGTGCAGCACCGCCTGCGGCGCCACACCTACTATGACCTCAGCGCGGGCGGTGGGCTACTGGCGCCCGCTTACTACAATTACGAGCGGCCTAGCACGGCCAACCACTGGAACGTGGGCGGGCAGGCCACTATTCGTTTCTACTTCGGGCTCTGAGGTGGCGCTATCCCCGGTGCACGTAAAAAGGGCTGCCCCGGTAGGAGCAGCCCTTTTTTAAAGCTGAAGCGGCAACTAAGCAGCGGCTACTTCGCTGGCCATCGGCACTACCGATACAAACGAACGGTCGTCGCGGCCTTTCTTGAACTGCACGGTGCCATCAACCAGCGCAAACAGCGTGTGGTCTTTGCCCATGCCCACGCCGGAACCAGCGTGGTGCTTGGTGCCGCGCTGACGCACGATGATGTTGCCAGCGATGAGGGGCTGACCACCGAAGATTTTCACGCCGAGGCGCTTGCTATGCGATTCACGGCCGTTGTTTGACGAGCCTACGCCTTTTTTGTGTGCCATGGTTTTGTTAAGCTGGTAGCTACTAGCGGTTGGCCGATAGCGTCTTGGTTAGAAATAAAGCAGCCTAGTAAAAGCAGAAGCTAGCGGTGGCTAGCGAACAACTTAGAAACTAGCCGATGCTGTCAATCATTACTTTGGTGAACTGCTGGCGGTGGCCATTCAGTTTCTTGTAGCCTTTGCGGCGCTTCTTCTTGAACACCAGGACTTTGTCGCCCTGAACGTGCGCCACGATGGTGCCTTTAACGGCTACATTCAGCTCGGGGGTGCCGATGCTGAGCGTACCGTTATCATCGGTCATCAGGGCGTTGCCCAGTTCTACCGAGTCACCGATATTACCGGCCAGACGCTGGGCGTAAACAAATTTATTAGCCTCAACCTTAGTCTGTTGGCCGGCGATATTGACAATGGCGTACATCTTATTTCCGCTGGAGGTTTCTCAAAAGGGAACGCAAAAGTACGGCCTCTTTCTGGTAAAACCAAACCTAAGTAGTTAATCTTCATTCGTTCGGCAAAAATGGCTTGGGTTCAAGTACATTTTTTGCTGAACGAGCTAACTCATTGGCAGCAAGAAAGTCCCTTCTTTTTGCCGGGGTTTGTGGACAACTGGCGTTATCCACAAGCTAAATGTGGATAACTATCTCTGAATCGGGTGCTTTGCCACCTGCGCTTCATGTGCTGCTAGGAGCCGGCCGGGCAAAAGCCGAAAACCAGCCCAGGTAAACGAAAGTGCAGGCTAGGGGGTTGTCCGGCTATCTTTGAAGACCGGCCGGGCCGGGGCCGAGTTGCCGCCGGGCGGGTCGGGCCAGCCCGCTAGCCTGCTACTTCGTCACCCCGAAACCCGTTCGTTTTATGGAGCCTTTACTCGCCGAAAATCCCAACCGTTTCGTGCTTTTTCCCATCCAGAATCCCCAGGTTTGGGAATTCTACAAGAAGGCGGAAGCCTCGTTCTGGACGGCCGAAGAAATCGACCTCTCGCAGGACCAGAAAGACTGGAACAACCTGAACGACAACGAGCGCCACTTCATCAAGCACGTGCTGGCCTTCTTCGCGGCCAGCGACGGCATCGTGAATGAGAACCTGGCCATCAACTTCATGCAGGAAGTGCAGATGCCCGAGGCGCGCTGCTTCTACGGCTTCCAGATTATGATGGAAAACATTCACAGCGAGACGTATTCGCTGCTGATTGATACGTATATCAAAGACCCTAAGGAAAAGGATTACCTCTTCAACGCGCTGGAGACGGTGCCTGCCGTGCAGCGCAAGGGCCAGTGGGCCCTGACGTGGATTAACTCGGAGAATTTTGCCGAGCGCCTCATTGCGTTTGCCGCCGTGGAAGGCATCTTCTTCTCGGGCTCGTTCTGCTCGATTTTCTGGCTCAAGAAGCGCGGCCTGATGCCCGGCCTCACGTTCAGCAACGAGCTGATTTCGCGCGATGAGGGGCTGCACTGCGACTTTGCCTGCCTGCTCTACAGCTACCTCGAAAACAAGCTGCCCGAGGAGCGCGTGCAAGCCATTATCCGCGACGCGGTGACGATTGAGCAGGAGTTCGTGACCGACGCGCTACCCGTGAGCCTCATTGGCATGAATGCCCGCACCATGAGCCAGTACATCGAGTTTGTGGCCGACCGCCTGCTCGTGTCGCTAGGGTGCGCCAAGATTTACAACGCCAGCAACCCTTTCGACTTCATGGAAATGATTTCGGTGCAGGGCAAAACCAATTTCTTCGAGAAGCGCGTGGCCGAGTACCAGAAAGCCGGTGTCATGACTGAGCGCGCCGACAACATGTTCTCGCTCGACGAGGATTTCTAAGCGGCTTGTTTACATAAGCAACAAAAAACCCTGGCCTCCGACTGGAAGCCAGGGTTTTTTGTTGGCTACAGCCCTAGCCCGGTCAGCCCCGGGTGGTCGGTCGGCCTAGGCCCTAGCGGCCAGCGAAATTGGCGCTCGCCCTCCGTAATGGCTACGTCGTTGATACTGGCCTCACGGCGCTGCATGAGGCCTAGCGCGTCAAATTCCCACTGCTCGTTGCCGTAGGCGCTATACCATTGGCCAGCCGCGTCGTGGTACTCGTATTGAAAGCGCACGGCGATGCGGTGCTCGTGGAAGCCCCACAGCTCCTTGATGAGGCGGTACTCGTGCTCCTTTTCCCACTTGTGGGTGAGGAACTGCTCGATGGCTTCGCGGCCGGCGAAGAACTCGCTGCGGTTGCGCCACTGGCTGGCCTCGGTGTAGGCCAGGGCCACGCGGGCGGGGTCACGCGAATTCCAGGCGTCTTCGGCCAAGCGGGCTTTTTGGGTGGCGGTTTCGAACGTGAATGGGGGCAGGGGTGGCCGGGCAGCAGGCATGGAATGGAAGTGACTTTTGGGAGATGCAGTATTTACCAGCGGCTACCGCCGCTGGTTTTGCCGCTGAGTTCTATCGGGCCGCGCTGCCGAAGCGGCGCAAATGGCTGGCTAGTCTGTCCGGCCGTATAGACCGTACTTTCTCTTCTCAACTCAACCTACACATGCCCACTTCTCTTGCCCGGCCGCACGCCATTATTTTCGACCTAAACGAAACCTTGCTCGACCTGGCGCTCCTGCGCGAGGCCGTGAACAAGGCATTCGGCGACCCTAGCGGCTTTCGCCAGTGGTTTGGGCAAGTACTGCTGCACTCGCAAACGGCGACGCTCACCAACCAATACTTCAACTTCTCGACCATCGGCGACGTGGCTTTCGATATGGCGGCTACCATGCTGAACGTCAAGCCGCTCAGCGATGAAAAGAAGCACGAACTAGCCCAGTTGTTCACTCAGTTGCCTGCCCACCCCGATGTAGTGCCCGGCCTGACCCGCCTGCGCGAGGCCGGCTTCCGCTTATTTACCCTTACCAATTCTTCGCCCGCCGACACCGAGAAGCAACTCCAGGCAGCGGGCATTCGGGACTATTTCGAGCAGGCGTACAGCGTGGAGCCTACGCGCTTGTACAAGCCGCACCCAGCACCCTACCTATACGTAGCCGAGCAGGCCGGCCTGCAACCTGCCCAGTGCCTGCTGGCCGCCGCCCACGGCTGGGATGTGGCTGGCGCGCTGGCAGCCGGCTTGCAAGCCGCCTTTATCGCCCGCCCCAACCAGCCGCTTTACCCGCTGGCTCCGGCGCCCACCTACCAGGCCGCCGACATTGCGGCGCTGGCCCAGCAGCTTGCGGGCTGAATTGGATATACAAAATAAAAGCGGAACCGACCGCCCTGCCGCCCGGCCGTTATCTAAAAAAACGGCCGGGCGGCCTCATTTTCAGGCTATGCGGAGAGATTCTAAATATTTCCTTTGGCACTCCCAAACAAGGGAACTAATTTCCGACTTTAAAGCACCGCGGCTTCACTCGCGAAGCCAGCCAGATTAGTATTCCCGCTACCCCTAGCACTCCTTATAACATGCTCGTAATCAAACGCGATGGCCGCCGTGAGTCGGTCAAGTTCGATAAAGTCACCGCCCGCATTGAAAAACTTTGCTACGGGCTTAATCAAAATTATGTGTCGCCCATCGAGGTGGCCAAGAAGGTCATCGACGGCATCTACGATGGCGTGACGACCATCGAACTCGACAACCTGGCGGCCGAGACGGCTGCCTCGCTGACCACCCGGCACCCGGACTACGCCATCCTGGCGGCCCGCATCGCGGTGAGCAACCTGCACAAGGTGACCTCGAAGTCGTTTTCGAGCACCATGAAGCGCCTCTACACCTACGAGGACCCCAAGAATGGCGACAACGCGTCGCTGATTGCCAAGGACGTGTGGGAGGTGATTCACAAGCACGCGCACACCCTGGACTCGGCCATTATTTACGACCGCGACTACAATTACGATTTCTTCGGCTTTAAGACCCTAGAGCGCTCGTACTTGCTGCGCCTCGATGGCAAGGTGGTAGAGCGGCCCCAGCACATGCTGATGCGCGTGGCGGTGGGCATCCACAAGGAGGACATCGACTCGGCCATCAAGACCTACAACATGAT
>CAYLNN010000034.1:0-36164 GCA_964385095.1 uncultured Hymenobacter sp.
AGGGCTGGGTAAGCCAGGAGCTGTACGATAAGATGGCCGAAAAGGCGCTGGAGCTGTTCAAAGTCGGCTCCGACTTGCTGGCGGCGCAGGGCATTATTCTGGTCGATACCAAGTATGAATTTGGCCTGCTGAACGGCGAGCTGATTCTGATTGACGAAATCCATACGCCCGACTCGTCGCGCTTCTGGAGCGCCGCCGACTATGCCCGGAACCCTGAGGGCGCCGAGCAGATGGACAAGGAGTATATCCGCCAGTGGCTCATTGCCAACAAGAAAGACGGGGCCTACCCCCGCGCCCTCACCCCCGAGGTAACGCAGGAGGCTGTCAATCGCTACCTCGACATCTACCAGCGCGTCGTGGGCCAGCCCCTGGCCACAGCCGGTGATAATGAGGACGTAACCGAGCGCCTGACCCGTAACCTGGTACGAGCCGGGCTGCTGTCCGCTAGCTAAGTCGGCGCCATTCTATAGGTATCGCTAACCCTTTCCTTATGCAACCCGACCAAGCCACGATTACCCTGCTGACGCGCATGTACCAAGGCTTCAACGCCCGCGATACAGACGCGGTGCTGGCCGAGATGCAGCCCGATGTGGAGTGGCCACAGGCCTTTTTGGGGGGCTACGTGCAAGGGCAGGCGGCCGTGCGCGCCTACTGGGCCAAGCAGTGGAGCGAAATCGACCCGCACGTGGACCCTACCGGTTTTGAGCAGCTGCCCGATGGCCGCACGGACGTGACGGTACACCAAGTGGTGCGCGACCTCGAAGGCAAGCTGCTGCTGGATACCGTAGTGCACCATATCTACCAAATGCGCGCCGGCCTGATTGCGCGCATGGATATTCAAACTGCCTGATACCATGGACGCAACGCAAGCCAAGCTGCTGGTAGAGAAGTACATCGAAGCCTACAACCGCTTCGACGTGGCGGCCATGTTGGCGTGCCTGCAGCCCGACGTACAATTTGAGCACTCGACCAACGGCGAGGTAACGGTACGGCTAGCCAGCAAGGAAGCCTTTGAAAGCCAGGCTATCCGGGCCGCCGCGTGGTTCTCGGAGCGTACCCAGCGCATCACGGCCTTTCGCTGGCTGGATGAGCAGGCCGAGGCCGACATTGATTATTTCGCCCTTACGGCAACTGACCTGCCCAACGGAATAAAAGCGGGTACCACGCTGCAATTCTCAGGGCGTTCGGTTTTCTCGTTTCGCGACGGGCTAATCGCTTTTATTCAAGATTTTAGTTAAAGATTTTTTCTCTCGTAACGTGAGCGGCAACACGCAACAACTCGTTCTCCTCGGCTCCGGTGCCCGCGAGCACGCCCTAGCCACCAAGCTTCGCCAGGATGGCGCGACCGTGCACGTGCTGCCCGGCAACGCAGGTATTCCCGGCAGCGTGGCTAGCATCAGCGCCACCGATTTTCCGGCCATCCAAAGCTTCTGCCAGGACCGCGGCATCAAGCTCATTGTGGTAGGGCCGGAAGCGCCGCTGGCGGCGGGTGTGGCCGACTTTTTCCTCGATACTGACATCCGCGTGTTTGGCCCGCGCCGGCAGGCGGCCACGTTGGAAAGCTCGAAGGTGTGGAGCAAAGACTTCATGCGCCGCCACGGCGTAGCTACGGCCCGCGCCTGGAGCTTCCGCAGCGACCGCCTCGCCGAGGCTCAGGACAAGGTGGAGGAGCTAGCCGGCGAGGTTGTAGTGAAATACGACGGCCTAGCCGCTGGCAAAGGTGTGTATGTGTGCAGCTCCGTAGCCGAGGCTACGGCCGCCCTTACCGAGCTGCGCGAACTGCACGAAGGCTGGTTTTCGGTGTTGCTCGAAGAGAAGCTGACTGGCCCCGAGGTGAGCCTTATTGGCCTGACGGATGGCAACCGCATCCGCCTACTGGCCCCAGCCCAGGACCACAAGCAACTGCTGGCCGGCGACGCAGGCCCCAATACGGGCGGCATGGGCGCTTATTGCCCCGTACCGTTCCTGGATGATAATTGGCTAGCCGCCATTCGCAAAGACATAATCGACCCCACGCTGCGTGGTCTGCAAGCCGAGCCGTTCGACTTTGTGGGCTTCCTCTATTTTGGGGTAATGCTGACCCCTAGCGGGCCTAAGCTACTCGAATACAACGTGCGCCTTGGTGACCCCGAGGCCGAGGTAATCCTGCCCGCGCTCGAAACGAGCTTGCTAGAGTTGATAGAGGCCACGCTCGATGGTAACCTTGCCCAAACCATAGTGAAGCAGCGCCCCGGCGCTTTCGTGGGTCTAGTGCTGGCTTCGGGTGGCTACCCGGCAGCGCAGTTTCCGACTGGCTTTCCTATTCATGGCATCGGTAATCAGGGAGAAGATACTCAGGTATTTGTAGGCGGCGTGAAGGCTGGCGAGAAGGACGGCGAACTGCTGACCAACGGCGGCCGGGTGGCTGTGCTCGTGTCGCACGGGCCCGACCTGCCTACCGCCGTGCAGCTAGCCTACGCCGAGGTCGAGCTGGTCTATTTTCAGGATAAATACGTGCGCGCCGATATTGGCCAGCGCCCCACACCGCTGCTCGAAACCAGCGCTTACTAACTCGATGCAACAGCCCTTAGCTCGTCTCGCTATTCTGCTCTCCGGCCGCGGCTCCAATATGCTGGCGCTGGCTGAGGCAGTGCGCGCCGGGGTATTGCACGGCGTGGCCGAAATAGCCGTAGTATTCAGCAACGACCCGGCCGCGCCCGGTCTGGAGTCGGCCGCCGCGCTGGGCTTGCCCACGGCTAGCCTGTCTTCCAAGGGCCGTAAGCGCGAAAGCTTCGACCTGGAGGTCGTGGCTGTTCTGCAGAAATATCAGCCCGATTACGTGGTGCTGGCGGGCTACATGCGGGTGCTCTCGCCGGCCTTCGTGCGGGCGTTTGCGGGGCGTATCATCAATATTCACCCGGCTGATACGCACCAGCACCAGGGCCTGCACGCCTACGAGTGGGCATTTGATAACCGCTTGGCCGAAACCAAAATCACCGTGCATCTGGTTGACGAGGGCCTCGATACGGGGCCTATTCTGGCCCAGCGGGTTGTAAATTTGGTAGGGGCTGATACCCTAGTCGAAGTGCAACGCCGGGGCTTAGCCGTGGAGCACACCTTATACGCCGACACGCTGGCGGCCCTGATACCCAACGCGGCTACGCTCGCGTCTTCCCATTCGCATTCAACAAGTACTAATTCCTAAGTAATATGTGTGGCATCGTAGGTTTTCACGGCCCCGAGCGGGTAGTGGGCGATATGATTATCGGCCTCACCGCCCTTCAGCACCGGGGGCAGGATGCCGCCGGCATTGCAACGTTTGACGGCGACGCCTTCCACCTGCACAAGGGGCAGGGGCTAGTGAACGACGTATTCAAGCCCAAGCACACCAAAAAGCTCACCGGCAACACCGGCATTGGGCACGTGCGCTACACAACCCAGGGCGCCAACGACTCGGACCTGGCGCAGCCTTTCACCACGAGCTACCCCTTCGGGCTAGCCATGGTGCACAACGGCAACGTCATCAACTTCCGCGACGTGGCCAAGCTGCTGCACGACAAGTACCACGTGCTGCCCAAGACGACCAACGACTTGGAGCTCATCATGTACACCTTCGCTTCGGAGCTGCGCGTGAAGGACTTAGACCGGCTGTCGGTAGTCGATATTTTCGACGCCGTGGAGACAACCCAGGAGCTGGTGAAGGGCGCCTATGCCACCGTCACCATCATCGCCGGGCACGGCCTGCTGGCCTTTACCGACCCGCTAGGCATCCGCCCGCTGGTGATGGGCCGCCGCGACACGCCTGATGGCCCGGTGTACGCCTTTGCCTCGGAGAGCACCTGCTTCGATTACCTCGATTTTGAGTTTGTGGAGAACGTTGGCCCCGGCCAGGCCGTGTTTATCGACAACGATTTTAAGGTTCACTACAAAAACCAAAACGAGCTGCCGAAGGCGTTCTGCGTATTCGAGCAGATTTACTTCGCCCGCGAAGACTCGACCATTCACGGCCGCCTGGTGGCCCGCGAGCGCGTGCGCCTCGGCAAAATCATCGCCCGCAAGGTGGTAGATGCTGGCCTCAAGCCCGATATGGTGATTGATGTACCCTCCTCGGGCTACTTCTCAGCCTCGGGGCTAGCCGAAGCCATCGGTGTGCCCTACCGCCGCGCGCTGGTCAAAAACAACCACATGGGCCGCTCCTTCATCGTGCCCACCCAGGCCGGCCGCGAAGATGTGGTGAAGAAAAAGCTCAACCCCATCCGCGCCTTTGTGGAAGGCAAAAAGGTGGCCGTAGTAGACGACAGCATCGTGCGCGGCACTACGTCGCGCCGCATTGTGCGGCTGCTGCGCGAGGCTGGCGCGGCCGAGGTGTACTTCATCTCAAGCGCGCCGCCGCTGGTGTCGCCCTGCATCTACGGCATCGACATGGCCATGAGCACCGAGCTTATTGCAGCCAACTACACGGAGGACGAAATCTGCCGCTACATCGAGGCTGATAAGGTTATTTACCAGGACTTGAGCGACTTGCAGGATTTATTTGCCGAGGAGCGCGGTCACGGCGGTTCGTGCTTCGCCTGCTTCACTGGCAAGTACCCCACTGGCGACGTTACCCACTACCTGCGTCACGTGCAGGAGGAGCGTCTGAGCCACCGCGGTCCCAAAAACACCGCCTCGGTGAGCGCCAAGGCCCCCGCGCCGACTGAGCATTAGATAACTGGACTTCATGAACGGTTATCTAGCTCTCGGAATGCTGTTGATGGAGTTGGTGCTGTTGTTGGAAATGCAAAAGCGGCTAGGATTCTGGGTGGCTTTGATTCTCTCTGTGTTAATTACCCTGACAATAGTGTTCAGTTATCTTTACTTGAGATACTTCGTCCCTCTGCGAAAAAAAGAGCCAGGGTTTGAATATGTGTATGTAGAAGGTGACGGTACGGTCCGCGAGGTATCAGAAGATGAGCAGAGCTATTTAAACACACATTTTCATCCGGGTGATGGTGCTAGACCCGATATAAAAACGCGGTACAAAAGCAGAAATGGCTGGGGCAACCTAAGTGGCTTTATTCCTCGGCGTAGAGTCCCGCGTCGGCTGCCAATTGGCCCCTATACACGAAGCGATAAGCCCCAAGCAAACGCTTATTATTGTTAATAACCTAATTTATACCCATACCTTCTGGCTCCCCCTCTCACGGGGGAGGGGGCCTGGAGTAGGGTGAACCGCATGAACAACGCCCAAACCCCTGACGCCGGCTACTCTATCGACCTCGGCAATGCCGCCTCGAAAAACGCCTACAACTGGTCGAAAAAGACGTTCGCTACCCGCGCTGGCCTGCCCGGTGAGCCCGCCCGCGACCTCGACGGCGGCTTTAGCAACGAAATCCACTTCGGCCAGGAGCGCCTGGGCATCAGCTCGGACGGTATTGGGACCAAAATTGAACTGGGCGAGCGCCTAGACAAGTATGATACGCTAGGCTACGACCTAGTGGCCATGACTGCCGACGACCTCATCGCCGCTGGCTTCGTGCCCACCAACCTGTCGAATATCATCGACGTGAATACCCTCGACTACGACGTGGTAGACGAGATGATGCGCGGCCTGCACGACGCCTGCCAATTCTCGAAAATCGCCATCACCGGAGGCGAGATTGCCGAGCTTGGCAACCGCATCGGCGGCTTCCCCGGCGCGCGCATGAACTTCAACTGGTGCTCCACGGCTATCGGCGTGCTGCACACTAGCCTAGCCCAGCCGCTGAGCGGTGCCACGGCCCAGGCCGGCGACGCGGTGGTAGCCCTGCGCTCGCCCTCGTTCCGTTCCAATGGATACTCGCTAGCCCGCAAAACATTGCAGCGCCTCTTCGGCGACAACTGGCACACGGCGCCCTACGACGGCACCGACGCCGACCAGTACGCCACCTGGGGCGAGGCCCTGCTCGCGCCCTCGCTCATCTACGCGCCCGCCCTCACGGCGGTGCTCGATGCCGGCCTGCCCCTGCGCGGCGCGGCCCACATCACGGGCGGCGGCGTGGCCGACAATTTCAAGCGGGTGCTCAAAAATGGCCTCGGCGCGGTGCTCGATAACCTCTTCGCACCTCTGCCCGCCATGCAGCGCCTCTGCGAAGTCGGCGGCATCAGCCCCGAAACCGCCTACCTCTACTGGAACATGGGCAACGGCATGCTGCTCGTCACGGCCCCCGAAGCCGCCGAAGCCCTCGTGCAGCAGCTCGCTCAAAGCGGCTACCAGGCTCAGCTAGCCGGCTACCTCACCACTGAGGCGGGCGTGACGCTGCGCGTCGCAGCGGGGGAGTTGAAGTACGCGTAGAACCTAGGTGCTAGCTATGAAGAAAGCCCTGCCATTTTCAAAGGCAGGGCTTTCTTTTTTATAACTCTAAAGCTTAATCTACTTACAATTCTTATGGCTCAGAAACAGCAAGAAACCAAAGCTGAGAAAAAAATCAGAGATGATGTTGAAAAGTATGGCTGGTCAGTTGGGTTGTTTGAAAAGGGTACGGCCACCCCTTCTTTCGCTTATACCATAGGACTATGGAAAACTTATAATCATCCGGAAATTATTGCTTTTGGACTGCCTGTTGACCTACTTTATACAATACTTAATGATACTGGTGAGCTTATTAAAGAAGGTAAGCAATTGTCATTGGGCGTTGACAATAACGAGATTTTAAGCAACCTACCTGTCCAGCTTCTGCGAGTAGATGCAAGTAATATTCCAGATTATTTTGGCTTTGCCCAATGGTTTAATGGTTATGAGGCGTTTCCGGCGCTACAACTATTTTGGCCTGACAAAGCTGGTAAGTTTCCTTGGGAGCCAACTTATGATGAAACATACAGGTTTGACCAACCACTTCTAAATCACAAACTCAATTTCAAATTCTTCGAGTTTCGTAATGCAGCTACGTTTGTAGCTGAATGTGTCTTTAAAGAAGGAAAGCCCATTTTATGGGTTTGGCACGACAGCGATGATGCTACTTGGTCATTTGCAAATGAAGCAACTGACCATATGATAGTTGTTAGTTTGGATGAAGTTGTTGCTCATGACCCAACTGTAAATGACCTGTTCAATTTGGAGATGGACCAAATAGCAACTCGAAAGTTCGTTGGAGATAAGTGGAACAGAGAACAGGTCTAATTCTACTGAAAAATCCTGCGCCGGCCGCACCGGCCGCTTCTCTAGCCTCCGCTGCGTGCGGCACTCGTAGAGCGCCTGCTCCAGGCCCACCGGGTACACGTACGGGTTCAGGTAGCGGCGGGATTAGCCCCACGGCGTCCACTGTGCGGGGCTAGCGGCGGGGGCTGGCGTAGGGCTAGGGGCCGTGTTGGCCACGGGCACTTGCTCCTGAAATGGGCCGACTGTTAGCACCTGTTGCTCCTGGCTGCGAGAGGGTGCAACTTGATGCGTGCCGGGTACTGGTTCATAGGAAGTTATGCCTGCATCGCCTTTAAAGTAACCTAGCGAAAAGCGCAGGGGCAAGGGCACTGGCGGTGCCTCGCCGGGGCGGCTGCCGTACACGCGGTAGGGGAGTAGGGGCAGCGCTAGGCTCAGTACCTGCTCATACGAGTGGCCGGGTAGTAATTGGGTGAGGTAAGGAATGTCCAGTACCCGAATGCCATCGCGGAAAGACATATCCATTAAGGCTTTATCGAGATGCACGCCCTCCTGCTCTACCTGAACGTGAACTAAATTGGGGGCTAGCCGGGGGGAAGTCTCGGCCCCGTTGGCCGCTGGCAATTCGTAAAGTTGGCTGCACAAATAGAGCGTCAGCTCGCCTTGGTTTTGCACTTGGTAGTGCAGGTCGAGCCGGCCTTCGGGCAAATGGGTTGTCGTTACCGTCAGCAGGCAGTCGGCGTTGCGGGTGGCTAGGGTCTCGGTCATGGGGAAGCGGCGAGAGGTAGTAAAACAGCAGCCTAGTAGTAGTCGCGCCGGCCCTGCGGCGGGTTCCACTCGGCCCGGAGCTTGTTTTCGGTGTAAGCGTACGAATGCTCGGGATGCACGCCAATGGTTTCCAGTTCATAATGCGGCACGTAGGGCAGCTTTTTGGGATTGCGGGGGTCGAGGCCGCCGGGGTTGGCGGTGTCGCCGCGCCGCATACGGCCGTAGGCAGCCTGCTCGGCATGGATGAGTTCGTGGGCTAGCCCGATGGCCGGCGGCCGGTTGTTCCAGGGCAGTTCGCCCGCCTTGGCCAGGGTCGGGTTATAGTTGACGCCCACCCCTAGCCCCGCGCCGGGTGTCACGCCGTCGAGTCCGTAAAAGCCCTTTTCCCAATTGTGGCGGTTAAGCTCAATCGAGTTTTCGGGTGCGTAATGAATGTATATCTTCTGGCCGGAAGCGTGGAGCGAATCGAGTAGCTGCTTGCCAGTGGGCGTGTTGTAAAGGGCTTGTAAGTCAGCGTGCACCGCATTCTCAAAATTGGCGGGTCCACCGGGTCCGGCCGAAGCAGCCACCATAATGGTAGAGCTTAGCATGGCTGCCAATGGGGCAGCCAACGTTGGCGAGGCATCTGGGCGGGCAACGAAGGCGGCCGGCGTGGGCACGCTGGGAGGAGTGGTTTCGCGGGCTACCATAGTGGCCGGGGCAGCCTCAGCTTCGCTAGGGGCGGTCAGCTCGGTGGCGGTGGCCAGGGCCATTGCTGGGCCGCCCGCCCGCAGCTCGAAGCCGGTGGCCGTGATGGTGAGGTGGCATACGTAGGCGCCATCGCCGGTGGCGCTGCTGGTAAACTGCTCGCGGTACTGCACGCATTCGCCGGCGGTGAACGCGATGGTTTCGTGCGCTACCTGGCTGGCGATATCGTAGAACACGACCTGCCCATCCAGCGGCTTGTGCCGGGCCTCGGCCCAACTGAGCAGCCCGTCATCGGTAGGCACGTCCACTACCAGCTCCAGCGGGCTGTGTCGCACCTTAGCCGCTGCGCGGCCCCGGGCATCGGTGGCTTGGTGGCAGCTGTAGCTGCAATGCACTACCCGGTAGGAGCCGCCTTCGACGTGTAATTCAGCATAAAACGAAGCCATACGCGCAGTAGCAAAAAGCTTTGGGGCAAGTTAACTCAGGTCATACGTAGTTTTTGCGCGGCTTGCTGGCTAGCAACTTACGAAATTTTTACGCCGGCCGCACCGGCCGCTTCTCCAGCATCAGCTGTGTGCGGAACTCATGGAGCGCTTGCTCCAGGCCCACCGGGTACACGTGCGGGTTCAGGTAGCGGCGGATGCTGGCGTCGAGGCTAGCCACTTCCTGGCGGGCGTGGGCGCGGCTCTCGGCCAGGGTGGGCAGGGGCTGCACGAGGCGGCCCTGGCGCAGCACCGGGGCTAGCAGGTCGCGGAAGGCGGCGCCGGGGCGCACGGGGCGGCGGCGGGTAGCATCGGCGGGGTCGAGGATGGTGGGCGCGGCGGGCAAAGGTTCAGGCGCCGCCACGTTGTAAATCATGTCGGCGCGGGGCTGGCTGGCCTCGCCCAGGTAGCGGCGCACCTGCAATATGCCGGGGATGCTGGTTTTGGCCTGCTGCTCCGAGAGCTTGATGGTGAAGTCCCAGCCCTGGCCGTCTTCGGTGCGCAGGGCGGCCAGCTTATACACGCCCCCGAGGGCCGCCTGGTTGTAAGCCGTTACGAGCTGGGTGCCCACGCCCCAGGTGTCGATGCGGGCGCCCTGCTGCTTGAGGCTGGTGATGAGGTTTTCCTCTAAGTCGTTGCTGGCCACGATGCGGACTTTCTCCAGGCCGGCCGCGTCGAGTAGCTTGCGGGCTTCTTGAGAGAGGTAGGCCAGGTCGCCCGAGTCGAGGCGGATGCCGGCCAACTCGTGGCCGTTGGCGCGCATTTCGAGGGCTACCGTGATGGCGTGGCGCACACCGTCTAGGGTGTCGTAGGTATCGACCAGAAACACCGAATCGTCGGGGAAGGCGTCGGCGTAGGCGCGGAAGGCGTCCAGCTCGTTTTCATAAGTCATCACCCAGCTGTGGGCGTGGGTTCCGCGCACCGGGATGCCGTAGCGCTGGCCAGCCAGCACGTTGCTGGTGGCATCGGCCCCGCCGAGGTAGGCGGCGCGGCTGGCCCCGAGGCCCCCATCGGGCCCTTGGGCGCGGCGCAGGCCAAACTCCAGCACCGAATCGGTCGGGCCGGCGGCGTCGCGCACGCGGGCCGCCTTGGTGGCGATAAGGGTTTGGAAATTGACGAGCGTGAGCAGCGCCGTTTCGACCAGCTGGGCTTGCAGTAGCGGGCCTTGCACGCGTACCAGTGGCTCGTTGCCAAATACTACCGTGCCCTCGGCCACGGCATCCACATCGCAGGTAAATTTCAAATCCTTGAGATATGCTAGAAACTCATCAGGGAAAAGCCGGCTGCCCTTACTGCCTTGCAGGCTAGCCAGATAGGTGATATCATCGTCCGAAAAGCGCAGTGTTTCAAGGTAATCCACCGCCAGCGCTAGCCCCGCTGCCACGGCGTAACCGCCATTAAAGGGCGCCTTGCGGAAGTAGAGGTGAAACACCGCCTCGCGCTCGTGCAGGCCCTGCTTCCAGTAGCCGTAAGCCATAGTGAGCTGGTAGAGGTCGGTGAGCAAAGCCAGCGAGGGCTGGTAGAGGCCGGAGAGGGGGGCGCTGTTCATGGCTGCAAAGCAAGGCAGGAAAACCTGAACCAACGGGCTGCTGGGCTAGGTAGCCACCGCCCGGTTCAGGTGATGCACAGGTGAAGGGTTCTACCTTGGGGCGTGAAAAATACTGTTCATTCGCCGTCGTGGTGGCTGCGGCTAGCCCACATGCCGGCCGCGCTACGCCTAGGTATTGGGGGGCTAGTGGGGGTGGCCGCCTGGGCGCTCAGCCCCGCCCACTACTCCTTATTGTTGCGGCTTATTTTGGGCTGGGATGTCTTCGGCATCCTTACGTTGGGGCTCATCTGGGCCTCCATCTACACGGCCGATACCAATCATATCCGGGCCGTAGCTGCTTCCGAAGACCTGAGCCGCCTGCTGAGCTTCGTATTTGTGCTGGTGGCGGCTGGCGCCAGCTTGCTGGCGGTGGTGCTGCTGCTGCACACCAGCCACGGCCTGCCGCCCGCCAAGCTAGCCCGGCACATTGCCCTGAGCGTGGTGGCGGTGGCGGCTTCCTGGCTGCTGGTGCACACGGTGTTTACGCTGCGCTACGCCCACACCTACTACGATGCCACCGACGAAGGGGCTGATATGGGCGGCCTCGACTTTCCGGGCGGCGACAAAGAGCCCGACTACCTCGACATCGCCTACTTCGCGTTCGTAGTCGGCATGACCGCCCAAACCGCCGACGTTAGCATCAGCGGCCGCGCCCAGCGCCGGCTAGCCCTGCTGCACGGCCTCATCTCCTTTAGCTTCAATACGGCGCTGATAGCCTTAGTTATCAGCGGGGTAGGTGGGGTGCTATAATGGTAGCCTGACTCTAAAACAGGCTGCCCTGCACCTGCTGCGGCAGGAGGCGCGGCGGGGCCACCACTATACCCGTAAGCTCGCGCACCCTAGCCAGAAAATGCTGGGTCCAGACGGGCGCATGGCGCACATCTTTTTGGTGGATAAACACATACGCCGTTTGCAGCCCTTGCCCGTACCACGCGGCCAGACGCTCGGCCCAGGCATCGGCGCGGGCGTAGTCGCTGGGCACCAGGCCGTGGCCGTTGAGGCGCAGAAAGACCGTGGGCGTGGTAAGGCGCTGGGCCAGCACATCGCGCCGGCCTGCCACATCGGTGATAACCAGCGTTTTGTTCAGCGCTTCGAGCGTCGCAAAAACCGTGTCGGCTAGCCCCTTATCCGAAAACCAGCGGGGGTGGCGCAGTTCCACGGCCAGGGGTATTTCGGCGGGCCAGTCGAGCAGGAAGCGTTCGAGGCGCGGTAGCAGCTCGGGGCCAAAGTGCGGCGGCAGTTGTAAAAAGCAGGTGCCCAGGTTATCGCCCAATTCCTGCACGGCGCGCGTAAAGCTGAGCGTGAGGGCGTCGGTATTATACAACTCGCGCTCGTGGCTGATGCTGCGCGGCAGCTTGGGGCAAAACTTGAAGCCCGGCCCCACGGCCTCGCGCCAGCGCCGCCCGGTGGGCGCATCGGGAATACGGTAGTGGGTGGTATTGAGCTCAATAGAATTGAATTGCCGGGCGTAGTATTTCAGAAAATCAGGCTCCTTAGCCCCGAGTGGGAAATACGACCCTAGCCACTCCTTGTTCGTCCAGATGGGGCAGCCCACGTAGAGGCTAGGGGCGGCCGGGGCCAGTAGCCCGGCCCGCGCCAGCACCGGAGCCGTGGCGGGGTGGTCGGGGGGCAGGCGAAAATCAACGTAGCGCAGGTCGGGCAGGCGGCCAAAATCCATGCTACGAAGGTACAGCCCTTTCCAGATTCGCGAGCGCGGGAAGATACAACAAACTTAGCAACCCGACAACCGGGCTGCGGGCTTAAACTAAAGCTTTAAGCCAAAATTTTGTACGCGCCGGATAATCGCATTTAAGGGGTCTTATTGCAAAAGTGCAATAATAAGCGATAAGGTGCCTTAACTAAACACAATTGCCTGTTTGCAAAGCCAGGCCCACACATCTTTAGTGCAAGATTTATTAGTAAAGTTCAATTTTTAATCGAAAGTAAATGGTTTAGCATTGCCAAGATAGTTGTTTTAAAAAAGGTGGCCCTACATTCGGCAGGTTCACCATCCTATCAAGCGCATGCCGCTTTCGCGAATACATTATCTATCTTCCGCTTTTCTCCTTCAGTGCCTTTGCTGGCTTGTGCTGGGAACCGGATTAGTGCTGCCAGCCGAGGCCCGCAGCAGCCGGGCACACAAGCTGCACCGTAAACATAGCCGTCGCCGCGTGCTCATTCCGCGGATGCTGCCCACCTTTATTCCGGCGGCTCGTGAGGGCTACGCTACCGTGCTCCGGGGCCGCGCCTCGTGGTATGGCAAATATTTTCAGGGTAAAAAAACTACCAGTGGCGAGCGCTTCAACCGTCACGCCTACACCTGCGCGCACAAAACGCTGCCTTTCGGCACCCGCCTGCGGGTAACCAACATTGACAATGGCGTAACGGTAGTGGTGCGCGTCAGCGACCGCGGCCCTTTCCGCCACCAGCGTATTATTGACCTGGCCGAGGTGGCCGCCCGGCCGCTGGGGCTCATCGAGGCCGGGGCAGCTTCGGTAGTAGCCGAAATAGTAGACCCCGCTACGCCGCTCGGCATTGCCGACACGCCCGACAACCTGGCGCAGCTGCAAGCCGGCGACCCCAACCCCCGCGCGCCCTTCACGGCTTACCTGCTGCCCGAAACCGAGGCTAGCGCCCCGGTGCTGGCAGCGACTCCGGCCGAAGACCCGGCCGGCCCCGGAGTGGCCCTGGCAACTAAAACGACCCCGCGCTTTCTGGTGCAGGCTGGTACCTACACCGATACCCAGCGCGCCCACACAGCCCTGGCCCGCGTGCTGACTATCGACCAGTCGCTGCCGGCCAAAATCGTGAGCACCACCGTAAATGGCCAGCCGGCCAGCCGCGTAGTTATTCAACTCGACAGCTGGCTGGCAGCCGAAACCGTACGCCGCAATTTGCAGCTCTGGGGTGTGGCTGCCCTCGTATACCAAGCCCCGGCTGGCGCTACGCTGGCCAGCGCCGAGCAAATGCCGGCACCACTAGCCCTGGCTGACGCGCGCAAATAGCGAGTAGCTCCGGGTATTAATACTCTATTTATACTACGCAAAAAGCGGCTTCTCGGGGTAGAGAAGCCGCTTTCTTGGTTTACACCGGGCTAGGCGAACTATTCGTCGCTAGCGCGCTTGATAACTACAATGGCTACCACGGCCACGGCGGCCACGCTCAGGATGAGCTGGGTAGACGAAAAGTTCTTGGAAGCCTTACGCAGCAGGGTGCCGCCGTTTTTGAGCAGGTCGTCCATGTGCTCGGTTTTGCCTTGAAATACATTCACGGCCGCCTCAAAGGTGCGGGCGATGTCTTCGGGCATAATTTTTTCGATTTGTTGCAGCTGGTCAGCCATGGGAAAAGCGAGTTGGGGGTGAGTTGGCGGGTGTAGGGCTGGCGAGCCAGCCTTCGGAAAGCTTCTACGCAAAAGGCCGCGCCGCGTTCCTGCACAGCTTACTAAAACTCATCGGCGCCCAGGCCGGCGGGTAGCTGCCAGGCGCGCCCCAGCCAGCGCCGCACCGCCCGCCGCCACCCCGGCAGCGCTCGAAACTGCGCCTTGCCCTCGGCTAGCGCGGGCACATCGAGGCTAGCGGCACGGGCCTGCCAGTTGGCCAGGGTGGCGCCGGGCTGCGGGGCAAAGAGCCGGGCCAGCACTGGTCTAATTTCTTTCAGGTTCCAGTAGTGGTAGACCCAGGGCGCGGCCTCGTGCACCGGCCCCGAGCGGGCCCACACCACGCTGAAGGCCAATTGCTCCATCACGTGCTTGGGATAGAGGCGGTAGAGCTGCTCGGTGAGGGCTAGTACCTCGGCCAGTAGCGGCGCATCGGTGGGGCTGCGCAGGCCCAGCACCCCGGCGTTGTACATGCGGGTGGCGGGGCCGATAGCGCTGCCGGCCAGCGCCGCGCCGCCGGCTTGTTGCAAGGCACGGTTTATCTTGCGGTTCAAGGGGTTGCCATCTCCCAGGCGGCCTTCGCTTACGTGCATAAAGTGCTCGCCCTGGGCTAGCGCCGCAAAAATCGGGGCCACTGAGTGCGTAAAAAGCGTGTCGGTATCGACGTATAGCAGCTCGCCCGGGTAGTGCGCCACTGCGTGCTGCAACATTTTGATTTTAACCCGATGCACGAAATCAATTTCACCTCGCCAGGCTTGCCATTGCGCCGGCTCTATAAAAACGTAGGCTACGGCGGTAGCATCCCCCAACACAGCCCGAAAGTGCGCTGGGTTGTCGGTATACACCAGCACGGCAGCGCCGGCTGGCTGCCGCAGGTAGGAGAGGATGCTGAGCAGCGCCTCGTTGAGAATGGCGGGGCTGCCGTAGGCTTGGTAAAGAAGGTAGTGACCCATGCCGGGCAAAGGTCGGGGCAGTTAGCAGTTATTGCGCAGTAGCGCGGCTTTGCAGTCCGCGCTTGAGATGCCCAGAATACGGGCGCATTACAAGCCCACGCAACTACCCAAAAAAAGCCCCGCCAATCGGCGGGGCTTTTTCAACTTTTTGCAGAAAGCAGGTAGGTTAATCTTGGTCGTACACCTTCACCACAAACACGAAGTCTTGCAAGCGCTTTACTTGCTGGGCGCGGGCGGCGCCGGCTAGCTGGTTGGCGCGGGGCATGTGGTAGGGCTGGGTGGTTTGCTTGTTTTTGAGCGAGTCGACGAGGCGCACCAAATACGACGACTTGGTAGCGAAAGCCGCGCTCTGCACATCATCCTGGCGGCCGCTGAGCACGCCAATGAGGTTGCCCTGGCCATCGAGCAGCGGACCGCCCGAGTTGCCGGGGTTCACCGGAATGCTCACCTGGTAAAACGCCGTGTCGCCGCCAAAGCCCGAGCGGGCGCTCAGCGCGCCTTCGCCATACACCACGTCTTCGCGCGGGTAGCCCAGCGTGTATACCCGCTCGCCCAGGTCGGCCTGCCCCCCCTTAAAGGTGTAGGGCAAACGGCCAAAGCCCGCAAATTTGGTATCCTTAATGCGTAGGATAGCCAGGTCGTGCTTCACATCGGAGTACACCGTTTCGGCGTGGTAGCGCTGGTGGTCGCGGCTTTCAATCAGCAGAGAGTCAGCGCCCTTAATAACGTGCGCGCTCGTTACCAGGTAGCCATCGGCCGTGAGGGCGAAGCCCGTGCCGCTGAACTTGCCGTTGTTGACCGGGGCCGCCGCGCTGCCATTGAGCTTGGCATTCAGCACGCGCTGGTTGTGCTTAAGCTTGTCCAGCTCGAGGCGCAGCATGGTGTAGCCATACAGCGGCTGCGTGCGGGCCGAGCGCCACAAATCGAGCCCTAGCAGGGTGCAAAACACGGCCAGCACGGCCACCGAAGCGGCCACGCCTACCGTGGCGCGGTGCCCGCTCCAAAACTCGCGCAGCCGCCGCTCGGTGCGCGAAATGCGCAGTATTGGGTTCACGGAATGGGTAAGGGGCGGGGCAGTTTCGACTACCGGGCTAGCCTCGGCGGCCAGCATAGCCTCGTGCAGGGCCCCGATTTTGTGGCGGGTGCGGCGGCGCTCGGCGTAGGCGTGCAGGGTGCCCGTCAGGTCCTGAAACTCGGAGTAGAGCTGCCGGAACCGGGGCTCGGCGCTGAGCCGGGCTTCGAGGCTAGCCCGCTCACCGGCCGCCAGCTCACCACGCTGGTAAGCTTCAAAAAGGGCGTAGTAGTCGGCTTCGGTTTGCATGATAGGTATGCCAGGCTGAGGAAGGAGGCAGCTTATCGCGTTGGAGTCGCCCCCAACTACGCTAGCGTGATAAGCTGCTTCACAAACTCAGCAGGACAGTTAAGCTTCTTTATAACTGGCAAAAAACAACTTCTTCAAGCGCGTTAAGCACTTGTACTTCTGGGTTTTGGCGGTGTCGGCGTTGGTGTAGCCATGCTCCGCCGTGAGGTCGAGCATCGATTTATCGAGCAGGTAAAAGCCTTCGAGCAGCGAGCGGCAGGGCTCACCCAGGTGGGTGAGGGCCTCGCTCATCGTGGCAAAACGCCGGTCGCGCTCTTCGGCTTCCTGCAAGTCATCCTCGGCCCCCGTGTTAAGGTAGGGGCCATACTCTTCCTCATCGAGCAGGCGCACACCGTGCAGCCGGCTCTTGGTAGTTAAGCGCTTGAGCCACAGGCGGCGGCAGACGGCGTAAAGGTAAGTTTTAATCTGGCAGCTAAGCTCCAAAGAGCCTTCGCGCACCTTTTCATAAAACACCATTACGCCCTCCTGGTACACGTCGCGGGCATCGTCCTCCGAGCCGCTGTTTTGCAGCACGAAGTGCGATACCATTGGCCAGTGCAGGCGGTAGAGCTGGCTCAGGGCCCGCTCGTCGCCACCGTGAATGGCTTTGATGAGTTGGGCGTCGGCGGCCAGCGCCGTAGTGCTATCCATGTTCATTCGCTTCGGGGCTTAATGCGGGCTAACGGGCATTAGTAACCCATGAAAATCTTTTTTATAAATTTTTGCAACCGACGGGTTACCTATCCGTAGCGGCGGCATTAAGGGCAGCTTTTCCGCTAAACCCTTTTCAAATTTACAAGATGAACAACCTGCTGAAAGTATCTGCCCTGTTCCTGGCTGTTGGCCTGGCTTCGTGCGAGTCGAAAACCACCGAAACCAGCACCACGACTCCCGCTACCACCGAGTCGACCACGACCATGAGCACGGACTCGGCTTCGACCATGACCACCCCGGCTGCTGACGCTACTGCTGCTCCGGCCGCTGGCGCTACCACCGACGGCGCTATGGCTCCGGCTGCTGGCACCACCACCACCGGTACCACCACCACCACGACCGAAGAAGTTAAGAAGTAATTACGGCTGGGCCTAGCCCAGCGTAGTTTCTGCTAAATGCTAAAAGGCCCGCGCAGCAATGTGCGGGCCTTTTTTATATTTCATTACTCGCTTAGCACTAGTTGCTTATCTTGTTTAAGCAGGGCTAGCGCGCTGCCGAAGTACTTTATCTGCCGGATGCCGCTCATGTCGCGCCGCTGCCAGGTATCGCCATTATCAATAGTGGCCAGCACTTCGCCGGTAGCCGTGAGTAAGTAGCCCGTGGGCGTGCCCGGCAGAAAAACAACCTGCTCGAAACTGCTGAAACCCGCCACGGGTACCGCCTGCCAGCGGCCCTGGCGCAGGCGCAACAGCGTTTTGGTGGGCAGCGGCACGTAGAATAAGCGGCCGTGCGCCACGCGCGGCTTGCGGTTTTCAAGTGTCGCCCACAGTTCGCCGCTGCCAGCCTGGGCTAGCGCGTGCACGGCCACAGTATCGGGCACATCGAGCAGCTTAGCCGGCGGTTGGAGGCTAGCCGGCAGCGCGTAGATGTTGCCATCAGTGGCACTCAGCTCATTAGCTGGGAAAGTGGGCATGCGGTCGGTACCAAAAACCAGCAACTGCGAATTATCATTTGAAAAGGCAAAGCCGTTGATGCCCCGGCTCACGCTAAGGCGATACGGATGCTGCGGCGTGTTGTGGGCCAGCGCTTTGGTAAAGGTGGTGTCGGTGCCGTAGAACCAGATGTCGCCGTCGCCGTGAAGGGCCAGGGGGCCTTCTTCGGCATTAGCGTGCGTGCCGACCAAAAAATTATTGCCAATTGCCGTGAGGGCCGTTGGGTAAAAGCTGGTCGGAATCTGGTGGGTTTCCCAGCTCAGGCCGCGGTTGCGGGTGATGGCAATGAAGGCCGTCTGCTTTTTATTGGGCAGGTAATAATGATAGTTGCCCGGCCCCAGGCGCGTGCGGGTAAGCAGCGTAGTTGCCGGCGAAGTGGGGTCAGCCCGGCGGTACGCCTGCCAGGCGGTGCTACAGGCAAATAGTCCGGCCCCGGCCAGGCTAGCCAGCCCAAGCGCGAGCATCCGGCGCGGCCGCCTGTGCCTTAGTGAAAGCACTAAAACCGCTAGCGTCAGCAAGATATCCCAGCTACCGAGGCTGCCCCGGGTGGGGGAGGGTGGGCCCGCAAAGGCGGTGCCCACAATAGCGCCGTACTCGGGCGTGATAAAGTGCAGGTGCGAGACCCGGAAGCCCGCCGGTGTGGCTACCAGGGTGGTTTTATCGCCAGTAAACTGATGCAGCTGCCCACTATCATCCAGCGCCAAGCCCGATGAATCGGTTAGAAACTGAAAATCCCGGATGTGGTGCAGCGCGGCTAGGGTGAAAGTTTTCATGCAGCAAGAGGAGTAGCCCAACGCGCTGAGCAGTTGCCTGGCAGGCCGCAGGAAATGAAAATTAGCCGGCTAGGGCATCGCAACCAAAGCCAGTAGGCTAGCCGCGATGCCCGGCCAGGGCTGGTGCAAATCGAGCGTGACGATGCGCACCGGGTGGCCGGCCAGCGCATAACGTACATCTATGGCGGCCGTGGTGGCGGGGTACAGCAGGATGCCTTCGAGGGCCTGGCCGGGGGCGGGGCGCAGGTTTTGGAGGTAGGCGTAGAGCTGGTAGAGGTGCGGCGCAATGAGGCGCTGCTGGTCGTAGCGCGGGCGCAGGGCCGCCGCGTAGTATTTGGTATCGAGGATAATCTTGCGGCTAGGGCTTTCCAGCGTGGTATCGGTGAGCATGGTGGGCAGCAGGGCTAGGTCGGGCGCGTGCGGGGCCTCGGCCTGCCAGGCAATCGTTTCGGTAAATACCCGGTACTGGCGCTGCTCGCGGCGGTAAAAATTGCGCACTGCCTGCTCAAACAGCCGCGCCATCAGCCGCTCATCGCGCCGAAAATCGGTAAAGCGGCCCCGGCTGCCTTCGGCTGGTGCTGGCAGCGCAGTTTCGTAAATAAGCTCGCAGATGTGCAGCAGAAAGCTTTCGGCCGAGGCTAGCCGCTGCCGACGCAGCATACTAAAAACCGGCGCGGCCGGCGCCAGCGGCTGCACGCTGGCTGGTAGCCGACGCCGCAGCTGGCTTACCTGGCGGCGCAGGGCTAGCGGCAGGCCGAGGTGCGTGGCCAGGGCGGCCAGGGTGCCAGCCAGCAATTGGTGCAGCGGCTGGTTAGGACTCAATTCGTCGAAGCTGCACACGGCGCGCCCTTGCGGCAGCAGGCCCCGGCCCAGCGTGGGGGCTAGCTCGATGCGCCCGCGCAGCTGGTTGGTTTCCTGCGTATTGGTGCTGAAGGCTAGCGGCAGGCCCGTGCGCAGCAGCTGGCCGGCAGCATGCAGCAGCATCTGAGTTAGCAGCTCTAGCGGGCGGTGAAAAGTTTTCGCCTCAGTAGCTTGTAGCACGGCCGGCTCGGGCAAGCGCTGCCAGGCGTAGCACAGCAAGTAGTAGAGCGTGGCGAGCGGAATCATACGCTGGTCGGGTAAGATTTAGCTTACCTTTTTGGGCATTGCAATAGGAAAAAGACGAGCTAAAGCTTACCCTACAAACCTTCCAGCAACCGGCGCAGCTGCCCAGCCGCCTTATCGGGCTGCTCGCGCCAATAATCAGCCAGCAGTGGGCCGATTTCCTGCTCAAAAATCAGGCGCAGCCACTGGCTAGCCGCAACCGGCTGGGCTGGGGGCGCGCAGAAATAGCTGTGGCCGATTTCAAAGTCGGGCCCTAGCTCGGGGTCGGCGGCGATAATCTCGTTCAGCGCCCGCATGTGCTGGGTAAGCAGGTCGATGAGGGGTGCAGGCACCTGGCTAGCCTGTAACAAATCGCGCAGCGGCGGGCCAAACTGCGGCAGCATGCCTACAAAGGCAAAGCGACGGCGCAGCGCATAGTCGAGCGGAGCCAGCGAGCGGTCGGCCAGGTTGAGCGTGCCGATAACGTATAGGTTATCCGGCACGAAGAAGCGTGGGGCGCCGGGCGGCGCGTAGGGCAGGCGCAGGGCGTGGGCCGGGCCGCGCTTGTCAGGCTCCAGCAAGAGCAACAATTCACCAAAAATGCGCGCCACGTTGCCCCGGTTCAACTCATCTATAAGTAGAAAATACGGCCGGCTAGGGTCGGCTGCGGCGCGTTGGCACAGCAGCGGCAGCACGCCGGGCACCAGCTGAAATTGGCCTTTCGGCCCCGGCCGGAAGCCGAGCATAAAATCCTCGTAGCCGTAGCTGGGGTGAAATTGGATGAGCTCGATGCGGCTTTCGTCGCGGGCGCTGAGCAGCAGCCACGCTAGGCGCCGGGCTAGGTAAGTTTTGCCGGTGCCGGGCGGGCCTTGGAGCAAGAGCGCCCGGCGGCGCTGTAGGCCGGCTAGGGCCGCTTCCAGCTCATTAGTAATGATAAACAGCTCGGCTAGGGCCTCGGCTTTGGTATAAGCGGGCGGCGTGGTGGCGTATGCGGCGCCCGGCTCGGCCGCCAGGGTAGCTGAGCTTTGCAAGGAATTTTCGGAGCCGGTATACAGGTCTTCGGCTTGTTGCTCAGCGGCCTGGCCCTGGTCTTGGGCCGAGCCGGCGGCCAGGATGGGGCGCTTGGCCACGATGGTGAAGTCGAGGGCTTCAAGCAAGGCGTTGGTGGGCTGGCCAGCGCCGTGGGGCCAGCGCGCCTTGGGGTCAGACTGTGCTAGGCGATGTGCCAATTCGGCCACGGCGCGCGGCGGGTAGCGGCGGCCCCGGTACAGCAGCTCGTACACGGTGCTGGGCGGCAGGCGGCGGCCTTCGCGCTCTATCAGGCGCAGGGCGCGCAGCACTTGCTCGCGGGTGAGCGGGGCGGCGGGCGATGAGAGCGGGGGAGTGGCGGGGGAGGTCACGATGCAAAAGAACACCTACTGGTAGCGAGTAGTGCGGGTTGCGGCGGGATAACATGGTGGCCCGGCGGCCAACTTCGCGGCGCGCCGCTGGTTACCTGTTTTATGGCTCAGCAACTTCCTCCCGACCCCGCCGCGCTCACTGCGATTATCGCCTTCCAAAACCTACCCGCCGAAGTGCTGGCCTGGCTCAGCGAGCACGGCGAGCTATGCCGCTACGCCGACGGCGAAAGGGTGGTGCGGACCGGCGAGCCTACGACGCATATGATAGCCATCGTGGCTGGCGGCCTGCAATATTTCCGCCCCGCCAGCGGCCAGCAGGGGCCCGTATTTCGCGTAGAGGTTAGCCAGATAACGGGGGTGCTACCCTATTCGCGGTTGCAAATAGCGAAAGGGGAGGGTATAGCGGTGGGCGAAACGACCTTGTACCTGCTGCCGCGTACCGATTTTCCGGCCCTGGAGCAAATCAGCCCCGAGCTGGTGCAGCGTCTGGTAGGCATCATGAGCGACCGTGCCCGCGATGAGGTGCGCGCCCAGGAGCGCGACGACAAGCTGCGGGCGCTGGGCAAGCTCTCGGCCGGCCTGGCCCACGAGCTGAATAACCCCGCCGCCGCCATTGCCCGCGCCGCCGATATACTTGGCACCATGTTGAAAGACAAGCCGGTGTTGCTCAAAAACCTGCTGCTAGCCTGCCCGCCCGCCGAGGCCGTGGCCACGCTGCTGAGCGCGGGCGTGCTCGAAACTGCTCTGCCAACCCGCTCGGCCCTGGCCCGTGCCGACTGCGAAGACGAGCTGGCCGACTGGCTCGAAACCCAGGGCTGCGCAGATGGCTACGCCTTGGCGCCCAGCCTGCTAGATGCCGGCCACACGGCTGCCAGCCTGGCGCCGTTGGTCGAGCCGCTGCCCGCCCCGGCCCGCCCGCCGGCCCTGGCCTGGCTCGAAGGTCACCTGGCCGTAGTGCGCCTCACGCGCGATATTCACGAGGCTAGCCAGCGCATCAGCACGCTGGTGGGCAACGTGAAGGCCTACTCGCACATGGACCGCGCTGGGGGGCGCGAGCCGCTCGTCGTCACGGCGGGTATCGACAGCACGCTCAATATGTTTGACTTCGTGCTGCGCCAAAAAAACGTGCGGCTAGCCCGCGAGTATGCCCCCGATGCGCCGCTGGTAACCGCTGAGGCCGGTCAGCTCAACCAGGTGTGGACCAACTTAATAGATAACGCCATCGATGCCCTGCCGGCCAGCGGCGGCGCGCTCACGGTGCGCACCGTAAAGCAACCGGGTGGCGTATGCGTCAGTATCCTCGACAGCGGCAGCGGCATTGCCCCCGAGGTGCTGGCGCATATGTTTGAGCCCTTCTACACTACCAAGCCGGCCGGCGAGGGCAGCGGACTGGGCCTCGACATTGCCCGGCGCATTGTGCAGGAGCACGGTGGCCGGCTCGAAGCCCAGTCGGAACCCGGCCGCACCGAGTTTTCGGTGTGGCTGCCAGCGGCTAGCTAACTATCTATGAAAAAGCCGATTATTCTCACCGTCGACGACGACGCCCAGGTGCTGAGCGCCATCACGCGCGACCTGCGCCGGGAGTTTCGCCAGGACTACCGCATCCTGAGTGTCAACTCGGGCCCCGAGGCCCTGAGCACCCTCACCGAGCTGCGTGCCCGCGCCGAGCCGCTAGCCCTTGTGCTGGCCGACCAGCGCATGCCCGAGGTCGAAGGCGTGGAGGTGCTTACCCGCGCCCGCGAGCTGTTTCCGGAAGCCAAGCGCGTGCTGCTCACCGCCTACGCCGATACCACGGCCGCCATCAAGGCCATCAACTCGGCGCAGCTCGACTACTACCTGCTCAAGCCCTGGGACCCGCCCGAGCAGCTACTATACCCTACCCTGCACGACCTGCTGGCTAGCTGGCAGGCTAGCTACCGGCCCGCGTTTGCGGGCCTGCGGCTGATTGGTTTCCAGTGGTCGCCGCTCTCGCACGAGCTCAAGGATTTTTTGAGTGGCTACATGGTAGGCTACCAATGGTTTGACTATGAGAAAGATGCCGAGGCCAAGATATTGCTCGAAGCCAACGGCTTCCGGGCCGACGACCTGCCCGTCGTCATCTGCCCCGATGGCAAGGCCGTAGCCAAACCCGATAAAATTGAATTGGCCAAGCACTTAGGTTTACTGGTCGATGCGCAGCAAGAGTTGTACGATGTAGTAGTAATCGGCGCCGGCCCGGCGGGGCTAGCCGCCGCCGTGTACGGCGCTTCCGAAGGCTTAAAAACGCTCATCATCGAGCGCCAAACGCCGGGCGGGCAGGCGGGCTCGTCGTCGCGCATTGAAAACTACCTGGGTTTCCCCACTGGCCTGAGCGGCGCCGAGTTGGCCCACCGCGCCTGGAGCCAGGCCACCCGCCTCGGCGCCGAGTTTATGGCCCCGCAGGAGGTCGTGAGCATGTGCATTCAGGACGGCTACAAGGTGCTCACGCTGAGCGATAAAAAAGAGATAAAAGCTCGCGCCGTGGTACTCACGACCGGCGTCAGCTACCGCACCCTGAATGCACCGGGGCTCGACCGCCTCAGTGGGGCGGGCGTGTACTACGGGGCCGCCCGCACCGAGGCGCGCAGCTGCAGCGCCCAGCCGGTGTACATCATCGGTGGGGGCAACTCGGCGGGGCAGGCAGCCATGTATTTATCGACTTATGCCTCGCGGGTATTCATTATTATTCGGGGCGATAACTTGGCGGCTAGCATGTCGGCCTACCTCATCGAGCAAATTGCCCAGACGCCCAACATCGAAATAATGCCTCGCACCCAGGTGCGCGAGGCTTGTGGCGAAAACTCGCTCGAAGCCGTGGTGATTCAGCAGGAGGGCCACGAGCCCGAAAAGCGGCCCGCTAGGGCGCTGTTTATCTTCATTGGCGCCAAGCCCAGCACCGAGTGGGTGTGCGACTTGGCCATTTGCGACCCCAAAGGGTACTTGCTTACGGGCCGCGACCTCGTGAGTGACCCGCGCTACAAAACCGCCTGGAAAAAAGACCGCGAGCCTTATCTGCTAGAGACTTGCGTGCCCGGCATGTTCGCCGCGGGCGATGGCCGCGCCGGGGCCATGGCCAGGGTAGCCTCGGCCGTGGGGGAAGGCAGCATGGCCATCAAGTTCGTGCACCAGTACCTGGACGAGTAGGGGTAGCGCAAGCTTCAGCTTACGCCACACTATTTAAATACGCAGCCCTGGCCTCGTCGAGCAAGCCTAGTACAGCCGTTCGCTGGCTTTGCAGCGTGGCTAGGGTAGCGTCTGGCAGCCGCCGCACTCGCAGGCGCCTGAGACGGGCGCTCAGAGTATTCCAATAGCCTAAAGCGTAGAAGCCGGCTAGGGGCAAGCTGAGGACAAACAAGGCAGTGAGGCGCCAGTCGTGCGTGAGCCAGCGCTGCACCGCCGCGGCCTCCACGGTGTAGGCTAGCGGGAAGGTCACCATACCCACACCCAGCATAATAGCCGCGATAAACTCGGTTTCCTTGGTGGCACGGCGAGCTACTTCGGCGGGCAGCTTGTAGGGTAAGTAGTTAGTCAGCACGCCGTAAAGCCATACCGGGAAGCCCAGCACCAGATTCAGGTAATCGGCTAGCCGGGTGCCAGGGCGCTGGCTTTGGTCAAGGTCATCATCGTCGAGCTTGTGAGCGGCCAGGCTAGCCAGGTAGGTGCTGAGTGCGGCACGCAGGGCGGCTAGCCGGCTAGCATCGTGCTGCTCGAACCAGGCCACGGCATCGAGCAGCGTGCGGCTGAGCTGGAAGTTGTCGTAGAGCGTGCTCGGGTCGTCGTCGGGGTTGAGGTGGTCGCCGAAGGTGCGCTCGACCTGCTGGGCGAGCTGGTCGTCATCAGCCGCGCGGCTGATGACGAGGCGGCGCGTGAGGCGGCGGGTTATCTCGTCGGTCAGCTCATCGGCGGCGGCTTCGGGGTCTTGGTGGTAGCGGGCGGCGTAGTCGGCCACGTTGATGGGTGGCGCCACGTTTAAGAATACATCGGAGCGGAAACGCGTGGGGTCGAAGTAGTTGGTGCCCACGCATACCAGTTTCAACCCTAGTTTGAAATCGTGCCGGGCCTCGGTGCCGAGCGCAATGCGGGCGGCGCCGGTTTTGAGCGGGCGCAGCCGGCGCTCGCTCACACTGGTGCCCTCCGGAAAAATCATGACCGTGCCACCCCGCTCCAGATAGTCGTAGCAACGGCCGAAGCTCGCCTCGTTGCTAGCCGTGAGCTGGGCGGAGGTGAGGGCGCCGGCACCCTCCGCATCCTGCCGCCGGTAGATGGGAATGCAGTTGCCCGAGCGCATAATGGCGCCCAGAATAGGGTTTTTAAAAAACGTGCTCTTAGCCAGAAACGCGATGGGCTGGTGGCGCTGCACGGCCGTCACGAGCGGGTCCATGAGCGTATTGGGGTGGTTGCTGCACAGCATGAGCGGCCCCGGCAGGCGCAGGCGCTCGCGGTGCCGCACTTCGAGGTTGCGAAAAAACACGCGCAGCCCCACGCGCACCATGGGCTTCATAACGGTGTAAAAGAGCATAGGCGAGCAAGTTTACGCAAAAAGGGCCAGCTGCGCTGGCAGCCGGCCCTTTTCAGGTTATACGCAACTTACAGGCCTAGTAGGCGCTGTTGAGCTGGTCGAGGTTGTTTGGGTTCTGGCTACCCGACGTCTTCGAATCGTAGTGGCTGCCCGAAGCCGGGCCCTGGTCGCGGCGCTGGCCACTGCCAAACTGCGAGTCGCTGCCGTACGAGCTATTGCCGGCGCTAGGGCCGTGGCTGCCCGACTGGCTACCGAAGTCATTGCTATGCGAGGGCGACGAGGTGTACCCGCTGCCCGAATTTACGCGGCTGCGGCCGGGTTGGCCCTGGCTGGCGGTCGAGCCGTAGCGCGAGGCGCCCCAGGGGCGTTGGCCCCGGCGGTCATAGTCGCCATCCTTGGTGTGGGGCTGGTGGTCGAAGGGCGAACGCTGTGCCTTGTGGCGGTAGTCCCCCTTGTCTTTTTTATGCTTTTTCTTTTTGCCGCCGCGCGTAATCAAAAAGGCAACGCCCGCAGCTACTAGGCCAACTACGGTCGCTTTTTGGCCGGTGCTCAAGCCGTTTACGCTGTCAACCGCCTTGTTACCCAAATCTTTGGCTTTGTTGCCCAACTCTTTGGCAGTCTGGGGCAGCTGCTGGGCCTTGTCGCTGATGCCGGAGTTTTCGAGCCATTTTTTGCCGCTGGCTAAGGCATCGTTTAGCTTGCCCTGCACGCCGCTGGCGGTGGGCTGGCTGTTAGGCGTGGTATAGTTAGTAGGGTATTTGCCGGTGCCAGTGGCATGGGCTGCCGTGGTTGAAAACTGACCATCGCCAGCGGGCGACGAAGTAGCGGGCGAGCCGATATAAGGCGAATTGGTAGTAGAAGAGCCGTTGGTCGGCTGGTTGGGCGTAGGTTCCATGAGCGAAGAAAAGGAAAAGGTAAGGTGTGGTAGTTACCACGCTGGGGGTAGCTGGCACTGTATTCGTAAGTTGGCGCCTATAGGTTACGGCGGGCTAGGCCGTGCGCGGCGCCGTGCTGGCGGGTAGCCAGCCATAGGACTGCTGGCAGCGTGGGCACGGCGTGGGGGCCGGGCCAGCGGGCAGTTCGCGCACCGTGGCGCAGGCGTGGCAGGCGTAGCGGCCGGCCTGCGGCAGCTCAAACAGCGGGCAGTGGTAGATTTCGGGCCAGATGGGCAGGCCGGGGCGTTCGTGTTCAGGCTCAAAGAAGTAGACGCTTACCTCGCCGGTAGCTTCCAGGTAGAGGCGGCGCACCTGGCCCAGGTGTTCTATCTGGTAGGGGCGCAGTTGGCCAAAAAGCTCCTGCGCGGTGAGGCTGGCCTTAGTGAAGGCAACAAAGTCAATTTCGCCCTCCACAATAATGAGCTCGGGCGCGCCCTCAAACAGACGTTCGATGCGTGGGTGCTGGTCGATGAGGTAATTGAAGAACACGTAGAGCGCCATCACTACCGCAAAAACCAAGATAACATATAGCAGTGGCACATCGTGGTAAAAGGTAGCATCGCCCGCCGCCGAGCCCAGCACCAATATCAGCCCAAACTCAAACAAGGAAAGCTGCCGCACGCCGCGCTTGCCCGTGATGCGCAACGCGCCGATGGTGAGGACAAAGGCGAAAATGCTGCGCACCAGCACCTCCCACAAGAACCCCGCTGGCGCCTGGTCCGAAATGAAGAGACGCTGCCAGTCAAACGGGGCAATGTCGGTGGCCAAAAGCGTCAGGCAAGTGATTGTCATAGTTGCTGATACGGCCGAGCTGCTTCATCGTTCGTTCAGGTTGGGCCTAGCTGCACGGCACAGCTTCTTCAGGCACCACGCAAACAACTACTTGCCCGGGCCGTTTCCTTAGCATAACCTCGTCTTTTAGTGCGCTAGTCATGTTTCGTTTTCAGAATAAAGTTTGCCTCGTCACGGGCGCCACTTCCGGCATTGGTCGGGCCACGGCCGTGCGCCTGGGCCGCGAAGGCGCCACCGTGGTGTGCCTGGGCCGCGAAGTGAAGGCAGGCCACGCCGTGGAGGCCGAGATAAAAGCGCTGGGCAGCGATGCGCTGTTTATTAAAACGGACGTGGGCCGCGACGCCGACCTCGTGCACGCCGTCGAAACGACCCTAGCCCGCTTCCACCGCATCGACATCCTGGTAAACGACGCGGCCATGATGACCTACACGCCCATTCTGGAGCTCGACCCCCGCGACTGGGACCAGGTGATGAACGTGAACCTGCGGGCGCTTTTCCGCCTCTGCCAGCTTTGCGTGCCGCACATGCAGGGGGGCGCCGTGGTAGCCATCAGTTCGGTGCACGCCTTCCAGAGCACTCCCAACGTGGCGCCCTACGCCGCCAGCAAGGGTGGGCTTGAGGCTTTCGTGCGCGGCCTCAGCCTCGAAATTCCCTACACCCAGGCTCGCATTAACTCCATCGCGCCGGGCGCCGTCGAAACGCCCATGCTGCGCAACAACCCTAACGTGGTGAACGGCACCGAGAAAATAACCGGCCAGGTTGGCACGCCCGATGAGCTGGCCGCCGCCATCTGCTTCCTGGCCTCCGACGAAGCCAACTTCATCAACGGCAGCACCCTGGCCGTGGATGGCGGCCGGCTAGCCCAGCTTTAGCCGCCACCTTGCCTGTGGCAAGGGCTAGCCGTTCGGAGCGCGTCAGGCGCTGCGAACGGCTAGCCCTTTTTTAATCCCCCCTCTTCCATAAAGCGCCGGGCACCTTCGCGGGCTTCGACCTCATACTTGTTCTGGTAGTAGCCCACGCGCGCCGACTCAACCAAGTATTTATAGAGAAAGCGAAGGGTACCCAGGTCACGCACCTGGCGCAGGTGTACTTCCTCGTGCGCCACCCACTCAGGGTCGGCCAGAAAATCGGCGCGGGTAGTGCCGCTCAAGTGCACGGTTTGGCCCAGCACCATGGCCACGCGCGGAGCGCGGCCCAGCACCAGCCGCGCAATACGGGCTAGTGGCGAATTAACAAAAGTGCGGGGCTCAGACATTGTATAAAATTCGGGCGAATCTACGAGCAAAAATTGACGATGGTTGCAAGTGAAAATAAGAAATATTAGCTTTTATTAGGTACTTTTTAAAGAAAACCTGTCTTTTTTCAAGAAATAGCTTGGGTGCTTAAATTTTTGTTGCTTAGCTTTGGACGAACGCTACCCTAGTGAATTTCTTCTAAAAGGTAGTTTTCACGCGTTCATTCATCCTTAATTCTGGCTGCATTTGCAGCACTGCCTAGCGCAACAGTCTACGCCTTTTTGCATTCCCGGTCAGCCAGCTCGAGGGCGCTGGCCGGTGCCTACTCCAACGACGGACAATGAAGAATACCCTGCTGTGTTGCCTCGCTGCTGCTTCCCTGGCGCTCTCCTTCTGCTTCGAAAAAATGCCCGCTGCTTCGGCTTCGGCTGGTGCCTCGGCACCGGCAGTAGCCGAGGCATCTTTGCTTTCGGGCCTCGACGCTGGCGACACGCCCCCAGCCGCCGAGCCACCCGCTACCACGGCCTCGCGCGATTCGTTGGCTTATGGCTACTACAACCAGACGTTGGGCCTCCAACTGGCCCATACCGAGAACAAGAGCCTGCTGCAAACCGTGACCGACTGGCTCGGCACGCCTTACAGCTACGGCGCCAACTCGCGCCGGGGCACCGATTGCTCGGGCTTCGTGAGCCAGGTATTCAAGAAGGTATACGGCATCACGCTCAAGCGCAGTTCGCGCTCGATGTTCTCGTCGGTGCAGCGCGTGGCTAAAACAGACATGAAAGCCGGGGACCTAGTATTCTTCCGCCACGGCAAGGGGGCTATCTACCACGTAGGTATTTACTTGAAAGATAACAAGTTTGCCCACGCCGCTTGCAATGGTGGCGTTATGGTAAGCTCGCTCAACCAGGCGTATTACCACCGCAACTTCTACTCGGCCGGCCGCGTGCGCGGCGCCGAGGAAGTGTCGCCCGAGGCTACGGCCGCCGACGTGGAAGGTATGCTAGCGGCCGCCGCCGAGGCGCGCCCCGAGTAAGCCGCCCGGCTTCATCCTGCTTTCTGCAAGTAGTAGCGGCTTCCGGCGGGTGCGCGGGAAGCCGCTTTTTTGCGCGGGCATAACTTGCGGGCGGCGATTGCAGTACACGGACGTACACAAGCGGCAGCGGCCTAGCTCCCGCAGTTTCTATCCCTTTCTTCGCAATGGCTACCACCAGCTCTCCGCCGCCCTCCGGCGACAACATCGCCGCTTCGGCCATCTTCAAGAAGTTTCTGGCCTCCGCCGAAGGCTACGTTAAGCAGCCCACGCGCCTCAAAAAACTGTTGCTCGATGCCTTCAACAAGGCCCGCGAGAAAAAGGAAATCGGCACCCTGGCCCACGAGGCCTGGGACACGCTGCAAAGCCTGTTCCGCCTTATCAAGCTCAGCGCCGCGGGCGAGTACACGGGGGTGCCCACTACCACGGTAGTAGCCGCCGTGGCCGTGCTCATCTACTTTATCTCGCCCATCGACCTGATTCCCGACTTCATCCCGGTGGTGGGCTTGCTCGATGATATGGCCCTGGTGGCCTGGTTCTCCACCTCCATCAAGCACGAGCTCGACAAATTCCACGAGTGGGAAGCTACCAAAGCCTCGACCGTGGTGACGGACGAGGAATTGCAGCAGACGCGCGGCACGCAGGCCAGCAGCTTTGCCAGCCAGGCCCAGCCTCAAGCCAGCCATACCAAGGCCAGCCCCGCTAGCCCCGGCGAACATTGGCCTCATAGCGAGGCCTCGGCCAAAAACGCAGGTACCATCGAACTGCCCAGCGCCCCGGCTGGCACTGGCCAATCGGCTACCGATGCCGGGCTAGGCTCGCCCAGCAGCACCACGGCCCGCCCGGTGCACGACGCCGCCCCCGATGTACAGCCCACCGGCCAGCCCAGTACCGATGCCACAGCCAACACCACCGATGGTAGCCGCGACGGCAACGACGGCCGCGAAGCTACTGGCGGCAACGTGCGGTAATTAGCTGCACCGCAGATTTATCGGCTTCGGCGGAGTACTCGGATTTTGAGGCCGATTAAAACATTGAGCAACAAGAAAGGCCACCCAATCGGGCGGCCTTTCTTGTTGTAAATCGAAATACTAGTGAGGGTTCCTTAAGAACTGAACAATAGTACAATCGGCCTCAAAATTCGAGTACTCCGCTGAATCCGCGGTTCAGATAACTACGCGGCGTGGGCCGTGACGTAGCGCACAAAGTCGCCGACGGTGTAAAACGGTACTTCATCGGGCACAGTGATGTGGAAGTTACGCTCCAGCTCGATAATGATATCGACCAAGTCTACGGTATCGAAGCGCAGGTCGCGGCTGAGGCTAGCGGTGCGGCGCAGGCGCACCGCTTTGATAGCTTTGCGCTTGCTGATAATGCGCAGCACCTGCTGCTCGATGCTTTTGGCGGGGGCCGTGGTAGAGATAGCGGTGAACATAATTTTTGCAGAAAAAAGGTGAGCTAGAGCTAGTAAAACGGGCAGCGCAGTCTTCCTCAATACTAGCTGGCTACCTGATGAATAGCCAGCCAGTACCAGGGAATTGCCGCAAACTTTAGGCCAGCACCGCTGGGGTGGCGGCCTCCACTTCCTCGTGGTCAACCTCGGTGGGAGGGGGCGGCGAGTTGTAGTCACGGCCAGTGATGCGAGCCCGCAGCTTCTCATTGAGAAGATACATGACCGGGACTACCAGCAGGGTGATAAGGGTTGCAAACGTCAAACCGAAAATTATCGTCCAGGCTAGCGGGCCCCAGAACACCACTGACTCGCCGCCTAGGAAGAAGTGTGGGTTGCCCGAATTGAAGAGCTCGTAGAAGTCGATGTTCAGGCCAATGGCCAGCGGAATGAGGCCCAGCGTGGCGGCCGTAGCCGTGAGGATAACCGGGTTGAGGCGAGTGCGGCCGGCCGTCACGAGGGCGTCGTGCAGGTTCATTCCCTGGCTACGCAGCATGTCGGTGAACTCTACCAGCAGGATACCATTTTTCACCACGATACCGGCTAGCGCGATTACACCCACGCCCGTCATTACGATGGATATGTTCATGCCCGAGATAGCTAGCCCCAGCATCACGCCGATAATCGAGAAGATAATTTCGGTGAGGATGATGAGCGGCTTGCTCACCGAGTTGAACTGCGTAACCAGCACTAGGAAAATAAGGGCTAGCGCGCCGAGAGCGGCCACGCCGAGGAAGTCGCTGGTTTCCTTTTGGTCTTCCTGCGCGCCACCCATTTTTACGGTGTAGCCTGGCGGCACAGGGAAGCTCTTCAGGGCGCGGGTCACGTTGGCTACCACGTCGGGGCCGGTGAAGCCGTTGAGCACGTTCGAAGAAATCGTGATGAGGCGGTGCGTGTCCTTGCGCTTAATGCCGCCATAGGTGGTGCCGTAGGTAACATCGGCAATAGCCGAGATGGGCACCTGGCGCACCGCGCCGGTAGCGTCGCGGAAAGTCAGCGGGGCGTTCACGATGGCATTCACGTTGTCGCGGTAAGGCTTGGCGTAGCGCACCTGGATGGGGTATTCATCATCCGGGGTCTTGAATTTGCTGGCCTCGAAGCCGTAGATGGCCGTGCGCACTTCCGAGCCAATCTGGGCCGTGCTGATGCCCTCGCGGTTGGCGCGGGTGCGGTTGATGCTCACGCCGATTTCGGGATTACGGTCCTGTAGGTCGGAGCGCAGGTCTTCGATACCACCAATCTTGAGCGAGTCTACGTAGCGCTCTACCTTCTTGGAAAGCGCGGCTAGCTTGGGGTAGTCGTCGCCCGAAACCTCGATGGCCACCGGCTTGCCCTGGGGCGGGCCGCTAGACTCCTGGTCTACCGAAACCTCGGCGCCGGGAATGCCTTTTACGGCTTCGCGAATGTCATCCATGTAGATGTGCGTGGCCTGGCCCTTGCGCTCGGCTAGCTCCTTGAACGCCACGCCAACCTTGCCAAGGTGCGATTGCGACGTGCCCGCGGCGGTAGCCTCGGTAGGGTCGCCGGCACCGATGGCCACGTTGGTAATCACCGATTCTACGTCGGGGTTGTTGCGCCCAATCACCTTATACACCCGGTTTTCGAGGATGCGGGTGATGGAGTCCGTCACTTCTACGCGGGTGCCCACCGGCATGCGCAGGTAGGTGTAGATAAACTTGGGGTCGCCCTTGGGGAAGAAGTCTACCTTGGGCTTGCGAGCGCCCACGGCCATGATGCTAATCACGCCCAGCACCAGCAGGCCCGCGATGATGGCGCCCTGGCGCCATACCGTGCCGCCCACGGCTAGCTCTACTAAGCGGGCATAGCCATTCTGGAAGCGCGGCAAGATGCTGCGCTGGAAGCCAGCTATCATGTACACAAACACATACTTATCGAGCAGGCAGAGCACGATGAGCGTCACCATCAGGTTGCCCAAAAACTTCGAGCCAGCGGCGTAGCCTGCTAGGGCTATCAGCAACAGGCCACCCATGCCGATGAGGAAGCCGCGCGTCATTTTTGGCTTCTCCACGTGGTCAAGGTGCTCGTCGCGGTTCATAAAGCTCACGGCAAATACCGGGTTCATGATGAAGGCCACCACCAGCGAAGCGCCCAGCGTGAGGATAAGCGTAACCGGCAGGAAGAACATGAACGAGCCCACGATACCGGGCCAGAACATGAGCGGCACAAATGGCGCCACCGTAGTGAGCGTACCGGCCAGTACCGGAATAAATACCTCGCCCGCTGCGTACTTAGCAGCCTTAGCGGTGCTCAGGTTGGGGTGCTCATGCAGCAGGCGGTGGGTGTTTTCAATCACCACAATGGCGTCGTCTACCACAATGCCCAAGGCTAGCAGGAATGCGAACAGCACAATCATGTTCAGCGAGAAGCCGAAGCCGGGTAGCAGCACAAAGGCCAGGAACATCGACAGCGGCACCGACAAGCCCACGAACAGGGCGTTGGTGGTGCCCATGAAGAACATCAGAATCAAGGTCACCAGCAAGAAGCCGATGATGATGGTGTTGATGAGGTCATTGAGCGTGTTGCGGGTTTCGTTCGACGAGTCGCCCGTAATCGTGATTTTCAAGCCTTTCGGCATGCTAGCCTGCGACTCTTTCACGAGGTCGTGAATCTTGTCGGAGGCGTCGAGTAAGTTTTCACCTTGGCGCTTTACTACGTTCAGCGTCACCGTCGATTGGCCATCGAGGCGGGCATAGCTTTCGCGGTCCTTAAAGCCGTCGGCCACGGTGGCGATGTCGCCGAGGCGCACCGGCGCGCCGCGCAGGTTCTTAATCTGGATGTTGGCAATGTCGGCGGCGTTCACGTACTGGCCAGCCACGCGCACGGCACGCTTCTGCGCCCCCACATCGATAGAGCCGCCTGATACTGTGATGTTTTCGCGGGCAATGGCATTCTCGATATCCGTGAAGCTGAGCTGCGAAGCTTGCAGCTTATACAGGTCCACGTCCACGTTTACCTGCTGCTCCAAGGCACCCACGATATCGACGCGGGTGATTTCGGGCAGCGCCTCAATCTTGTCCTGAAAATCGTCGGCTAGCTTCTTCAACTGGGCGGCGGGCAGGTTGCCGCTCAAGTTGACGTACATAATCGGCTGCTCCGAGATGTTCACTTCCTTCACCAGCGGGGCGCTGGGTAGGTCGTTGGGTAGCTCGGTGCTAGCCTTGTCTACGGCATCCTTAATGAGCTGCTTGGCAGCCTGCACGTCCACGCCAGAGTTAAACTCCACGTCGACAATACAATAGTCCTGGTTCGAGGTCGAGTTGATTTTCTTCACCCCGTTCACGCTCTTGATTTCTTTCTCAAGCTGGCGCGTCACCAGGTTCTCGATATCGGTCGGCGACGTGCCCGGGTACACCGTGGCCACGATGATACGCGGAATCACGATATCCGGAAACTTCTCCTTGCCGAGCTTGATGTAGGCAAAAATGCCCGCTATCGAGAGCAGCAAGGTGATGATGTAAATACTCGTCTTGTTGTTGATGGACCAACTGGTGGGTCCAAATTCCTTCTCAATGTCTTGCATAACAATAGGTTGCTAGTTGAGCGGGATGGATTTAGCTGACTTTCAGCTGCTGGCCTTCATTCAAATTCTGGTAGCCAGCCGAGATAACTTCGTCGCCGGGCTTGAGGCCGCTCGTGATTTCCTGCTTGCCGTTGTAGGTCTGGCCGGTCTTAATCACGCGCTTGGCCGCCACGGCCTTGCCACCGTCGCGGTTTACCACCAGCACGTAGGCGTTTTCCTCGTCGTGCTGAATCAGGTCGACGGGCAGCACGGTGGCGTTGCTCTGGCCGTAGTTCTGGATGCGCACGGTAGCTACCATGTTGGGGCGCAGCTTGCCAGCCTGGCTAGCCGGCAGGCGCAGCTCCACGGTAAACGTGCGGCTGGTGGCCGAAATAGTGCGGCTCACGGTGCGCACCGTGCTTGGAATTTCCTCGTTGCCGAGGTCGGGCAGGGTCACTAGAGCCTTGTCGCCAGCCTTAATGCTGCCCGCGTAGGCTTCCGATACATCGGCGAGGACTTTGCCGCCCTGGCCGCTGTTGAGCTGCACTACCGGAGCGCCAGGTGCCACAGTTTCGCCCAGCTTCGGAATCACGTTATCGACCACGCCGCTGTAGGGCGCCACTACATTATAGAGGGCGCGCTGCTGGTTGATGGTGGCTAGGTTGCGCTGTAAGCCCTGGTAAGTATTCTTGGCTTGCAGGTACTGAATCTCGGTGCCAATCTGCTGCTTCCACAGGCCCGCCTGCTTCTCATACACGATTTTGGCAAGTTCCATGCGGGTGCGCAGCTCGGCAATGTTGGCATCCAAGATGCTGGCATCTACAGTAGCTAGCACTTGGCCTTTGTTTACGCGGTCGCCGCGCTGCACGCGCACGCTGGTGAGGGTGCCGGCGGCGCGGGCGCCCACCGTGGCATTCTGGTCAAAGTCAACCCGGCCCTGCACGTCGAGGTAGCCAGCGAAGTTTTCGGGGGCCACTTTCAGTATCGATACGGGCACGGCACCGGCCGCCTCGGCCGCCTTGCCGGCGCCGGTTTTGGCTTCGAGGTCGGCTATCTTCGCCTGAGTCGCGGCCTGGTCGGCCTTGAGCTTGGCTAGCTCGGCGTTGGGGTCTTTATCACCGCCGCCGCACGAAGCAAGGAAGAGTGCAGCGGCGAGCAGGGAGTAACGGGCAGTAGTGAGGTTCATACAACTAGGAGGTGGTCATGCAGCGCGCAGCAAAGCATCTCGCTCGCGCCGGTGCGTATGGTAGAGAGTACTGCGCCGCGCGAGATGCTTCGCCGCGCGCTGCATGACAGTCGATTACAGAATTTACTTGGCTTGCGAATACAGCTCGCCGGTGGCTTTGTCGCGGTCTACCTTGGCCACTAGCACATCGTAGAGGGCGGCGTAGTAGTTGGTTTGGGCTTCGCGCAGCGAGGTTTCAGCGGTGATAACCTCGATGTTAGAACCCAC
>CAYLNN010000035.1:0-35792 GCA_964385095.1 uncultured Hymenobacter sp.
TGGCGCGCATGTACAAGTACCAGGGCCACCGCCGCCGCGCCATTGCCGTGCTACAAGAGGCTATCAAACTGCCCACCTACACCAGCGAGGACCTGACCATGAACCGCCTGTGCCAGCAGTTGCTGCCGCCCCTGCTGCGCGCCGCTGCCCGCCGCGACCGCCTGCACGCCCACTGGTACGAGCACCTGCCAGCTAGGCCCGCCAGCCGTGAGTAATACACACGAAGGCCCGGCTACTAAAGTAGCCGGGCCTTCGTGTGTACACAAGGGGCAGCCCGCCCAAATGGCGGGCTAGCCCTTTTACTCCTGGCCAGGGTCGTGCTGCGGGCCTTCGTAGCTGCTCGAATCCTCTTCCTCGGTGGGAGGCTCGGGGGCGGAGCCGGCATCGGCTACTGGCGGCGCCTCGGTGCTGTAGATGTGAGCCATGTTGCTGAAATTACCAGTATTATCTACTTGCAGGTCTTTAAGCACGCCGTCGGCGATGTCGTAGACGAGGCCGTGCAAGCGGGGCGGGTTTTCGCCGCGGCGAGCGTTCTGGATGATGTTGGTTTTGGCCAGGTTCTGCACCTGCTCAATCACATTAAGCTCCACGAGGCGGCGCAGCCGCTGCTTCTCGTCGGTGATGCGCAACAGCTCGGTTTCATGCAGGCGCACCACGTCGCGGATGTTTACCAGCCAGTTGTCGATGAGGCCGTACTGCTTGTTGTTGGCCGCCGCGGCCACGCCGCCGCAGCCGTAGTGGCCCACTACCATAATATCTTGCACACCAAGTACTTCTACGGCGTATTGCAACACGCTGAGCAGGTTCATGTCGGCGTGCACCACCATGTTGGCGATGTTGCGGTGCACGAACATCTCGCCCGGGCCGGTGCCCGTGATGCCCGAGGCCGGCACCCGCGAGTCGGAGCAGCCGATGAACAGGTAACGGGGCTTCTGGCCGTCGGCTAGGCGCTTAAAAAACTCGGGGTCCTCGGCATTTTTGGTAGCCACCCACTGGCGGTTATTAGCCAGAATATCCTGAATGCCGGAAGTTGTTGATTGCTCGGTTGAAAGCGAAGAAGCCATAAAGTAAAAAAGAAGCGGAAAGCGTAAAAAACGAATGAAAAGCCCGCCCGGTTTTAGTGGCCGCCTAGGGCCACCTGCCGAATGCCGCGCAGCTCCAGGGCAATGCCCCGCGCCGGGGCCGCCTGCCGGAAAGCCTCAATGGCCTCCAGTACATCCTGGTCAATAACGTCGGAGCGAGTACCGTCGAGTAGTACGCGGCTGCCGCCGGGCAGTTGCTCCAGGGTAGTCACGATGCTGGCCTTGTTGAGAAAGGACACGTGCTCGGGCAGGCGCAGGTGCAGCAGGTCGGGCTCAGCGCCGGCCGATTCGTCGCGCCGCAGGTAGGAGCCGGCCTTGGCGTTGTCCTTGAGAATGAAGAAGAACCCGAGCACCAGCCCAATGCTCACGCCCTTGAGCAAATCGGTAAATAGCACCGCCGCGATGGTGATGATGAACGGCCCGAACTGCGCCCAGCCCAGGCGCCACTGCTGGCGGTAGAGCGCCGGCTTAGTCAGTTTGAAGCCCACCAGCAGCAGCACGGCGGCCAGCGCCGCCAGCGGAATCATGTTTAGCACCCTACCCAAAAACAAGAGGCTAGTGAGCAGCAACATGCCGTGGAGGAAGGCGGCGAGCTTGGTGCGCCCGCCGGCCGCGATGTTGGCCGACGAGCGCACGATAACGGCCGTGAGCGGCAGTCCGCCCAGCAAGCCGCTGAGAATGTTGCCCGCGCCCTGGGCCAGCAGCTCGCGGTTAGTAGGAGTGTGGCGCTTCTGCGGGTCGAGGTTATCGACGGCCTCGATGCTGAGCAGCGTTTCGAGCGAGGCCACGATGGCGATGGTGAACGCCACCCCATAGGTGACCGGTTTGCGCAGTGCGCTGAAGTCGGGAAACGTCATCTCGCCCGCCAGTTGGGTTAGCGAGGTTGCCACGGGTAGCTTCACGAGGTGCTGCGGGCGCACCTGCCAGTCGGGGGCCACGCTGCGCAATAATTGGTTGAGGGCCACGGCCGCTAGCACTGCCACCAGTGCGCCCGGCACGAGCCGCGCCCAGGGTTGCCGGCGCACCGGCGGGCTGTCCCAGAGTAGCAGCAGGACCAGCGACCCGGCCCCAATCAGCACCGAGCCGGGGCTGAAGTGCTGCAACGCGGCCCCGATAGCCGAAAACGTGTTCAGGCCATTGAACTGCAAAAAGTCCATGTCCTCGAAGTAGTCCGTGTCGGCGCCCACAAAGTGCGGCAATTGTTTTAGAATCAGAATAATGCCGATGGCGGCCAGCATCCCGCGAATAACCGCCGCTGGAAAGTACAGCGCGATAATGCCCGCCCGCGCCACGCCCAGTCCTAGCTGAATAACGCCTGCTACCACCGTGGCTGCCAGCACTGCCGGCCACGACCCCAGCGTGGCAATGGCCGAGAGCATCACCACCGTGAGGCCCGCCGCCGGCCCACTCACGCTCACGGCCGAGCCGCTGAGCACGCTCACCACCAGCCCGCCCACAATGCCGGCCACCATGCCCGCCAGCAGCGGTGCCCCCGAGGCCAGCGAGATGCCCAGGCACAGCGGCAGCGCCACCAGAAACACCACCAGCCCCGCCGGCGCATCCTGCCCCAGTGTGCTAAACCGGCCGGGCGGAGGCGGGCCAGCAGCCGTGCCCGCGGGCGCCACCGGCGCCCCGGTGCGGCTAGGAATAGAGGTAACCTCGGGCATGGAAATGGGCATGGGGCGCAGCGCTAGCTGCTGGCTAGGGTGGGAAAAGGGCCACAAGAATACGGCAGTTTGGTTGAGATGAAGTTAAAGTGAAATTAAAAAGAAATTAAAGATAGTAAATTGCTGGTTATTAGCGCGTATGAGCCTTAGTGGATTTGGAAAATGTTTCAAAAAGAATAGCATGCTGAGCTTGTCGAAGCATCTCTACCGCGCCGCTCGCATTGTTCAACGGCGCGGTAGAGATGCTTCGACAAGCTCAGCATGACAGTACTTCTAAATTACCCAATATGCTCTAAGCCCCTGCTTGTAGCACGGGCAGTTCCAGCCACACGGTAGTGCCGTGCCCTAGCTGGCTTTCAACTCGTACCAGGCCGCCGTGCAGAGCCATAATCTGGGCCGTGAGTGGTAGGCCGATGCCGTGACCCGGCAGGCCGCGCACCGTGGCCGCCCGAAAAAACGGCACGAATACCTGCTCCAAATCGGCAGGGCTGAGGCCAGGGCCGTGGTCTTGCACGCGCAAGTGCAGGCAGCCAGCCCCGGCGGGGCGTAGGCTGGCCAGCACTGGGGCGGCGGCCCCGGCCGAGTACTTGCAGGCATTATCGAGCACGTTGAGCACGGCCGCCAGCAGCAGCGCCTCGTTGCCCCACGAGGCGGGCAGGGCTTCTTCGCCCAGCTCCAAATCGACGCGGCAAGTAGGGTGGCGGCGCAGTATCTGCTCGTGGGCCAGCAGCAGCAGCTCATCGAGCTGCACCGCGGCCATGGGCACCTGCGAGGGGTCGCCGCTGGCCCGGGCTATTTGCAGCAGGCCGTTGGTGAGGCTACTGAGCTGGCGAGCTGCGTCGAGCGTGCTTTGCAGGGTGCGGCGGTAGTCGGCCGGGGGGCGCTCGGCGGGCAGCAGGGCCACCTCCAGCTCACCGATAAGGGCCGTGAGCGGCGTGCGCAGCTCGTGCGAGGCGTCGCGCACGAAGGTGCGCTGGCCCACAAAGGCCGATTCGAGCCGTTCGAGCAGGCGGTTGAAGCGCTGGGCCAGGTGGCCCAGCTCGTCGGCCGGGCCCGCGGCCTGGGTCAGGCGCCGGCTCAGGTCGGTGGCCGTGATGCCATCGACTTCGCCCACCATGCGCCGCAGCGGGCGCAGGGCCTGGCCCGCCAGCAGCCAGCCGCCCACGCTCATGATGGCGGCGGCGGCCAGCAAACCTAGTATCAGCACCCGGCGCAGGCTGGCGAGCTGGTGGCGGCCCTCCTCATCGACCGAGGCGGTTACCACCACCAGGGGGCCTAGCCGGGCATCCTGGTAGAGCAGGCCCACGGTTTCGTGGTAGTGCGCCTCAGGCTCGAGCACGGCCTGGCCCCGGCGGCGCACCTCGGCCAGCCACCCGGCCGGAATGGCCTTGACTGCCGGGCGCTGGCCTTCGCGAAACACGAGCTGGCCCGCCGCGTCGTACACCCGGCCTTCCTCGGCGGGCAGCGTGCGGTAGAGTTGGCGCAGATACTGCCGGTACGACGACCGGTGGCTCGAATCGGCCCGCGCCTGGCCGTCGGCGTAGGCGTGCCCCACCACCAGCGCCCGCCGAAACAAACTCTGGGTAAACTCCTCGCGCCGGGCCTGCTGCGTCACGAAGTAGATGGCCAGCGCAAACAGCACCAGCGTTATCACCAGAATAGCCCCAAACTGGGCCGCCAGCCGCAGGCGAATGGACATGGAATCAGGGTAAGGAGGTTTTCAGGTGAGGAGGGTATGAGGCGGCAAGTGATGGGAGGAAGAGCTGAAAGGGTGACAGGGTACTTTAAAGGGGTGATGCAGTAACGAATGAGCAGTGAAGTAAAGGACTTCATTTGCCTGCTGCACGACTTCATTACCGCTTGTACTCCCATCTTGTACTCTCGCCACTTGTTGCCTCATACCCTCCTCACCTCATCACCCACTAATGCGCAGCGCGTAGCCCATGCCCACCAGGGTATGGATGAGCTTGGGCTCGAAATTTCTATCCAGCTTTTTGCGCAGGAAGTTGATGTACACGTCGATAACGTTGGAGCCGGTATCGAAGCTCAAATCCCAGACGTGTTCCAGCAAATCGGCGCGGCTCACCACGCGGTCCTGGTGGCGCAGCAGGTATTCGAGCAGGGCAAACTCGCGGGCGGTGAGGGTGATGAGCTGGCCGGCGCGCTCCACGCGCTTGGTGGCAGGGTCGAGGCTGAGGTCGGCCAGGCGCAGCACGGCGGCTGGCGCGGGCGCCTCGGTGCGGCGCCGCACCAGCGCCCGGATGCGGGCCAGCAGCTCGCTGAATGCGAAGGGCTTGACTAGGTAATCATCGGCCCCGGCGTCGAGGCCCCGGATTTTATCATCCGTTTCGCCCAGCGCCGTGAGCATGAGAATGGGCACGCCGGGGTCGTGGGCGCGCACCTGCCGGCACACCTCCAGCCCGCTCAGGCCGGGCAGCATCTGGTCGAGAATCAGGCAGTCGTACTGCGTGCTTTGGGCCCGGCGCAGGCCGAGCAGGCCATCGGCGGCCAGGTCTACGGTGTAGTCTTGCTCGGTAAGGCCCTGGTGCAGGAACGCCGCCACCGAGGGCTCATCTTCGACGAGGAGAATTTTCATAGCTTCTAAACAAAAAATGCCCGCCAGTGTGCACCAAGCCGGCGGCGCTCCGCTGAAAAAATGGTTGACTAGGGTAGGCCGCGGCGCAAAAGTCGGCCCTGGCGCCGGGAGTGAGGCTAGCCCCGGCGCCGGGGCTAGCCTCACTCCCGGCCGCTGGTGGCTAGCCTAGCCGCTACTTTTGTATTTCGATTTCTGCCGCAACCTAATGTCCCGTTGGCTTCTTTTCGCTGGGCTGCCGCTGCTGGCCGCCTGCCAGGGTGCGCCCACCGAGCGGCCCGATACCCTCGTGGACCTGACCACGGTGCGGACTGGCCCCCGCGTGCAGGCCGATGAGCTCGACGGCGCTATTCAGCAGCAGCCCGACAATACCGGCCTGCTGGCCCGCCGCGCCAGCCTGCGCCTGGCCGCCGGCCAGCCCGTGGCTGCCCTGCATGACGTCGAAGTTGCCCTGCAAGTAGATGACCAGGACGGCGAACTCTACTATTTGCAGGCCCGGGCCCTGCGCGCCCTGGGCCGGCTGCGCGAAGCCCTGGCCGCCGCCCGCCGCGCCGCCGACGCGGGCTTCAACTCGCCCGAGCTGCCGCTGTTAGAGGGCGAAACGCGCCTGGCCGCCCACCAGTACGAGGCCGCCCTGGCTAGCCTCGACCGCACGCTGCGCCTCGACCCCGACCAGCCCGCCGCGCTCTTTTACAAAGGGCTGGCCTACGCCGCCACCGCCGATACTGCCCAGGCCTTCGACTATCTGCAGGCGGCCCGCGCCCGCGACCCGCGCCAGCCCGAGATTCTGCACCAGCTAGCCTTTTTGCTCAATGCCTACCGCCTGCCCGACGAGGCCGCGCACTACGCCCGCCAGGGCCTGCGCCTCGACTCGGCTTCGGGCGCGCTGCACTACGACTACGGCCGCCAGCTGGAGTTGCAAGGCCGTCCCGACAGCGCGCTCTACTACTACCGCCGCGCGCTAGCCCTCGATACTACGCAGTACCGGGCTGATTATCGGCTCGCGCTGGCCGCCAGCGCCCACGGCCAGCGCCCAGCCGCCCTCATCCCGCACTTGCAGCGGGCTCTGCGCCGTAACGCCCGCCTGCCCGGCGCCCGCTCCCTGCTCGCCGAGGCCCTCGAGGGCCAGCGCCGCCTGCCCGAAGCCCTGCGCCAGTACCGCTTGCTGGTAGCTGAAAATCCTGGCAATCAGCACTGGACGTACAAAGTCTGGAAAACTAATGAGCTAGTGCAGGCTGCCCTACCCGATAGCCTGCGCACTAGCCCGCGTAGCTACTACCGCCGGCCGGCTCCGGCGCCCGCTGCCCGCCCGCAGCCTGTAGCACCGCTCGCGCCGTTGCCTGTGCGCTAGGCGCCGCTGGCTGGGGTAGGGGCTAGCGGGGCCCGCAGGGTATATTCCTCACGACCTTGGGTGTAACTTGCGCCTGCTTTGCGCCCATCGCAGGCGATAGTTTATGCTTAACATTACCCTCCCCGACGGCTCCGTGCGCCAGGTCGAAGCCGGCTCAACGGGCCACGACCTCGCCGCCAGCATCAGCGAAGGCCTGGCCCGCAATGCTTTGGCCGTGAAAGTAAACGGCGAAATCCGCGATTTGCATCGCCCCCTCACCGACGACGCCACCCTCGAAATCCTCACCTGGAACGACGCCGGCGGCAAGCAGGCCTACTGGCACTCCTCGGCCCACCTCATGGCCGAAGCCCTCGAAGCGCTGTACCCCGGCGTGAAGCTGGCCATCGGCCCGGCCATCGAAAACGGCTTCTACTACGACGTGGACCTCGGCGAAGGCCGCACCATTTCGAGCGACGACTTCCCGGCCATCGAGAAGAAAATGCTCGAACTGGCCAAGAACAAAAGCAAGTTTGAGCGCCGCGAGGTGCCCAAGGCCGAGGCCGTAGCCTACTTCACCGACAAGCAAGACCCCTACAAGCTGGAACTGCTCGAAAACCTGGAAGACGGCAACATCACGTTCTACACCCAGGGCAGCTTCACCGACCTTTGCCGCGGGCCGCACATCCCCGACACTGGCCCCATCAAGGCTGCTAAAATCATGAACGTGGCTGGCGCCTACTGGCGCGGCGACGAGAAAAACAAGCAGCTGACCCGCCTCTACGGCATCACTTTTCCCAAGGCCAAGGACCTCACCGAGTACCTCGAAAAGCTCGAAGAAGCTAAGCGCCGCGACCACCGCAAGCTGGGCAAGGAACTGGAGCTGTTCGCCTTTTCGGAGAAGGTAGGCGCCGGCCTGCCGCTGTGGCTGCCTAAGGGCACCACGCTGCGCGAGCGCTTAGAGCAGTTTCTGCGCAAAGCTCAGGTGAAGGCTGGCTATCAGCCGGTTGTGACGCCTCACATCGGCGCCAAGGAACTGTACGTAACCAGCGGCCACTACGAGAAATATGGCGCCGACTCGTTCCAGCCCATCAAGACGCCCAACCCCGGCGAGGAGTTCTTCCTCAAGCCGATGAACTGCCCGCACCACTGCGAAATCTACCGCACCAAGCCCCGCAGCTACCGCGACCTGCCGGTGCGCCTGGCCGAGTTCGGCACCGTGTACCGTTACGAGCAATCGGGCGAGCTGCACGGCCTCACCCGCGTGCGCGGCTTCACGCAGGACGACGCGCACATTTTCTGCCGCCCCGACCAAGTGAAGGAGGAGTTTCAGAAGGTGATTGACCTCGTGCTCTACGTATTCAAAGCGCTCGGTTTTAGCGACTTCACAGCCCAAATTTCGCTGCGCGACCCCGAGAACAAGACCAAGTACATCGGCACCGACGAAAACTGGGCCCTAGCGGAAAGCGCTATTCAGGAATCGACGGCCGAGAAGGGGCTAGCCACCGTCACGGAGCTGGGCGAGGCGGCCTTCTACGGCCCCAAGCTCGACTTCATGGTGCGCGACGCGCTGGGCCGCCGCTGGCAGCTCGGCACCATTCAGGTCGATTACAACCTGCCCGAGCGCTTCGACCTTGAGTATGTGACGCCCGAGAACACCCGCGCCCGCCCGGTGATGATTCACCGCGCGCCATTCGGCTCGCTGGAGCGTTTCGTGGCCGTGCTCATCGAGCACACGGCTGGTAATTTCCCACTCTGGCTCTCACCCGAGCAGTTTATTGTGCTGCCCATCTCCGATAAGTTTGCCGACTACGCCCACGAGGTAAAAGCCAAGCTGGAAGCCGCTGACCTGCGCGGCACCGTAGACGGCCGCGACGAGCGCATCGGCCGCAAAATCCGCGACGCGGAGATTGCCAAAACGCCTTATCTGCTGATTGTGGGTGAGAAAGAAGCGCAGGACGGCCTCATCAGCGTGCGCCGCCACGGCGAGGGCGACATCGGCTCGATGCCCATTGACAGCTTCGTGCAGAGTGTCAACAGCCAAATTGCCGAGGCAATGGGTTAACTATGTAGCCGTTAGCTTTTAGCTATTAGCGGCTAGCCGGCAACGAAACAAACTCGTTTCATTGCCGGCTAGCCGCTAATAGCTAAAAGCTAACGGCTTAATTTGGATTTCCCAGTAAAAAGTCGGATATTTGCCCCCCGAACGCTTGGCCAGCCCCGGCCGTGTGTTCCGCCTTAAAATCATTCCCCGCCACATTTTAGCAGGAGGACTTTCGCCATAGCTACCCCGAATCGTCGGTACGTGCCCCGCCAGCAGGTGGAGGAGCCGTTCAAAATCAACCAGAAAATCACCGCCCGCGAGGTTCGCCTGGTGGGGGATAACGTCGAGCAGGGAGTGTATCCCACCGACCAGGCCCGCAAAATGGCCCAGGACCAGAACCTGGACCTCGTGGAGATTTCGCCCACGGCCGTGCCGCCCGTGTGCCGCGTCATCGACTACTCGAAATTCAAGTACGAGCAGAAGAAGAAGACCCGCGAGCTAAAGGCCAAGCAAACCAAAGTGGTGCTCAAGGAAATCCGTTTCGGTCCTAACACCGATGACCACGACTTTGACTTCAAACTCAAGCACGCGCAGGAGTTTTTGAAGGAAGGCGCCAAGATTAAGGCCTACGTGCACTTCGTGGGCCGTAGCATCGTCTTCAAGGAGCGCGGCGAAATCCTGCTGCTCAAGTTTGCTCAGGCCCTTGAGGAGTTGGCCAAAGTAGAGCAGCTGCCCAAGCTCGAAGGCAAGCGCATGTTCCTCTACCTCGCTCCTAAGGCGGCCGTAGTGGCCAAGGCAGTTGCCCCCAAGCCCGCTGCCCCTGCCGACAAAGACAAGGCGCCGAAAGCTCCCAGAGAGGCCAAGCCTGCTGAGGAGCCCGCCGCTACCGAATAGTTTCACCCCGTTTGTTGATGGCTGCCGTTGCCGTGTTAAGTAATATGTTCGGCGTCAGTACCTAACAATCAATAATCAACCATCCCCATGCCCAAAGTAAAAACCAAGTCGGGTGCCAAAAAGCGTTTCAAGCTGACCGGCACCGGCAAAGTAAAGCGTAAGCACGCCTTCAAGTCGCACATTCTGACCAAGAAGAGCACCAAGCGTAAGCGTGCCCTCACCCACAGCGGCCTCGTTAGCTCGGCCGACATGAACCGGGTAAGCCAGATGCTGAATATCTGATTTGGAAAGAGGAAGGACTACTTCGCTCTGCGTAGCTAGTGCCTTCTGCCCAATTCTTCATTCTCAATTTAAACCAGGTTTCCGGCTGCATCACAAGATTCTGCTAACGCGGAGCGCCGGCTGCCAAAAACAACTAGGTTATGCCAAGGAGTGTAAACCACGTGGCCTCACGCCACCGCCGCAAAAAAGTAATGCGTCTTGCCAAAGGCTACTATGGCCGCCGCAAGAACGTTTGGACCGTTGCGAAGAACGCCGTAGAAAAGGGCTTGCTCTATGCCTACCGCGACCGCAAGGTAAAGAAGCGCGAGTTCCGCGCCCTCTGGATTCAGCGTATCAACGCTGGCGCCCGTGAGCACGGCCTTTCGTACTCGCAGCTGATGGGCGGCCTGAAGAAAGCTGGCATCGAGCTCAACCGCAAAGTGCTGGCTGACCTCGCCCTTAACCACCCTGCTGCTTTTGCCGGCATCGTTGAAAAAGCGAAGTAAGGAAAGCCGGACTAGCTGGCTAGCCCGGTCTTTCAACTGAAACTGAAAAGCGCTTGTCCCCTTTAGTGGAGGCAGGCGCTTTTTATTTCTGGCCGTGGCTAGCCTGCCTTAGCTGCCAAAAAGCTTCGCCGCGTAGCCGCTACGGATTGGCGGTCAAAGCAAAACGCCGCCTCAACTTGCGTTGAAGCGGCGCTTGCGAAGTGTAGCGGGGACGAGAGTTGAACTCGTGACCTCAGGGTTATGAATCCTGTGCTCTAACCAACTGAGCTACCCCGCCGGTTGGTGATTTGGGAGTGCAAAGGTACTGAAAAAACTTGTCCTTGCAAGCGTTGATTTAAAAATTTACTTGTTTTCCTGCCCGCAGAGCCACTTTTAGTGGGGAGTGACGGGCTACTTACCTTTTTTGACATGGCTATGCCCGCCACCACTACCAAGCGCCGCTTCGAGCGGGAGTATTCGATAAACGCTTCGCTTAAAATACTTTTCCCCTATATCGCCTCAGCCTCGGGCTTGTCGCAATGGTTTTGCGACGACGTACGCCTTGACCCCGACCGCCGTCTTAATATGGTGTGGGACAAGCAGAGCCACTTTGCCGAAATAGCGGCCCAGCGCCCCGGCCGCAGCATCCGCTACGTTTTTCTGGACGAGCAAAAGCGCCCGCTGCTCGACGCGAACTACCTCGACTTTACGCTGGAGGCGTCGCGCATCACGGATGAAGTATTTTTGCGCGTTACCGATTACTCCGACCACACCGATACCCAGGAGCACCAGGAGCTTTGGGAAGGCCTAGTGGGTAAACTGCGCGAACAGGTAGGGGGTTAGCCGCGCCAGGTTGGCCACGCACTAGATGCTGGGCCCGCACGTTAGCCTCGGGAGGTGTAAAAAGCCTGCGTATTTACTCAACGCTGTGAAAAAATTAGATAAGCTTATTCTGAAGGCTTTTGCCGGGCCTTTCCTGCTCACGTTTGCCGTGGTAGAGTTTATTCTGCTCACGCACACGCTGCTGAAGTACTTGGACGATATTGTGGGCAAGGACCTGGGAACGGGCGTGCTGCTACAGCTGCTGTTTTTCTTCAGTATTCTCATCGTGCCGATTTCACTGCCCCTAGCCGTGCTTTTGTCCTCGCTGATGACCTACGGCAACCTCGGCGAGCACCACGAGCTAACGGCTATTAAGGCATCGGGCATTGCGCTCACGCGCATTTTGCGGCCGGTGTGGCTGGTGAGTCTGGTGCTGGCTGCCACGGCCTTCTGGTTCAACGAGCGCATTGTGCCCAAGGCCAACCTGAGTGCGTATAGCCTGCTCTGGGATGTGCGCCAGAAGAAGCTGGCGCTCGATATCAAGCCGGGCGTATTCTACAACGGCATTCCGGGCTACACCATTAAGGTAGACCGCAAGGTGGGGGAGAACAAGGATATTCTGCTGGGCGTCATGATTTATGACCACACGCAGAAATCGGGCAATGCCACGGTGATGCTGGCCGACTCGGGGCGCATGTTTACCCGCTTCGGCGGGCAGTACCTGGGCTTTGAGCTATTCAGAGGCCACATGTACGTGGAGCAGCCCGACGCCCAGGGCCGCGCCGCGGCCTCGTTTATAAGGCAGGGTTTCAGGCGCAACATGATAACGTTTTCGCTAGCCTCCTTCGACTTGGCTAATACCAAAAAGGAGTTGTTTCAGCAAAACCGCATGATGCTGAATATCCCGCAGCTTCACCATAGCGTTGATTCCATTCAGAGTATTCTGGCCAGCGAACGCAAGGTATTGCCGGCGCGGCTAGGGGGCTACTACACGTATTTGCGCCTCGACACCACGGGCCGGGCCCAGAACCGTAAGCTAGCTGGCTTGGTAGTATCGCCCAAACGGCTAATCCCGCTCACGGCCTCGCAGGTTGAGCAGGCCCTCAGCCGCGCCCGCAACGTCAACTCGTTCATTACTTCCTCGTCGCAGCATTTGTATGAGGTGGCGCGCGACTCGGCCGAATTTCGTATCGAGGTCTACCGCAAGTACACGCAGTCGGTGGCTGTGCTGCTTATGTTTCTCATTGGGGCGCCGCTAGGGGCCATCATTAAGAAAGGGGGGCTAGGCGTACCCATCCTGGTATCGATTCTATTCTTCATCATTTTCTACGTCTTCGACACGATGGGGTCGAAGTATGGGCGCGACTTTGTGCTGCCCGTGGGCGTCGGTATGTGGCTATCCAACTGCATTCTGTTTCCGTTTGGAATGTTCTTCCTGTACCAAGCCTATAATGATTCGGGATTGCTGGAGATGGACTTCTGGCGGCGGCTGGCTCAGCGCTTGCCCAGCTTTCCGCGGTTGCGGCGGCTAGCAGCTCCCATCACGGATTAGGGCTTGCGATTCTGGGTTTAAACCCGTATCTTTGCACCCGCCCCACGGTATGGGGCACGCATTTTCTCCTATTTTTCAATCTAAGACGGGTTCTCCCTATCTGCCGATGATACTCTCGACCGAGGCCAAACAGGCCATCTTCGAAAAAAACAGCCTTCAGAAAGTAAATACCGATACCGGTTCGGCCGAGTCGCAAATTGCTTTGTTCACGCACCGCATTCAGCACCTCACTGAGCACCTGAAAGTGAATAAGAAAGACCACAGCACCCGCTTGGGCCTGCTGAAGCTGGTAGGTAAGCGCCGCCGTATGCTGGATTACCTGCAGCACCGCGAAATCAACCGCTACCGTGCGATTATTAAGGAGTTGGGCATCCGTAAGTAAGCCCACCCGCTGAGAGTAGGGAGCCTTCCACGCGAGGGTTCCCTACTCTTTTTTTTGCCCATTGTCTGCCTTGCTTGGACATGAGACGCCCGACATACGCTGCGCCGGCCCAGCTGGCCCCAGGGTAGTTGAAGCGGGGTGCCCGTACAACTTCTCATGTCTCATATCTCGTGTCTCAAGTATAACTCTTCCCAATGCCCGCTCCCCACGCGATTACTAAAACCCTGGCGCTGCCCGACGGCCGCCAGATTTCCATTGAAACCGGCAAGCTGGCCAAGTTTGCCGATGGCGCCGTAGTAGTACGCCTCGGCGATACCATGCTGCTGGCCACCGTGGTGTCGGCCCCCAGCCAGCGCGACGGCGTGGATTTTTTGCCGTTATCAGTTGACTATCAGGAAAAATTCGGCTCGGCCGGTAAGATTCCGGGCTCGTTTCAGCGCCGCGAAGGCCGCCTGAGCGACTACGAAATCCTGGTTTGCCGCCTCGTGGACCGCATTCTGCGGCCCATGTTCCCCAAAGACTACCACTACGAGGTGCAGGTAATGATTACCCTCATCTCGGCCGATAAAGAAGTGCAGCCCGATGCGCTGGCGGCCCTGGCTGCTTCAGCAGCCTTGTCGATTTCGGATATTCCGTTTGCTGGCCCGATTTCGGAAGTGCGCGTAGCCCGCATCGACGGCCAGTTCCAGGTTAACCCCAAAACCAGCGACTTGGCGCGCGCCGACATGGACCTCATCGTGGGGGCCACGGCCGACTCGGTAGCCATGGTAGAGGGTGAGATGAACGAAGTGAGCGAGGAAGAAATGGTAGCTGCCATCGCCTTCGGCCACGAGGCTATCAAAGCGCAGGTAGAACTGCAAAAAGAGTTGGCCCTAGCGGTGGGCCGCACGCCCGAGGCGCAGCCCCGCGAATATCCGAAGTACGAGGAGAATGATGCCCTGAAAAAACTCGTGCAGGAAGGTATTTACCAAGGTGCTTATGACGTGGCCCGCTCGGGCAACACGAGCAAAGCCGGCCGCAAAGAGGGCTTCTCGGGCGTGAAAAAAGCGTTCCTGGAGAAGCTGGTGGCTGAGCAGCCCGAGCTGGACATGAAGCAGTTCAGCCGCTATTACTCGTCGGCCGAGAAGAAAGCCATTCGCGACATGATGGTGAAGGAGCGCGTGCGTCTCGACGGCCGCCAGCTCACCGAAATTCGTCCTATTTGGTCGGAAATCAACTACTTGCCTGGTGCCCACGGCTCGGCCATCTTCACCCGCGGCGAAACCCAGAGCCTGACCACTGCCACGCTTGGCACCAAGCTCGACGAGCAGATTATTGACCAGCCACTGACCAAGGGCTTCTCAAAATTCATGCTGCACTATAACTTCCCTGGTTTCTCGACCGGTGAGGTGAAGCCTAACCGCGGCGCCGGTCGCCGCGAAATCGGCCACGGCAATCTGGCCGCCCGCTCGCTGAAGCGCGTGCTGCCGCCCGACGAGGAGAACCCCTACACCATTCGCATCGTGTCGGACATTCTGGAGTCGAATGGCTCCAGTTCGATGGCCACCGTGTGCGCCGGCTCGCTAGCCCTGATGGACGCGGGTGTGAAGGTGCGCGCCGCCGTGGCCGGCATCGCGATGGGCCTTGTGCAGGACAAAGAAACCGGCGAATATGCCGTGCTGTCGGACATTCTGGGCGATGAGGACCACCTCGGCGACATGGACTTTAAGGTAACCGGCACGGAGAAAGGTATTTGCGCCTGCCAGATGGACATCAAAATCCAGGGTTTGAGCAATGAGATTCTGACCGCTGCGCTGCACCAGGCCCGCGAAGGCCGCCTGCACATCCTGCGCGAGATGGCCAAGACCATTGCCGCTCCGGCTGCCGAGCTGAAGGCTCACACGCCGCGCTCGCACAAGATGCTGATTGATAAAGAATTTATTGGTGCCATTATCGGGCCGGGTGGCAAGGTTATTCAGCAGATTCAGAAGGATACCAACGCCACGGTAATTATCGAGGAGAAGGACGAGAAGGGCCACGTAAGCATCTACGCCTCCAACCAGACGGATATGCAGGGTGCTATCGACCGCATCCGGGCCATCGCTGCGCAGCCCGAAGTGGGCGAAACCTACAAGGGCAAGGTGCGCAGCATCCAGCCCTACGGCGCGTTTGTGGAGATTATGCCGGGTAAAGACGGCCTGCTGCACATTTCGGAAGTCACCCACGAGCGCATCGCCTCGCTCGAAGGCGTGCTCGAAGTGGGCCAGGAGATTGACGTGAAACTGGTGGATATCGACAAGAAAACCGGTAAGTATCGCCTCTCGCGCAAAGTGCTGCTCGAAAAGCAGGCGTAATTTTTGCGCAAGTTGCCGTGCGGGCTAGCCAGTGACCGTCAAGGAAATTGGCTAGCCTCCATCGGAGCTTATTACCTAGCCGAAAAGAACTTTCGCTCGTATAGCCTTGTTGTTTTCGACTGAATTGGAATAAGCTCGAAAAATCTATTATCTTCCGATTAACTTCTTTAGAACTACCTAGTTAGCGCCGTTACCGATGAGACAGCTAAAAATCAGCAAGCAGATTACTAACCGCGAAAGCCAGTCGCTGGATAAATACCTCCAGGAGATTGGCAAAGTGGACCTGCTGACACCCGACGAGGAGGTGACGCTGGCGCAGCGTATCCGCGACGGAGACCAGAAAGCGCTCGAAAAATTGACTAAAGCCAACCTGCGCTTCGTGGTGTCGGTTGCTAAGCAATATCAGAACCAGGGTCTTAGCCTGGGTGACCTTATCAATGAAGGTAACTTGGGTCTTATTAAAGCAGCTAAGCGCTTTGACGAAACCCGGGGCTTCAAATTTATCTCGTACGCCGTTTGGTGGATTCGCCAGAGCATTTTGCAAGCCCTGGCTGAGCAGAGCCGCATCGTGCGTCTGCCTCTCAATCGAGTAGGCTCGCTGAATAAAATCAGCAAGTCGTTCTCGGAGTTGGAGCAGAAATTCGAGCGTGAGCCTTCGCCCGAAGAAATTGCCGAGGTGCTTGAGCTCACGACCTCCGAAGTGGTGGATACCCTGAAAATATCGGGTCGCCACGTTTCGGTTGATGCACCATTTGTGCAAGGTGAGGAAAACCGCTTGCTCGACGTACTGGAGAATGAGGACGAAGAAACGCCTGATTCGGGCCTGATGAACGATTCGCTCCGCAAGGAAGTGCAGCGGGCGCTCTCGACCCTGACCAAGCGCGAAGCGGACGTCATTACGTTATATTTCGGCTTGAACGGCGAAGCTGCCCTCACACTGGAAGAGATTGGCGAGAAGTTTAACCTGACCCGTGAGCGCGTGCGCCAGATAAAGGAAAAAGCCATTCGCCGCCTGCGCCACACCTCGCGCTCGAAAGCGCTGAAGCCTTACCTGGGCTAATTTCTCCGTAAATTTGTTGACTGAAAACCCCGACCGTGAGGTTGGGGTTTTTTGTAGGGTAAGTTTTGGCTTGCCTTTCGAAAATATACTTAAAATATCAAAAGGTAAGCTAGAGCTTACCCTGAACATGGAACATATTCATTGTCTGATTATTGGCTCGGGGCCGGCGGGCTACACCGCAGCTATCTACGCGGCGCGGGCGGGCTTGAAACCGGTGATGTACATGGGCCTACAGCCCGGTGGGCAGTTGACCATCACCAACGATGTGGAGAATTTTCCGGGCTACCCTGATGGGGTGATGGGGCCGGAAATGATGGAAGACCTGAAAAAGCAAGCCGAGCGTTTTGGAACTGATATCCGCTATGGCATTGCTACCAAAGTGGATTTTTCGGGGCGGCCGCACAAGGTCACCATTGATGAAAGCATCGAGCTGACGGCCGATGCGGTAATTATTGCTACTGGTGCCTCGGCCAAGTGGCTAGGCCTGCCTTCGGAAGCGCGATTGAATGGCTCGGGCGTATCGGCCTGCGCCGTATGCGACGGTTTCTTCTACCGTGGCAAGGAGGTGGCAATAGTAGGCGCCGGCGACACGGCTGCCGAAGAAGCCAACTACCTCGCCAACCTGTGCTCGAAAGTGTACATGCTGGTGCGCAAGGATGCCATGCGCGCCTCGAAGATTATGCAGAAGCGTGTGCTTGATAACCCCAAGATTGAGGTGCTGTTTGATACGGCCACCGACGAGATTTTGGGCGAACACGCGGTAGAGGGCGTGCGGGTGAAGAATTTGGTAACACACGAAACCCGCGAGATTTCCGTTCACGGGTTCTTCGTGGCAATCGGCCACGAGCCCAATTCCAAGATTTTTCACGACTACCTGCACCACGACGAGCAGGGCTACCTGAAAACAATTCCTGGCTCGGCTAAGACGAATGTAGACGGCGTATTTGCCTGCGGCGATGTGCAGGACTTTACTTATCGCCAGGCCGTAACGGCCGCCGGCTCGGGCTGCATGGCTGCCCTCGATGCCGAGCGCTACCTGGCTGGCTTGCACGAGTAGGGCTAGCCGCGATGCAGCTAGTGGGAGAGGGCTAGCGACTTTTGTTTACTATCAACGCGCAACAGTGACCCGGCTACCGGGCCACTGTTGCCTTTTTAGGGTTCCTTTTGACTTTTCCCAAGCTAATATTTCGGCTGCCAGCCTTGTGGCTGCTGCTGGCCTGCTGGCTAGGGGTCAGCGCCCCGGCGCAGGCCCAGCGCCGTAAAAAGACGTCGACTCCGCGAGGCAGTACGTCGCGCGATTTCTTTCGGATTCGCACGCCCAAGATGCGCTACGTGAAGCCGGATACCACTACCATTATCGAAACCGAAGAGATGCCCGACAGCCGGTCGGACGCCGCGAAGTCGATATTTAACCCAGCCCGCAAGCTCAGCATCGTGAGCGAGGATACGACCAGCCTCAACGAGGGCGGGCAGGAAATAGTGGAGATGTCGGATGAGGTGCTCATCGACTCGTCGTGGGTGAAGGTAGCGGGCTACTATGCCATCTGGGACACGCACAACATCAACCCTTACCGGGTGGATGGCCGTCGCATTCGCGATACGCTCACCCTCAAGCTCGTGGACCCGCAGCGGCAGCACTTCGCCAAAATGCCACTTACCAAAACGCCCGTTACTTCGGGCTTTACCTTTCGCTGGGGGCGCTGGCACTTCGGCGTGGACCTCGACCTGGATACCGGCGACTCGGTGCGGGCGGCCTTCGATGGGGTTATTCGTATCAGCAAATACGATGGCGGGGGCTACGGCAACTACCTGCTGGTGCGTCATTACAACGGCCTCGAAACGCTGTATGGGCACCTAAGCAAGCCGCTGCTGCCGGTGGGTACCTTCGTGCGAGCCGGCCAGGTGATAGGACTAGGGGGGAGCACGGGCCGCAGCACGGGCTCGCACCTGCACTTTGAGGTGCGCTACGAGGGCAATCCTATTAACCCAACCTACGTGTACAACTTCCCTGGCTACCAGCTTCGGGGCGAGACATTTACCATTACTTCGGCGCTGTTCAACTACTACAGCCGGGCCTTGCACACTAAGAGCAGCCGCAGCCGCGGCGAACCCACGGCCGCCCGGCAGGTAGCTACTCACAAAGTCCGCTCGGGCGACACGCTTTCCGAAATTGCCGACCGCTACGGCGTGCGCGTAAGTACCCTCAAACGCCTCAACCCTGGCCTGCGCACCACCCTGCAACCCGGCAAAAAGCTGCGAGTTAAATGACCGCAGATTTAACGGATTTAACAGATTGCGTGGATACGCCTGCCTGCAGCAGGCTGGCTAGGGTAGTTCGTTTTGGGTTGACTGTAATTCTTTTTAGAGTGTTCCTATTTTCATAGGATGAGATGAGTGGGAATAGGGCCGCTGGTGTAGGCTGCTTCTTTAGAGCTGGTAAGGTTGATTGAGTGGCGCGGCGGGCAACATACCGTAAGCTTATATTGCTACGCGCAGGCCTCTGATTTTCAAGTAGTCGGCTTGTGGTAGTGGGTATGCTTGCGTAATCCTTTAAATCGTTAAATCTGTGAGTAAGGTAGAAATTCTGGCCCTGGGGGCCCATCCCGATGATGTGGAGATGTCGTGCTCGGGCACGCTGCTGGCTGCCGTGGCCGCCGGCAAAAAAGTAGCCATCGTAGACTTCACGCGCGGCGAGCTAGGCACCCGCGGTACCCCCGAAACCCGGGCGGCCGAGTCGGCCGCGGCTAGCGAGATATTGCAGCTCAGTGCGCGCGAAAACCTGGGCCTGCCCGATGGGTTCTTCAAAAATGACCGTGAGCACCAATTGCCGCTCATCGCCGCCATCCGGCGCTACCAGCCCGAAATCGTGCTCTGCAACGCCATTACCGACCGCCACCCCGACCACGGCCGGGGGGCACAGCTCGCCACCGATGCCTGCTTTCTGAGTGGCCTGCGCATGATAGAAACGCTAGGGGAGGACGGCCAGCCCCAGGCCCCCTGGCGCCCCAAAAACGTCTACCACTACATCCAGGACCGGCAGATTCCGGCCGATTTTGTGGTTGATATTACGCCTTACTGGGCCGGCAAGTGGGCTAGCATCAACGCCTACGGCACGCAGTTCTTCAACAAAAATGCCGACCCCACGGCGCCCCAAACCTACCTGTCGGGCCAAACTTTTGCGCACTTTATGGAGGCCCGCGCCCGCGAGTTTGGCCACCTGATAGGCGTAGAATTTGGCGAAGGATTCACGGTGCAGCGGCCGCTGGGGGTAAAAGAGTTGGGCGACTTGTTATAAGGAAAGGGAACGACAAGGAACGAAAAGGTAATTTTTCCGTTTTGTAAAGAAAAATTACTCATCTTTGCCCGGTGCTCGCCCGGTCGCGGTGGGCTAGCCTACCCTTTTTGCTCATGCTTGCCGCACCTATTCATTCGCCCGTTCCGGTTCCGGCGGCTCTGGCTAGCCTAGCCACGGTTGTTACCGATTCCTTTGCCCTCGTGATGGAGGCCCGCACCGGTGTGCCCGCCAAGGCCGCCTTTGCAGTCGCTAACCTGCTGCAAATAAGCCTGGATGAGTTGGCCGAGCTGCTGCACACCACCACCAAAACCCTGCGCACCTACCGCGACGCCAACAAGCGGCTAGCCCCCGCCGCTAGCGAGCAGGTGCTGAAGCTACTCGCCCTGGCCCGGCAAGGCAGCGAGGTATTTGGCGAGGCAGCGGCCTTCCGGCGCTGGCTGGGCAAGCCAGCGTTTGGCCTTGATAATCAGGCCCCGCTAGCCTTGCTCCAAACCAGCGGCGGCATCGACCTTGTGGCCGAGGAAGTGAGTCGCATTGCCTACGGCGACTTCGCCTAACCACCGATTTTGGAAATCTACCGCATTTGCCTGGCCAAATACGCTGGCGAGCTAGTGGCCTCCGGCAACGCCGGCCGCTGGAACCTGCGCGGGCAGTTTGTCATCTACGCCGCGGGCAGCCGCGCCCTGGCTTGTCTCGAAAACGTGGTGCACCGCAGCGGCGAAGGCCTGAATAACCTGTTCAATGTCATTAGAATAGCCGTGCCCGATGGCTTGGCCATAGAAGAGCTCTCGCTAGCCCAATTGCCGGCCGACTGGCAGCCCACCGGCGCCTACGCCCGCTGTCAGCCCCTGGGCGCCGACTGGTACCGACGCCAGCAGGCGGCCGTGCTGCGGGTGCCCTCCTCCATTATTGCCCACGCGCACAACTACGTGCTCAATACCCGCCACCCCGATTTTGCGCAGGTGCGCATAGTAGGGTGGGAGGATTTTGCCTTCGACCCTCGCATTAAAGCCCCTGAGCCGGGCTAGGTGCTAGGCCAGTGCGCGCTGCGGCCCGCGCTGGTCGCCAGAAAAGAAGTACCTTAGTAGCGTCCCTTCGCATACCCTCTCCTCAACCTATATGGCTGCTGCCCCCACCGCTTACTTCCCGACAGCCGAGCCCGTGTCGCACCACGTGCGTGCCCGCCAACTCCTCAAGGCCCACCCCGAGGTAAAGCGTCTCATGACCCGCAACGCCACCACGGCCCTCATTACGGCGGGCTGCGTGGCCCTGCAAATGGCCATGACGTACCTACTGCACGGCCACGCCTGGTACTGGTCGCTGCTGGCGGCCTACGTGCTAGGGGCGTTTGTGTGCCACACGCTGTTTGTGATTGTGCACGAGGCCACCCACAACCTGGTGTTTAAGGGCCAGTGGGCCAATGCCGCCGTGGGCATCGCCGCCAACTTGCCAATGGTGATACCCACGGCCATGAGCTTTCGTAAGTTTCACCTCAAACATCACTCGGCGCTCGGCCACTTCGACCACGATGCCGACCTGCCCGACCACTACGAGGCCAAGCTCATTCAACACTACGCCATCGGCAAAGCCATCTGGCTGTTCTTTTTTCCGGTCTTTCAGGTGGTGCGTACCTTCCGCTGCCGTAGTGTGGTGCCGTTCGATAAGTACATCGCCGTCAACTGGCTAGCCCAGATTGCTTTCAACGTGGGTATGTATCTGTGGCTGGGGCCAGGGGCGTTTTTGTACCTGTTTTTCAGCTTCTGGTTTTCGGTGAGTCTGCACCCGGTTGGTGCCCGCTGGATTCAGGAGCACTACCTCGTGCTGAACCCCGAGCAGGAAACTACCTCGTACTACGGCCGCCTCAACGGCGTGCACCTCAACATCGGCTACCACAACGAGCACCACGACCTGCCCGGGGTGCCCTGGAACAAGCTGCCTGAACTGCGCGAAATGGCGCCCGAATTTTACGATTCGCTCGAGCACCATACCAGCTACACCAAGGTGTTGCTGCGCTTCCTCTTCGACCAGGAAATCTCGCTGTACTCGCGCCTCGTGCGCGGCCTGCCCACTGAAAGCGCCGTGCCCGCCCCCAAATAATTAGGGCCGCTGGTCCCGCGTTTGCTAGCCCCCGCTGTGGCCTCTGTAAGAGCCGTAGCGGGGGCTTTGCTTTGTAGCACCTTCGGTGGGGGCTAGGGTATGATAGGCGCTAAAGATTGGTTGTACCGACAATTAACACAATCGTTAATGCGGCTGCTGGTTCCCTTAGCTGCTTGAAAAAACTTTTGAGGCGTAAAAAAGGCCTTTAACCTATCTGCAATCGTTTGTAAGCCCTAGCTGCACAAGCTTGCGGGCTTTTGTGAGAGTTTTATTTTTGTTAATTCTCTCAGAACGACTTAATATTGTTGCGCTGATTCACCAAGACCCCGCGCTAGCCCGGCTAATGCCCCGCCTGTAGCCCGTGAGATGGCGTTTTTTTTAAGCGGCTTGCACAATCGATTGTGTAAAGTAATTCGGTAGTACCATTCACTTTTCCCACCCAACCCTTTTCGCTATGAGAAAGTCAGTACCCAAGATGCAGCGGCTGCTACTGCCCGCCGCGCTCAGCTGCCTGCCCCTGCAACCCCTGCTGGCCCACACCGCGGCCGCGGCCGAAATGCGGGAAGCTACCCGCGCCGCCGGCCCCGTTACCGGCCGCATTGTGGATGAAAAAGGCCAGGGCCTGCCCGGCGTGAACGTGCTGGTGAAGGGCGGCAACGTAGGCACCGCCACCAACGCCGACGGCCGCTACACCATTGAAGCGCCGGCCGGGGCCACGCTGGTGTTTTCCTACATCGGCTACACCAGCCAGGAAGTAGTAGTAGGTGACCGCTCGACGGTTGACGTGGCGTTAGCCCCGGATGCCAGGTCGCTGGGCGACGTAGTGGTAGTCGGCTATCTCACTGAGAACCGCCAAAATGTGAGCAGCTCCGTGGCTAGCCTAGACGTGAAAGAAGCCACCAAAACCCCCGTGCCCACGGTGACGCAGGCGCTGCAAGGGCGAATTGCCGGCGTAACGGTGCAGGGCACCGGCGGTCCTGGCGATGCGCCAGCCATCACGATACGGGGCATTGGCACGCTGGGCAATGCGTCGAGCGGGCCACTCTACGTGATAGATGGCCTGTGGTCGGACAATATTCGCGACCTGAACCCCAACGATATTGAGTCGCTAACGGTGCTCAAGGATGCTTCCTCCACGGCCGTGTATGGCTCGCGCGGGGCCAACGGCGTGGTGCAGGTCATCACCAAGAAAGGCCGGGCCGGCGTGCCTTCTATCAGCCTGAATGGCTACATTGGCTTTGACCAGGTGCGCAAGCGCTACAACCTCACCAATGCCAGCGAGTGGGCCGACCGCGCCGTGATTGCCTACCGCAACGCGGGCCTTGACCCGCTCAATAATGGCCAGAACAGCCTGGCCGGAGCGGTGAAGGGCGCGGGCGGCTCGTTTGACCCTAGCGTAGACACCGACTGGCAAAAGGAGTTTTTTCAGACCGGCCGCCGCGAGAATTACAACATTACCTTCTCGGGTGGCAGCACGGGCGACAAAACGGCGGCGAACTACCTGATTTCGGGCGATTATTTTCACCAGCAAGGCATCGTAAAAGGTCCCGATTTCAAGCGCTATAGCCTGCGCCTGAATTCAGGCCTGACCAAGGGGCGGTTCCGCTTTCAGGAAAATGCGCAGTTTACGCACCTCGACGTAACGCTGCTCAATGGGGCGCCGTTTATTGACGTGCTGACGATTATTCCGAGCATTCCGGTGTACGACCCCGCCAATGAGGGCGGCTTCGGCACGGGCTCGACGCGCCTTAATACCTTCGCCACCAACCCGGTAGGCGCGCAGCAACTACTGCGCCGTACGCAGGCCGATAACCGGCTGGCCGGTAACATCACCGCCGACTTCAGCATTTTCGACTTCCTGACCTACCGCCTCAACGCGGCGCTCGACGGCCACACCTATAGCAACGCCGACGCGCAGCAGGCGGGCATCCTGCGCCAGAATACGCGCATCAACACGTCGTCGCTGAGTGAGTTTCTGGGCTACGATGTCTTCTTGATGGCCGAGAACACGCTGAATTTCACCAAGGCTTTCGGCGATAACCACGTCAACGTACTGGTTGGCTATTCGGAGCAGCGCTACCGCCAGCACAACGTGAATGCGCAGGCCCAGGACTTTACCTCGCAGCCGCAGTATTACTTCGAGTTGAGTGCTGGTGCCAAGACCGGCGTAGTGGGGGGCGGCTCGTTCGAGAACACGAAACGCTCGTTCTTTACGCAGGCTACTTATGATTATAAAAACCGCTACCTGGTTTCGGTAAGCGGCCGCCGCGATGGCTCGTCGAAATTTGCCCCCCAAAACCGCTGGGGTAATTTCGGTGCCGCTTCGCTCGGCTACCGCATCAGCGAGGAGGAATTCTTTAAAAACGCCCTGCCGGCAGTAAACAACCTGAAGCTGCGCGCCAGCTACGGCCTGCTGGGCAATGACGGCTTGTTTGGGAGCTTTGGCGGCAGCTACCTGCCCACGCCCTTCGTGAACCAGAACGTGAACTACGTGAACGGAGCGGGGGTGATTGTGAACGGCTCGTCGCAGACGCTGCTTAGCAGTCCCGACATTCAGTGGGAAGAGCGCCTGACCAAAGACGTGGGCCTCGACCTGGCCTTGCTGAATAACCGCCTCACGCTATCGGCCGATTACTACATCTCCGAAACCCGCAAGGCGCTAGCCCCGGTGCAGGTGCCAACCTACTTGGGCAACTTTGGGGGCGACGTGTTTCAGAACGCGGGCAACCTTGAAAACCGGGGCTTTGAGCTGGCGCTGGGCTACCACGAAAGCAAAAACGACTTCACTTACGGGGCTGACTTTACGCTCACCACGCTCAAAAACCGGATTACGTCGGTGCCGACGCAGGGCCAGACTTTCGGCGGCGGCGAGGGCGTAACGCGCTCGCAGCTGGGCACGTCGCTGGGCGAGTTTTACCTGATTCAATTTGATGGCATTTTTCAGTCGAAGGATGAGGTGAATGCTTACCGCAACGCCGCGGGTACTGTTATTCAGCCCTATGCCTCGGCCGGCGACGTGCGCTACGTTGATGCCAACGGCGACGGCCGGATTGACAACGCCGACCGCGTATTTGCCGGCAAGGCTTTGCCGAGCCTGCAGCTAGGCCTCAACCTGAATGCCGCTTACAAGGGCTTCGACCTGTCGGTATTCCTGCAATCGGTATCGGGTAACAAAATCTACAACAACGCCAAGCTGGCGCTGCAGAGCTACAACGGCCCCAACAACTACGAGGCCGACGTGCAGCCCTGGTCGAGCACCAACCCTTCCACCACCACACCGCGCCTACTGCAGGGCGGGGGCCTCGGCGACCTGGGCCTGGCGGCGGCTTCCAACGCCATGTTCAACACCACCCGCTGGCTCGAAGACGGCTCGTACCTGCGCCTCAAAAACGTCTCGCTGGGCTACACCATTCCGAAGGGCATAACCAACCGGGTACCCAGCCTGGGGGCGGTGCGGGTGTACGTGACGGGCACCAACCTGCTGACCTTCACCAAGTACTCGGGCTACGACCCGGAAACGCCCGGCACCGGCTTCTACAGCCGCGGAGTCGACAACAGCTCGTATCCCAACGTGCGCACCGTCATCGGGGGCGTGCAGGTCAATTTCTAATTTTTTGGGGCTAGCCGGTGGCGGCCGGCGGCCCCAAATCCTTGTCTTCACGCTGCTTTTTATGAAATCCCACAAACTCACTACTCTGTTGCTGGCGGGCAGCCTGCTGGTAGCCACCGGCTGCCAGAAAGACCTACTGGATAAAACCAATCCCAACGGTCCGTCCACGGCCCAGTTCTGGAAAACTTCCGATGATGCTGTGAAGGGTGTGTACGCCTGCTACTCGGGCTTGCAGCAATACGCCGTGTATGGCCACAGCTGGCAGTTTATGGCGGCCCGCTCCGACGAGTCGTACAGCCAAAGCCCCTTCGTGGAGCTGGCCAACTTCACGCGTTTTATCACCCCCGACAACAACTTCTTTATCTCGTCATTCGCCTGGAACGACTACTACCGGACGATTTTCCGCACCAACCAGGCGCTGACCAATATTCCGGCCATCACGATGGACGCGGGCCTCAAGGCGCGCCTGCTGGCCGAAGCACGCTTTATCCGGGCCATCTCGTACTTCGACCTAGCCTACTTCTTCGGCCGCGTGCCGCTGGTTACGACCGAGTCGACGGTGGGCCTGCGCGCCAAGCAAGGTACGCAGGCCGAGGTAGAAGCCCAGGTAATTGCCGACCTGCTGGCCGCCATTCCCGACCTGCCCCTGGCTAGGGCCTACAGCGGCCCCGACCGTGGCCGGGCCAGCAAGGGCGCGGCCCAGACGCTGCTGGCCCGCGTGTACATGCACCAGAAAAAGTATAGCGAAGCCTCGGCTTTGTTTACTACCATTATTGGCTCCAACCAGTACGCGCTCACCGACAGTTACCTCGACAACTTCACCGAAGCCAACGAGAACAACAGCGAATCAATATTCGAAATCCAGTACACCGCCTCGGTGCTCGACGTGGGCCAGGGCCAGGACAATGCTTCGGCCTCGGAAGCCTACGACCGGCCTAACTTCTTCGGCCCTCCCGGCGTCACGTATGCCGACGTGCAGCCCCGCCGCTGGCTGCTTACTGCCTACACCGACTCGACGGTGAACTTCGCCTCCGGCAGCACTACGAAACACCTGATTGACCCGCGCCGCGATATTTCCATTATCAGCGTGCTCAACCCCGACCGTTTTTACGGCAAAACCTTTACTGAGTGGGGCTGGAACCCCAACCAGCAGTACTGGCGCAAGTACCTCAACGACCGCACCCGCACCACGGCCGAAAACTTCACCTCGGGCATTAATTACCGCCTGATGCGCTACGCCGATGTGCTGCTGATGCAGGCCGAGGCCCTAACCGAACTGGGCCAGTCGGCCGCCGCCCTGCCGCTCGTAAACTTGGTGCGCCAGCGCCCCTCCGTCAACCTGGCCCCGCTCACGGGGACCTACGCTCAGGATGGCCTGCGCCAGCTTATCCGCACCGAACGGGCCCGCGAGTTTGCCGGGGAGGGCACGCGCTGGTACGACATCCTGCGCTGGGGCCTGATGGATACCCAGGCCGGCATCGACGAGCTGAAGGCCCGCGACACCGACTTCACCAACTTCCGCCTGGGCGTGTCGAAGCTGCTACCCATTCCGCAGCGCGATATTGATATCGACCCCGGCGTGACGCAAAACCCTGGCTACTAGCTCTTACCAACTGGCCGCTGCGCCGCCCTTAGGGTAGGGCAGCGGCCAACCGTGCATTTTACCCCCATTCTTTTCCCACCCGTTTATGTTGCACTCGCTACTATTGCGCGCCCGCCGCGTAGGCCTATTGCTACTAATTCTGGGGCTCTGGCTAGCCTCGGCGCCCGCCCATGCATTGCAGGGCGCGCTGGGCATCCACGACCCCTCAACCATTGTGAAAAGTGGGAATACCTACTGGGTATTTGGCACCGGCGATGGCATTGCCTGCAAGTACTCTACTGACCTCATCAACTGGACCGATGCCAAGTCGGTATACACCAAAGCGGTGTATCCGGGCTGGATAAATGATAAGGTGCCGGGCTTTGCGGGTACGTTTTGGGCGCCCGAGTGCAAGTTTATGAACGGGAAATACTACCTGTATTACTCGTGCTCCACGTTCGGGTCCAAGGTGTCGGCCATCGGCCTCACCACCAACGTGACGCTAGACCCTGCCGACCCCAACTACCGCTGGGTAGACCAGGGCGAGGTGATTTCGAGCACCGCCAGCAGCGTGGCCAATGCCATCGACCCCGCCGTCTACACCGATGCCAGCAGCAACCTGTGGTTTATCTACGGCTCGTATTTCGGCGGCATCCGCATCACGCAGCTCGATGCCACCACCGGCAAGCCGCTCAACGTGGCCAACCAGTTTACGGTGGCCAACGGTGGCGTGGAAGCCGCCTACGTGGCCTACAACAGTGGCTACTACTACCTGTTCGTGAATCGCGGCACTTGCTGCAATGGAGCAGCCAGCACCTATTATATTCAGGTAGGGCGCTCGGCTAGCCCCACCGGGCCTTTCCTCGACCAGGCTGGCCAGGACCTGAACGCCAATGGCGGCACTACGCTGCTGAGTCGCGACGGCCGCTACATCGGTCCCGGCCACGCTGGGCTATTTAAGGAAGGTGGCGTCAACTATTTCAGCCACCACTACTACGATGGCTACGACAACGGCGCGCCCAAGCTCGGCCTGGCCCAGCTAACGTGGGGCGCCACCGGCTGGCCCACCGTGAGCCGCAATTGGCTGGCGGCCGGCCGCTACACTATCAAGAGCCAGAACAGTGGCCTCGTGTGGGATGCCTGGGGCTGCACCGGCGTATCGGGCCAGCTGGTGGCCCAGGGCACGCCCAGCGGCCTCACCTGCCAGCAGTGGGATTTGACGCCGCTAGGGGCGGGGGGGTACAAGATAACGAATGCGCTGGGTGGGCTAGCCGTGGATGTTATCAACTGCCTGCCCGATGCCGGTACCAAGCTCCAGCTCTACGCTTCCAACGGCCTGGTGTGCCAGCAATATGGCATTGAGCGGGCTAGCAATGGGGATTACATTTTCACCTCGGCCACCGGCAACAACGTGGTGGAGGTGCCGGGCTGCTCGACCACCCCGGGCCAGCAGCTGGGGTTGTGGTACTACAACGGCTTTGCCTGCCAGCGCTGGGCCACTACGCTGGTTTCTACACCCCTGGCGGTGGCGGCCAGCCAGCGCCTGGCGAACGTCACGATTTACCCGGTGCCGGCCCTGGCGGGCAATTTTACGGTGGAGCTGGGCAGCGCCGCTCCCGCCGGAACCATGACCGTGGAGGTCTTTAGCCTGCTCGGGCAGACGGTGTATCAGCAGCAGTTTAACCCGCAGCAAACCAGGCTGGAGGTGGCCGCGGGCCTGAGCGCGGGCAGCTACTTGGTGCGAGTGCGCCGCGAAGGGGGCATATTTACGCAAAAAGTGAGCGTTTTTTAATCTTTCGTCTTTTTCCCATGCCCATTTCCCCGCGCCTTGGCGTACTTGCCGCCACCTTTAGCAGCACCTTGCTGCTAGCTGCTTGTTCGTCTAATTCCACCACCAGCCAGGAAACGGCGGCTACCACGGCCCCGGCCGACTCGGCCGCCACTGGCACCAGCGCCTCTGCCATGCCCACCTCCGCCTCGTTTGGCAAAACTGCCGACGGCACCGAAATTCAACTTTTTACCCTAGCCAATGCCAAGGGCATGAAGGCCAGCATCAGCACCTACGGCGGCACGCTCACTAGCCTGCTCGTGCCCGATAAGGACGGCAAGATGTCGGACGTTATCCTGGGTTTTGACAAGGCCGCTGGCTACCTCAGCCCCGAATTCAAGAAGTCGAACCCATACTTCGGGGCGCTCATTGGGCGCTACGGCAACCGCATTGCCAAGGGCAAGTTCACGATTGATGGCAAGCCTTACCAGGTCGGTATCAATAACAATGGCAACTCGCTGCACGGCGGCACCGTGGGCTTCAACCAGAAGGTGTGGACCGCCAAGCCCGGTACCTCGGCCGAGGGTGAAACCCTCACGCTGACCTACCTCAGCAAAGACGGCGAGGAAGGCTACCCCGGCAATCTCAACGTGACGGTGGTGTACACCCTCACGGCCGACAACGCCCTCAAAATCGACTACACCGCCACCACCGACAAGGCGACGCCCGTCAACCTCACCAACCACGCTTACTTCAACCTGGCCCTGGGCCAGAGCAAGGACGTGCTGGCCCACCAGGTGACCATCCCGGCCGACCGCTACACGGTGGTCGACGCCAGCCTCATTCCGACCGGCGAGTTGAAGCCCGTGAAAGGCACGCCCTTCGACTTTACTAGCCCCCATGCCATTGGCGAACGCATCGCGCAGGTGCCCGGCGGCTACGACCACAACTGGGCGCTGAACCAGGCCACCGGCCAGCACAGCGCCGCCACCGTGTACGAGCCCACCACCGGCCGCACCATGGAGGTAACCACCGACGAGCCCGGCGTGCAGTTCTACACCGGCAACTTTTTGGATGGCAGCCTCAAGGGCAAGGACGGCGTGGTCTACGGCAAACACGCCGGCTTCTGCCTCGAAACCCAGCATTTTCCCGATTCGCCCAACCAGGTCAAGTTTCCGAACACTATTCTGAAGCCGGGCGAAACCTACCACACCACCACCAGCTACACGTTTGGGGTGCGGAAGTAAAAACGACCGTCATGCTGAGCGGAGCGCAGCGGAGTCGAAGCATCTCTACCGGTGAACTAACTCCTACGCTAGCAATGAAGCGGCAGAGATGCTTCGACTCCGCTGCGCTCCGCTCAGCATGACAAATTATTTTAAGTAACTCCTATCCAACACCACCGTGCCAGAACAAACCGCCTCCCCGGCCTACGTTATCGGCCTCGACTACGGCACCGACTCGGCCCGCGCTTTGCTCGTGGATGCCCGCACCGGCGCCGAAATCGCGCAGGCCGTGCACTACTACCCGCGCTGGAAGCAGGGCCAGTACTGCAACCCCGCCAAAAACCGCTTCCGCCAGCACCCGCTCGACCACCTCGAAGGCCTCGAAGCTACCGTGCGCGAAGTAGCCACCAAAGTGCCAGCCGAGCAGATTCTGGGGCTAGCCATCGACACGACGGGCTCGACACCCGGCCCCGTGAACGAGCAGGGCCAGCTGTTGGGCATGCTGCCCGAGTTTGCTGAGAATCCCAATGCCCTGTTTGTGCTTTGGAAAGACCACACTGCCTTAGCTGAGGCCGCCGAAATTAACCACAAGGCCCGCACCTGGGGTGGCGAGGACTTCACCAAGTACGAGGGCGGCATTTATTCGTCGGAGTGGTTCTGGGCCAAAATCATGCACATCACCCGCCAGGACGAGGCCGTGGCGGAAGCCGCCTACTCTTGGATGGAGCACTGCGACTGGCTTACGTTCACGCTGACTGGCCAGGACCTGGCTAGCTTCAAGCGCAGCCGTTGCGCCGCTGGCCATAAAGCCCTGTGGCACGCTAGCTGGGGCGGCCTGCCCCCGGAAGAGTTTCTCACGCACCTCGAACCTAAACTGGCCGGTTTACGCAATCGATTGTTCACGGAAACGTACACCGCTGATGAGGTAGCCGGGCATCTTTCCGAAGAATGGGCTAGCCGCTTAGGTCTGACTACCAATACAGTGATTGCAGTGGGCTCGTTCGACGCTCACGCCGGTGCCGTAGCTGGTGAAATAGAGTCCTATTCAATGGTGAAGGTGATGGGCACCAGCACCTGCGACATCGTAGTAGCCCCGACCGCTGAGGTGGGCGACCACTTAGTAGCCGGCATCTGCGGGCAGGTTGATGGCTCGGTTATCCCCGGCATGTTGGGTCTGGAGGCTGGGCAGTCGGCTTTTGGCGACCTGCTGGCCTGGTTCCGCCAGATGTTGGAGTGGCCGTTGCAGGCTGTGCAGTCGAAGGTGCTGACCGCCGAGCAGCAAGCTGCTTATCGCCAGGAAGTGAGCGACAACCTCATCGTGCAACTCACCAAGGCCGCTGCTGAAGTTGACCCCGCCGAAAGCCACGTGCTAGCCCTCGACTGGGTAAACGGTCGCCGTACGCCCGACGCCAACCAGGCCCTGAAAGGCGCCTTGACGGGCCTCACGATGGGCACTTCGGCGCCGCAGGTGTTCCGCTCGCTGGTCGAAGCCATCTGCTACGGCTCGAAGCAGATTGTGGAGCGCTTTGAGAGCGAAGGTATTCCGATTAAACAAGTGATTGGCATCGGCGGCGTGGCTAAGAAGTCGGCCTTCGTGATGCAAACGCTGGCTGACGTGCTCGACCGCCCCATCAAGATTGCCGTGTCGGAACAGGCGCCCGCCCTAGGTGCCGCCATGTACGCGGCCGTGGCCGCGGGCATCTACCCCGATGTGCTGGCTTCGCAAAAAGCCTTAGGCAGCGGTTTTGCCGAAACCTACACCCCTAACCCCGAGAGCGTGGCCCAGTACGCCACCCGCTACGCGCAGTACCAAGCGCTGGGCAAGTTCGTGGAAAGCGTGACGACCAGCCACTCCGAAGAGCCGGTAATGGAACCCGAAACCCCCGCCATCACCACCGCATGAGCCAGTACCAAGACCTAAAGCAAGCCTGCTACGAGGCCAACATGCAGCTGCCAGCCCTCGGGCTGGTGCTCTTCACCTTCGGCAACGCCAGCGTGGTAGACCGTGAGAAAAGCGTGTTCGCCATCAAGCCTAGCGGCGTGCCCTACGCTACGCTGAAGCCGGAAGATATTGTGATTGTGGACTTCGACAACAACATTGTCGAGGGCACCAAGCGGCCTTCTTCTGACACGAAAACCCACGCGCTGCTCTTCAAGGAGTGGACGAATATCGGCGGTATCGTGCACACGCACAGCACCTACGCCACGGCCTGGGCCCAGGCGCAGCTCGATATTCCCATCCTAGGTACCACCCACGCCGACCACCTCACGGCCGACGTGCCCTGCGCGCCGCCCATGAGCGACGAGCTCATCGCGGGCGATTACGAGCACCAGACGGGCTGGCAAATCATCAACGAGTTTGCGAAGCGCGGCCTTTCGCCCGCCGAAGTCGAGATGATACTCGTGGGCAACCACGCGCCTTTCACCTGGGGTAAAACGGTAGAGAAAGCGGTGTACCACAGCGCAGTGCTCGAAGAGGTAGCGCGCCTAGCCTACCTCAGCTGCACGCTCAAGCCGGGCGTGGCGCGGCTGAAAGATGCCTTGATTAAAAAACACTACGAGCGCAAGCACGGCGCCAATTCTTACTACGGGCAATAGGCTGTACCGTGGACCCTGCGGGTCCGCGCGTGCTAGCACCCAATCATTTAACTCGCGGACTCACAGAGTCCACGGTACTACCCACCACCATGATTGACATTTCAAACTACGAAGCCTGGTTTATCACTGGCAGCCAGCACCTCTACGGTCCCGAAACCCTGGAGGAAGTAGCCCGCCACTCGCAGGAAATCGCGAAAGAGCTGGGCACCAAGTTGCCCATCAACATCGTGTACAAGCCGGTGTTGACGGGTCCGCAGGAGATTTACAAGCTCATGCAGGAGGCCAACAACACGCCGAACTGCGTGGGCCTGATTGCCTGGATGCACACCTTCTCGCCGGCCAAAATGTGGATTAACGGCCTGAAAATCCTGCAAAAGCCGCTGGCCCACCTGCACACGCAGTACAACCGCGACATTCCGTGGGATGCCATCGACATGGACTTCATGAACACCAACCAGTCGGCGCACGGCGACCGCGAGTTTGGGTTCATCGGCTCGCGCATGCGCTTGAGCCGCAAGGTAATCGTGGGCCACTGGCAGAGCGTCGATGTGCAGGAGCGCCTTAGCATCTGGAGCCGCGTAGCCTGCGCCTGGGCCGACTGGCAGGGCGCCCGCTTCGTGCGTTTTGGCGACAACATGCGCTACGTAGCCGTAACCGAAGGCGACAAGGTAGAAGCCGAAATCAAGTTTGGCTACGAGGTGAACACCTACGGCATCGGCGACCTAGTGGCCGAAGTAAACGCCGTGACCGATGAGCAGATTGCCGGCCTAGTAGCCACCTACGAGCAGGAATATGAGCTCGGCGACAACCTGAAAGAAGGCGGCGAGAAGCGCGAAAGCCTGCGCGACGCGGCCCGCATCGAGCTGGGCATGCGCAAGTTCCTGACCGACCGCAACGCCAAGGGCTTCACCGATACCTTCGAAGACCTGCACGGCATGAAGCAGCTGCCCGGCATCGCCACGCAGCGCTTGATGGCCGATGGCTACGGCTTCGGCGGCGAGGGCGACTGGAAGACCTCGGCCCTGGTGCGCGCCATGAAAGTGATGGGCGCCGGCCTGCCCGGTGGCAACTCCTTCATGGAGGACTACACCTACCACTTCGCCCCCGGCAACGAGCAAGTCCTGGGTTCGCACATGCTCGAAATCTGCCCCACCATCGCCGAAGGCAAGGTGCGCGCCGAGATTCACCCCCTAGGTATCGGCGGCAAGGAAGACCCAGTTCGCCTGGTGTTCAACTGCCCCGCTGGCCCGGCCCTCAACGCAACCATCGTGGATATGGGCAACCGCTTCCGCATGATTGTGAACACCGTGGAGGCTGTGGCCCCTGAGCAAGACCTGCCGAACCTGCCCGTGGCCCGCGTGCTCTGGAAGGTGCACCCCGACATGAAAACCGGCCTCGCCGCCTGGATTCTAGCTGGCGGCGCCCACCACACCGGCTACAGCCAGAACCTGACCAGCGAGTACCTAGAGGACTTCGCCGAGATGGCCGGGATTGAGTTCTTGGTTATCGACGAAGACACCAAGCTGCGCACGTTCAAAAACGAGCTGCGGTACAACGAAGTAGCCTTCAAAGGCTAGTAGGTAAGCATGTTACGCTGCGCTGGCGCGAGTTTAGCGTAGCGTAACTCGTGCCTGTTTTTGAGTGGAGTTTTCAACTCCACTGCCGCGCTAGCGGTAAGCTTGCGTCTGGCTAGAAGCACTTTATCTTAATTGTCCAGATGCTGTACAAGCGCAGCATTGCCGCTGGCGCGGCAGTGGAGGCACAGCCTCCACATCATGGCCGGCACGAGTTACGGCTGCGCCTAAACTCGCGCCAGTGCTAGCCAGTGCGGCCTAGTCTTCCCCACCCACTCCATTTTTATGATTTCTACTACTCGCTTCCCGGCCCTGGCTACGGGCCTGGCGCTGCTTGGCACCCTAGCCGTGAGCGCCCAAACGGCCCCGGCTAGCCTCACCGTGCAGGTAAACAAGCCCGGTGCAGCCGTTAATAAGAACATGTACGGCTTGTTCTTCGAGGACATCAACTTTGCGGCCGACGGGGGCTTGTACCCCGAGCTGGTGAAGAATAAATCCTTCGAAACCGATGCTCGCCTCATTGGCTGGAAGGCGCTGCAAGGCGCCGCCAACCTCGATACCTACAGCGTGCGCAACGAGCAGGGCATCACGGCCAGCAACTCGCACTACGTGCGCCTGACCACCCGCAACGGGGCTGGCGGCGAGGCCGGTATCGAGAACGAAGGCTTCCGGGGTATGGGCATCAAGCAAGGCGGCGAGTACACGCTCTCGTTCTACGCCCGGCGCGGTGCGGGTAGTATCAATGGCCTCACGGCTAGCCTGGTAGGAGAGAAGGGTGAAGACCTGGGCCAGGTGGCTGTAACCGGCTTTACCAATGAGTGGAAACAGTACACAGCGGTGGTCAAAGCCACGGGTACGCAGAATAAGGCGCACCTCAAACTGGTGCTCAACGGCACGGGTACGGTGGATTTGGATGTGATTTCGCTCTTCCCGAAAGACACCTGGAACAAGCGCCCCAACGGCCTGCGCACCGACCTGGTGCAGCTGCTCAAGGACATGAAGCCGGGTTTCCTACGTTTCCCCGGCGGCTGCATCGTGGAGGGTCGCACCCTCTCGGAGCGCTACCAGTGGAAGGAAACCATCGGCGACGTGGCTAGCCGCACGCCACTTGTGAACCGCTGGAACATGGAGTTCAAGCACCGCTCGACGCCCGATTACTATCAGTCGTTTGGCCTGGGCTTCTTCGAGTATTTCCAGTTGTCGGAAGATATTGGCGCCGAGCCGCTGCCGATTTTGAACGTGGGTATGGCCTGCCAATTCAACTCGGGCGAGCTGGCCCCGATGGGCAGCGCCAGCACCAAGGGCGGCCCTAGTGCACCCGCGCCGGCTGCCAACACTGGCGACCCATCGCTGGATATTTTCATCCAGGATGCGCTCGACCTTATTGAGTTTGCCAACGGCCCGGCTAGCTCGACCTGGGGCGCCAAGCGCGTGGCCATGGGCCACCCGGCGTCCTTCAACCTCAAGATGATAGGCATCGGCAATGAGCAGTGGGGCCCGCAGTACCTGGAGCGCTACGAGCCGTTTGCCAAGGCCGTGA
>CAYLNN010000036.1:0-33166 GCA_964385095.1 uncultured Hymenobacter sp.
ATAAGTTACTGCTTACCAGCTCGGCCCTGGCCCTTGTGCTAGCCGCCAGCAGCTGTAAAAAAGATATCCTGGACGAGAACCCGCGCTCGGTGCTGGTGCCCGGCTTCCTGGGCACGCCCGATGGCGTGCAAACCGGCCTGGCCGGGGTGTACTCGGGCCTGCGCAACGTGCTCGGCGACCAGGGCGGCTCCATCTTCTTCACCCAGGGTACCGACGAGTACATGCGGGGCTTTGCCAGCACCGATGGCTACGAGGACTACGCCGGCACGCTGACGGCCAACAACGGCACGGCCTCGAACTACTGGAGCACGTTTTACCGCTACATCAACGGGGCCAACGGCGTGATTCAGTACGCCAGCACGGTGCAGGGCGTTTCGGCGGCCACCACCGCCCAAACCATTGCCGAAGCCAAGGTGCTGCGCGCCTACTACTACTTTATGCTGGTGCAGTCGTACGGCGACGTGCCCCTGACGCTGAGCTTCGTAGACGTGCCCACCAAGGACGTAACCCGCGCCCCGGTGGCCGACGTGTACAACGCCATTGTGGCTGACCTGACGGATGCGCTGAAAAGTATTTCGGCCACGGCCGCCCAGCCCGGCCGCGTGACGCGGGCCACGGCCCTGCACCTGCTGGCCAAGGTGTACCTCACCCGCGCCACTTCCACCGCCAAGCAGGCTAGCGATTACACCAACGCCGCGCTCTACGCTACCGAACTCATCACCGATGCCAGCACCAAGTACGGCCGCGCGCTGGAGTCAGACCCCGGCAACATCTTCAGGGAGGGCAACGAAAACGGCTCCGAGGTGCTGATGAACGTGCAGTTCAGCGCCGACCCCACCTTCACCGGCATCTCCGACAACGGGGCCGGCGGCGCGGGCCAGAACCAAACCAACTACCTGTTTCGGGGCCGCTACGACCTGTTGCCCAACATGGCGCGCAGCATCGTGTACGGCCGGCCCTTCGGCCGCCTCACCTCCACGCCCTACCTGCTGAACTCGTACATCCTGCCTTCCGAAACCACCGACCGGCAGTGGCGCACCACCGACACGCGCTACGCCAAGTGGTTCTCAACGCTGTGGCTGGTGAACTCGCCCGGCAACAACGGCGGCACGGCCTTCAACCCCAAGGCCGTGGTGGGCGATACGGCAGCGTACTACTTCGGCCGCGAAATCTCGGCCGCCGAGCAAGCGCGCATCAACAACCGCCCCAACGGGCGCTACATCGTGGGCACGCCCAGCACCTACACCACCAATTTTTCGCCCTTCATCAACAAGTTTGACGATACCACGCGCCCGGCCGCGAACACCAGCTCCGACCGCCCCATAATTGTGTATCGCCTGGCCGAAACCTACCTTATCGCGGCCGAGGCCAACCTGTACCTCGGCAACCTGGCCAAGGCCACCGAGTACATCAACGTGGTGCGCCGCCGCGCCGCTGCCGTAGGCAAAACTGCCCAGATGGAGATTGCCTCGAGCCAGCTCAACATCGACTTCATCCTTGATGAGCGCACCCGCGAGCTCTGCGGCGAGTTTACCCGCTGGCCCGACCTCGTGCGCACCGGCAAGCTCGTGGAGCGCGTGAAGAAGTACGTGCCCGCCCTAGTGACCTCGAAGCCCTCGCCCATTCCCGGCGGCACCGACACCTACGGCTCCAACGCGGCCCTCAACATCAAGGATTACCACACGCTGCGCCCCGTTCCGCAGCAGGAGATTGACCGCACCAGCGGCAAAATCAAGCAGAATCCTGGCTATTAATCGGCTGATTAACGGCTAGCCCACTAAGGCCCGGTTTCGTTCGCGAAACCGGGCCTTATTTATGAAGGGGTACTGTAACGGGTGCTTGCTACTTGTAAAAATCTGATTGTCAGCGTGAAATTATCTAGCCTACTTAGCGCAGCCCTGGGGCTGCTAGCCACTACCGCCGCCCCGGCCCAGGTGCGCCTGCCGCGCCTCGTGAGCAGCGGCATGGTGCTGCAGCGCGACGCGCCGGTGCGCCTCTGGGGCTGGGCCCGGCCTAGCGAAAAAGTGACGGTGAGCTTCCAGGGCAAAGCCTACGCCGCCACCACCGGCGCCGACGGCCAGTGGCGCGTGCAGCTGCCCGCGATGAAGGCCGGCGGCCCCTACGAGCTGAAAATCGACGCCAGCAACCACTTGGTACTGCAAGACGTGCTGCTCGGCGACGTGTGGTTTTGCGCCGGCCAGTCGAACATGGAGCTGCCCATGCGCCGCGTGCGCGACAAGTACCCCCAGGAAGTAGCCACGGCCAACAACCCGCGCATCCGGCAGTTTGACGTGCCGATGCGCTACGCCTTCCGCGGGCCCAAGCGCGACGTAAGCGGCGGCAGCTGGCTAGCCCTCACGCCCGAAACGGTGCTCAACTTTTCGGCCGTGGGCTACTTCTTCGCCAAGGAAATCAACGCCAAGTACCAGGTGCCCGTCGGTCTGATAAAAGTGGCCGTGGGCGGCTCGCCCGCCGAAGCCTGGCTCAGCGCCGACGCCCTCAAGCAGTTTCCCAAATACGAGCAGCAGAGCGCGCCCTACAAAGACAGCGCCGCCGTAGCCGGCATCCAGCAGCGCGAGCGTGCTGCCGTAGGCGAGTGGTACCAGCGCCTGCACCAGGCCGACCAGGGCGAGGCCTCCGGCCAGGTAAAATGGAGCAGCCCCAGCTACGACGCCAGCGCCTGGCCCACCATGCAGGTGCCCGGCTACTGGGCCGACCAGACCCCGCTGGGCATGGTCAACGGCGTGCTATGGTTCCGCAAGGAAGTGGAAGTGCCCGCTAGCATGGTAGGCCAGCCCGGCCGCCTGGCGCTAGGCACTCTGGTTGATGCCGACTCGACCTATATCAACGGCCAGCTCGTGGGTACCACCGCCTACCAGTACCCGCCGCGCAAGTACGACTTCGGCCCCGGCGTGCTCAAGGCCGGCAAAAATGTGATTACCGTGCGCCTCATCAGCAACGGCGGGCGCGGGGGCTTCACGAAGGAGAAAACTTATCAGCTCACGGCCGGCGGCCAGGCGCTTGACCTGCGCGGGCCCTGGCAGTATAAGCTGGGCGCTACCACGCCGCCCACGCCGGGCACCACCACGTTTCAGTACCAGCCCGGCGGGCTTTATAATGGCCTCGTGGCCCCGGCCTTGCCCTACGCCATCAAGGGCGTGCTGTGGTACCAGGGCGAGAGCAACGTGGGCCGGCCGGCCGACTACTACGCCCTTACCTCAAGCTTGGTGCAAGACTGGCGCACCAAGTTCCAGCAGCCCAACCTGCCTTTCCTCTACGTGCAGCTGGCCAATATCAACGCCGCCAAAAAAGAGCCCGGCGAAAGCAACCAGGCCCTGGTGCGCGACGCGCAACGCCGCCTGCTAGCCCTGCCGCGCACCGGCATGGCCGTCATCAGCGATGTGGGCGAATGGAACGACATTCACCCGCTCGACAAGCAAACCGTCGGCCACCGGCTAGCCCTGGCCGCCGAGAAAGTAGCCTATGGCGACGCCAAAGTGGTAGCCAGCGGCCCGCTTTACCAGAGCCTGAAAATCAACGGCTACCAGGCCACACTTACTTTCGCTAGCCCCGGCACCGGGCTCGTGGCGAAGGGTGGCGGCCCGCTAGGGGGCTTCACCGTGGCGGGTGCTGATAAGAAATTCGTGTCCGCCCAGGCCCGTATTGAGGGCAATAAAGTAGTGGTGAGCAGCGACCAAGTGGCCGCCCCGGTAGCCGTGCGCTACGCCTGGGCCGACAACCCCGACAGCGCCAACCTGTACAACAAGGAGGGTTTGCCCGCCTCCACCTTCCGCACCGACGATTTTTAAGCCTCGCCGGGCTAGCCCGGTACTTAGTGACTTAGTATGAAATACCTTCTCGGCTACGACATCGGTAGCTCGTCTATCAAAGCCTCCCTGCTCGACATCGCCACCGGGCGCTGCGTGGCCGCCGCCACCTCGCCCGAAACCGAGATGGAGATGGCCGTGCCCCAGCCCGGCTGGGCCGAGCAGCGCCCCGAGCGCTGGTGGCAGGAAGTCATCAACGCCACCAAAAAGCTGCAAGCCAGCTACGGCTTCGACGCCTCGCTGCTGGCCGGCATCGGCATCACCTACCAAATGCACGGCCTGGTGCTGCTCGATAAGTCGGGCCATGTGCTGCGCCCCGCCATCATCTGGTGCGACAGCCGCGCCGTCGAAATCGGCAATGAGGCGTTCGCGGAGCTAGGGGAGGAGTTTTGCCTTTCAACCTTCCTGAACTCGCCCGGCAACTTCACGGCCTCCAAGCTGAAGTGGGTGCGCGAAAACGAGCCGGAGGTGTACGCCCAAATTCACAAGATTCAGCTGCCCGGCGACTACCTCGCCTACCAGCTCACGGGCCAGCTGCAAACCACCGTGTCGGGCTTGTCGGAGGGCGTGTTCTGGAATTTTAAAAAGCAGGCCATCGCCCAGGAGTTGCTCGATTACTACGGCATCAGTGCCGACTTGCTGCCCGAGGTAGTCGATACTTTCGCCCTTCAGGGCCGCCTCACCGCCGAGGCTGCGCAAACGCTGGGGCTAGCCCCCGGCACGCCCATCAGCTACCGCGCCGGCGACCAGCCCAACAACGCCTTCTCGCTCAACGTGCTGAATGCGGGCGAGGTAGCCGCCACGGGCGGAACCAGCGGCGTGGTCTACGGCATCAACGAAACTACCACGGCCGACCCGCGCTCGCGCGTCAACTCGTTTGTGCACGTCAACAGCACCCGCGAGCAGCCCAAAAACGGCGTGCTCATGTGCCTCAACGGCACCGGTATCCTGAACAGCTGGCTGCGCAAAGCGGTGGGCAACCTGCCCTACGACCAGATGAACGCGCTGGCCGCCGAGGCGCCGGTAGGGGCGGAGGGCCTGCTTTTCCTGCCCTTTGGCAACGGCGCCGAGCGCATCCTCGAAAACCGGCCTGCCGCCGCGAGTCTCCACGGCTTGCAGTTCAACGTGCACGGCCAGCCGCACCTCATTCGGGCCGCCCAGGAAGGCATCGTGTACGCCCTCAACTACGGCATGGACATCATGCGCAACTCGGGCGTGCAGGTGCAGAAAGTGCGCGCCGGCCACGCCAATATGTTCCTCTCGCCGGTGTTCCGCGAGGCTTTCGTGAACTGCGGCAACGTGACGCTGGAGCTCTACGACACCGACGCCGCCCAGGGCGCCGCGCGCGGGGCGGGCATCGGGGCCGGCATCTACGCCAGCCCCAAAGAAGCCTTCAACGGGCTAGCCCGCATCAGCACCGTGGAGCCCACGCCCGCTTTGCAAGAACAGTATCAAGTAGCTTACAGCGACTGGCAGCAACTGCTGGCCCGCGAAACCCGGCCGGCAGAATTGCTGCTGGCCTAGCGGTGCAGGTGGGCGCCTCACCCCCTAGCCCCCTCTCCGAAAAGGAGAGGGGGAACTAGTTTCTAACTCTAAAGCAATAATTTTAGACTAGGTGCTAAAGCTAGCGCTAGTCCCCCTCTCCTTTTCGGAGAGGGGCTAGGGGTGAGGCGCCCCGCCTGCGCCACCACTCACCTTTTCTTATTACCCAATTACCCCAACCATATTCCCAACATGGCAACCTCCGAGTTTTTCAAAGGTATCGACAAGATTAAGTACGAAGGCCGTGAGTCTGACAATCACCTGGCTTTCAAATGGTATGATGAAAACCGCGTGGTGGCCGGCAAGACCATGAAGGAGCATCTGCGTTTCGCTACCGCTTACTGGCACACGTTCGTGGGCACCGGCGGCGACCCCTTCGGCCCCGGCACCAAGAACTTTGCCTGGGACCAGAAGGGCGACATCGTGGGCCGCGCCAAGGACAAGGCCGATGCCGCGTTTGAGTTCTTCACCAAGCTTGGCACGCCTTACTACTGCTTCCACGACATCGACCTGGTGGACGAAGGCTCGTCGCTGCGCGAGTACGAAAGCAACCTGAGCACCGTAGTTGACTACCTCAAGACCAAGCAGCAGGAAAGCGGCGTGAAGCTGCTGTGGGGCACGGCCAACGTGTTTTCGAACCCGCGCTACATGAACGGCGCCAGCACCAACCCCGACTTCTCGGTGGTGGCCCACGCTGGCACGCAGGTGAAAAACTCCATCGACGCTACCATCGCGCTGGGCGGCGAGGGCTACACCTTCTGGGGTGGCCGCGAGGGCTACATGACCCTGCTCAACACGAACATGAAGCGCGAGCAGGCGCACCTGGCCTGCTTCCTGCGCATTTCGCGCGACTACGCCCGCAAGCAGGGCTTCACCGGCAAGTTCTTTATTGAGCCCAAGCCGGCCGAGCCCACCAAGCACCAGTACGACTTCGACGCCGCCACCGTCATCGGCTTCCTCAAGGAGCACGGCCTGGAAAAAGACTTCATGCTGAACCTGGAAGTGAACCACGCCACGCTGGCGGGCCACACCTTCCAGCACGAGCTGCAAGTGGCCGCCGACGCCAACCTGCTCGGCAGCATCGATGCCAACCGCGGCGACTACCAGAACGGCTGGGACACCGACCAGTTCCCCAACAACCTGAACGAGCTGACCGAGTCGATGCTCATCATCCTGGAGCACGGCGGCATCTCGCCGGGCGGCATCAACTTCGACGCCAAAACCCGCCGCAACTCGACCGACCTGGAGGACATCTTCATCGCCCACATCGCCGGCATGGACACCTTCGCTAGGGCCCTCGTCACGGCCGATGCCATCCTCACCAAGTCGCCCTACCAGCAGTTCCGCACCGCGCGCTACGCCTCGTTCGATTCGGGGGCCGGCGCCGACTTTGCCAACGGCACCCTCACGCTGGAAGACCTGCGCCGCATCGCGCACGAAACCGGCGAGCCCACGCCCCGCAGCGGCAAGCAAGAGTGGCTCGAAAGCATCATTAATCAGTACATCTAGCGAAAAATACGTACAGGAACGCGGCGCGGCCCGTCCGCGCCGCGTTCCTTTGCGCTACCAATCTTTTTCGCTTACCCATGAGCAACTCCAATCCCAACAACGTTTCGATTGATGAATTGAGCGTTAACACCATCCGCCTGCTATCGGTGGATATGGTGCAGAAAGCCAACTCGGGTCACCCCGGCCTGCCGCTAGGGGCTGCGCCAATGGCCTACGTGCTGTGGTCGCGCTTCCTGCGCTTCAACCCGAAGGACGTGCATTGGCCCAACCGCGACCGGTTTGTCCTGTCGGCGGGCCACGGCTCGGCGCTGCTCTACAGCCTGCTGCACCTCTACGGCTACGACCTGAGCCTCGACGACCTGAAGAACTTCCGCCAGATGGGCTCCAAAACGCCCGGCCACCCCGAGTCGCACATCACGCCCGGCGTGGAAGTGACGACCGGCCCGCTCGGCCAGGGCTTTGCCAACGGCCTGGGCATGGCCATGGCCGAGGCGCACCTCGGTGCCCTCTACAACAAGGAAGGCCACGCGCCGGTGCAGGACCACTACACCTACGTGCTGGTGAGCGACGGCGACCTGATGGAAGGCATCGCCTCGGAGGCCGCCTCGCTGGCGGGCCACCTGCAGCTGAACAAGATGATTTATCTCTACGACGATAACAACATCTCGCTCGACGGCCCCACCAACCTGACCTACACCGAGAACCCGATGAAGCGCTTCGATGCCTACTACTGGCACACGCAGCACGTCACGGACGGCAACGACCTCGACGCCATCGAAAACGCCATTAAGGTGGCGCAGTCGGTAACCGACCGGCCTTCGATTATCGCCGTGCGTACCATCATCGGCTTCGGCTCGCCGCTGGCGGGCACCAACAAGTCACACGGCTCGCCGCTCGGGGCTGACAATGTCAAGATTACCAAGAAGTTCTACGGCTTCGACCCTGAAGAGTCCTTCCAGGTGCCGCAGGAGGTGTACGACCACCTGCGCGAGCCCGGCCAGCGTGGTGCTGAGCTGCAAAAGCAGTGGGACGCCGACTTCGCAGCCTACGCCGAGAAGTTTGCCGACGAGGCTAACCAGTTCAAACTCTCCTTCGCCGGCGAACTGCCTGAAGGCTGGGATGCCAACCTGCCCGTGTACACGCCCGCCGATGGCGAGCTGGCCACGCGTCAGGCCTCGGGCAAAGCCCTGGACGCCATCAAGAAAACGGTGCCGTTCATGTTCGGCGGCTCGGCCGACCTGGCTAGCTCCAACGAGATGGACAAGGCAGGTAGCGACAGCTTCCAGCCGGCCCACAAAGCCAACCGCAATATCTGGTGGGGTGTGCGTGAGCATGCCATGGGCGCGGCCATGAACGGCCTGGCCCACCACGGCGGCGTGCGCACCTACGGCGGTACCTTCCTCACGTTCAGCGACTACATGCGCGCGGCCATCCGCCTCACGGCCCTGGCCGAGAGCACGGCCACGTTCGTGTTCACCCACGACAGCATTGGCCTGGGCGAAGACGGCCCCACGCACCAGCCGGTAGAGCAGGTGCTGGCCCTGCGCACCATCCCGAACATCGTGGTGCTGCGCCCCGCCGACGCCAACGAAAGCACCGAGGCCTGGCGCATCGCCATGACCACGCCCAAGTCGCCGGTCGTGCTCATCTTCTCGCGCCAGAAATTGCCGATTCTCGACCAGAGCAAGCTCGGCTCGGCCCGCGAGGGTGTGCGCAAGGGTGCCTACATTTTGAGTGAGGCTGAAGGCGGCAAGCCGCAGTTCATCCTCATCGCCACCGGTTCGGAAGTAGCCCTGGCCATGAAGGCCCAGGTAGAGCTGGAAAAGGCCGGTACGCCCACCCGCGTGGTGAGCATGCCGAGCTGGGAACTGTTTGAGCACCAAGATAAAGCCTACCGCGAGCAGGTGCTGCCGAAGGATGTCAAGAAGCGTCTGGCCATCGAGGCTGGCTCGCCCATTGGCTGGCATAAGTACACCACCGACGAGGGCGGCATCATTGCCATGAACCGCTTCGGCGAGTCGGCCCCGGCCGAGGAGCTGTTCGAGAAATTCGGCTTCACGGTGGAGAACGTGGTGAAGCGCGCCCAGGGCGTGCTAGCCGGCCACCCCGAAGACGAAGGCCAGGAAGAAGAGAAAAAGCAGATAGTAGCCAAGGGCAACTAAGCGGCGCGTTGCGGGTGGCCAGGTAGCTGGCTGCTGCGCGTGTCGCCGATGCGGCCCCGCATCCCGATACCCGACCACCCGCAACCAACCCCGCTTGTGTCTGTAACTCCCTTTTTTCGGCGGCCCGCGGGTCGCCGCCACTGGCTAGCCTTTGCCGGGCTAGCTGGTTTTTACTTGATTGCGGTTCGTATAAGCGTGCCCGTAACTACTTGACATAGTAGCCCTAGTGGTTGCTGCGCCAAGTAGTTGCGGGCATTTTTGTTTTCAGCCAACTTATAGTTTTCGTCTTTCCACAAGCATTCTGCAATTATGAAAAAAGTAAACCTGTACGCGCTAGCCCTGGCTAGCCTGCTCGGGGCCGCAGGCCTCACCGCCCGCCAACGCCCGCCCGCCGAAAAAGGCCTCAAGGACTATTACAAAGACTACTTCCCGGTGGGCGTGGCCGTGTCGCCGCGCGCGCTGCAAAACCCGGCCGAGGTGGCGCTCATTCTGCAGCAGTTCAACAGCCTGACGCCGGAGAACGACATGAAGATGGGGCCCATTCACCCCGACTCAACCCGCTACAACTGGGGCCCGGCCGATGCCATCGTGGACTTTGCCCAGGCGCACAAGCTGAAGGTGCGCGGCCACAACCTGTGCTGGCACGAGCAAACGCCGAAGTGGATTTTCAAGAATCCCGACGGTAGCCAGGTCAGTAAAGTGCGCCTGCTCAAGCGTCTGCACGACCATATCGACGCCGTGGTGAAGCGTTACAAGGGCAAAATCTACGCCTGGGATGTGGTGAACGAGGCCATTGCCGACAACCCGCAGGAGTTCCTGCGCAACTCGGACTGGTATAAAATCTGCGGCGAAGACTTCATCGCCGAAGCCTTCCGCTACGCCCACGCCGCCGACTCTAGCGCGGTGCTGTTTTACAATGACTACAACACCGAGCGCCCTGAGAAGATGGAGCGCATCTACCAGCTGCTCAAGAAGCTGAAGGATGCCAAGGTGCCCATCGACGCGGTGGGTTTGCAGGGCCACTGGTCGCTGGTCGAGCCTACCGAGCAGGAACTACGCACCACCATCGAGCGCTTTGCCTCGCTGGGCCTCAAGGTGCAGGTGACCGAACTGGACGTGTCGGTGTACCCTTGGGAGAAGGACCGCCGCGCCAAGCGCCCCGACGAGCCGGACGCCTACACGCCCGAGATGCAGGCCAGGCAAAGCGCCCAGTATAAGCTGTTTTTCAAGGTCTTCCGCGACGAAGCCAAGGCCGGCCGCCTCACGGGCGTCACGTTCTGGAACATCTCCGACCATTATTCCTGGCTCGATACCTACCCCGTAGCGGGGCGCAAAAACCACCCGCTGCTGTTTGACGAGAATTTCAAGCCCAAGCCGGCTTACTACGAGGTGGTGAAGTTTTAAAGCCCTGGCAGCCCCTCCCCCGCAGAGGGGGGCCGGGGGTGGGGCTGCCGTTGAATTATAATTAAGTATAAAAGCCATGATAACCAACTTTCGCCGCGTTGCTCTGCTGTTCTTGCTGCCTACCCTGGCAGTGGCGCAGCAACCCGCCCCGCCGCTCACTACCCACTACATTTCGGCCAAAAAAACGACCGGCAGCTTTCCGCTGGTGGCGGGCGGCACGGCCGCCACGCTCTACGCCAGCGAAAGCGACTGGCCGGGCGTATTGCGCACCATCCGTGATGTGCAGGCCGACATCAACCGCGTGACGGGCCGCGAGCCCAGCTTCCTCACCGATAAGCCCCAGAGCCGGCAGCCGGTGGTGCTCATCGGCACGGTGGGCCACAGCCCGCTGATTGATGGCCTGGTGCAAGCCGGCAAGTTGGATGTGAGCAACTTGGCCGGGCGTTGGGAAACCTTTGTGGTGCAGACCATTGCCAACCCCATGCCGGGCGTGGCGAGCGCGCTGGTAGTGGCGGGCAGCGACAAGCGCGGCACTATCTACGGCCTCTATGACCTCTCGCAGCAGATGGGCGTGTCGCCCTGGTACTGGTGGGCCGACGTGCCGACGCCGCACCAGAATAACCTCTACGTAGCCGCCGGCCGCCACTCGCTAGGGGAGCCGCAGGTGAAGTACCGCGGCATCTTCATTAACGACGAAGCGCCGGCGTTTTCGGGCTGGGCCAAGGAGAAGTTTGGCGGCGTCAACCACGGGGCGTACGAGCACATGTTTGAGCTGATTCTGCGGCTCAAGGGCAATTACCTCTGGCCCGCCATGTGGGGCAATATGTTCAATGTAGACGACCCGCGCAACCCCGAGCTGGCCGACCTGTACGGCATCGTGATGGGCACCTCGCACCACGAGCCGCTAACTCGCGCCCATGAGGAGTGGAAACACGCCGGCCACGGGCCCTGGAACTACCAAACCAACGACACTACGCTGCGCCGCTTCTGGCGCCAGGGCATGCGCCGCATGGGTGCCCGCGAAAATATCGTGACTATCGGCATGCGCGGCGACGGCGACGAGCCCATGAGCGAGGGTAGCAACATCAAGCTGCTCGAAAAAATAGTGGCCGACCAGCGCCAGATTATTGCCGAAGAAACCCACAAACCCGCCGAGCAGACGCCCCAGATGTGGGCGCTCTACAAGGAGGTGCAGGAGTACTACGACAAGGGCATGCGCGTGCCCGACGACGTGACGCTGCTGCTCTGCGACGATAACTGGGGCAACCTGCGCAAGCTGCCCAAGCTCGGCGACAAGCCCCGCAAGGGCGGCTACGGCATCTACTACCACTTCGACTACGTGGGTGGCCCGCGCAACTACAAGTGGCTGAACACAAACCCGCTGCCGCGCATCTGGGAGCAGATGCACCTGGCCCACGCGTACGGTGCCAACCAGATTTGGGTGGTGAACGTGGGCGACCTCAAGCCGATGGAGCTGCCGATTTCCTTCTTTCTCGACTATGCCTGGAACCCCGACGCCCTGCCTGCCGACGGTGTGGCGGCCTATACCCAGCGCTGGGCTAGCCAGCAGTTCGGGCCCAAGTACGCGGCCGAAATTGCCGACATCCTGGCCAAGTACGCCAAGTACAACGCCCGCCGCAAGCCCGAGCTGCTCGACGCCAACACCTACAGCCTGGCCACCGGCGAGTGGGCCGGCGTAGTGGCCGACTACAACGCCCTGCTAGCCCGCGCTGAGGTCATTGGCCAGAAGCTGCCTGCCGCCGACCGCGATGCCTACTTCGAGCTGGTGCTGCACCCGGTGCTGGCCTGCGCCAACCTCAACGAGCTGTATTACACCGTGGCGCTCAACCGCGAGGCAGCCCAAACCAATTAGCCCAATACCAACGAGCTGGCCGAGAAAGCGAAGGCGCTGTTTGCGAAGGATGCCGAGGTATCGCGCCGCTACAACACCCTGGCCGGCGGCAAATGGAACCACATGATGGACCAGATGCATATTGGCTACAAGACCTGGCACGACGAGCCCCGCGATGTGATGCCCGACGTAGTGACCCTAGCGGCCAGCGCGCCGGCTGTTACTGCGCCCGCTGGCCCGGCCACGCCCGGCCAACCGGCCGGCTACGTAGCGCTCGACGCCGAGCAGTATACCCAGGCCGTGAATGCTGGCCCCATCACCTGGCAGCGCCTGCCCGACCTGGGCCGCACGGCCGGGGCCGTTACGGCCATGCCGGTTACGGCCCCCCCCACGGCCGTGCCGGGTGGGGCTAGCCCGCACCTGGAGTACCGCATTTCGCTAGCCCAGGCTGGCCCCGTGACGGTGCAGGCCTACCTGGCGCCGACTCTGGACTTTACCAACACCACCGGCCTGCGCTACGCGGTGTCGATTGATGACGAGGTGCCGCAGCTCATCAACCTGCACACCGGCCTCAACCCCGATAATGGCAACAGACCCTGGGAAAGGGCAGTGGCCGAGAATATTATCCTCAAAACCTCGCAGCACAACGTGGCCGCCGCCGGCGCGCACGTGCTCAAATTCTGGCGCGTTGACCCCGGCGTGGTGCTCGAAAAATTGGTGGTAAGCCAAGGTGCGGTGCCCGCTAGCTACCTCGGCCCGCCCGCCAATGCGGCTGGCATAGGTAAGGCTGTGCCAGGGGTTCTGGGCCGCCGCTAGCAAGATTTTCGAGTTAATCAAGATTCCCTTAAGCGCGTGTTTGGGAATTTAAAAGAACGTCTGCTTCGACAAGCTCAGCAGGACGTTCAAGAAGCTTTTTTGGTAAAATCCAAACACGCGCTAAGATGGTCATGATGAGCTTGTAAAGCCATCTCTCCCGCGCCGTTAGACGGCTTGGATGGGGCGGTAGAGAGGCTTCGACAAGCTCCGCAGGCCCTGTAGTTTTTGCCCGCGCAGCTAACCTGCCTTTTTCCCACCCTATGAAACTATCGCACCTATTTCTGGGCCTGGGCCTGCTGGCTGCCAGCGGGGCCCAACGCCCACCCGCCCCGTGCCCGGCCGCGGCTGAGTACCCTTTTCAGAACCCTGATTTGGCCATCGACCAGCGCGTGAACGACTTGGTGGGCCGCCTTACCCTAGCCGAAAAAGTGTCGCAGATGCTGAATGCCTCGCCGGCCATCGACCGGCTAGGCATCCCGGCCTATAACTGGTGGAACGAGGCGCTGCACGGCGTGGCGCGCACGGGCCTGAAGACCACGGTATTCCCGCAGGCTATTGGCCTGGCGGCTACGTTTGACAAAGACGCGATGCTGACCATGGCCACCATGACCTCGGATGAGGCGCGGGCGGTGCACCAGGAGTATGTGCGGCGCGGCGAACGCGGTATTTACCAGGGCCTTACCTTCTGGACGCCCAATATTAACATCTTCCGCGACCCGCGCTGGGGGCGGGGCCAGGAAACTTACGGTGAAGACCCCTACCTGACCGGCCAAATGGGCTCGGCGCTGGTGAAGGGCTTTCAGGGCGATGACCCCAAGTACTTGAAAATCACGGCCTGCGCCAAGCACTTTGCTGTGCACAGCGGCCCCGAGTCGTCGCGCCACGAATACAACGCCCAAATCAGCGCCTACGACCTGTGGGACACGTACTTGCCGGCCTTCCGCGACCTGATAGTGGACGCCAAGGTGGCCGGCGTGATGTGCGCCTACAACGCCTACGCCGGCCAGCCCTGCTGCGGCAGCGATGTGTTGATGACGGACATTCTCTACAAAAAGTGGCAGTTTAAAGGCTACGTTACTTCCGACTGCGACGGCATCAACGATTTCTGGCAGCACCACAAAACCGACCCCGACGCGGCCACTGCCGCCGCCAACGCCGTGCTGCACGGCACGGATATGGAGTGCGCTACGGGTAAGCTCTTTACCTACAACTCGCTGCTGGAAGCGGTGCAGAAGAAGCTCATCAGCGAGCAGCAGCTCGACAGGTCGGTAAAGCGGCTCTACAAAATCCGGTTTCAGTTGGGCATGTTCGACCCCGTGGAGCGCGTGAAATACGCCCAGATTCCGCTGAGCGTGGTGGAAAGCGCCCCGCACCAGGCCCACGCCCTGAAGATGGCCCGCGAGTCGGTGGTGCTGCTCAAGAATGAGCAGAATACGCTGCCGCTGCGTAAAGACCTGAAGAAAATCGCGGTGCTCGGCCCCAATGCCAACAACGAAAACGTGCAGCTCGGCAACTACAACGGCTTCCCGACGACTATCGTGACGCCGCTCGCAGGCATTCGGGCCAAGGTGGGGCCGGGTACGGAAGTGGCGTACATCCAGGGGGTTGACTATGCCAGCAACACCGTGTATGAGCCGCTTGATATTAGTAAGCAGTTGGCTTACAAGGGGCAGCCGGGCTTTCAGGCCGAGTATTTTAAGGGTACCAACCTGGAAGGCCCCGCCGTGGCTACGCGCCAGGAGGCCAGCCTCGACCGCTACCTGGCCAACGTGAAGCTGGAAATGGCGCCCGGCCTGCCAGCCGAAAACGTGTCGGCCCGCTACCGCGCCACCTTCACGCCGGCCGCCACGGAGGAGCTAGCCCTGCAAATCACGGGCGATGATGGGTATCGCCTCTATATTGAGGACAAACAAGTGGTTGATGCCTGGGCTAGCCGGGGCTCCTCGACCCGGCAATACGTGCTGAACGTTACCAAAGGCCAGCCCCTCGACCTGCGCCTGGAATACGCACAGTACGACCGCCGCAGCATCCTCAAGTTTACCGGCGCCCGCGTGGTGCCCATGAACGCGGCCAACATCCTGGCCAGGGTCAAGGACGCCGATGCCATCGTGTTCGTAGGCGGCATTTCGCCCCAGCTCGAAGGCGAGGAAATGACGGTGAAAGTGCCCGGCTTCAGCGGCGGCGACCGCACCACTATCGGCCTGCCCCAGGTACAAACCGACTTGCTGAAGGTGCTGCACAGCAGCGGCAGGCCGGTGGTATTGGCCCTGATGTCGGGCAGCGCGCTAGCCACGCCCTGGGAGGCGGCCAACCTGCCCGCCCTGCTCACGAGCTGGTACGGCGGCCAGTCGGCGGGCACGGCCCTGGCCGACGTGCTGTTTGGCGACTACAACCCCGCCGGCCGCCTGCCCGTCACGTTCTACAAATCAGAAGCCCAGCTACCGGCCTTCGACAACTACAGCATGGCGGGCCGCACCTACCGCTACTTCACCGGCGAGCCGCTTTTTCCCTTTGGCCACGGCCTGAGCTACACTACGTTTAAGTACAGTAACTTGAAGGTACTGTCGAAGCCGGCTACCGGCCAGCCCATCCGGGTGAGCGTGGAGGTGCAGAACACGGGGGCCCGCGCTGGCGATGAGGTCGTGCAGCTTTACGTGCGCCACCCCGGCGCTACGGGCCGCGTGGCGCGGCACGCGCTGGAAGGTTTTCGGCGCATCAACCTCGCGGCGGGTGCCCGGCAAACGGTGCAGTTCACACTCTCGCCGCGCCAGCTCTCGCGGCTCGATGCGCAAGCCCGGCGCGTGGAAGCCCCCGGCAAGGTGCAGCTGTTTGTGGGCGGCGGCCAGCCGCTGGCCACTGCTGTGGCGGCGGGCCGCGTGCAGCAGGCTAGCCTGCTGCTGGCCGGCGCACCAGTTACCATCGACCAGAATTGATGCGCCTTTCTGTTTTATCGACCTGTGCGGTGTGCAAGTCAGTTGAGGGGGCTCACCTGCTAGTATGGGAGTATAGACGAAAATTTAAAACGTCTGTCAGGCTGAGCTTGCCGAAGCATCTTGCTCGCGCCGCTAGGGTAGTAACCTAATGATGCGAGCAAGATGCTTCGACATACTCAGCCTGACGGTTTAAAGTGGTTTGAGTAAAAGTCAGATGCCCTGCTGGCTGCCGATAAGTCGAGAAGTAGGGTGGCGGTAGCATCTTTACGCTTCGCTTTGTTCTTTCTTCCGCATGTTTGATGTTTCTTTTCGCCCGGCCATCGGCCGGCGCCTGCCGGGGCTAGTGCTGGGCGTGGCCGGGCTAGCTGGCTGCGCCCGCATGGTGCCCACGGCCAGCAACCACGACTACCTGGTGTACATCGGCACCAACGTTTCCTCGCCGCAGGAAAACACCATCTACCTCTACCACCTGAGCCCAGCCACCGGCGAGCTGCTGCCCCTAGGGGCCATGAAGGGCGGCGCCCAACCTACGTACCTGACGATGGATGCCGCTCACCGCCACCTCTACGCGGTGAGCGAAACCCAGACCTTTCTTGGCGCGCCGGGCGGCGGCGTGAGCGCGCTGGCCATCGACCCGCGTAATGCGATGCTGACCATGCTCAATCAGCAGCCCTCCACTGGGGCGGCGCCCTGCTACATCAGCCTCGACCGCACGGGCAAGAATGCATTGGTAGCCAACTATGTGGGCGGCAACCTAGTGGTGCTGCCCGTGCGCCCCGATGGCCAGCTGGCCCCGCCCAGCGCCACCGACCAGCACCAGCCGCCCACCGGCCCGCACAAAAACCAGGACAAGCCGCACGCGCACAGCTTTCTGCCCGCGCCCGACAACCGCTACGTGTTCTCGGCCGACCTGGGCACCGACAAGGTGTATGGCTATCAGCTCGATGCGGCTAGCGGCAAGCTCACGCCGCAGCCCGCGCCCGCCTTCACGACCAAGCCGGGGGCCGGCCCGCGCCACCTTACCTTTCACCCCAACGGCCGCTGGGCCTACCTCGAAAACGAGCTGAACTCGACCGTTACGGCGCTGACGTATAATGCCAAAGCTGGCACTTTCCAGGAAATTGAAACGCAGAGCACGTTGCCCGCCGGCTTCAGCGGCGACAACTCGGGCGCCGACGTGCACGTGCGCCCCGATGGCCGGTTTCTCTACACCTCCAACCGGGGTGATAACAGCTTGGCCGTGTTCAGCATAGCGCCCGCCGATGGCCGGCTAGCCTTGGTGCAACACGTGAGCACCCAGGGCAAGACGCCCCGCAACTTCGCGCTCGACCCTAGCGGGCGGGTGCTGCTCGTGGCCAATCAAAACTCGGATAACGTGTTTACCTACACCGTGGATAAGCAAACGGGTAAGCTCACGGCTACCGGCAAGTCGGTGAGCGTGCCCTCGCCCATGTTTGTGGAAATCGTACCCGATTTCACGAAGTAGGAGCGCAAGGTTTCGCGAAGTAAAAAGAGGTACCGCACGGTTCGGCAGAGCGTCAACCGTGCGGTACCTCTTTTTACTTCGCGAAACCTTGCGCGCTATTCGGCGACTGGCAGCAGGGCTAGCAGCTCATTTTCCGAGATAATCGGCACCTTGAGCGTAGTGGCTTTCTCGCGCTTGGCGGGGCCCATGTTGTCGCCGGCCACCAGGTAGCTCAGCTTCTTGGAGATGGAGCCCGTGATTTTGCCGCCGTGCTGCTGAATGAGGGTTTGCAGCTGCTCGCGGCTGTAGTTTTCAAACACGCCCGAGAGCACGAAGGTGAGGCCCATGAGGCGGTCGCTCACCGCTTTAGGCGGCTCGCCGCTGGCTTCGAGCTGCACGCCGGCGGCTTGCAGGCGGCGTATTTGCTCCTGGTTTTCGGGCTGCTGGCTCCACAGGGCCATCGAGTCGGCAATGACGCCGCCGACCTCGGGCACCTGGGCCATTTCGGGGGCCGAAGCGGCCACAATGGCCTCGATGGTGCGGTAGTGCTGGGCCAGCTTCTGGGCCACGGTTTCGCCCACGTAGCGAATGCCTAGGCCGAAAAGCACCCGCTCGAAGGGCACGGTTTTGCTCTTTTCGATGCCCGCGATCAGGTTGTCAATCGACTTTTCGCCCAGGCGCTCCAGGCCCACCAGCTCGGGGCGGCGCTGGGGCAGGTCGTAGATGTCGGCGGGCGTGGCCACCAAGCCCAGGTCGAAGAAGCGGCCCACCGTTTCGGCCCCCAGTCCGTCGATATTGAGCGCCTTGCGGCTCACGTAATGCTCCAGCCGGGCCTTGAGCTGGGGCGGGCAGCCGCGCTCGTTGGGGCAGCGGTAGTGCGCCTCGCCCTCGGGGCGCACCAGCGGCGTGCCGCAGGCCGGGCACTTGGTAGGGAAGCGTACCGGCACCGCCTCGGCGGGCCGCTCGGCGAGGTCTACACCGGTAATTTTAGGAATGATTTCGCCGCCTTTTTCCACGAATACCATATCGCCCAGGCGCAGGTCGAGCAGGGCTATCTGGTTGGCGTTGTGCACACTGGCCCGCTTCACGGTGGTGCCGGCCAGGGGCACGGGGGCTAGCAGGGCCACCGGCGTGACGGCCCCGGTGCGGCCCACGTTGTAGATAATCTCGTGGAGGCGCGTGCGGGCCGCGGCCGTCGGGTATTTGTAGGCAATGGCCCAGCGCGGGCTCTTGGCCGTGAGGCCCAGCTGGTCTTGCTGACGCAGGTTATCGACCTTAATCACAATGCCATCGGTGTTCACCGGCAGCGTGAAGCGCTTCTGCTCCCACTCGTGGATGTAGGCCAGCACCTCGTCCAGGTTCGCGCAGCACCGCCAGGTGGGCGACACGGGCACGCCCCAGGCGGCGGCCGCCTCTAGGCTTTCGCTGTGGCTGGTGAAGTGCCGGCCCGGCGTGAGCACCGAGTAGGCGTAGAAGCGCAGCCGCCGCGCCGCCACCTGGGCCGAGTCTTGCAGCTTGAGCGCGCCGCTGGCCGCATTGCGGGGGTTGGCCAGCAGGGCCTCGCCGTTTTGCTCGCGCTCCTGGTTAAGGTCGTTGAAGACCTGGTTGGGCATAAATACCTCGCCGCGCACCTCTACTTCGGCCGGAAAGCCGGCGCCGTGCAGGTGCAGCGGCAGCGTGCGGATGGTGCGCACGTTGGCCGTTACCACGTCGCCGCGGGTGCCGTCGCCGCGCGTCACGCCCTGGTGCAGGTCGCCGTTTTCGTAGGCCAGGCTCATGGCCACGCCGTCGAATTTCTGCTCGCACACGTAGCTGTAAGGTGCGCCTTCGAGGCCCTTTTGCACGCGCTCGTCAAACTCGCGCAGGTCGTCTTCCGAGTACGTGTTGCCCAGGCTCAGCATGGGGTAGCGGTGGGTGGCCTGCGCAAAGTGCTTGGTGACGGTGCCGCCCACGCGCTGGGTGGGGGAGTTGGGCTGGGCTAGCGCGGGGTTGGCCTTTTCGAGCTGGGCCAGCTCAGCCAGCAGGGCGTCAAATTCCTGGTCCGACACCTCCGAGATGTCGTGCTGGTAATACTGCGTGTTGAGGTAGTGCAGGCGCTGGGTTAGCTCCTGAATGCGGGCTTGCGGGTCCATGAGGGCGGGGGAGGGGCTAGCGTGAAGGGCCGGCTACTTAATCACTTAATTAAAGAACGTCATGCTGCGCGCGCCGAAGCATCTTGCTCGCACCGCTAGGGCTACTACCCCAACGATGCAGACCAGATGCTTCGGCACGCGCAGCATGACGTTCTTAAACTTATTCGGGATGGGTGCCGTGGCTAAGCGGCGTTCGACGGGCGCTGGCCGGGCAGCACGTAGGTGCTGCCGCCCTTCTGGGCGTCGGCTTCGCCCTGCTCTTCGGTGCGGGCAGGGGGGGCGTTTTCGTCGGCGCCGGGCTGGCCCTGGGCTTCTTTAAGCTCGGTAGGAATGATGGGCGCGGCCGGCTCCTGGGGCTTGAAGCGGGCGAGGAGCAGGAAGGCGATGGTGGCGACGGCGAACCAGGCGAAGAATTTCATGGGCGTAGAAGAAACGGCAAAACCAGATGTGGGGCAAAAATACACCGCGCTTGCCAACGGCAACCCTGGCCCGGCGGTTGCGTTTGGGCTTTTGGGCTGGCAAGGCTGGCTTTGTGCCACAAGCTGGCCAGCCGCGCGCTTCTTGACCCCATCACCTTCTCCCTTGTTCCCCCGTTCTCATGCCTGACCAATCCGCCACTTCCTGGGCCGAAACGGCCGCTTCGCTGCTCACCAAGCTCTCGGGCGGCGTCGAGCTGAACCTCAATTTCGACCAGGTAGAGCTGCAAGTGCCCAACCAGGCCAACCCCGCTGGCGTGCCCGCCACCTGGAAGCTCAACGGAGCCCTGCGCATTCGCACCAAGGGCGAGGCCCCGGCGGCCAGCGCCCCGCTCATCTCGCCCACGACCGACGCCGGCGCGCCGCGTGGCTAGGGCCCTCGAAGTAGAGGCCCGGCTGGTGCTGACCTGGCCGGGCGGGCACGATATTCAGCTGGCGGCCGCGGGCTCCTACCTTATTCTCAACGTGCCCAGCCAGCAGGTGCTCGACCTGATTACCAGTGGCCCACCGCAGCCGCCGGGCACCCCCAAGCCGCCCAAAAAGCCCGGTGCCGACCCACTGGAGCAATTGCACTGGCTAGCCCGCCGCCTGGGCCTGGTGCTCGACCTGCGGGTGGCCGGCAAAACCTACGCCACCTTCGGCCTGCCCGACCGCAACGGCCCCAAGATTACGCTGAATGCGGTGCTGGGCAAAATCGGCTCGTTTTTCAAGTAAAGTGCCGCGCCCGGGCCGAACAAAAGCCGCCGTTTTTGCCTTAGAGAGAAGAGTTTTCTACTGCCTTAATTTAGCTTTTGTGCAAGCCCCCCGCAACGACCATAATACCCCGCCAGGCACCGGCCGCCGGCCCGCCGGTGGCTCGGTCTTCGGCCGCATCGAGCGCGTGCCGCCGCTGCTGATGCTGCTGTACTTGGCCCTGCTGGGCATCACCATGCTGTTTGTGACGCTGGTGGCCATGTACGTGGCCAGCCGGGCGCAGAGCGAGGTGCCGCGCGGGCTGCACGCGTTTCCGCGCTACTTTTCGCTGAGCACGGTGGTGCTCATTGTGTCGTCGTACACGCTGGGGCAGGCGCCGCGCCTGTACCGCGCCGACGACCTCCCTGGGCTGGTGCGCTGCCTGGGCGCCACGCTGCTGCTAGGGTGCATTTTTAGCGGCTTGCAGGTGCAGGGCTGGCGCGAGTTGGTGCAGCAGGGCGTGCTGTTCACGGGCGAGCGCAGCGGCACGTTCGTCTATGTTATCTCGGGGCTGCACGTGGCGCACATCGTGGGTGGGCTGCTATTTATACTGGCCCAAATGCTGCGCACGCTGCACGCCAGCCGCGACAGCGTGCGAGCGCTCGTCTTCATTCGCAACCCCTACCACTTGCGCCAGCTGCGGGCGCTGCTCACCTACTGGCACTTCATCGATGTGCTATGGATAGCGTTGTTCGTGATGTTCTTATTCCTGTATTAGGTCAGTACTGCGGATTAGCCGGAATTTGCAGCCGACACCAGTCCGTTGCTTTAACAACACAAAAAAAGGCTACCCAGCGGTAGCCTTTTTTTGTGTTCGTGCGCTAGGCGTCGCTAGACTATCAGCTTCAGAATTTGACCAAGCCGCTGAATCTACGGTTCGGACACTCATTGCACCACCTCGACCCAGCCTTTGTAGCGGCGGCCGGTGGTGAAGGTGAGCACGTAGTAGTAGGTGCCGGCCATGCTGTCGCCCCCCCAGCGGAAGGTACGCTCGCCCGACTCGTACACCAGGCGGCCCCAGCGCGAGAATATTTTGATACCGGCGAAGCGCGCGTCGCAAAAATCAGGCGGCAGGTCGCTCATCGTGAATACGCGGTTGGCCAGGCTGTTGCTGGTGGGCAGGATAATGTTGGGCGGCAAAAACGCGGCCGTGTCGGGGTCCACCACCGCGAAGCGTACGGTGCGCGTCTGGGGCTGGGCGCGGCACGTAGCCTCCTGAAGCTGAAACGTGACGGTGAGCGTCTGGGCTTTGCCCTGCAATACGCTGGCCGCATCGCAGCCCGGCACCCACTCAAACGTGCCCTGGGCCTGCCCCGCCGGGCTAGCCACCGTGGTAAAGCGCATCCCCGCGCTGGCCAGGTCGAAGCCCTGCCCGGCGGCGCTCAGCGTGAGCACGTCGGCGTTGGCATCGAGGCCGGTGAGGGTGGCCGTGTAGGGCTTGCCCAGCGGCAGCCGGATGAGCGGCGGCTCGGCGGGCGGGGCACTGGCCGGCGGCAGGGTAGAGGTGAGGACCGGCGGCGCATTATCATACTCCACAATAACCGGGATGCTAAGCGGGGCCGAAGCCAGCTTGTCGCCGCAGGGCGTGGTAGAAGTGACCGTAAACACCAGCTGCCGCACCTGCCCCGGCGGGTCGCTGATGGCCCGGCAATCGACGGGCCACGTGAAGCGGGCGCGGCGCGTGGTTCCGGCCTGGGCCTGCGGCACCAGGGTGGCCCCTAGCGCGTTGGGCACAAAGCTGCTGGGGCTGCCCGCCAGGGTAAACAGAAGCGGGTCGCTGTCGGCATCCGTCGCCACGAGGTCGAAGGCCAGCGTCTGGCCGGGGCGCACGCGCAGCGGCAGGCTAGGGCCGGCGTTGCTGGTGAGGGTAGGCGCGGCATTGGGCGGCGGCACGCCAATAAAAGCCACGTGCACGGTATCGCGCTTGGGCAGCGAGCAGCCGTTATCGGCCACCAGCACGTCGATATAGGCCACTTTGCCCTTGGTGTCGGTGCACTCCGAAAAGCAGAGCGAGGCCACCAGCGTATCGGGCAGGCCGGCCGCGTGCACGGTGCCGCTGGTGGCAGTGGTGAAGGTGGGCAGCGGCCCCGAGTAGTTAACCGGCCGCAGGCTCAGGGCGAGCTGCGCGCGCGGGTCGGGGTCGGTAAAGCGCAGGCGCACGCAGTGCGGGCCGCCGGCCACCAGGCGCAGCGTATCGCGGCCCGGCCGGTACAGCGCCCGGCCGCTGGTGCCGGGTAGCAATTGCAGGCTAGGGGCCAGGTTTTTGGGGCAGGTCAGAACCTGCAACTGAAAGTCGCGGCGCGTTTCACCAATTTTCTCCCCCTTGCGAAACTCTGAGCAGCGCACCCCAAACACAAACAGTCCCGTGGTCGTGGGCCGCACCGAGAGGCGCCCCGTGCGCGCCCCAATGGTGAGGCCCGGCGCCCCCGGAATCTGGCTGGCCACGCTGCGGCCCACCCCCCAGAGCACCTCCGCATAGGGCGCGCCGGCGGCCAGCACGGGCTTGGGCTCCACGGGCGTCGAGTGGCCGTTAAGCGGCGTCACCATGTCGTAGACCAGCGAGTCGCCGTCGGGGTCCTGGCCGGCAAACTCGTAGGTAAACAGCTCGCCCAGGCAGGCATAGTCGGCCAGCGGCGGAAACACGCGGGGCGTCGAATCGCGAAACGCCTGCCCGCTCCGCGTCACGGCCGGAAACTCCAGATAAAACGTCTGGGCTGCATTGGCCGGCGCGATAATGTTGCTGATGGTAATGTTGCGGCAGCAGCGCTCCACGGCCACGTAGTAGCCCTGCGGGCCGTTGTAAATGCCCGCCGGCAGCTCAATGGTGCTGCGGTACACCAGGGCTTTCGTGCTGAGCGAGCCCACCGTGCACGCGGGGTTGGTGTAAGCCACGAACGTGGTGCTGAGCAGCGGCAGCACCACATTGGCCATGCGCCGGTTGGTGGCCTTGTCAAAAATGCCGGCCGTGAGGTCGGCATCGAGTGCGCCGGGGCTGCCGTTTACGGCATCAAAATACAGGTTGAGGGTGAGCTGGTAGGTGTCGTTGCGCAAGTATTGCAAGTCCATCTCGCCGCCCACAATGTGAGTAGCCCGCGCCGCTGGGGCGCTCAGTAGCACCAAGGCCAGCAGCAGCAGGCAGCCCCCGGCCCAGCGCCGGCCGGCGGGGCTAGCGCTGGCCCCCAGGGTTCGCAGCGCAGCGTAAAATTTTTGCATACAAAAGAAATTGGCAGGTAAGCGGACAAGGGCAAAAAAAGCGCGCCAGGGCAAGCCGCGCCGCATCCCGAAGATAAGTAGCAGCGCCCAGCCCGCCGCCATTATTTATCTTCGGCTCGTTGCCGGGGCTAACGCCGGACGCGTTACTTGCCGTATTCGCATTATGCCTAAAAATTTACTTGTATGGGTACTGCTGGCTAGCCTCGCTGGCTTGTGGCCGGCCGGCGCGTGGGCCCAGGCGCCCACCGCTGGCCCCAATGATGCCGCGCAGGCGTGCATCCGGGCGCGGCTGGGCGCCGGGGCGCGCTCGGCGGCCCGGCTGGCGGCCTCGCCCGGCGTATCGGAGCGCCACTGCCAAAAAATGGCCCGCTACGACCTCAAGTGGGTGAAGCTGGACCTGGCCCTCGAAAACAACTCGCGGGCCCTGGCCGGCTCGGCGCTGCTGCTGGTGCGGGTGGGCCCCGAGCCGCTCGATTCGCTGGCCTTCGAACTTTATCAGGCGCCGGCCGGCGCCGCGCCAGACGCGGCCACGCTCCTCATCGACTCGGTGGTGGCCGATGGGCGGCGCTCGCCGGGGGTGCTGCGGCAGGGGCAGGCGGCCACGGCGGCGCTGGCGCAGCCCGCCCCGGCGGGCGCGCTGCTAGCGGCGCGCATCTACTACCACGGCACGGCGCCCACGGCGGGTACGGCGGCCGTGGGCAACGGCTACAACTCGGCCGCGCTGCCGGGCACCAGCTACCAGGTCAGCTGGAGCTTGTCGGAGCCGTTTGCGGCCCACGAGTGGTTTCCCTGCAAGCAGGTGCTCACCGACAAGGCCGATTCGTCGGCGGTATCCATCACCACCACGCTGCCCAATAAAGTGGCGTCTAATGGCTTGCTGCGCCGCACGGTGTTGCTGCCCGCTGGCCGTGTGCGCTACGAGTGGCGCAGCCGCCACCCCATTGCCTACTACCTCATTTCGGTGGCCGTGGCGCCCTACGTCGAGTACACCACCCTAGCCAGCTTGCCCGGCGCGCCCGCCATGCCGGTGCTCAGCTACCTCTACAACCAGCCTATGCTGGCGGAAAGCAAGCCCGCGCTCGACCTGCTGCCGCGCACTATCGAGCACTTTTCGACCCTGGTGGGCACCTATCCCTTTGCCGACGAGAAGTACGGGCTGGCCTTCGCGCCCATCGGCGGCGGCATGGAGCACCAAACCATGACCACCCAGAGCAATCTGGGCCCCGACCTGACGGCCCACGAGCTGTTTCACCAGTGGTTTGGCGACCACGTGACCTGCGCCGCCTGGGAGGACATCTGGCTCAATGAGGGCTTTGCTTCTTACGGCGAATACCTGAACCTGCAGCAGTACTACGACCCCCGCGGCTGGCTCAATCAGGCCCACAGCTCCGCTTTGCAGGAGCCAATGGGCACCCTGCGCGTGGCCGACACCACCAACGTGTCGCGCATTTTTAGCTACAACCTCAGCTATAAGAAGGGCGCCTCGGTGGTGCATATGCTGCGCTACCTCTGCCGCGATGATGCGCGGTTTTTTCGGGCCCTGCGCACCTACCAGCAGCAGTTCGGCGGCCGCCCGGCGCGCACGCTCGACTTGCAGCGCGTGTTCGAGGCCGAGCTAGGGCAGTCGCTGACGTATTTTTTTGACCAGTGGTACCGGGGCAACGGCTACCCCATTTTCCGCGTGCGCTGGAACCAGACCGGCGGCACGCTCGCCCTGCAAGTCGAGGAAACCACGACGGCGGGCGCTTCGCCAGGCTTTTTTCGTACCGAGGTCGATTATAAAATTACCTTTCAGGATGGCAGCACTCGACTCGTGCGTCTCAGCCAAACGCAGGCCAACCAAGGCTTTAGCTTGCCCGTGGCGGGCACCGTCACTAGCATCGACGTGGACCCCGACGCCTGGCTGCTAGCCTACAGCGGCGTCGCGCAGCGCGATGCTACCCTGGTGCTGGCCACGCGGCCCACCAGCGCGCCCCAACTGACGCTGTTTCCGAATCCAGTGGCCGACTATCTCACTATCAAGGGGCTAGCCCCAGCGGCGGTAGCCCGGGCGGAAGTAGTTGATGCTACTGGCCGCGTGGTACGGCGCTCGTCGCTGGCCACGACGGGGCTACCCACCGCAGGCCTGGCGACGGGCCTGTACTGGCTGCGTTTGCTGGGGCCAGCCGGCGAAGTGCTGGGCCAGGGCCGGTTTGTGAAGGAGTGAGGGCTAGCCCTCGTAGTACTCGGCGATGCGCTGCACGATGGCCGCATCGGCGGCCGGCTCGTCAAACACCGTTTGCAGCAGCGCCTCAAACGATTGAGCCGGGGTGAAAGAAGCTTCCTGCAAGGGATTGGTGCTGAGACGAATAAAGAGCGGCCGGTCGTTCACGCCCACCAAATCGAGGGTAATGAGGCCGTAGCGCTGGTTGCAGCGGCCGCTCTCGGTGCAGTCGGTCGGGTTAGGTTTAAACAGCTGCTTTATCGTGTGTTCGCGCAGCTGCTCGCGGCGGCGCTGGCGGCAGTCGTGGCAGGCACGGTGGTAGCCCAACCCGGCAATGCGCTCGCCCAGCAGTTGGTAAAAGTGCTCAAAGTTGCCTGGCCCGATGCTCGGGTCATAAAAAAACAGGGCGCCCTGGCGGCCAGCCTCCCGTAGCAAATCCACGCGCAGGCCGCGGCGGCCACCGCAGCCGCCCTTTTGCAAGTGGTAGGCTTTAAAATAGGGCCCCAGCCAATTGCGGTACACGCGCCCGGCCACCCAGGCGGCGTGCCGCTGGGCCTGGGCAGGCGTGGGCGCGGCGGCGGGCTGCCAGTCGGCACCCGCGCCGCTGCGGCGCCGCTGAAAAAGCTGGTGGAGGAATTGAAGCACGGTAGAAAAAGCAACCTGGACGGGGAAAAAACACCGGCTTCGGCAAATAGTTTCGGCTGCCTGGAAGCTGGCGGCCCCAAAAACCAGTAAAAAAAACGGCGGCCCTCCCCGTTGGAAAGGCCGCCGCATGAGGCAGGGGCTAGCGAAATAGCGAGGCTTACTTCACCCGCGTCCAGTTCTGCGACTTGCCGATGAGCGAGAAGCCAATGTAGCCCTTCACCTCCATCGTGTTAGCCGATTCCATCTTCATGTAGCAGGAATAGGTCTTGCCGCTTTCGGGGTCGTAGATTTTACCGTTGTCCCACTTGTTATCGTCTTCATAGGTAAAGCCTTGCATAAATACCATGCCCAGGCGCGGGCGGCTGCGCAGCTTGGGGTCGGGGTTGGGCGTGTCGGTTTTGGGTTTGCCGGTAACGGGGTCGTTGGGCACGGCTAGGCTCACGATTTTACCGCAGAGCTTATCGCCACACTTATAAATCTCGAACGTCGCCTTTTTCTCGGCGTTCGTCCAGATTCCCAGGGGCGAGAGGGTTTGGGCGTGGGCCGGCAGGCAAGCAGCACTAAACCATAAGGCTAGCAAGAAAAAAAGGGACTTGTACATCGTAAAAAAAAGAGTGAAGAAGTAATGAAGGGCAGATGTGACAGGAAATCTACTGGAAAAAAAGGGAATAAACCGGGAGGTGCAATTATACAGCCAAACTGGGGCGATTATAGCCCCACCTCGGTCGCCCGCGCCCTAAGTTTAAGCCGACGCTCAGGTAAGCGTGCGCCACCGATAGTGGGGCTAGCTGGCAGCGGCGCAGCTGAAATAAGACCTAACCTAAAAAGGAGAACGCACGAGCAAAAAATAATGCGCTTGACTTTCAATTAGCTACCATAAATGCAGCCCTGGGGGCCATAAAATACCTGGGAATGCTTGGAACCTCTGGTCTGGCAATTAACTTTAACATTCAGTAGCGAGTGCTACGGCCCCGGACGAGCCGCCCTAAATTGCTGGGAAGCGACCCCGAGGTTATGTGGAACCATAAAGAAAGGAGGTACAAAATGTCTAGTAGTCCCAACCAAATCCTGCCGAGCCTGTCCAATGTAGTACGCCTCACCGCCGTACTCGCCTAATACACACAGCTCGGCGGAGGGCGCTGCAGTGCTGCGGCCCCCTTTCGTTGGACAGGTCTTGCCGTGAGACGGCGGCGCTGTACCCCAGTGCTCTCGCTCGGTAAGATTTGAAGGATTAGATGCCCGACTGGCCCGATGGCGCGCAAGCGCCGCGGTGGGCCAGTCGGGCATCGTTTTTTAGCGACTTTTTGAGGTTGCTCGGTTGGTAGCTGGCTTGGGCCGGGCGGCTGGCCGGGCTGTTTTTTTGCCGGCGGCCGCTGGTTTCTTGGGTGAGGCCGCTTTTTTAGGTAAAGCTTTGTGGGTTGCTGTGCTGGTAACTGCTGCGCGCCGGGCGCCGGTTGGCTTGTTGCCGACTGCTTTTTTGCGAAGAGACTCCGAAGATGACGTCACGCGCTTGGCGGCGGCTTTTGCGGTGCTGCTCTTGAGCGTATAGGCGCGGGCCTTGGGGCGCCGTTGCACCAGCACGGGGGCTAGCCGGGTGGGCAGGGCCACGGCCAGGTCGGCAGCTACTTCGGGCGCAGTAGCGGGTAGTGGCGCCACCGCGCCCGCCGGGCGGGCTAGCGGGCGGGGAGTGGTAGGCCGACGGGCTGCCAGCGTAGCACTAGCGCTGGTAGCGCTAGTGCCAGTGCCTAGCACGCGCCGCACCTGCATAAAACGGCGCTCGTAGCCCGAGTTTTCCACCTGGCTAATTTTCACCCCTGATTCGCGTCGGGCTGAGGAAGCGTGCACAAAGCGCAGCGGCGTTTCGCCCGGCGCCGAAATAACAATGCCTGCGTGCCCCGGCGTGGTGCTGCCCTCGGCCGTGCCAGTAAAGACGACAATATCGCCGGGCTGAGCCTGGGCGCGGGGCACCGGCCGGCCGGCATCGATGAGCAAGGCCGTAGCGTGCGGCGTGGCCACGCCAAACTGACTGAAGACATAGGTGATGAACCCCGAGCAGTCGAAGCCCGTGCGCGGGCTGGTGCCGGCCCATACGTAGGGCGTGCCCACTTGGCGCAGCGCTAGGCGCACGATGCTGTCGCGCGGCCCCGCCGGAGCCGCGCGGAGGCTGGCCGAGCGCTGCGACACGAGCAGCACAGTTGCCGGCGCCGTCGGCGCCCGGCTCACCAACTCGGCCGCGGGCTGGGGCAGCCAGAAGCGCAGCCCCAACAACGCCAGCAGTAAGCCCCCAAAAATCAACCAGATATTCCGCATAGATAAGCAGCCGCATTGCCGGCCAGACCTGCTTAACGCCCGGGCCGGCCGCGAAGTTGGCTAGCCCCGGCCTCGGCCGCCCACGCAACCAGCCCGGCCGGCGGTGTTACTTTGTGGGCATGTTCGCATCTACTTCTGCCTTTTGCCGCCTGGCCACCGTGGCCAGCCTGTTGGCGGCCGTGCCCGCCGCCGCCCAAACTAAAGTTAAAACCAAAGTAAAACGCAGTTCGTCGGCCGCGGCCACTGCGCCCGCTGGCACTGCCCTGGCCGGCCCTAGCGGCGGCAGCCTGCGCTATACGCTGGCCATGCCCGCGCCCCAAACCCACTACTTTGAGGTGCGGATGGATTTGCAGGGCTTCGGCCAGGAATATACCGACCTCAAGATGCCGGTGTGGGCGCCGGGCTCGTACCTGGTGCGCGAGTTTGCGCGGCACGTCGAGCGCCTCAAGGCGCAGGGCGCCACTGGCCAGGCGCTGGCCGTGGAAAAGCTCGACAAGAACACCTGGCGCGTGCACCACGCCGGCCAGCCCACGTTCCGGGTTGACTACGGGGTATATGCCTACGAAATCAGCGTGCGCACCAGCTTTATCGATGCCGACCATGGCTTTGCGCTCGGCAGCAGCATCTTTATGTACCCAGCCAACGGCAAGAATATGCCCAGTCAGGTAACGGTGCAGCCCGCCGCCGGCTGGGCCACCGTGAGCACCGCGCTACGCCCCGCACCGGGTATGCAGAAGTTCGTGTACCAGTCGGCCAACTACGACGAGCTGGCTGATTCTCCGATTGAAGTGGGTAACCAGAAAGTGCTGAATTTCACGGCTGCTAACACGCCGCACCAGCTCGCCATGTACGGCCCCTTCACGCTGCCCAACGAGGCGCAGTTTCTGGCCGACATGAAGAAGATTACCGAGGAAGCCCAGCGCGTGGTGGGCCAGAATCCTTTGGACCATTACCTCTTCATCGTGCATCATTTGGAGGCGGGCGGCGGCGGCCTGGAGCACCTCTACTCAACCACGCTGGGGGCACGGCCGGGCACGTACTCGTCGGAGGCTGGCTACAAAAATTTCCTGCGCCTGGTGGCCCACGAGTACTTCCACCTCTGGAACGTGAAGCGCATCCGGCCCGTGGCGCTGGGGCCGTTTGATTACGACCACGAGAACTACACGCACATGCTGTGGGTGAGTGAGGGTCAGACCGAGTACATGGCCAACCAGATTGCCCAGCGCGCCGGCTTCTACACCGCCCAGCAGTACTACGACCAGCTGGCGGCCGTGCTAACGGGCGTCGAAAACCAGCCCGGCAATAAGCTCCAGCCGGTGGCCATGTCGAGCTTCGACGCCTGGATTCGCGCCTACCGGCCCGATGAAAACTCCAAAAACTCGGAAATCAGCTACTACGACAAGGGCGAGATGGTGGGCATGGTGCTCGACCTCATGATTGTGCAGGCCACCAACGGCCAGAAGCACCTCGACGACGTGTTCCGCCTGCTCTACGACAAGTATTACAAGGGCCTGAAGCGCGGTTTTACCGACCAGGAGTACCAGGATGCAGTGGCCGAAGTAGCCGGCCGGCGCTTTGACGACTTCTTCCAGAACTACGTTTATAACGCCAAAACGCTCGACTATAACACGGCCCTCGGCTATGTGGGCCTGGCCCTGAGCAGCGCGCCTGCCACCCCCAACGGCAGCCTGGGCGCTACCATCGCCAACCGCAACGGCCACTACATCGTGACGAGCGTGAAGCGCGACGGCACCGCCTGGAACGGCGGCCTCAACGTGAACGACGAGGTGCTGCAGCTCAACGGCGCCGCGCCCACCGACGACGCCGTGAAGCAGGCGCTTTTCGGCACCGCCCCCGGCACGGCCCTGAAGCTACAAGTTAAGCACGGTGCCCTCACTCACGACCTGAGCCTGAGCCTGCAACCCGACCCCGACCGCGCCTACCGGATTCAGCCCGTGGCTAGCCCCACGCCCGACCAGCAGCGCCTGCTGGCCAAGTGGCTGGGCAAGTAAGCCAGCAGTAGCGCGAAGCTTTTGCTTCGTGCACGAGCGCAGCGAGTATACGCGCCAGAGCCATTCAGGCGTTAATACTCGCTGCGCTCGTGCACAAGGCAAAAGCTTCGCGCTACTACCAAAAAGGCCCGCCGTGCAGTGCACGGCGGGCCTTTTTGGTGGCTAGGGTCTGAAAAGCTTAGTACGCCTGCAAGCCACTATTGAGAAAGCTGACAAAGTTCTCAGCTTCGTAATTGGCGCCTTGGGGCGGGGCCAGCACGTTGCCGTCGCGGCCCAGCAGCACGTAATAGGGCTGCGAATTGGTGTTGAAACGACTGGCCTGCAAATCGCTGTATTTGTTGCCGATGGTTTTGAGCACTTTGCCGCTGAGCTTCGATACGGTTTGCTCGGCAGCCGGCAGCTCAGTTTTGTCGTCTACGTAGAGTTGGATGAGCACGTACTTGTCGCGCAGCAGGGGCAGCACCTGCTTGTCGGGCCACACGTTGGCTTCCATCTTACGGCAGTTCACGCAGGCGTGGCCGGTGAAATCGATGAGCACCGGCTTGCCCACTTGCTTGGCGTAGGCCATGCCTTCGTCGTAGTCGAAAAACGCGGGCAGGCCTAGCGGGGCATGAAACAGGTCGGCATACTTGTGCGGCGCGGTGTTGGCCGGCGTAGCGGCGCTGCCACCGGCCGCCGGGGCTAGCAGGCTAGGGGTGTAAAGGTCAAAATCCTGCGTATCCTGCGGGGGCAGGAAGGCCGAGACGGCCCGTAGCGGCGCGCCCCACAAGCCCGGCACCAGGTAGAGCGTGAACGACAGCACGATGATGGACAAAAACAGCCGCGGCAGCGTAATAAACGGCAAATCGCTGTCGTGCGAAAAGCGCAGCTTGCCGAGCAGATACAGCCCCATCATGCCAAAAATGACTATCCACAGCACCAGGAAAATCTCGCGGTCAAACCACTGCCAGTGGTAGGCCAGGTCTACATTGGAGAGGAATTTAAGCGCGAAAGCCAGCTCCAGAAAGCCCAGCGTCACCTTCACCGAGTTGAGCCAGCCACCCGACTTGGGCAGCGAGGCCATCCAGCCCGGAAACAGCGAGAACAGCGTGAATGGCAGCGACAAGGCTAGCGCGAAGCCAAACATGCCCACGGCCGGCCCCAGCAACTGGCCCATGGTGGCGGCCTGCACCAGCAGCGTGCCGATGATAGGCCCGGTGCACGAAAAGGACACCAGCGCGAGCGTGGCCGCCATGAAAAATATGCCCAGCAAGCCGCCCTCGTCGGCCTTTTCGTCCATCTTATTAGCCCACTTGGTGGGCAGCATAATCTCGAACGCGCCCAAAAACGACGCTCCGAACACCACCAGCAGCAGGAAGAAGAAGAAGTTGAAGATGCCGTTGGTGGCTAGGTTGTTTAGCGCGTCGGCCCCGAAAACTACCGTGATGAGTAGCCCCAGCGCCACGTAAATCACGATGATGCTGGCCCCGTACACCAGCGCGTTGCGGATGCCCTTGGCCCGCGTGCCCGAGCGCTTGGTGAAGAAGCTTACCGTCATGGGCAGCAGCGGGAAGATGCAGGGCATCAGCACCGCTGCAAAGCCCCCGAGCAGGCCGGCCAAGAACGTAACCCACAGCGAAGATTTCTCAGGTGCTAGGGCTGCCTGATTGGCGGGGGTAGCGGTTTCGGCGAGGCTAGCCGCGGTGGCCGGAGCGGCAGTAGCCACCGGGCTGGCGGCAGTCGGGGCCACTAGGGTATCGGTTGCTTTGGTGGCCGGGGTGGCCTCCTCCACGGGGGTAAACTGGATATCGGCCGTCGAAACGGTGTCCTGGGCTAGGGCCGGCTGCCCGGCAAAGGCGCCGATGAGCAGCCACAGGCCCAGCAGCCAGGCCGCGGGGACCTTTAACAAGCGCAGGAGCCTAGTGGCTCCTGCTGAGGTTGGTACGCGCATTAC
>CAYLNN010000037.1:0-32761 GCA_964385095.1 uncultured Hymenobacter sp.
GCACTTTCTGGCTGGTGCTGGGCGGCTGCGGCAGCGCCGTGCTGGCGGCCGGCTTTCCCAAAGTGGGCATTGGCCTGCTAGGGGTGTCGCTGGCTTTTGGCCTCACAGTGCTCACAATGGCGTTTGCGTTTGGCCACATTTCGGGCGGCCACTTCAACCCGGCCGTAAGCCTGGGACTGTGGCTGGGCGGGCGCTTTTCGGGCCGCAACCTGCTACCTTACTGGGCAGCGCAGGTGCTGGGTGGGCTAGCCGGGGCCGGCGTACTCTACGTTATTGCCTCGGGCAACCCAGCTTACAATGTGGCAGTCAATGGCCTGGCGGCCAACGGTTACGACGCGGCTTCGCCGGGCGGCTACTCACTGCTAGCCTGCTTCCTCACCGAAACGCTGCTGACGATGGTTTTCCTCTACATCATCCTCGGTGCTACCGATACGCGGGCGGCCAAAGGTTTTGGCCCGCTGGCTATCGGGCTGGCCCTCACGCTCATTCACCTGCTTAGCATCCCGGTTACCAACACGTCGGTAAACCCGGCGCGCTCGTTGGGGCCGGCGCTCATTCTGGGCGGTGTGGCCTTGCAGCAGGTGTGGCTGTTTTGGGTGGCTCCCTTGCTAGGGGCTGCGCTGGCCGGCCTGTCATACCAGTATCTCACCGGCAGCGAGGGCACCGAAACTGTGGCGGCTTCGGCCCAGGCCATTTCGCGCGCTACCATTACCATCGGCGAAGTAACGGCCAACAGCCCCACGCCGCAGCCGTAAGGTTTTGGCAATGAGGGTATAAAGAGAGGGGGTGATGAGGCAAAAGGAAGTTGTAGCTTCCTCGCCTCATCACCCCCTCTCTTTATACCCTTATTACAAAAAAGCCTAGCTGCTCCGGCGGCGCGGGCGCGCAGCGATGGCCTTCATGGCTGGCGACGAACCGCCTTTCTTGCCCGTATTCTTTTTATTGCCCTTCTGGCTCTTTTTAAAGTGCTTGCCTTCCTCGAAAGGTTTGCCGGTGCGCTTGTCGATGGTGACACCGGGCTTAATCCATTCCTTTTTCTCGTGGAACGCACCCTTAAAATCGGGGTCCTGGCGGCGGCGCTGCTCGTCGAGGGCGCGGTCCTGCACCTGCTTCTCTACGAACGGCGTGTTGGTCAGCGCAACCTCCTCCGGGATGGGCAGCAGCGGAATTTCCTGGTTGATAAGCTGGGCGATGCGCTCCATGTGCTGGCGCTCGGTGGGGTCGGCGAAGGTGATGGCCGCGCCCGCGTGCCGCGCCCGCCCCGTGCGTCCGATGCGGTGCACGTAGTCGTCGAATATCAGCGGCACATCGAAGTTCACCACGTGGCTTACCTGCGGCACGTCGATGCCCCTAGCTGCCACGTCTGTAGCCACTAAATAGCGTACGTGGCCTTCCTTGAAGGCATCCATGCTGTTGATGCGAGCGTTCTGGCCCTTGTTGCCGTGGATGACGCGTACCTCGCCCACGGGCGCCTTGCGCTGGAGGAAGCGCGCCACTTCGTCGGCGTTTTCCTTGGTGCGGGTGAAGAAGAGCACCCGCGTCATTTCCTCGGCATCGCGGTGCAGCAGGTGTTCGAGCAGGTTGATTTTGGTAGCTAGGTTGGGTACCTCATACAAACTTTGGGTAATAGTCTGGGCCGTTTGGGCCGGCGGCGTCACCTCTACCCGCACCGGAAACTCCAGAAATTCCTCGCTCAACGTGGCCACCCGCTCGGGCATGGTGGCCGAGAACAGCACATTCTGGCGCTTGCGCGGGATGATTTCCAGGATGCGCCGAATCTGGGGCATAAAGCCCATGTCCATCATCTTGTCGGCCTCATCAAGCACCAGCGTGTTCAGGCTTTTAAGAATGAGGTCGCCTTTGAGATAAATTTCCATCAGGCGGCCCGGCGTGGCAATGAGAATATCGAGCCCCGCCTTTATCGTCTCAATCTGCGTCTTCGGCCCTAGCCCGCCGTAGATGGCATAAATACGTAAATCGGTGTAGGTAGCCAGCGCCTTCAGGTGCTTTTCGAGCTGAATAGCCAACTCGCGGGTCGGGGCCAGGATGAGGGCGCGCGGGTGCTCGCCCTGCGCATATTTCACCTTCATGAGCAGCGGCAGGCCGAAGGCGGCCGTTTTGCCGGTGCCGGTTTGGGCAATGCCCAGCACGTCGTGCCCAGCCAGCAGCAGTGGGATGGTCTGCACCTGCACCGGCGTGGGCTCGGTGAAGCCGGCTTCGGCTACGGCGGTGAGTAATTGCTTGTTAAGCTTGAAGTCGGTGAAGGCAGCGGGGGTATCCATCCTACAAAGGTCGGGTAATTTTGCTGCGTGGGCGGCAGACCCTAACGAAGGGGCGTACTTTTTTCACTCCAAAATCTTGCAAAAAACAATCCTCCGCGTATCTTTGCACCCACAAACCACCACACGGTAGATATAGCTCAGCTGGTTAGAGCGTCGGATTGTGATTCCGAAGGTCGTGGGTTCGAGCCCCATTATTTACCCGTAAGGAAGTCCCCGGATGCGAATCCGGGGACTTTTTTTGTTATTTGCACAGTTAGCGTCTCCAAACGCCTTTTCTTTTTTACCCTAATTACTCGCGATGAGTCTGCTCGTAATCGGCTCCGTGGCCTTCGACGCCCTGGAAACTCCCTTCGGCAAAACCGATAAAATTATCGGTGGCGCTGCTACCTACATCAGCCTTTCGGCTTCGTACTCGACCAAGCCCGTGAACCTGGTGGCCGTGGTAGGCGGCGACTTTCCGCAGTCCGACATCCAGATTCTGCAAAGCCACGGCGTGAACACCGAGGGCCTGCAAATCAAGCAGGATGAGAAGTCATTTTTCTGGTCGGGCAAGTACAATAAGGACCTCAACTCGCGCGAAACCATCACCACCGAGCTGAACGTGCTCGGCTCGTTCGACCCCATCATCCCCGACAGCTACCTCGACTGCAAGTACCTGATGCTGGGCAATTTGGCCCCGCAGGTGCAGCGTCTTGTCATTCAGCGCCTCGTGAACCGCCCCAAGCTCATTGTGCTCGACACCATGAACTTCTGGATGGACATCGCGGCCGAAGAGCTGCTGGCCACCATCGAAATGGTGGACGTGCTCAGCATCAACGACGAGGAAGCCCGCCAGCTGTCGGGCGAGTACTCGCTGGTGAAGGCCGCTCGCAAAATCCTGGCGCTGGGGCCCAAGTTCTTGATTATCAAGAAGGGCGAGCACGGCGCACTGCTGTTTCACAAGAACAAGACGTTCTTTGCCCCAGCTCTGCCGCTGGAAGAAGTGTTCGACCCCACCGGCGCCGGCGACACCTTCGCGGGCGGCTTCATCGGCCACATCGCCGCTACCGACGACTGCTCGTTCGAGAACCTCAAGCGCGCCGTTATCCACGGCTCGGCCATGGCCTCGTTCTGCGTCGAGAAGTTCGGCACCGAGCGCCTGCTCAACCTCACCCAGGAAGAAATCGAAGCCCGCGAAGCCCAGTTTGAAGAGTTGGTGCGCGTGCAGCCGGCCAGCGTAACAGCTTGATTTTTAGTAGGAACAAAACAGGCCGTCATGCTGAGCTTGCCGAAGCATCTCGCTCGCGCCGCTAGGGGTTCATCCTAACGATGCGGCAGAGATGCTTCGGCAAGCTCAGCATGACGGTCTGTTTTATTTAATAACGTTTTGTTTTCCTAACAACCCACCGAAAGCATGCAAAGCTGGCTGCGTAAAAACCGCGGAGAAATCATCTTCTTGAGCGCCTTTGCCCTGGTGATGGGTACCGACCTGCGCCTGCCAGTCGTGAGCACGTTGCAGCGCAGCCTGCTGGCTAGTGGGTTGTGGCGCGCTACGCCGCCGGCTAGCCCAGCCGCTGGCCCCCAGGTGCAGCTAGCCAGCCTACGTGCCGACGACTACCCGTACCCGCTGCCACTGCTCACGCTCGATGGCCGCCCGACCAACTTGCGCCAGTTTCGGGGCAAGGCTGTGCTGGTAAATCTGTGGGCTAGCTGGTGCCCGCCGTGCCTGGCCGAAATGCCGGGCTTGCAGGCGCTCTACCAAAAAACGGATACCAGCAAGGTGGCTTTCGTGCTGATTTCGCTCGATGCCAACCCCAACAAGGCTAGAGCCCTACTAAAGCGTAAGGGCTACACGATGCCGGTATTTTTCCCGGCCGCGCCGTTGCCCGCGCCATTCGACTCGCCTTCCATTCCGTCCACCGTTATCCTCACGCCCAGCGGCCGGCTAGCCGACCGCCACGAGGGCATGGCCGACTACGACACGCCCGAGTTTAAAGCTGCGCTGGAAAAACTGGCGCGCTAGCTTGAAATCAGGTATGGAAGTGGGCTAGCCACGGGCGTCGGCAACCCGCGCGCGTCCGAAAGGGTAAAAGGAGGAACACAACCTAACCTTTTCCCGCCATGTCACTAGCTCATTTGGAATCTGACCAGGAGGACGCTAAGCCGTCCGTAAATCCCTTCGAGAACACGAAGAAGAAAAGTACCCAAACGCAGGACCCCAACACAAACGCGGTATCGACCCACGGCAATACCACGGATGGTAACGATGCTGGCGAGGGTGTGCACAACGTGCGTAACAACCCGCAGGGCAACAAGCCCATGTCAGTAAATACCGGCAAAGTGGGCAAAGGCGGCGACGCCAAACACTAGACCGAAGATTAAACGGATGGCGCCGATACGCCCGCTGACGCGGGCTGAATAAACTAGCGAATTCTTGAAGCCAAAAAGACTACCCACAAGGGTAGTCTTTTTTGTTGATGCACAGCGTAGTATAGTCAGTCCAGTAGCGTAGTCAGCCCGCGTCAGCGGGCGTATCCGCGCCATCCGTTTAATTCGTTAAATCTGCGGTTAGAAGGGCCACCCTAGCCACTTCTGGAAGCCGCCTTTCTGCGCCTCGTCGGCCTCGGCTAGCTTCTCCACGGCGTAGCGTGGGCCGAAGCCGACGCCCGGCAGCGCGGCCAACTCGACCAGTAGCAGCCGGTTTTGGCGAAACACGGCCAACTCGTAGTGCGGCGCACCGGTGCTGAGCAGGCTTTGCAGGTTCATATCGACGCGGCGGCCATTCACAGCCACAATCTCGTCATCGACAGTGAAGGCCGCCGCGGCCGGCGAATCGGGCCAGATGTAGGTAACCTCCGTGCGCTCGTTCTTCACCACCGTGCGGAAGCCGAAAATCCCTTCCGAAGCCGAAGCGTTTCCATACGCCACTAGCTGGCAGCCTACGGTGCGCAGCGCCTTATCGAGCGGTTCCTGCAAGGACGCGGTGCCGTTGATAAACTTGTCGAAATAGACCTGCATTTTACGGCCGGCTACTTCGCTCACGACGCGGGCGTAGTCCTCGTCGGTGTAGCCGACGCCGGTTTTGCCGAAGTCTTCGTAGAGGCGGCGCAGCACATCATCGAGGCTACGAGCGTGGCCGTGCAGCTGCCGGATGGTGAGGTCAAGCAGCAGCGCCGCTAGGGCGCCTTTGTGGTATACGCTCACCTTGCGGTCGGGCACGCCGGGCTTGTAGCCGTCGAGCCAGAGGTCCATGCTGGCGTCGGCCAGGCTCAGGTTTTGGCCGCCCGCGTCGTCGTAGTGCTTGCGCAGCACGATGTTCAGCTCCTCAAAATACTGGCTAGGGGTGCGCACCTTGCTGCGGGCCAGCAGGTACTCGCCATAGTAAGTCGTGACGCCCTCGGCGATGTAGCAGGTGCGGAAATAATTCTCCCGCGCGTAGTCGTAGGGCTGCATCTCGGCCGGGCGGATGGCCTTGATGTTCCAGGTATGAAACAGCTCGTGGCAGCTCACGCCCAGCAACTCCTTATAGAGCGCCTCATGCATCAGCAGCTCGGCGGGGCCTAGCGTGATAACCGTCGAGTTGTGGTGCTCCACGCCGTGGTAGTGCTTGTAGGGCAAAAACTGGTTCAGGAAGTGGTAATCCGCCACCGGGAAGCCGCCGAACAACTTCAGCTGCTCCTCCGAAAAAGCCTTAAAATCAGCCAGTAGCTTCGGCCAGTTGATAAGCGCCTCCTCACCCTGCGCCCACACGTGGAAGGGCAGCCCGCCGGCCTCGTACTGCTGGTGCTCGATGGTGGGGCTGGCGATGAGCGGCGCATCGGCCAGCTGGTCGAAGTTGCTCGCCTGCAAGGTGTTGGGTAGGGTCTGAGGGAGGCCGCAGGCCAGGCGCCAGTCGGCGGGCAGGTCCAGCGTGAGCTGGCAGGGCGCGTTCTGTTGGCCTTCGGCGTACATCAGCGCCTGCACAGGGTTGAGATACAGCTGGGTAGCATCGAGCCACGAGCCGCCAGCGTCCATCTGGTGAGCATAAAAATTATAGCGCACGCGCACGCTGCGGCCGGCCGCGCCGGGCACTTCCCAGCGGTCCTTGGTGGTTTTGCGGTAGGGCAGGGGTTCGTCGGTTTCAGCGTCGCTAACTTCCACGCGCTGAATTTTTTGGGCGAAGTTTTGTAACTCGTAGCGGCCGGGGCGCCAGGCGGGTAGCTGCAAGGCCAGCGGCTCGCTGGCATCGGTGGGCACCTCCACCATGAGCTGCACCTGGAGGTAAAACGTGAGCGGATTCTCGAACGAAACGTGGTAGTAAGTCATGGGAAGGAAGGAAAGCGGCCGCCCGTAGAGACGCATCTTTGCGTCTCGGCGTTGTTTAGTCCGGGTGCTTTTGAGTTGGCTAGGCTAGCGCGGAAGGGCATACGGGAGTGCGGGCGCGGATGACGTAAAGAGGCGTCGCTACCCACTGCCAAACGGCGTGGTGTGCCGTTTTACGCTACGCTTGTTATTGTAAACCTAAATCCGTACCTTTGCCGGCCCAACTCGCAATTTGACCGGACATGAAACGTACCTATCAACCCTCGCAGCGCAAGCGCCGCAACAAGCACGGTTTCCGCAACCGTATGGAAACCGCTAACGGCCGCAACGTGCTGGCCCGTCGTCGTGCCAAAGGCCGCAAGCGCCTTACCGTATCGGACGAAGGTCGTCACAAGCGCTAGTATCCCAGGCTGTTAGCGCGTAGCTGATGGCTTTGCTAGCAGGTAGCCGCATTGTTGGGGCAGGTTGTTTTCTGGCTAGGCCAGCGAACGCTGCCGCTACAATGCGGCTTCGCTATTTTCTTTCTTTTCGTGACCGAGCTACCCGCCGCTAGCCCCCCGCCGCCCGCCGCCCGCCGCTACACCTTCCCCAAGGCCGAGCATTTATGCAGTAAAAAGCGCATTGAGCAGCTGTTCAACCGGCGCAACCCGTCGCTGGGGGTGTACCCGCTGCGCCTGACCTGGGTGGTGGCCCCGGCGCGCACCACGGTCCCGCCCGAAGTGCTCATCACGGTGCCCAAGCGCATCTTTAAGCGGGCTGTGGACCGCAATCGCCTCAAGCGCCTCGTGCGCGAGGCCTACCGCCTCAATAAGCACCTGCTGACTGAAGCTGAAAACGGCCACCCGGTGGCGCAATTGGGCATTCTCTACACCGGCAAGGAAAAAAGTGAGCTGCCGCTGGTCGAAAAAAAATTAATTTCCGGGCTGAATCGTTTGCTGGCCGAACCTATGGTGCAACCCGCGCCGTAGGTTGCTTATCTTCACTCAGCAACCCTGCGCCGTGGGCGCTGGCCGCCGGGCCCCTAGTGGGGCGCGGGGTGGCCGGCACGCCGTTTACCGCTATCTTTCTGCCCGATGACAAACCGTAAAAAACTACTCGCCGTTTTGGGTCTTGGTACGCTCGGGCTAGTGAGCTTCCGGGCCGCTTCCGATAGCGAGCGCTACTTTGAGATTGCCAAAAACCTCGACATCTTCGCCACCTTATTTAAGGAGGTGAACACGTACTACGTGGACGAGATTACGCCCGGCAAGCTGGTAAAAACGGGCATCGACGGCATGCTGAAGTCGCTGGACCCGTACACGAACTACATTCCGGAGGACGATATCGAGGACTTCCGCACCATGACGACCGGGCAGTACGGCGGCATCGGCATCGAGATTTCCCGGCGCAACGGCAAGTTTGTAGTGCAGAGCGCCTACGAAGGCTACCCGGCCCAGAAGGCCGGTTTGCTGCCCGGTGATGAAATTCTGACCGTCAACAATGTCAACGTTGATAAGAAGAGCAGCTCCGACATCAACAAATTGCTGCGCGGCCAGGCCAACTCGGTAGTGAAGCTGATAGTAACGCGCTACGGCCAGGACAAGCCGGTGGAAATCGAAGTAACGCGCGACCGCATTCAGGTCGATAACGTGCGCTACTACGGCATGCTCACTAATGATATCGGCTACTTCCGGTTGGGCGGGTTCACGATGGATGCGGGCCGTGAGGTGCGCAACGCCGTGGTGAAACTCAAGGAAAAGGGCGCGAAGAAAATTGTGTTCGACATTCGGGACAACCCTGGCGGCCTGCTCAATGAGGCGGTAAATATCTCTAATCTCTTCGTTGACAAGGGCTTGGACGTGGTAAGTACCAAGGGAAAGGTGACTGAATGGAACAAGACCTACAAGGCGCTCGATGTGCCGCTCGATACCCAGATGCCGATTGCCGTGATTACGAGCAACCGCTCGGCCTCGGCCTCGGAAATAGTGTCGGGCGTGCTGCAAGACTACGACCGCGCCGTGCTGGTTGGTGAGCGCACCTTCGGCAAGGGCCTGGTGCAGGCTACCCGGCCGCTGAGCTACAACTCGCAGCTCAAGGTGACTACGGCCAAATACTATATCCCTAGCGGGCGCTGCATTCAGGAAATCGACTACTCGCACCGCGCCGATGATGGCGCGCTAAGCAAGTTTCCGGATTCGCTGCGCACGGCCTTCAAAACCCAGGCCGGCCGCACGGTGTACGACGGCGGCGGCGTGGCCCCCGATGTAGACATCCAGGACCGCGAAATCGCGGACATCACCCGCGTGCTCATCCAGAAAAGCTACCTTTTCGACTACGCCACCCGCTACCGCGCCGAGCACGCCACTATTGCCCCAGCCCGCGATTTTAAGCTATCGGACACTGACTACCAGAAGTTCGTGACCTACCTGCAAGGCAAGAGCATGGCCTACAGCACCGACGCCGAGCGCGTGCTCACCGACCTCACCAAAAAAGTAAAGGAGGAAAAGCACTACGACGATGTGAAGCCCGAACTCGACGCCATCAAGCGCAAGGTGGCGGCCAACAAAACCAATGACTTGCAGCGCTTCAAGCCCGAAATTCGGGAGCTGCTGGAAGAGGAAATTGCCTCGCGCTACTACTACGAGAAGGGCCGCACCGAGGCCGGCTTCAACGACGACCCCAATATCCAGGCCGCCATCGCGGTCCTCAACGACCCTAACCGCTACGCCGCGCTGCTCAAGCCCGGTGGGCAGGCGGCGAGTGCCCGCAAGTCGGCGGGCACGGCGAAGTAATAAAAAAGGCAGCCTCGAAAGAGTCTGCCTTTTTTGTGGTCTATCCACCATAAAAATTACTGCGCTGGCCGACCTTCACGACCTCGACCAGTAGAATGTTGTCGAAGGTCGAAGATAGAATAAAGAATGAAGATAGAATAAAGAATACGGTAGTCGCCGGACGGACGCGGGTTTGTTGCTAGGGCAGCAATGGCGGCCTGAATACTATCTTTTGCCTTATCCGGAATTTGCAGCAGTTGTTTGCGGGCTGGCCGCGTGATGGCGATGCGGTACGTGACGGAGAAGCCGGGGGCTTTTTTCACGCGGCTTCCCGTTGGGCAGGCGTCGCATTAGCGCGGCGGCCGTCCATCTCCGCCTTCACTTGCTCCCACGGCAAAGAATTGGCAAGGTCAAAATCCTCCGGGTTGGCGGCGCGGGCGGCGGCTAGCTCCTGCGCGTCAGCCTCGTCTTCGAGGTCCTCAATCAGCTGGATGACGCGCCACTGCACGGCCGGGGGCAGGGCTTTGAAACCCGCCACGAAGGCGGTAGCCGTAGCTTCAACGGCGGCTTTGGGAAGCTTTTTGGCAGCGGGTTTCATCGCGGTAAGTTTTGGCTAGGGTTAGTAATACGTATTCGGCACCAGATAGCCCTGCACGTAGTCGCGAATACCTTCCTCTAGCGTCGCAAACGGCCGGTCGTAGCCGATGCTGCGGAGCTTGCGCATGTCGGCCTCGGTGAAGTACTGGTAGGTGTCGCGGATGTCCTCGGGTGTGTCGCGGAAGCGGATGTCGGCGGGCAGGTCCATAGCGGCGAAGGTGTTGAGCGCCAAATCCATGAAGGTGCGGGCCTGGCCGGTGCCGAGGTTATAGAGGCCCGAATGCATGCGGTGGTGCAGCAGAAAATAGCACACTTCTACCACGTCCTTCACATACACGAAGTCGCGCATCTGACCGCCATCAACGTACTCGGGGTTGTGCGAGCGAAAGAGCTGCATGCTGCCGTTTTCGCGAATCTGGCGGAAGGCGTGCAGGATAACCGACGCCATACGGCCCTTATGGTACTCGTTGGGGCCGTAGACGTTGAAAAACTTGAGGCCCGCCCAGAAGTAAGGCTTCTCTTCCTGGGCTAGCGCCCATTTATCAAAGTCGTTTTTAGAATCACCGTACGGGTTTAGCGGGCGCAGCTGGTGGGGTAGGGCATCGTCCTGGTCGGAGTAGCCGAGGCGGCCGTCGCCGTAGGTGGCGCCGCTGCTGGCGTACACGAGCGGCAGCTGATAGCGCACGCAGGCGTGCCACATCTGCTTGCTGTAGTTGAGGTTGAGCAGGTCGAAGATGGCGGGGTCCTGCTCGGTGGTGTCGGTGCGGGCGCCGAGGTGGAAGACGAACTCCACCTGCTCGTGGTGGGCGTCGAGCCAGTCGAAAAACTCCTCGCGGTCCACGTATTCGCGCAGCTTCTTGCCCTGGATGTTGGGCAGCTTTTTCTCAATGGCGAAGTTATCGACCACCACGAGGTCGTTGAAATTGGCGGCGTTGAGGCGGGAGACTAGGCAGCTGGCAATAAAGCCGGCGGCGCCGGTGACGACTATCATAAGAATTGACAAGTACCGCGTACTCTGCGAGTCCGCGCGTGTTAGCGTCTGAACAACTTCTTTACGCAGGCCCGCAGAGCCTGCGCTACTAAGCCCTAAAGGTAACAAACAGGGCGGCCGCGACGGTTGCGGGCCACCCTTGTGGCCTATGTGCGTTTCGCGTTTCCTGTAGCTCAGGAACGCTGGGTTTGCGAGCCGGCGGCTAGCCCCGCCACCATGCAGGTGCACGATGACCTAGCGCGTCCTGACGCTGCCCGCCGGCGCCGGGTGCTGGCACTCTTCAAAATGCTGCGACCTTATGACCCTACCAACCCCACCTAGTCCAGTTGGTGCAGTTGCACCGGCCGCGCCGGCTACTGGCCCGGCCGGTGGGGCTAGCCTGGGACAGCTCATTTTCTTGCAATAAGACCTGGTGCTGCCGCTGTGGAAGGAGTGGGCGCAAGTGCTGAGCTTACTGGCGGCGCTCGCGAGCGAACCAGTGCGTTGTGCAGGCCGGTGGGCTTACCGGGCACAGCGGGGTAGGGTAATCTGGTATTTCACGCGGGGCTGGATAGCAACTTCCTGGCGGGCCTGCGACCTGCTGGCTAGGGTGCTGTACTCGCCCCGCCGGCCTGGCGGTGAGCTTGGGGACGGCCCTGCTGCGGGTGCCGTTTTTCGTATCTTTGCTGCGAAAAAAGAGTTTCTGGTTGTCAGTTGTTCGTTGTCAGTTGTCAGGCTGCGCAAAACGAAGCGGACAACTGACAACGAACAACGAATAACGATTATGCTCTACGTCAGCCGCCGCGAACACTTCAACGCCGCCCACAAGCTCTACAACCCCGCCTGGAGCCCGGCGCGCAACGCGGAGGTTTTCGGGCCTTGCGCCAACGAAAACTGGCACGGCCACAACTACGAAATGATTGTGACCGTGAAAGGCCAGCCCGACCCTGATACCGGCTTCGTAGTCGATTTGAAAGCCTTGTCGGACCTCATCCGCACGCACATCACCGAGCAGGTCGACCACAAAAACCTCAACCTCGACGTGCCTTTCCTAAAGGGTCAGCTCGCCAGCACCGAGAACCTGGCCGTGGCCTTCTGGCAGATTTTGCAGCGCGAGCTGCCGGCCATCACGCCCGCCCAGCTGCACTGCATCAAGATTTACGAAACGCCCCGCAACGCCGTGGAATACTTCGGCTAACCTCAGTGAACAGTGAGCAGTGAGCAGTGAATAGGGAGCTTTTATAACTCGAAGAGCAACTTTCACTATTCACTGTTCACTACTCACTATTCACTGACCTTATGAACTACTATTTGATAGCCGGCGAGCGCTCCGGCGACACCCACGCCGCCCACCTCGTGCGCGAGCTAAAAAGCCAGGACCCCGGCGCCGATTTTCGCTTTTGGGGCGGCGACCAGATGGAAGCCGAAGGTGGCCACCTCGTGCGCCACTACCGCGAGCTGGCCGTGATGGGCTTTTGGGAAACGGCCACCAGCCTGCTCAAATTTCGCGGTTTTCTCAAGGAATGCCAGGCCGATATTCTGGCTTACCGGCCCGACGTACTGATACTAGTGGACTACGGCGGGTTCAACCTGCGCATGGCCGCCTGGGCTAAGGCGCACGGCATCCGGGTGTTCTACTACATCTCGCCCAAAATCTGGGCCTGGAACCAGAGTCGGGTGGAGAAGATTAAGGCCCTGGTAGACAAGATGTTCGTTATTCTGCCTTTCGAGTCGGAGTTCTACCAGCGTTTTGAATACAAGGTCGATTACATCGGTAACCCCACGGCCGATGAGGTGGCGGCCTTCCAGCCTAATCCTGACTTTTTGACCCAGCACGGTATTGACCCCGCGCGCAAGATTATTGCGGTGCTGCCGGGCTCGCGCAAGCAGGAAATTGAGGAGATGCTGCACGAGATGCTGGCCGTGCTGCCCGCATTTCAGGAATACCAGTTTGTGGTGGCCGGCGTAAGCAACCTCGACCGGGCCTACTATGCGCATTTCGAGCGCAACGGCATTAAAATCGTCTTCGACCAGGCCTACGATTTGCTGAGCCGGGCCAGCGCGGCGCTCGTTACCAGCGGCACGGCCACGCTCGAAACGGCGCTCTTCGGCGTGCCGCAGGTGGTATGTTACCGCACCAGCGGCCTCACCTACATGATTGGTAAGGCCGTCATTAAGGTGCCCTATATCTCGCTCGTCAACCTCATTGTGGGGCACACGGTGGTGCAGGAGTACATTCAGGGCGACTTCACGGCCCGCAATCTGCTCGACGAACTCAAGCGCCTGCTCACCGACGAGGCTTACATTGCCAAGCAGCGTGCCGGCTACGACGAACTGCGCCAGAAGCTAGGCCAGCACAACGCCGCCCGCCAAGCCGCCGCCCTGATGATTAATTATTTGGGTGAAAAGCAAGCTGCTGCTTAATTGGTAACCAAGGTGCAGTGTCCGTTGCGCGCGTGAACATTTGGGCCGGGTTGATTATTTAGGTAATCAGGCCGGCCCAACTGTTTGGGGGCTAGCCGCCTCCCATGCTGCCCCTCCCCACCTACTCCCAGGCCAGTGCCGAGCGCACCACCGTGCAGCGCGTGGCGGGCACTGCCCTCACCCGCGCTACCGACTTGCTGGCCATTGAGGCCCCGCTCGAAATCAGCCTGGAGCACGGCCCCAGGGGCCAGCGCCAGACCCAGACCCTAGCCGTGACCATGCGCACGCCCGGCCACGACGCCGAGCTCGTGGCGGGCTTCCTGCTGAGCGAAGGCATTGTCACGGGGCCGGCCGATATCGAAACCCTAGCCCACTACACCGACCCGCGCCGCCCTAAGGAGCGCGGCAACGTGCTGCGCGCCGCGCTAGCCCCCGGCCTAGTGCTGGAGCTAGACCGGCTAGAGCGCCATTTTTACACTACCTCCAGCTGCGGCGTGTGCGGCAAAACCAGTATCGATGCGGTGAAAGCCACCAGCTGCCCCGCGCCCCCACCCGCCGACAGCCCCCGGGTGCCGGCTAGCCTCATCCACCAGCTGCCCCAGCGGCAGCGTGCGGCCCAGGCAGTATTTGAGCAAACGGGTGGCCTGCACGCCACTGCCCTGTTCTCGGCCGAAGGCGAGCTGCTGCTGCTGCGCGAAGACGTGGGCCGCCACAATGCCTTCGATAAAGTGGTGGGCGCTGCGCTGCTGGCGGGCCAGCTGCCGCTGGGCCAGCACATTGCGCTGCTCAGCGGCCGGGCCAGCTTTGAACTGGTGCAAAAGGCTGCGCTGGCCGGCGTGGCCATTCTGGCCGCTATTGGTGCGCCAAGCAGCCTAGCCGTAGAAGCCGCCGAAGAGTTTGGCCTCACGCTACTGGGTTTCGTGCGCAACGAGCGGTTCAATATCTATACGCACGAATCCCGCATCGCACCCAACTAAGCCGCCACCCAAGCCACCCAATCCAGCCCGCGCCGCAGGTACAGAAGCCGAGGGCTAGCCAAAGCTCGAAACGACCAGCCCAGCCTGCCCACGCAGCGGACACAGAAGCCAAGGACTAGCCTAGCCAGCCCGCGCAGCGGGCGTATCCCCGAAATCAGTTAAATCCGTTAAATCTGCGGTCTATGAAGTTGCGATTAGAAGAAAACTCCCTGCGCCTGCGCCTGTCAGAGGCTGAGGTGCAGCAGTTTGCCGCTACCGGCCGCGTGGCATATACCATTGTGTTTGGCCCTGCCCCAGGCCAGACACTGGCATACGCCCTGGAAATATTGCCCGCGGCTAGCCCGGCCGCCACCGTGCAGGTGCGCTACGAAGCTGGCCTGCTGGCAGTTGAGGTGCCCGCTGCCATTGCGCAAAATTGGACTGCTACCGAAAACATTGGCTTTAAAGCACAGGTTTTAGTAGCCGAAGGCCAGGAATTACGTATTTTGGTTGAAAAAGACCTGGATTGCCGGCACTAAGGGCCCCAAGTAAAAAACGGGCGTCGAAACAAGTGTCGGCTATGCAGGCACAACTTGGCGTATCTTTTAGCCGGTTGATTTTCGCAGCTTATCCTTTCTACATTATAACGCTTACCTAATAGCCCCACCCATGGAAGAGTCACCCATCGCGGACCCCGGCAAAGCCGGCAAAACCGAGCAACAAGGCGCCGAGGCCAACGCTCCCAAGAGCGGCGAGCGCTCGGAGCAGGGCAATGCCCCCGCCCCCGACCACTACCGCCCCGACCCCCAAATGGAACGCGACCAAGCTCCCATTCCGGCGCCCGACAACGTGGGCGCCAAGTTTCAGTACCCCGTGCTGGCCCAGCCTACCGAAGGCTACACCGGCCTCAGGCTCGAAAACCGCATGAAAATTGCGGCCGGCGTGGAGGCGGTAATGAAGTCGATGCAGTACAGCTGGGGCGAAGCCGGCGTGACGCGCGGCACCCACGGCCTGCTGAAAATGAACCAGAAAGACGGCTTTGACTGCTCTAGCTGCGCCTGGCCCGACCCCGATGACCACCGCTCAGTAGCTGAGTTTTGCGAGAACGGTGCCAAAGCAACTGCTTCCGACGCCGACGACCGTGCCTGCGGCCCCGAAGTGTTTGCCAAGCACAGCCTGGCCGACCTCTCGCGCATGACCGACCGCGACCAGAACAATTTGGGGCGCCTTACGCACCCCATGGTGAAGCGCCCCGGTGGCACCCACTACGAGCCCATTGAGTGGCCCGAGGCTTTCGACATTATTGGCAAAGAGCTAAACGCGCTGGCTTCGCCCGACGAGGCGGCGTTCTACACCTCGGGCAAAGTGCCGAATGAGCCGGCTTTTCTATTTCAGTTATTTGCCAAGCAATTCGGTACCAATAACTTGCCTGACTGTTCCAATATGTGCCACGAGAGCAGCGGCGCGGCCCTTAGCCCTACTTTGGGGCTGGGCAAAGGCTCGGTGACGCTCAATGACATCTACGATGCGGAGGTAATTCTTATCATCGGCCAAAACCCGGGCACCAACCACCCGCGGATGCTGTCGGCATTGCAAAAGGCCAAGCGTAACGGTGCTAAAATCATCAGCGTCAATCCATTGATTGAGGCGGGCCTGAACCATTTCAAAAATCCGCAGGATTTTATGAACCCCCTGCGCGCCCTGGGTGCGCTGATGGGCGACGGCACAACTATCACCGACCTCTACCTGCAAGTGCGGGTGGACGGCGATATGGCTCTGCTACGCGGCATCATGAAGCATCTGTTTGAGGCCGAGGACCGCAACCCCGGTCAGGTGGTCGACCGTGCCTTCATCAAGGAGTTTACGACGGGCTTCGAATCGTTTGAGCAGAATATCCGCAATACCAAATGGGAGGATATTGAGGAGCTGAGCGGCATCAGCCGGGCCTTGTTGCTGGAAGCGGCTAACATACTAGCCACCAAGCAAAAGATTATCACCTGCTGGGCAATGGGCGTGACGCAGCAGCGCCAGGGCGTGCAAACCATTCAGGAGATTGTCAACCTGCAACTGATGAAGGGCGCCATCGGCAAGCCCGGCGCGGGCACCTGCCCGGTGCGCGGCCACTCCAACGTGCAGGGCGACCGCACGATGGGCGTGTGGGAGCAGCCTACCAAGGCGTTTCAGGACTCGTTGGGCAAGGAATTTAACTTCCAGCCTCCCTACGAGCACGGCGTTGACACGGTGGAAGCCATCAAAAAAATGTACCGTGGCGAGTTGAAGGTGTATTTCGGTCTGGGCGGCAACCTGCTGGCTGCCGGCCCCGATACCGAGGTAATTGCCGAAGGAATGCGCAAGCAAAACCTGACCGTGTATGTGGGCACCAAGCTCAACCGCGGCCATCTTGTAACCGGCAAAACCAGCCTGCTGCTGCCCTGCTTCACGCACGCCGACGTAGATATGCAAAAGTCGGGGCACCAAATGACGAGCTGCGAAAACTCGATGGGCGTGGTGAGCCAGAACAAAGGTGTGCTGATACCGCTGGAAGGCCAGATGATGAGCGAAGTCGCCATTCTGGCGGGCGTGGCCATTGCTACGCTAGGGCCCGACCGCACCAACGTGGCCGACTGGGTGGCCATGACCGAGAACTACGACGTGATTCGGGACCACATTTCGCGCGTTATTCCGGGCTTTGAGAAATTTAACGAGCAGCTGCGCAAGCCCGGCGGCTTTTACCTGCCCAACGGCCCCCGCGAGCGCAAGTTCACGACCAAAAATGGCATGGCGAACTTCACCACCACCGAGCTGGAGAAGTACAGCCTGGAGCCCAACCAGCTCATCTTGATGACGGTGCGCAGCCACGACCAGTTCAACACGACCATTTACGACTATAATGACCGTTACCGGGGCATCCACGGCGAGCGTCGCGTGCTGTTCATGAACAAAGAGGACATCGCCGAGCGCGGCCTGAAAGCCAAGCAGCCTATCGACATCACGAGCCACTTTGAGGGCCAGGAGCGCACGGTAGAGAAGTTTTTGGTTATTCCCTACGACATTCCGAAGGGCAACGTATCGGCTTACTTCCCGGAGGCTAACCCGCTGGTACCCATCAGCAGTGTGGCAAAAGTGAGCAACACGCCTACTTCCAAGTACGTGGTAGTAACGGTAGCGCCGAGCAAGGTCGAGAAAGCCCCGCAGGCCCAAAAGCCACGGGCCGAAGCTGTGCCCGCCTAAGCGCCTCTTCTGAGTTGAAAAGCCTCTGGCCCTGCGCCAGGGGCTTTTTCTTTCGTGGGTAATGCCCCGCACCTATACAACAAGAAACCGGCTAGCCCGTAGCTATAGTAAATTAGCAAAATAATCGGCTCGTCTGCTTGGGCTACTCCGTAATACCTCTACCTTGCACCAGACTAGCGTTTTAGGCACCTATCGTTCACACTTCTTCTACCTTTCAAAGTTCCCATGCCCGATTCTTCCGCTGGGCTGCTTGACCGCAGCCGTACCATTGCCGGCCCCGGCTACAACCGGTGGCTGGTGCCCCCGGCCGCACTGGCCATTCACCTAGCCATTGGGCAGGCCTACGCGTTTAGCGTATTCAACAAGCCGCTAGGGTCACTCATTAGCGGCGACCCGGCCAACCCGGCGCCCACCGACTGGACGCCCACCCAGATTGGTATCACCTTCTCCATCGCCATTGTGCTGCTGGGCTTATCGGCCGCGCTCTTTGGCAAGTGGCTCGAACGGGTGGGGCCGCGCAAGGCCATGCTAGCCGCGTCGCTGTGTTTCGGCGGCGGCTTCCTGATTGGCTCGCTAGGGGTGCACCTGCACAATATCTTTTTGCTGTATTTCGGCTACGGCTTCGTGGGCGGCATCGGGCTGGGCATTGGCTATATTTCGCCGGTGAGCACGCTCATCAAGTGGTTTCCCGACCGCAAGGGTGTGGCCACCGGCATGGCCATTATGGGCTTTGGGGGGGGCGCCATGATTGGCTCGCCGCTGGCCGTGGCCCTGATGAACCAGTTTAAAGGTTCGGCGCCGCAGGGCGTGGCGCCCACGTTTATCGCGATGGGCATCATCTACTTCCTGTTTATGCAGTGGGGCGTTTGGACCATCCGGGTGCCGGCCGACGACTGGAAGCCCGCCGGATACGTGCCCAACGAGGAGCACAACGCCCTCATTACCACCGGCAACGTGTCGGCTGATAACGCCATTAAAACGCCGCAGTTTTGGCTGCTGTGGGTGGTGCTGCTCTGCAACGTAACGGCCGGTATCGGGGTGCTCGAAACGGCCTCGCCGCTCATTCAGGCCGTGATTGCGGGTACCGAAAAGGGCAAAGGCATGGAAGTGGCCGCCCTGGCCGCGGCCGGTGCCGGGTTTGTAGGGCTACTCAGTCTCTTCAATTTGCTGGGCCGCTTCTTCTGGTCTTCCGCGTCTGATAAAATGGGGCGCAAAGTCACGTACGCCATCTATTTTGGGCTCGGCGCCCTGCTCTACGCCCTGGCCCCAACGCTAGGGCAGGGGGCGCAACTAACCCTTTACGTAGTAGTGATATGCGTGATTATCAGCATGTACGGCGGCGGGTTTGCGACGGCACCAGCCTATTTGTCCGACTTGTTTGGTAAATATCAGGTGGGCGCCATTCATGGCCGCCTGCTCACGGCCTGGAGCACGGCCGGCGTGCTGGGGCCACTCATTGTGCACCTGCTGCACGATGGGGCCAAAGAGAAGGGTCTGACCGGGGCCGCTGCCTACCAGAGCGTGTTTTACACGATGGCGGGCTTGCTCGTGGTGGGCTTGCTGGCTGATTTGGCCGTAACGGCCGTCAACGAAAAGTATCAGGAAAAAGGCCCCGTAGTTGCCGAAGCCGGTGGCCACTAACCTAGGTTTCTCACGTTTTATAATCAGTTTTTTATGAACCCAAAACCAAATTCTCCGGCCTCCGCCGCCCCTGAGGAAACCTCCGGCGGCTCGGCCGTGCTGGCCTGGCTCTATGTAGGCGTTCCGCTGTTGTGGGGAGTGTCCCAAACGTTTATTAAAGCGCTGACGCTGTTTAAGTAAGCTAGACGGTGCCAAGTAAAAAAGCCGCTTCATCCTATCAGGATGAAGCGGCTTTTTTACTTGGCACCAGCCATGGGCTAGACCCGGAACCGCCACACCGGCCACGCCGTACCCGCCGCAAAGTGCGTTGGCCCAGTGGCTAGCTCCAACAAGCCATCGGCGGCGAGCAGGCCGGCCAAGTCGCCCGAGCCGGCAGTGGGGGCGGGGTAGGCCAGCAGGCGCCCGCTAGGGTCATGGGCGAGGCGCACGGCCAGGAAGTAGGTCAGGGCCGGCTTGAACTCGACCGGGCCGGCTAGCTCCGCAAAAACCGGCTGGCTAGCCTCGGCGGGCAGCCCCAGGCAGTGCCGCAGCCAGGGCTGCACGTAGCGGTAATAGTTGGCAAAAGTGGCCACCGGGTTGCCGGGCAAGGCAAAAACTACCGCGCCACCCGGCGCCTGCCCAAACCAAAAGGGCTGCCCCGGCCGCTGCGCCACCCGGTGAAATACTTCCGTCACGCCGATTTCGCGCAGCGCCTGCGGCAGAAAATCAGCCTGGCCCTTCGACACGCCGCCGCTCAGCAGCACTGCGTCGAAGCCAGCTAGCAGCGCCGGCAATTCAGCCTTGAGGCTAGCCAGGTCGTCAGCCAAGTGAAATTCCTGGCTTTCGCAGCCCGCCAGGGCCAGCGCGGCGCTCAGCATGGGGCCGTTGGAGCGCCGAATCTGGTGGGGCAGGGGAGTGGCTTCGATACCCACAATTTCGTCGCCGGTGCTCACCACGGCCACCCGCGGGCGGCGCGCCACGGCCAGGGTGGCGGCGCCTACGGTGGCGGCCACGGCTATTTCGGCGGGGCTAAGCACGAGGCCGGGGGCTAGCAACTGGGCTCCGGCCGGCTGGTCGCTGCCCTGGGCGTGCACATTGTGGCCCAGCCGCGGCGGGGCTACGCGCACGGTAGCCTGCCGGCTAGGGTCCTCGCTGAAATCCAGGTCTTCGTAGCGAATTACCGTGTCGGTGCCGGGCGGCAGGGCCGCGCCGGTCATTATTTCGACGGCTGCCCGCGGGTTGGCTAGCGGCGTGGGCTCGGCGCCGGCCAGCTGCGTGCGCTCGATGGAGAAGATGGTTTGGCCGGCCGCCAGGCTGCTGTAGCACAAGGCAATGCCATCCATCGTCACCCGGTTGTAGGGCGGGAAATCGCGGTCGGCCACCACGGCCTGGCGCAGCACGCGACCCACGGCCTGGGCAAGCGGCACGGTTTCGGTGGGCAGCGGGTGAGCGGTGGCCAGCACCTGATGGTAGGCGTCTTCGACGGAAATCACGTAGAAAAGAAAGTAAAATGAAACGCTGGCGGAAAGAAAGCAAGCTATTTTCCCGCCTAATTGTTGTGAAAGCTATGACCGAACGCGCCCCCCGCTCCAAGCACGCCGACCTCTCCCGCCCCGACCTCGGCGAATTTGCCCGCCACGAGCTGGCTTTTCTGGGCGCGCCCTGCGGCGATATTCAGCGGCTCGCCGCTAGCCTCACCGCCGCGCTAGCCCCCGCCGGCCACCGTGTGGGCTACGTCGATGCCGACCACGCCAGCGGCGACGCCGATGCGGTGCAGACCATGAGCCCGCTGCTGCAAGCCGGGGCCTACGCCGAGCTGACCGACAAAATCCATTTCCGCCGCCTCGATGAGCGGCGGGTTATCGACCGCTTCTCGCAGCCCGCGCTGCTGGCCGGGGCCAGCTTGGCGCTGGTAAACGGCAACCACTTTCGCGCCCGGCAGCAGGTGGTGCTCATCGACCCGCGCAAGTCGCTGGCCCACAAGCTTGATAAGCTCACCGATGTGCAGGCCTTCGTGCTAGCCCCCGGCGCTACCGAAATTCCCGATTATCTGCAAGCCCACTTGCCACAGCATGCGCAGCTGCCGCAGTTTGCCCTGGCCGATGTAACCGGGCTAGCTGCCTGGGTGCAGCAGTGGCTGGCCGCCCGCCAGGCGCCGCTGCGCGGCCTGGTACTGGCGGGCGGCCTCAGCCAGCGCATGCAAACCGACAAAGGACGCCTGCGCTACGGCCCCGGCGGGCGCGAGCAGCGCGAGGTGGCCGCTGGCCTGCTGGCCGAAGTGTGCCAGGAAGTCTTTGTATCGTGTCGCGCCGAGCAGGCAGCCGAGTTGCCGGCCAGCCTCCAGCCGCTGCCCGATACCTTTTTGGGGCTCGGGCCGTTGGGGGGCATCTTGTCGGCCTTTCGGCACGACCCCAATGCGGCGTGGCTGGTGCTGGCCTGCGACCTGCCGTTTCTCACGGGCGAGGTGCTGCGCCAGCTGGTAGCCGGCCGGCAGCCCGCCCGGCTCGCTACGGCTTTCCAGAGCCCGGGCAACGAATTTCCGGAGCCGCTCATCACCATTTTTGAGCCGCGCGCCTACCCCGAGCTGCTGCGCTTTCTGGGGCTAGGGTACTCCTGCCCGCGCAAGATGCTCATCAACAGCGATGTGGAGGTGCTGCCCACGCCCGGTGGCGAGGTGCTGCGCAACGTGAACACGCCCGCCGAGCGCGAAGCCGCCGAGCAGGCGCTGGGCTAGCCCGCGAAAGCGCGGGCCGGGCATAGGCAAATCAGGCACTGCGTGCTAGGTTTGTCGGGTGGCTGCCGACCAGCCCAGCCCTCGCCCTATGGAGCAAGCTATCCACCACTGGCAGCAATTGTACAACTGGCGCCTGCTGGCTGCCACAGGGCTAGCCTGGATGCTGGCCGCTATCCTGCGTGCGCTGCTCGATAAGCCCCGCCACATGCCCCGCGCCCGCACCGGGCTGCTGTGGCTGTGGCTGCCGGCGGTGGTGGGCTTCGGCATCACGGCCGCGCTGCACTACCGTAGTAACCTGCTCGCCGAGTGGTATATCCTGTTTGCTTACGGGGTGGCGGCGGCCGTGCTGTGGGGCGTGCGCAGCTACCGCCCGGCGGCCATTATGCTGTGGGGGCTCACGGCGCCGACCATCTTCCGCCTGCTGGGGCTGGGGATGGAGCTGGCGGGGTATCAGTTTCGGGCGCCATACAGCGGGTATTACCAAAAGTGGAGCAAGCTGAATTTTCTGTGGTTTCTCGGCTTTGTATTCCTGGCTTTTCAGCAGAAAAAAGTCCTGGCCCGGCAGCAGGCCCGGCGTGAGGAGGAAGAGCAGCAACTGCGCCTCAGCGCGGCCCACAATGCCAACCTGGAGCGCCAGGTAGTGGCCCGTACCGCCGCGCTCACCCAGCAGGCCCGCGAATTGCAAACCGCCTTGGCCGAGCTGCGCGCTACGCAGCAGCAGCTTATTCAGCGCGAAAAAATGGCTAGCTTGGGCGAGCTCACGGCGGGCATTGCCCACGAGATTCAGAACCCGCTCAACTTCGTCAACAACTTTGCCGATGTGAGCGCCGAGCTGGTGGCCGAGCTCGAAGCCGAGCAGGCTAGCCCCGCGCCCGATGCTGGCCTGGAAGATGAGCTGCTGAGCGACCTGCGCCACAACCTGCACAAAATCAACCAGCACGGCCAGCGGGCGGCCAGCATCGTGCGCGGGATGCTGGCCCACTCGCGCCAGAGCACCGGCGAGCGCCAGCCCACCGATGTGAACGCCCTGGCCGACGAGTACCTGCGCCTGGCCTACCACGGCCTGCGCGCCAAGGATAAGTCCTTCAACGCCACGCTTAACACCGATTTTGCAGCCTTGCTGCCGCTGGTACCCGCCGTGCCCGGCGACCTGGGCCGGGTGCTGCTCAACCTCTTTACCAACGCCTTTTATGCCGTGCAGAAGCGCCAGCAAAGCGGCGCGCCTGGCTACGCGCCCACCGTGAGCGTGCGCACGTGCCGGGCGGGCGAGGCGGTTGAAATCTGCGTTCGCGACAACGGCACGGGCATTCCGGAGGCGGTGCGGCAGAAGATTTTTCAGCCCTTTTTCACCACCAAGCCCAGCGGCGAGGGCACCGGCCTGGGCCTCTCGCTGGCCCACGACATTGTGGTGCAGGGCCACGGCGGCACCTTGGCCGTGGACAGCCAGGAGGGCGAGTTCACCGAGTTTGTGGTGCGGCTGCCGTTTCGGTAAGCGGCGGCTATTTATTTACGTTGCGATAACTGACTGATTGCATGGCAGGTGGTGAACTTTACATGGCTGCCCCGACGGCCATCGGGCTGGTGTACTGGGGCCGCAAGGCGCTGGACATTCCTACGCGCCTGCCGCAGTGGGACCGTTGGCTGACGCGACTCTGGCGCCCGGCCATTGGTATTACCGGGCTGGGGCTGCTGGTGGGCGGGCCGGTGCTCGACTGGCTCGACAACATGTTCCTGGCTTTTGTGCTGGGTATTGGTATCGGCATCGGTTGGAAGCTACGCGCCTATCGGCCCGCGCTGTGGCTGGCCGTAGCCCTAGTGCCCGGCACTATTTTACTGGTGGTAGAGATGCTGGTGCGCCCTTTTAATAAGAACTTTGAGAACGGACCAGTCGATAATATTGAGGGGCTAGCCTTCCTTTGGCTAGGGGTCTTCCTGCTGATAGCGCGCAACCAGGCTAAAGCCATTACTGCCGAAGTGGAGGCTCGCCGGGCTGCCGAGCAGGAACAGAGTACTCTCGAAACCCAGAGCGAAACGCTTGAATACGAAGTAGGCCAGCGCACCGCTGCCCTAGCCCGCCAAACCGACGAGCTGCGCGCCACCCTGGCCGAGTTGCAAGCCACCCAGGGCCAGCTCATCCAGAGCGAGAAGATGGCTAGCCTGGGCGAACTCACGGCAGGTATCGCCCACGAGATTCAAAACCCGCTCAACTTCGTCAACAACTTTGCCGATGTGAGCGTGGAGCTGGTGGCCGAGCTGGCCGAGGAGCGCGCTAGCCCCACCCGCGACCACACCCTCGAAGCCGAGCTGCTTGCCGACCTCAAGCAGAATCTCCAGCGCATTGCGCAGCACGGCGGCCGGGCGGCGGGCATCGTGCGTGGCATGCTCGAACACAGCCGCGCCAGCACCGGCGAGCGCCAGCCCACCGACGTCAACGCCCTGGCCGACGAGTACTTGCGCCTGGCCTATCACGGCCTGCGCGCCAAGGCTAAGACGTTCAACGCTACCTTGCAGCCGGCGCTGGCCCCCGGCCTGCCGCTCGTCGAGGCTATGCCTGGCGACCTGGGCCGGGTGCTGCTCAACTTGTTTACCAACGCCTTTTATGCTGTGCAAAAGCGCCAGCAAACCGGCGAACTGGGCTACGCGCCCACCGTGAGCGTGCGCACGGCGCTAGTCGGCGATAGGGTAGAAATTCAGGTGCGCGACAACGGCACGGGCATGAGCCCCGAGGTGCAGGCCCGCATTTTTCAGCCCTTTTTCACCACCAAGCCCAGCGGCGAGGGCACCGGGCTAGGGCTGTCGCTGAGCCACGACATCATCGAGCAGGGCCACGGCGGCACGCTCAGCGTCGAGAGCCAGCCCAGCCAGGGCACCACCTTCACCATCTTGCTGCCGGCCTAGCGGCGCCCGCTTTTCTTATCTTTACCACCCATGAAAATCCTGGTAGTTGACGACGAGCCCGACGTGCGGCTGCTGTTCGAGCAGCGTTTTCGGCGCGAAATCCGCAGCGGTGAATTTGCCTTTTCCTTCGCCTACTCGGGCGAGGAGGCGCTCGCGTTTTTGCGCGACCACCCCAGCGAGGTCGTCCTCATCTTGTCCGATATCAACATGCCCGGCATGAGTGGCCTAGAGCTGCTGCGCCACGTGAAGCAAGACCCCCTGCCGCCGCCCCCGCCGCTCGTGATGATGCTCACTGCCTACGGCGACACCGAAACCCACAACCAGGCTATGCAGCTAGGGGCCAACGACTTTCTGACCAAGCCGGTCGATTTTGCCGCGCTCAAAGTCAAGCTCCACGCCATTCCTTCCCTATGAAAACGAAAATCCTGGTAGTCGATGACGAGGCTGATTTGGAGCTGCTCATCAAGCAGAAATTTCGCCGCAAAATCCGCGAAAACGCCTACGAATTTCTCTTCGCCGCCAATGGCCAGGAGGCCCTCGACCGCCTGCTGGAGCATCCCGACACCGACATCGTACTGAGCGACATCAACATGCCCGTGATGGACGGCCTGACGCTGCTCGGCCGCCTGCCCGAGGCCAGCCCCGTTACCAAAACGGTGATGGTGTCAGCCTACGGTGACATGCAGAACATCCGGGCCGCCATGAATGGCGGGGCCTTCGACTTCGTGTGCAAGCCGGTCGATTTCAATGACTTGGAATTGACTATCGAAAAAACGGCCAGCCACGTGCAGCAGCTGCGCGACACGCTGAAGGCCATCCAGGAAAATAATATCCTGCGCATGTACGTCGATGAAACGGTTATCAACTTCATGGCTAGGCCCGGTTTCGAGAACAAGCTGCTGGCCAGCGAAACGGTCGAAGCTACGGTTATGTTCGTGGACATTTGCGGCTTCACCTCGCTCTCCGAAACGCAGTCAGCCGCCACGGTAGTAGGCCTGCTGAACAAGTATTTCGACGAGATTGTGCGGGAGATAATTGCCCACGGCGGCTACGTCGATAAGTTTATGGGCGACGCCGTAATGGCCGTTTTTCGGGGCGAGTATCACCTCGACCGCGCCCTCGACGCGGCCCTGGCCGTGCGCGCCAAGCTTCAGGATGCCCACGACCCGCTGCCCAACGGGACCGACTACCACCCGGCCATCAGCATTGGCATTAATACCGGCGAAATGGTATCGGGTAATATCGGTTCGGCCAGCCTCAAGCGCCTGGACTACACCGTGATAGGCGACACCGTAAACGTGAGCCAGCGCTTGCAGTCGGCTGCTAAAGCCAACCAGATTGTCATCACCGAAGCCATCTATGAGCGCATCAAGGAAAGCTTCGAGTGTGCCCCAATCGGCGAGCTCAAGCTTAAAAACAAGGCTAATCCGATTATGACCTATGAGGTAATAGCGTAAGTATCTGCTAGGCGGCTGTTAAGAAGTAAAACGTCCGTTCTGCTGAGCTTGCCGAAGCATCTCTACCGCGCCGCTCGGGTCGTTCGGCAGAGATACTTCGGCAAGCTCGGCAGGACGGACGTTTTTTGACAGGCTATTTCGCCACTTGCAGCGCTTCATTTTGCCGGCGCAGGCGCTGGCAGAGCACTTTCATGATATTGCGCAGCACCTCGGGCCGCTCCTCCATCACGTCGTAAAAATCTTCCTGGTCGAGGCGAAAAACCGTGGCTGCATCCTGCGCCACGGCCGATGCCGAGCGCGGCTCGGCATCGAGTAGCGCCAGCTCGCCAAAAAAATCACCCTTGCGAAAGGTCGCCAGCTGCTGCGCACCGTTGAAAACGCCCACTTGGCCCTCATACACGATAAAGAGCGAAGCGCCCAGGTCACCCTTGGCAAAAATCTGCTGGCTGGCCGCGAAGCTGACTTCGTGCATGATGGGCACAATGCTACTAAGCACGTTTTCGGGCGTTTCGGCAAACAATGCCGTTTGCTGAAGTACGGCCACCCGCTCGGCGGCGCTGATGTGCGAGGTTGTAGCGGTGTGGCTCATAAGCAGACTATCAAGGGTTTGGTGCGCGGCATTCACTCGTTGGTAGAGCGTGGGTTGTTGGCTAGCCAGCCGCGCCAGGATGGCAAACGCACTCTCGCGCACCAGCGGGCTGGGGCTGCGCAGGTGCGGCGAGAGTGCCGCCACGGTGGCGGCAGTGGGCGTCCACTGGTCGAGCGCGGTGCGCACCGTCCAGTCGGTAAAGGCCGTTTCGCCGCGTTCCACAATCGTTTCGACAACGGGCGCGGGGGCTAGCAGCGGGCCTAGCAGGCGGTCAAATACGCGCTCTTTTTCGGCGGGTGGGGCTAGGCTCAGCAACGCTTGCAGGCCCTGGTAGGTAGGCCGGGCAATGCTGTTGTCGAGTATTTCAAGGGCGTTGGCCTGGCGCTCGCGGGCGGCATTGGCCACCCCGCGCTGGGCATCGGCAATAAGCTGGGGTGGGTAAACCTGGCCAAGCAGGGCAAACACCCGCTGCTGGCTGCGTCGCAATTCATAGTCGAGGCAGCTGGCTAGCCCGGCGTCGGCAGTGGCTTGGCCATGCAATAGTTGTTGGGCCAGCTGCAACTCATCGTGCACCAGCGCCTGAAACAGCGGCACCTCGTGCGGCACCACGTCAAAATGGCGCAGGGCGCGCAGGGCCGTTTCGCGCCGAAACAGGTGCGGCTGCCGGGCCAGCGCTACCAGCAGCTGGCGGCTGGCGGGCGTGCGCAGCCGGCCGCAAACCTGGGCCACGCGCCGCACCAAGCTTTGGTTGGCATCGGTACTCAAAATCTCGGCTAGGGTCGGCAAGGCGGCATCGCCCAGGCGCAGGAGCTGCTGAGTGGCTTGGGGCCGGCTGGCTTTGGCGGGCAGCTGGTGCACAAGCTGGCGAATGTCGGTGGGGCTGGCCGTGGCTAGGGTGGGGGAGGCCGCGGCAGTGTCAGTATCCAGCCCGGTAATTTCATCGGCAAAGCGTCGGCTCAGGGCGTGTTGCAGCTCGGCTACGTACTGGCGGTAAGTGCGCAGCAGCAGCAGCAGCACCACGGCCATCAGCAAACCCATCCACAGAAACGGCCCCCAGGTTTGGCCGCCCGGTAGCGCGTGCAGGGCAAACAGCAGGCCGCCGCCCAGCGCCATGCCCAATGGTTCGTAGCGGCCCTTGGCCAGCGTGTGCGCCTGCAACCGCTCGGTAGGAGTAAGTGGTTGAAAAAGAAGCAGGAATACGGGGTCAAATACTGCCCGGCGCAGCACTTCCAACCCCAGGTATAACCCGCAGAAATACAATAGAGTAGCTTCCGTGTCGGCCCGGTCAAGGCCACCGTAGAGGCTTAGCCCAAGCAGCGTAGCCACGGGCAGCGCCAGCAGCACCCAGCGCACCCCTAGCCGGTCCACGGTATGCTGCGAAAGCAGGAGTTTGAAGAGCATCGCCACCAGGTAAGTGCTCACCAGCACCGTGCCCACGTAGCGCATAATAGCCGCCTCGTCGTGAAAGCGGTGCTTCACGTTCACAAAAAACAGGTACTCGATGCCCGTCGTCACGGCGGCCAGGGCCAGTAGGCTCAGGCACATGGTTTGTACCATCTGGCTGTCGCCAAACCAGCGCCGCAGCCCCGGCGCTACGGCCTGCGCCCGCGCCCGGCGCGCCACCGGCGCGGCCTCCACCACGTGCGAGCTAAGCGTGGCCCGCAGGGCTAGCAGCGCCAGCAGGTAGGCGCCAAATGCCGTGCCCAGCAACCACGGCAAGTCGGCGTTGCTATGGATAAAGATGGCCAGCACCGCGCCCATTGCCTTGGCCGGCATGTCGCCCGCACTGATGATGCCAAACAGCCGCTTACCCTGCCGCACGTCGAACACCACTGCTGACACGCCCCAAAATTCCAGGTTAGTCAGCAAATAAATGACCCGGTAGCCCGCCATAATAGCCACCGCCGCCGCCACCGAGTGGCCCGTAGCCACCAGTACCCCTAGCACGCCCGTGAGGGCTACCGAAGCCAGCAGCACCCGCACCGCCAGCTTTTGCAACAGCCAGTGGTGCTCGAAACGCTCGTATATTTTGCCGGTTGCCAGCATGGCCAGCGCAGCCACGCCGTAGGCCAGCGGCAGGTTGCGCTCGGGGTTGTTTTCGAGCAGCAGCACATTGGCCGCCACGTACACTAGAATGGTGCCGACCCCCAGCAGAAAGTTATGCAGAAAAAACAACCACACTGTGCGGCCTTCCTCGGGGCGCACGCCCAGCAGCCGCTGCCCGCGTTCAGTTATTGTCATACCTTTTAAACCGGGCGGGGGCTAGCCCCAACGGCTTTGCAAGATAGGGCTGCGGCCCGCCCACCTCACAAGCAAAAGCGGGCAGCAGGCCATTGCTAGCCCGCTGCCCGCTTCACGCAGGGCACTGCAACATAATTATGCTACGCAGCGCGCATCAGCCGCAGCGGCGACTTCTCGAACTTACTGCGTGCGTAGCTTTCCGTGATGGTGAACTCCACCACGCCCGCTTCCGAGGGCATTTCGAACATGGCGTCGGTCATGATGCTCTCGCAGATGGAGCGCAGCCCGCGGGCGCCTAGCCGGTACTCATCGGCGCGCTCCACAATGTATTCCAGCGCGCCTTCAGTGAAGTCGAGCGCAATATTCTCCATGCCAAACAGGCGCTTATACTGCCGCACCAGCGAGTTTTTGGGCTCGGTGAGGATGAGGCGCAGCGTGTCTTTATCGAGCGGATTGAGGTGCGTGAGTACCGGCAGGCGCCCAATCAACTCGGGGATGAGGCCGAAACTCTTGATATCCTGGGCCGATACGTAGCGCAGAAAGTTCTGCGTATCCACGTTCTCGTCCAGGTTAGTCTTCGAGAAGCCCATCGGCTTGGTATTGAGCCGGCTCTTGATGATGCGGTCGATACCCGAAAAGGCCCCGCCGCACATGAAGAGAATGTTCTCGGTATTCACCGAAATCATCTTCTGGTCGGGGTGCTTGCGCCCACCCTGCGGCGGCACGTTGATGTGCGTTCCTTCGAGCAGCTTCAGCAACGCCTGCTGCACACCTTCGCCACTCACGTCGCGCGTGATGCTGGGGTTGTCGCTTTTGCGGGCGATTTTGTCAATCTCGTCGATGTACACGATGCCGCGCTCGGCGGCCTCCAGATTGTAGTCAGCCGCTTGCAGCAGGCGGGTCAAAATGCTTTCCACGTCTTCGCCCACGTAGCCGGCCTCGGTTAGCACCGTCGCGTCGGCGATGCAGAAAGGCACTTGCAGAATCTTGGCTAGCATGCGGGCCAAGAAGGTTTTACCCGTTCCCGTTTCGCCCACCATAATGATGTTTGACTTCTCAATCACCACCTCGTCGTGCTGCGGCTTCTGCATCAGGCGCTTGTAGTGGTTATACACCGCAACGCTCATCACGCGCTTGGCTTCGTCCTGACCCACTACGTACTGGTCGAGGTGGATTTTGATTTCGCGGGGCTTGATGAGGTTGAACTTCGGCGTGCGGGCCTCGGCTTGCAGCTTGGTTTCTTCGCTCAGAATGTGCTGAGCCTGCGCCACGCACTTCTCGCAGATATGGGCATTAATGCCCGAAATCATTACCGCGACATCACGCTTGGGCTTATTACAAAAGGAGCAGGCTATTTCCGGCATCGGGAGTATTTCAGTAGAAAAACCGCTTTCAGAAGAAAACGGCTACAAAGATAAGTTGGTCGCTTAGCATTGCGCCCAGCTAGCCTCAAGGAAACCAATTGGAGACTAGCAGTTGCAAAGCACCTCGACCGTCTGAAAGTTTCGCGCAACTAGCTCAGCGGCTAGCCAGCCCATAAAAAGAAGAAGCTCTGGCTAGCTAGCCAGAGCTTCTTCTTTTTGTCAAAATGCTACAGAAAGCGCAAATTGAATGCCGGTTACAAAATTCGACCAGTCTAAAAAACGGCCGAATTTTTAACTCAAGCAATTAAGCCGGCTTCTTCTCCAGCACCTCGTCAATCAGGCCGTACTCTTTGGCCTCATCGGCACGCATCCAGTAGTCACGCTCCGAGTTGTCGTAGATTTCCTGATACGTCTTGCCCGAGTGTTTTGCCAGAATGTCATACAGCTCTTTCTTGAGCTTCAGAATCTCGCGGGCCGTGATTTCAATATCGGTCGATTGGCCCTGCGCCCCGCCGCTAGGCTGGTGAATCATCACGCGGGCGTGGGGGAGGGCCGACCGCTTGTCTTTGGCACCACCGGCGAGCAGCACCGCACCCATCGAAGCCGCGAGGCCCGTGCAGATGGTGGCTACGTCGGGGTTCACGTACTGCATGGTGTCATAAATACCCAGGCCAGCGTACACCGAGCCACCGGGCGAGTTGATGTACAGCAGGATGTCCTTCTTCGAGTCGGCCGACTCTAGGAACAGCATCTGCGCCGTCAGGATATTGGCGATGTAGTCATCTACGGCCGTGCCCAGGAACACGATGCGGTCCATGATGAGACGCGAAAACACGTCGATTTCGCGGAAGTTCTGCGGGCGCTCCTCAATAACCGAGCGGGTCATGTTGCTCGGCATGATGAGGCCGCCGCGCGTTTGGCCCTCCACGTTGTGAATATATTGGTCCACGGCCAAACCGTTGAGGCCCTGATGCTTGACGGCAAATTTGCGAAACTCTTGTTTATTCAGCATTGGGAAATAAGTAGGGGGTAAGCGGTTGCTTGCCCGTGTTCAAAACCAAAAGACGGGTAGGGGCCGCCGATGTTGTACACGTAGTGCGTACAACACAAAAAAGCCCTTACGCGGGGCGTAAAGGCTTTTTTAACTTGTCAACCGGCGCGAAGGTTTAGCCTTCGTTCTGATTGCGGAATTCTTCGGCCGTTACGGGCTCATCCGTAACAACAACTTTGCCACGCAGGGCCTCCACTACTTTCTCTGCCAGAATGGCCTCGTACTCCTGCACGTAGTTTTTGCCGTTCTCCTGCTTGAGGTAGTTGTCAGCAAAACCCACCATGCCCTGGCGCATCTCGTCGGTCAGCTGCATGCCGCCGCCAAACTGGCCCAGAATCTTGTCCAGCACGCGGTCGCGGATTTCATCGGTCTCTACTTTGAGGCCCATGTCTTCCACTACCTTGTTGCGGATGAGGCTCCACTTCAGCTCGCGCTCGTAGTCCGAGTAGTGCTGCTCTACCATAGTCGCGTCGAGCTTGCCTTCGTTGGCACGCACCAGCCACTTTTTGAAGAACTCCACCGGAATACGGATGGTGGTATTGTCAATCATGGCGTCGATGAGGCGCCGGTTCACCAAATTGTCCGACTCGCGGTCGTAGTTGCCCTGTACCGTCTCGCGCACCTTAGCGTCGAACTCTTCTTTCGAAGAAACTGCCTCGGGGCCGAATACTTTGTCGAACAGCTCCTGGTTTTCCTCAGGAGCAGCCGTACGGTTGACTTTCTCTACTTCAAACTCGTAGTCGCCAGTCGCCTGGCTAGCCTCTTCTTTGCTCAAACCCGAGAAGCTGCGGATGGCACCCGCGTCGCTACCGAAGGCATCGCTCAAGTCAAAGGTCAGCGTGTCGCCGGCCTTCGCGCCGATGAAGCGCTCTTGGCCATTGGTCACCTTGTTGATGGGCAGCAGCACCGTCTGGCCTTCGCCCTCGGCGCCGGCCTTCTTCAGCTTGCCGAAGAGGTAATCATCCGCCTCCGCAGCCTCGGGGTTGGTGGTTTCGCCAAACTGACGGGTAATCTGCTCGTTGGTCTCGGCCAGCGTCGCGTCGTCGAGCGTAATGGCGGGGCGCTTCAGTTCTACGGCCTGGTCGGCGGGCAGCTCGAAGTCGGGCAGCAGGCCTAGCTCAAATTGGAAGTCGAACGACTTAGCGGTGTCAAAGTCCACGTCGCTAGGCACCGGAATCGGCTCGCCCAGGATTTTTACGTTGTTGTCGCGCAGATACGAATCCACCGAGCTGCCGAGCAGGCGGTTGATTTCGTCGGCCAAAATGCCTTTGCCGTACATTTTGCGCACCAGGCCAGCGGGCACTTTGCCGGGGCGG
>CAYLNN010000038.1:0-32726 GCA_964385095.1 uncultured Hymenobacter sp.
AAAAGTTACTACTTCTCTCTACTTTTGGCTGGCTCACTTGCAGGGGGAGCCTACAATTCCTACAAAAACTTTTGTAAGAACGTAGGGTGACGTGGTTAGGTTCTTGTCAAATAGCACCTTGATAGCAGTCGCTATAGTGGTAGGGAAGCAACATGGTTAAAGCAAAAGAGCGGCAATTAGCCGCTCTTTCTTTATATGGCCTCAGAAGGCCTAAGCCACCACAGACACCTTGCCTGAACTAGTAACGTCCTGATTCAACTCCCCTGCACTGTCTTGAGTAGTGATGGTTGTTTGCGTCATTGTGTCCTCCTTTCTTGTTTTAGATTCTGCGGTTATTGTTAAGTCAAAGTTTACTAGGAAAACGCTAGTGTTCAAGAGCCAAATCAAAAAGTAAGAAACTAACTTTCTTTTGGCAGCCTTCGAAATATTTTGCGCAGGGGAGGGGGCTTTACATTGTTTAGGATTAGCGTCTGGGTACCAGCAAGGTGGTCAAGTCTAGTTGTATGTATAAAGATAGGAGCCTCCGGTACCTCAGCCGCTGCCGCCCCCGGTAGCGACTGCCGTTTTTTGGGGCTAGCAGGCGGGGTGCACTTGGTGCTCCTAGGTCAGCATATTGCCGATTTCTACTAGTGGTTCACCGGCTGCCAGTAACTCTAGGGCAGCGGGTAGTACCGGCAGCAGCACTTGTTGCAGGCGCTCGTTGGAGGTATTGCCCGACGTGAGCCAGAGCACTTGCGGCGGTGGGCCAAAGCGGTCGAGCAAGCGCGGAAAGTCGGCGTCTTTGGTCAGAACTATTACGCCCGCCTGCTTGGCGGCCTGAAAGATTTCCTCATCATCGGCATCGCGCAAGCCTAGGTCGCGAACGGGGATGGCCTGCACATCAAACTTCCAATTGAGCCACGCGGCTAGCAAGGGCGATAAGTGGGCATCGAGCCAGATGGTCATGCGGCCAGCCGGGGGTAGTCGATTTGGCGGGCGGCGTATTGCAGGGCGGCTTGCAGGTCGGCCGCCTCTAGGTCAGGCATTTCGGCTAACACCTGTTCGGCCGATAGCCCGGCGGCGAAGAGTTGCAGCACATCGGCCACGCGAATGCGCATGCCCCGAATGCAGGGTCGGCCGCCGCACTGGCGCGGGTTGGTGGTGATGCGGGATAGGAAAGCTTCCATAGTACTAAGGTAAGCCAGCATCCCCAGCCGCTGCCGCCCCCAGTAGCGGCTGCCGTGTTTTTGGGGGAACGGGCGGGACGCACTTGGTACCCTAGCCGCTGGGAAATGCTGGCTTCGGCGGCGGGCTAACTGAGTGGTAGCTTTGCAATATGTTCACGAACTACGATATTGACTTCGGTAAACTCAACCTGAATTGGTTACATAGCGTCAGTATTGAGCTAGACGAGATAACCGATTTGGTAGAAGTGTCGGAACGTGCCCAAACATACCTGCAAGCCAATGGGCAAATTGAGGTAACGGGCTACACGAACCGCCGCAAGTTTATTTCCGTTATTTTTACCATCACCGGTCAGCAACTCGTTGTCGATGACGTAAACTTCCCTAGTTATGAAACCATCCAAGACGTTATCCTCCGACGACTCGCCCAAGAAACCGAGTGGCCTCTCGATGAATGGGAAAACCCCCGAAGAATGGGAAGCCGGCCGCATCAGTGGGCCGCTGACGAAGCGGGAGTTGTTTGTCTATTTGAAGAAAATAGGTAAGCTACCGCCTACTGCCGAGTACAAACAAGCTTCATAGGAAGCATCGCATCATGTATCGCCAGCCGCTGCCGCCCCCGGTAGCGGCTGACGTGTTTTTGGGGCTAGCGGGCGGGGCGACGACTACCCCACCTAGGGCCGCTGTGTAAGAAGGGGCTATGCAGCAGCAGTTACGAGAGCATCTAGCGCGCATCGTGTCGCTGCCCGACGAGGAGTTTGCGCTGGTGCTGGCGCAGTTCACGAGCCGGCGGGTGCGCAAGCACGCGCTTTAGGTAGCGGCTGGCGTGTTTTAGGCTAGCGGGCGGGGCCGCGCAGGCGCCAGCCCGTTGTGGCTTGAATTTGGTAACTTTACGCCATGTCGAAAGCCGAAAGCTTATCCGAGTTTTACCAGCAGTACTTCAAAGAGCTACCCGCTAGCTCGCAGCCCGAGGCGGGCCAAGCCAACGTGTTTCGGCTGGAAGACTCGCTGGCCCCCGGCGTGCAGCCCAAGCAGTACAGCCGCCGCGACTACTACAAAATCACGCTCATTCGCGGCCACTGCGCCTACCACTACGCCGACAAGAGCTTGGAAATTGAGGGGCCGACGCTCCTGTTTTTCAACCCCCAGGTGCCCTACACCTGGCAGCCGCTGGCCGACGACACCACGGGGTATTTCTGCATTTTCCGCGAAGAGTTTCTGAACGCGCCGGGTGGAATAGGCCTGCTCGACCTGCCACTGTTTCGGCCCGGCGGCGACCCGGCCTACGCCCTCACGGCTAGCCAGGACCAGGAAGTGAGCGCGCTGTTTGAGAAGATGCTGGCCGAAATCGGGTCCGACTATGCTTTGAAATATGACCTGCTGCGCAACTACGCGGCCGAACTCATTCACTACGCCCTGAAGCTGCGGCCCTCGGATACCCGCTACCAGCACCCCGATGCCAAGTCGCGGCTCGCGGCCGTGTTTAGCGAGCTGCTGGAGCGGCAGTTTCCCATCGAGTCGCCGGCCCGCCGGCTGGGGCTGCGCTCGGCCAGCGACTTTGCCGAGCAGCTGGCGGTGCACGTCAACCACCTCAACCGCTGCGTGCGCGACACCACCGGCAAAACCACCACCACCCACATTGCCGAGCGCCTCGCCGCCGAGGCTCGGGCCTTGCTGCGCCACACCGATTGGAACATTGCCGAGGTGGGCTACAGCCTGGGCTTCGACGAGCCGGCCCATTTCAACTACTTTTTCAAGAAGCAAACCGGGCAAACGCCCTCAGCTTTCCGGCTGGTTTGAATTTGGTAAGCATCGGCTTGAATTTGGTAAGTTGCTGCCTGGGGGGCTAGCGGACCTTTGCAGGGTCAATCAGCAACCCCAACACAACCCCATGGAAAAGCAACAAGTGTGGTTTATTACCGGCGCCTCCAAAGGCTTCGGGCTCGAACTGGTGAAGCAGCTGCGGCAGCAGGGCCACCTGGTGGCCGCTACCTCGCGCAACGTGGCCGAACTGCGGCAGGCCGCCGGCCCCGACGCCGCCGATTTTCTGCCCCTAGCCGTGGAACTGGCCAATGAAGCTAGCGTGGGTGCCGCCATCGCGGCCACCGTGGCGCAGTTTGGGCGCATCGATGTGGTGGCCAACAACGCGGGCTACGGCCAGCTCGGCAGCCTCGAAGAGCTATCCGACGCCGAGGCGCGGGCCAACTTTGAGGTCAACGTATTCGGCACGCTCAACGTGGTGCGGCAGGCCATGCCGCAACTGCGTAAGCAGCAGAGCGGGCACATCCTCAACTTCTCGTCGATTGCCGGCATTATGGGTCAATTTCCGGGCTGGGGCATTTATTGCGCCACTAAGTTTGCCGTGGAAGGGCTGTCCGAGTCGCTGGCGGCTGAGGTAGCGCCGTTTGGCGTGAAGGTGACCATCGTGGAGCCGGGCTACTTCCGGACCAACTTCCTGGAGTCGGGCTCGCTGCGGACAGCTGAAAATCAGCTGGATGAGTATGCCCTGGTACGCGAGTCGGAGGCGCTGCACACCCAGCAAATCAAAGGCAGCCAGCCCGGTGACCCGGTGAAGGCCGTGGCCGCCATCATCGCGGTGACTACCGCGCCTAACCCGCCCCTGCACCTACTGCTGGGCCAGGATGCCTACGACATGGCTGGCGTCAAAATCAAGGCCATGCAGGACGATATGGCGCAGTGGAAGCACGTGACCGTAGCCACCGGCTTTGCGGAGGCCACTACTGCCTAGCCGCGTTGCTGCCCGGTTTGTTTTCCAGCCGCTACCGCCCCGGTAGCGGCTGTTGTGTTTTCGGGGCTAGCGGGCGGGGCACACTTGGTAACTTAGCCGCATGGAGACTCCGGCTTCGGTGGCGGGCTAGCGGGGCGGTAGCTTTGCCGCATGACGCTTCACGACAAGCCGCTATTTGTGGTACCCAATAAGGTGCAGGACTACTTGCTAAATCCTGACCACCCGGTGGGAGGGGCTAAGGCGCGGTTCTTCCTGGGCATTGGGTATTCGCGGTAGCACTACGAACAATTGCTAGCCGACCTGGTAGCGCACGGCCACAGCGGCACCGTAACGGAGGAAAAAGCGTCGCCCTACGGCGTTAAGTTTGTGGTAGATGGTCCGCTGCTAGCCCCCAACGGCCGGGAGTACCCCATCCGCACCGTGTGGATGGAATAATCGCCGGGCATCCTCGTTTTGCTAATCACCGCCCACTTACTCGACCGCTAATGAATCCCTTCGCCGAACTGGATACTGTACAGTTGCAAAAAGCCCACCCGGAGTGCGGCTTGGCAGCTGGCGCATTGGGTACTGTCGTGTTGGTATACGCCCAAGGAGAAGCCTACGAAGTAGAGTTCATTGGCCTCGATGGGCACACGCAGGCCGTCTTAACACTGCCCGCCGCTGAAGTGGCCGCCCTCGCGCAGCCGTGGCGGCAGGCTGCTTAATCCGCATCTGAATTCTTGGGCATCCCCAGCCGCTGCCGCCCCGGTAGCGGCTGACGTGTTTTGGGAGGTAGATGGCCTGACCCGACCTAGTAGCTACTGCCAAACGACTATTAAAGCGGGCGAATGGCAGTTTGGTTAGCGGAAGCGGAGGGCACCGGGGGTAGGCCAGCCGCCGCGGCAACCGGCTCGGCTTCCTTGGGTACCGATGCCGTGGCTGCCCTAGGTAGCACTAGTCGGGTTTTGGGGGTAGTAGCCGCCCCGCGCGCCAGCCGTAAATTTGAGGTATGCAGACGCTTACTAGCCGGCCGCCGGTGCCGATATATCCATTTGAATCGGTCGAAGCCACCGGGAGCAAGTCGTTTTCCATCGTGCGCTCCGAAGGCGCGATACCCTACGAAGCCGACTTGCTGCTCCCGCACCGCAAGGCGTATTACCTGCTGGTGTTTGCCAAGCACGCACCTGGTCGGCACTGGGTCGATGCCGTGCCCTACGTGCGCCAAGACCACGCGCTGTACTTTTCGAGCCCCAGCCAGCTACTGGTGAAGGAAGAAGCAGTTCCTTTTTGGGGCACCCGGCTCGAGTTTACGAGTGAGTTTCTAGCCTTGCAGCAAAACGCGACGCTGCGTAGCCTGCCGCTCATCCAAAACCCGCACAACGCGCACGAGCTGCTGCTGCCTCCGGCCGATGAAGTAGTGGTAGACGACCTGCTGCTGAAGCTCGAAGCCGAGTACCAGCGCCCCGGCGAGTGGCAGCACCAGCTGCTGAGCGCCTACCTCACGGTGCTGCTCACGCACCTGAGCCGCTTATATACCGAGCAGTTTCCGGGTGGCGAGCCGTCGGCCGACCAGCGCCTGCTGCGCACTTACCGGTCGCGCATCGAGGAGCATTTTCGCGAGCTGCACGAGGTGAGCGCCTACGCGGAACTGCTGCATATTTCGGCGGGGCACCTGAGTGAGGTGGTGAAAGCCCAGAGCGGCAGGTCGGCCATCAAGCACCTGCACGAGCGGCTGGTGCTGGAGGCCAAGCGCCTGCTCTTCTACACGCCGCAAGCGCTCAAGGAAATAGCCTTCGACCTAGGGTTTTCGGATGCTTCCTACTTCAATCGCTTCTTCAAGCGCGAAACCGGTCTGACCCCGGCCGAGTACCGGGCCAGCATCCGCAAAATGTACTAGTACTACCGCGAAATGGGTGCCAGCCGCGCCAAAAGCGCCCGGTAATTTTGTGCTGTTAATCACTTGATTTTGACAGTCATGAAAAAAGCTCTCATTACCGGTGCCAATAAGAGCATCGGCTTCGAAGCCGCCCGCCAGCTGCTCCAGCACGGGTACTATGTGTATTTGGGTAGCCGCGACGCGCAAAAAGGCCAGCAGGCCGTGGCCCAGCTCAAGGCCGAAGGCTGCGACTAGGTCGAGCCGCTTGTTATCGACGTGAACGATAGCGCCTCCATCGCTGCCGCCCGCGCGGCCCTAGGCCAGAAAACGCCCGTGCTCGACGTGCTCATCAACAACGCCGGCATTTTGGGCGGCATGGTGCAGCCAGCCACAAGTACCAGCCTCGGCACCATCCGGGGGGTGTTCGATACCAACGTGTTCGGTGTTATCGAGGTCACCCAGGCCTTCCTCGACCTGCTGCGGCAGTCGTCGGCGCCGCGCATCGTCAACGTCACCTCCGGCTTGGGCTCGCTCACGCTGCACAACGACCCCTCCTGGAAATATTACCCCGTGAAGGGCGCCGCCTACCAGCCCTCCAAGGCGGCGCTGAATGCCTACACCATCATGCTGGCCTACGAGCTGCGCGACACGCCTTTCAAGGTGAATGCCGTGGACCCTGGCTACACCGCCACCGACTTCAACCACCACAGCGGCCCTGGCAGCGTGGCCGATGCCGCCGCCCGCCTGGTAAAAGCCGCCACGCTGGGCCCCGACGGCCCCACCAGCCAATTTTTCAGCGACGACAACGCGCCCGAAACCGGTATCAGCCCCTGGTAAGCGGGGGATTATTCTTCGAAAATCCTCCTACCCCCAGCCGCTGCCGCCCCGGTAGCGGCTGACGTGTTTTGGGGGCGAGCGGGCGGGGTGCCCCAGCCATAAAACTGAATCAGGCAAACGCTCACGAGTCGGCCGCTGGGGCCGTTTTGGTGGCGGCTGATGTTGGTTGCGAGGGTAAAGAAGTGGTGGCCGCCCTCAGCGGCCCCACGTATGCTAGCCAAGCCCTCGTGGCTGGCAGCCCTCTTCTCTTAATTTTTACGCCAATGGCAAATTCTGCAGACAACCTCGGTGGCCGGCTAGCCCTGCTAGAACCCGCTAAGCTCGATTCCGACCAGAAAAAGCTCTACAAGCAGTTGCAGGCTACGTTGGTGCCCTGGGCCGAAAAGTCAGGCTTTACGGCGGCCACCTCCGATGGCCGGCTCATTGGGCCCTTCAATGCCATGCTGCGCAGCCCGGCCATCAGCACGGCGCTGCTGGGCGTGACCTCGGCCGAGGGCAAGGAAACCTCGCTCGGCAAAACGGTGCGCGAAGTCGTGATTCTGACCGTGGGCGCGGCCTGGCAGGCGGCCTACGAGTTGTATGCTCACGTGGCCGTGGGCCAGTCGGTGGGGTTAGCCCCGGCCACCGTGCAGGCGCTGGCGGCCGGCCAGAAGCCGGCCGACCTTAGCCACGAAGAAGGCGTGGCCTACGACTTTACCCAGCGCCTGGCCACGACCCACCAGCTAGATGCCGCGCTGTACGAGCAAGCCATCGTGACTTTCGGGGAGAAGGGCGTGGTAGATATGATTTACCTGGCCGGCCAGTACATGACTATCAGCGCCTTACTTAATACGTTTGCCGTGCCCGCACCAGCGGCGCAGTAAGTTGCGTATAGCCTAGCCATGATTCCGCTCATCACTCAAACGCCCCGGCTCCAGATTTTGGCGGCCAGCCGGGCCTTGCTCACGGCCGAGTTGCACAAGCCGCAGTATTTCCCCACCCTGCTAGGGGCTGCTCTGCCCACCGACTGGCCGCCCGGCGACTACGACCGCGCCGCCATGGAATACTTTCTCGAAAAGCTGACGGCTGGCGGCCGCGACGCGGCCGGCTGGTACAACTGGTACGCCCTGCGCAAGGCTGAGGGCGACACGCCCCGCACGCTGGTGGGCACGGGCGGCTTCACGGGCCCGCCCGATGCGGCGGGCCTGGCCGAGCTGGGCTTCGCCATCGCGGCCGATTGGCGCGGGCAGGACCTGGGCACCGAATTGGTGGCCGGGCTGGTGCAGCAGGCTGCCGCTACCGGCATGGTGCGCCGCCTAGTGGCCCACACGCCGCCCGAGAATCTGCTGTCGCAGCGGGTGCTGCTTGCCAATGGCTTTGCCTCGGAAGGTACCGATTTTAATGGCCGCCTGCGCTTTGAGCGCGCCGTGGAGCCCGCCGCCGACCCTAAGCTGCAAGCGCTGGGCTAGCGGCTGACCGGCAGCAAGTACCCAGCAAAAAGCCCCGGCCACTCTAAGTGGCCGGGGCTTATTGCTGAACTTGGCAGGCAGTTATTTCTTCTGCGTCTTCACGGATTTGCCCGAGGGCTTGTCCTTGATAGTCGTCTCGTTGTCTTTCTCTTTCTGCTTGGTTTCGGGGTCGGTGTGGCTGGGGGTTTTTACGGTAGCGGCCATGATGCTGGGGGAGGGGAAAAGGAGTGTTGTGCTTTATACGCAATTAGTCGGGTAGCTGGCTGATATCGGTGGGCTCGGTGCGCGGCTGAGCGTTGGTGGTGTGGCGGTAAGCGGCGCTCGATTCGTAGGCCTTGATGCGCACCCGGTTGATGCGGCCCAGCGGCCGGTGCTCGGGCAGGCAGTGACAGGGATAGAAGGACAGCACATCGTCGGCATACACGCGGCGGGCGGGGCTAAAGGCATCCTGAGCCGGCAGCACGATTTTACCCAGCACCTGATACGGGCTCTGGTTCTGGGGCCAGTCGATGGAGGCATCCTCGACGGGCATGACGTTGAGGTCGGTGCAGAGCTGGGCATGCAGCTCGTAATCGGCGCCCTGGGTACGGAAAAAATCGACCACCGTGTCGCGGTAGGTGCCCGGTTCTTTTAATCCTATCTCCTTGCCAACCAGTACTTTCAAGTTATCCGAAAGCGGGGCTACGCCTATCTTGGCCACGTAGTCGCCGTAGCGAACGGCGCCGAGCGTGGTGTAGGTTTCGCCCAGAGCATGGTTGTTGGGGTGCGCCTGCACAACCATTCTTATTTCCTTTTTGGGGCCGCCCACGTCTTCCAGCAGCGCTAGCGCTCTGTCGGCCAGCACCCCCACTTTGTTGATGGCGGTTTGCAGATGCTCGGGGCCGTGGGCCAGCTTCTCGATGCGCAACTGCATGTTGTGGTAGCTTTTCACGTCGCTGGTCGGGATGATGCTGTCATTCACCATCAGAAAATCCTGGGTCAGGGCATCGGCTTCAGCAGTCAGAAATTTCTGGCCCGGTACCTCAATTATTTTTAGTGCAAAGCCTTTCACGGCTGGCTATCGGGCTCGATGGCGCCCGGCGAGGTCGATAGCCGAATGATAACCGGACAGGTTTTAGCTTCTTTAAACAGGCCCTGGGCCAGGTGCTCGGGCAGGTTGGGGGCAATGTGCAGCTCGCCGCGCAGAATGCCGTGGCTTTTGACGTGGGCATCGCGGATGGCGTGGCGGTTTTTTCAAACATCATCCCGCCATGCGGGCCATCGAAGCCACGGTTTCGTCGCCGAGCTACTCTTCGTTGGGTTAAATTTCTTCTACGCCGTCGGCGTAGCGCACGTAGGAGGTGGGAGTGGCAGAAGTGGCCATAAAAAGGAAAAGTAAGCTAGTACGACTAACGGCGGCTCACGTTGGGTAGGCAGGTTGTGGTGAGCAAGTTAATCAATCCCTTTCGCGTGCCGCGGAGCTTGCTTTTGAGGATATTATGCTGCGCAGCTTATTGGTGGGCTAGCCCCCGCTGGGCTAGGCTAGCCGGGGCAGCACCTCGCGGGCCCGGGCCTGCACCTGGTCGCGGTTGTAGGCCGTGGCCAGGGCCTGGGTGGCGGCCCCGGCCACGCGGGTGGCGTGGGCGAGCAGCACCGCCCGGCGGGCGGGCACCTGGGTGCGGCTGGCGGTGGTTTCCAGGGCCGTCAGCAGGCGCAGGTACACGGCAGTGTCGCCTTCGGCAACGGTCAAGACCTGGTCGAAGGCCGTGTCGACGAACGTGGCAAACGAAGGCTGCACCGTAATGACGCGCACCGGGCCATCGTCGTCGGCGCGCAGCGGGTCGGCAAAGCGGCGGGCCGCCAGGCTAGCCACCAGCGCGCCCAGGTAGTCGATGCACATCACGGCCGTGGAGGTGTCGTTGATGCCCGGCGACAGCGCCTTGAGGGCGATATCGACGAGCTGGCGCACGCCAAAGCCGGCATCCTGCTCGGTAGTGCGCTGGCGGCCGATGCCGAACTGCTCGTTGAACTCGGCCAGCAGCTCAGCGGTCAGGGCCAGCGGCGCGGCCGCATCGTAGCGCGCCACCGAAGCCAGTGCCGAGTCTTTGGCCACGAAGCTGCCCACGCCGTACTCCATGCGCACCACGCCGCCCAGGCGGCGGGCCAGGGTCAGCAGTCCCTCCTCGTTAATGGTGCGGAGGTAGCCGGTGGCAGCCGCGGGCACGGGCACCCAGGTTAGCTCGCCGGCCTTATCGAAGAGCGCCTGCTGGGCGGGCTCGCTGGCGGCCGTGCCCAACTCTTGGGGAAACAGGCGCTGGATAGCGGCCTCCGTTTCTTCGGCCACGCCCCCGATAATAAATCCGGCCTGCATGATGGAGGCCATGTGGTGAATGAAAAAAACCAGCACCCCAATGCCCAGCAGCGCCAGGATAAGCCCGCCCGTGACGGCCAACGGCGGAATAAAGCCGCCCTCGTCGCCGTCGCGAATCGTGCGCAGCACCAGCAGGCAGTACACGAAAATGCTCACGAAGGAGCCCAGCACCACCTGGTTGACGCGGCTGCTCATGAAGTTGCGCAGCACCCGCGATGTGTACTGGCTCGATACCTGCCCCAACGTGCTCAGCGTGAGCGAGAACCCTAGCGAGGCCACCGTCATCATGGAGCCCGCAATGGTGGTGAGCACGCCCCGGGCTCCGCTAGCCCCCGCTCCAAACAGCAATGGGTAATCCTTAACCCAGCCGTGGCTGATGCGCATATCCAGCTTCACCAGGCCGTAGGCCAGGGCCATGGCCCCGGCCACCATCAGGGTGGGCACAAACCAAAGGCTGGCGTTGATGTCGCGCCACAGGTTACGTAGTTTATTCATAGCCTGGGCATACTGCCGGGCTAGGGCCGGGGTTGCCTTACCTGGTAAGGGTGGGGCTAGCCGTAGCTGGCCCGGCATTGAGCAGCCCGCCGGTTACCTTGCGGCCTGCCTGCTTCGGGCGCCTGCTTCATGAAAAAAAACGTATTCCTGCTAGCCCTGCCGGCTGCCGCGCTGCTGGCCGCCACTGCCCACCGCCCGGCCCCGCCCGCTGTGGCCTACGACCTCGTTATCAACCACGTGAATGTGGTAGACGTGGCGAGTGGCCGCCTGCGCCCCGACCAGTCGGTGGCCGTGGCGGCCGGCAAAATCGTGCACGTGGGCCCCGCCGCGCAGGCGCGCTACCGGGGCCGCCAAACCGTGGACGGCACCGGCCGCTACCTCTTGCCGGGCCTCTGGGATATGCACGTGCACTTTCGGGGCGGCGACAGCCTGGCGGCCGCCAACAAGAAAAGCCTCACGCTGTACCTGGCCCACGGCATTACCACGGTGCGCGACTGCGGCGGCGACCTCACGCCCCGCATTTTTGAGTGGCGCCGGCAAGAAGCCGCTGGCACCCTGGCCGGACCGCGCATCTTCACCTCGGGCCCCAAAATAGATGGCCCCACCGCCACTTGGCCCGGCTCGCTGGAGGTAACTACGCCCGCCCAGGTGAGCCGCGCCCTCGACTCGCTGCAAAAGCTGCGGGTAGACTACGTGAAGATTTACGACAGCAAAATCTCGGGCGAAGCTTACCTCGAAACCATTGCGCAGGCCGAAAAGCGGGGGATGAAAACCACCGGCCACATGCCTTATTCGGTAACGCTGGGCGAGGCCGTGAACCGCGGCCTCGACGCCACCGAGCACCTGTACTACGTCTTCAAAGCCTGCTCGGGCAAGGAGGACAGCCTGACGGCGCTGGTGCGCAACAGCCTGGCCACCAGCAAGCCGCTGGGTTTGTTTGCGCTGCTGCCGGCCGTGTACGACACGTACAGCCCAGCCGCCGCGCAGCGTATTTTTCGGCTCATGGCTAGCCACCGCACGGCGGCCGTGCCTACCCTGGCCATCGGCAGGACCCTAGCCGAGCTGGCCGAAAACGACCACGCCCACGATACGCTGCGCGCCTACATCGACCCCAAAATTCAGCGTACCTACGCCAAGCGGCTAGCCAGCGCCCGGCAGCAATCGGCGGCGAGCCGGGCCTTTTCGCAAAAGCTCGAAGCGAAGTTCCGGACGCTGGTGCCACAGATGCAGGCGGCGGGCGTCACCATGCTGGCGGGCTCCGACAGCGGCCCGTTTAATTCCTTTACGTACCCCGGCGCCTCGCTGCACGATGAGCTGGCGCTGCTGGTGCGCGCCGGCCTCACGCCCGCTCAGGCGCTGCGCGCCGCCACGCTCAACGGGGCCACGTTTATGGGCGTGGCCAGCCGCAGCGGCAGCATTGCCGAGGGCAAGGACGCCGACCTAGTGCTGCTGAGCGCCAACCCGCTGGCAGACATTGCCAATACCCGCAAGATTGCGGCCGTGGTGGCGCGGGGCAAAATGTACGCGCAGGCCGATTTGGGTCGGCTGATGCAGGCCATCAAAAACAAGTAGCGTGGCCGCTGCGAGGCCGCGCGTGAAACCGTTGGAGAACGATACCACGCGCGGCCTCGCAGCGGCCACGCTACGGGGCTAGCCGGTTAGTATTACGCCCGGCCCATCTGGCGCAGAAAGGCCACGTGCGAGGCTACGGCGTAGCGCATCTTGGGGTACTCCTGGTAGGGGAGGTTGAACTCGGCGCACGTTTCGCGGATAATCTTGCTGAGCTTGGGGTAGTGCACGTGCGAGATTTTGGGGAACAGGTGGTGTTCAACCTGAAAATTCAAGCCGCCTACCAGCCAGCTGATGAGGCGATTATCGGTGGCGAAGTTGGCGGTGGTGCGCAGCTGGTGAATGGCCCAGTCGTCTTCCATCTTGCGGGTAGTGGCGTGGGGCACCGGGAAGGCCGCCTGCTCCACGGTGTGGGCCAGCTGAAACACGATGCTGAGCGTGAAGCCCGCCACCGCGCCGGCCAGCAAGAAGCCCCCTAGCCAGCTCCAGAAACCCACCATGTACACGGGCAGGGCAATATAGAGGCCGAGGTTAAGAATCTTAAAGCCCCAGAAAACGAGGTGGTCGCTGGTGCTCATCGGCTTGAGGGCCACGCTGCCGATTTTGCGGCTGAAGTACTTCTGATAATCGGTGTAAAACACCCAGGAGATGTAGAGCAGGCAGTAGAAAAAGCCGAAGTACAGGTGCTGAAAGCGGTGGGCACGGTGGCGCGGCTGGTCGGGCGTCATGCGCATCCAGGGGCGGATATCGAGGTCATCGTCTACGCCATCGATGTTGGTGTACATGTGGTGCACGGTGTTGTGCTTGGCATCCCACATATAGCTGCTGCCGCCGAATACGTTGAGCGTAAACGCGGCCACCTTGTTGAGCCAGCCGTGGCGGCTGAAGCTGCCGTGCGCACCGTCGTGCATTACGTTGAAGCCGATGAGGGCCAGCACCCCGCCAATGGCCACGCACTCGGCCAGCGCCCAGGCCGTGGGCGGGGTAAAGAATACGAGGTGCACGTAAAGCGCCACGAAGGCGCCTAGCAGCAGCAGGGCCTTGCCTAGCAGGGCACCGTTGCCGGTTTGGGCCTGGCCCGTGGTGGCGAAATACTCGGCCGTGCGGCGCTTGAGTTCGGCGTGGAACGAGCGCGGGGGCGCGAAGCGGGGAAGCATCATAAAAAGGAGAAAACCAGCGTGGTGCGCGCAGTGAAGCGGGCCGCCGGGCACGGGGCCGCATTGCCGGTGGGCAGCTACAGCGGGCTTCTGCACCTTGCACAAGCCAAAACAGGGGTGGGGTAGCTACGCAACGCGCGGCGCTTTCAGATTGCGGCGGTCACGTAAACTTCACAAACCTACGACGCCCCAACGCGCCCACCCGCGCTAACGTGCGCCGCTAGCCCGCAATGCCCGAATATTATGCTGCCGCCTGGCCTGGTTAGGGGGCAAAGCAGCCGCCGAACCCCGCGCGCCGTACAAGGCCGGTATTTCTTTCACCTTTTCCCTTCCTGCCATGTATCGCCTTATGATAACGGCTCTGCTCTTTGTCGGAGTTGGACTAGGCCAGTCGGCTAGTGCCCAAGGGGCTAGCGACTTGCCCGCCCGCCCAGTGCCCTTCACCTTCGTAACCGACCAGGGCGACCTGCTAAGCGATGGCGACGCCAAGAAGCTTGAAGGCGGCCTGCGCAGCTATGCCGAAAAAACCGGCACTCAGGTGGTCGTCGTCACGGTGCCCACGCTGGGCAGCCGCAGTGTGGCCGACTACGGCCGCGAACTGGGTACGGCCTGGGGCGTGGGCCAGCGCGATAAAAACAATGGGGTGGTGGTGCTCGTGGCCGCCAAAGAGCACAAAGTGACTATTCAGCCCGGCTCGGGGGTAGCCAGCACCATCACGCCCGCGGTAGTAAGCCGCGTAATTGGCGAGATGACGCCTGCTTTCAAGCAGAACAACTATTTCGGCGGCCTGCGCTCGGGCCTTAATACCCTGATGGTGACGGCTAATCCTGGCTCGGCTCCCCGCAAACAGGCCGAGGCTGCTACCACCGCCGGTACTGCTAGTAACCTGAACGAGAATACGGCCACCACCGCGCCGGCGGCCATGAGCGACCCAATGGGCGCGCAGCAGAGCGAAGCGGCGGCCCCGGCTTCGTCGGGCATCGGCATGGGCACGCTGCTTATTGGCGCGCTGGTGATTGGCGGGGTGCTGTTTTTCATCATTCGCATGTTCCGCAGCAAAAGCGCAGCGGCGCAGAATGGTGACCAGCCCAATTTTTACCCCAACCAGGGTGGCAACGGGCCCCGGCCCACCCAAGGACCTAATCAGCCTAATTTCTACCCTAATCAGGGCAATAACCAAGGCGGTAATTTTGGCGGCGGCTACCCCAACCAGAACCAGGGTGGTGGCATGGGCAGCGGCATAGGCGGTATCCTGGCCACGGGAGCAGCAGCCGCGGCGGGTGCCTACATTGGCAACCGCATGTCGTCGCACGGCGATAACGACCACGCTTCGAGCAATTTCGATACGAACGGCAGCAATGCTGGCTTAGGCGCGGGCGCGGGCGCGGCGGGTGCCGCCGGCACGGGCGCGGCTGGCGACTACTTCTCGGACCGCGGCGGCAGCGACAATGCTGGCAACGACAGCCCCGACTATTTCTCGGGCAATGACACGGACAACTCGGGCGACTACTTTTCGTCGGATAACTCGTCGTACGACGATACCTCATCGGACGATACCGGGGGCGGCGGCTTCGACAGCACCGACGACAACAGCGGCTCGTGGTAGCCTAGCCAGTTGCTTTCTACCAGCGCCACTCCCTGGAATGCGCCTAAAAAAGCAGCCACCCAACATGGGCGGCTGCTTTTTTTATGGGGTGAGCCTAGCCGGCGACCCTAGCGCTTGGGCATAGTGGCGCGGGGCGGCCCTACTTTGATAACGCCGCGCTTGGGGTGGGCTTTGGCGTAGCGGCGGTGGTAGCGCCAGCGGCCCAGCACGCCCATGCGGCGCCAGCGCTTGCGGGCATCGCCGCGGTGTTTGTAGGAGGTATAGCGCGGGCGGTGGCTGCCGGGGCGTGGGCGGGCCGCGCCAGCCTCGCCCAGGCTGAGCAGCACGCACAGCAAGAATAAAATAAAGCGAGCCATAGCCAGTGAGAAAACGGTGGGGTAGGGTAGTGCCAACGCTGAGTACCCTGCTGCTAGTACGCAATTGCCTCACGTTTTGGATGTAGCCCGCGGCCCGGCTTGCATACCCACACCGGGCTAGCCGGCCAGGCGCCGCCGCGCCCACGCCACCAGCAGCGGCCCCCCAAACGTGGCCACCGTGAGCACGGTGAGGCCTACGTCGGCGGCTTCGCTGCCCAAAAACTGGCTGATGGGGTGCGCCGGCGCCAGGTGCTCGGCCAGCGAAAGCACCAGCTTGAGGCCCAGAATACCAATAACCACAAAGGCGGCCGTTTCCAAAAACGGAAACCTGCCCATGAGCAGTACAAACGCCTGCGCCACCAGCCGCATGGCCAGAATGCCGATAAACACGCCCGTAACGATGAGAATCAGGTTGTTGGTGAAGGCAACTACGGCGAACACGTTATCGATGGAAAAAGCCAAATCCATCAATTCAATGAGCGCTACGGTAGCCCAAAACTTACCGAAAAGGCCCAGCGTGCGCTTGTAAACCCAGCTTTTTTCCTTCTCCACGTGGTCGTCGCCAGCGGGGGCGTGGCTGCGGAAGTGGTCGTACACGAGGTACAGCAGGTAGAGCCCCCCTAGCGGCTTGAGATACCAAAAATTAATGAGGTACGAGGCAAACAGCAGGCACAAGCCCCGAAAAATATAGGCTCCGAAAATGCCGTAGCGCAGCGCTTTTTTGCGCTGCTCGGGCGGCAGGTCGCCCACCATCGTGGCCAGCACGGCGGCGTTGTCCACCGACAGCAGGCTTTCGATGATGACGAGGTTGCCCACGATGGCCAGCGCGGCCAGCGGCTGGTCGATAATTTGTTGAAGATGCGGGTTCATGCAGGCGGAAAAAGGTACGGGGCCCCTACTGGGGTAGGAAGCGCACGCGGCGCTCGGGGTGGCCGGAAGACCAGCCGAAATTGTGGCCCAGGATGAAAGGCACGTAGTTAGAGCGGTTCGGGCCGCCGTCGAACTGCGTCAGCCACAGCAATTCGCCGCCCAGGTTTTGGTTGAAAATACGGCCCGCGCCGCCCAGCCGCGGCAGCTGTCAAACGGATTGAGCTGGTCGCTGAGGCAAATTTCATCATTCAAAGCCAAGTGCCACTCAGTATGAGGGTAGCCTTGGCACCGGGCTCGCTGGCGGTGGAGAATAAGGGCCGGCCCCTGGCGCTGCCCGCCGACCCACTTCTCGCCCACCGCGGGGCTAGCCCCGCGCTACTGCGCGCTGCCCGCCACGGCCAGCGGCGGGGCGGCCACCTCCACATTGGGCGTGCGCGGAAAAGCCAGGAAGTGCGTCACGTGCGGCGGGGCCTCGCCCTGGTGAAAGCGGCGCACCTCGGCTTCCACCTGCTGGTCGTCGCGGGTGAAGCGGTGGTGCTGGCGCTCGTGCTCGGCCCAGGTCGCCACGTAAAAAAATTCGGTGATGCGCGCCGGTTGCGCCACATCGGTAAACACGCCGGCTCGCAGGGCGCCGTCGCGCAGGCGCAGGCGCGTGAGCTGCTGGGCCGCTAGCCGGAAGGCCGCGTGGTCGGCCAGGGCCACGTTGTACTCTATCATCACGACTACGGGGCCATCGTCGGGGTCAAGCTCTTCCTCCAGCGCGGGCAGCTGGTCGCTCCAGGGCTCGGCGGGGCTGAAATCGAGGCCCTCGGGCTGGTGCATGGGAAAAGGCAGGGCTAGCGCCAGGCCGGCCAGCATCCAGCCCGCCGCTATCAGCAGGGCTAGCGACACGTTGGCGCGGTCGGCCAGCTCGCCCCACACGATGCTGCCCAGGCTCAGGCCGGCCTGAAACACCAGCATATACACGCTCACTACCCGCGCCTGCACCCAGCGCGGCACGTGCAGCTGCACGCTGGTGCTGAAGCTGGTCATGGTGATAAGCCAAGCCATGCCCGACACGAACATTACCGGAAACAGCCAGTACTCGCTCGGCACGAGGGCCAGCGCCAGGTTGGTGCCCACAAACACGAGCGAGCCCAGCAGCACCCGCTGGTTGAGGTTGAGCCGATGGCCGATTTTGCCAATCAAAAACGCGCCCGACACCGCGCCCGCCCCCAGCCACGACAGCATCACGGCGTAGGAGCCCGATTGCAGGTGCAGCCGCCGCGCCACCACCACGCTCAGCAGCGCCCACATGGCGCTGGCCCCAAAGGCAAAGGCGAAGCACCGCACCAACACCGCCACAATGGCCGGCGAGTACTGCACGTAGCGCACGCCGGCCCGCAGCGCGCCCGAAAAGTTTTCGGCCGGGCCATTGTCGGCGCTCGCCGCGCGCTTCCAGTTATACACCACCAGCCAGGTGCCGATAAAGGATAACCCATTGAGCACGAACACCCAGCCCGGCCGGTAATACGCAATAATGAGCCCGCCCAGCGCCGGCCCGATGGCCCGGGCAATGTTGTTGCTAACCCCATTGAGGGTGATGGCAAACGGCAGCACCGGGCGGGGCACCAGCTCGGTGGTCACCGTTTGCCAGATGGGGCCGTTCAGGGCCGAGCCCATGCCTAGTAAAAACGTAAAACCCAGAACATCAATGGCCCGGATGGCGCCCGAGAGCGCAAAGGCCCCCAGCCCGAGCGCCACCACCGCCATAAATGCCTGCGTGAAGAGCAGCAGCTTGCGCCGGTCGATGAGGTCGCCCACGGCGCCGGCAGGCATACTCAGCAAAAAAGCCGGCAGGCTGGTGGCCGTTTGCATAAGGGCCACCAGCAGGGCCGACGTGGTAAGGGTGGTCACGAGCCACACGCCGGCCACGTTTTGCATCCAGGTGCCCACGTTGCTCACCAGCGAGGCAATCCAGATGGCCCGGAACAGGCTGTAGGTAAACGGCGTGCGCAGGCCGGGCGCCGCCACCGCGGCGGAGGAAGGCATTGGGGTCATGTACTGAAAACGAGCTAGTCGGTACGTACGCAATCGGGCCGCCGCAAGCTGCGCTTAAGCTTGCGGCGGCCCGGCTAGCTAGGGTCGGGCGGGTGGGCTACTGCACCACCAGCTGGCGCGTGAGCACGCCCTGCGGCGAGTCGAGGCGTAGCACGTAGAGGCCGGTGCGCAGGCCGCTCAGGTCGAGGTCGCGGGTGGGGCTGGCCGGGCTCAGCGCCGGCTGCCGGGCCACTACGCGCCCCGTCAGGTCGAGCACCGTGTAGGGCGCCGAGGCCAGCGCGGGCTGGCCGGGCGCGCTCAGGTGAAAGCGCCCCGCCGGGCTGGGGTTGGGCGACACCACCAGCTGCGCCTGGGTAGCGGCATCGGCCCGGGTAGCCAGCAGGGGCGCCCCTAGCAGCGAAATATCGTCGATGAGCAGCACTGAGCCGGCGGCAATGTCTTCGGCCGTGCCCGAGTTGAACTGCATCCGCACCGAGTCGGGCGTGAGCGTGGAATTGTAGGGAATATCAACCAGCACCCGTTGGTAGCCACCCGCCGTGGGGGCTAGCGGCAGCGTGCCGCCGCCCAAAATAAGCGGCAGCCCGCCCGCTGGGTCTTTTTTGGTAAGCAGCAGCGTGGCCTCGGCTGCATCGGAGGCCGGGCCGGTTAGCTTGTAATAAAACTGCCACTGCGTGGGCCGCGCCGCGTACGGAATGCCGGCAATGGGGTAATCGCCATAGGAGGCTTCGCCGCCCAGCTTCTGGCCCAGCACCAGAAAGCCCGGGAGCACTACGGTAGTGGTGCCGCTGCTAAAGTCAACGTTGCTGAGCTTCGCGGCGTAGGTGCCGCCGTGGGCATCCGTCGATTTGGTGACGGTGCCCGTGTTGAAGACGTAGCCGGAGTACGCCGCGGCCAGCACGTCGTCCTGGGTTAGCCAATTGGCCGGGGCCTCGGCCGTGTTGCGCGTGGCCCAGGTTTCGAAAGTGCCGTTTGGAATGGCCTGCGCGGCGGCCGAGTGGCTAGCCAGCCCCAGCAGTAAAAGCCCGGCAGCGTAGAAAATATTTTTCATAGGGGTATCGTGGAAAAGGTGACAAGCCGACCCACCCGGGCCGGGTACATTGCGCGTGTACAAGATAGCGAGAGTGCCCGCCAAGTTGGTTCGCTTTCGGGGTGCTTTCTGTCTTTTTACACCCACTGGCGCAGGTATTGGTACACCGCGGCGTGGTAGAGCAGGCCGCCGTGGTGCTGCTGCCCAAACCGGGCAGTGCGCACCGAGGTGCCGGGCGGCAGCGCCGTTTCGTCGTCGAAAACCTGGCCCCGGCCGCTGGCCGCGCTCACCAGGCCATCGCCAAAATAATCGCGCAGGGCCTGGGGGCGGCTGGCGCGCAGCCAGTCGCCCACCAGCACGTGGTAGCGCACGCCGGGCAGCAGCGGCACCACGGTGCGCGGCCGGGGCAGGGCGGGGTCGTCGGGCTGCTGCCAGTCCTCATCCACCAGCAGGGCCTGGCCCAGGTCCTTGATGCCGTTGGAGCGCCGGGCGATGGCCTCACTCAGAAAGCGCGTGGGAAACAAGTTGATGCGCCGCAGCAGGCGCTCGACCAGCAGCCCATTCTGCTCCAGATACGAGCCCTCGTTGGGCACCCCCAGCAGAAACACCGCCCGCAGGTGGGCTAGCCAGGGCGCTTGGGGAGCTAAGCGGGAAAAGCTAGATGTGCCAACCTCGTGCGCGGGCTTCTTGTCTCGCACGTTCAACTTTTCACGCCTAACATCTTCCTGCGCCGCATAGTAGCCCGCCGAGCGAATGATGAGCCCACCCATGCTGTGGCCCACCAGCACCAGCTCGCCGACGGCCGCCGGATAAGCCTCCACCAGCTCACTGAGCAGCTGGCTGAAGGCGCGGCCATTCTCCGATATGTGCAGGCCCGAGTTGAAGCGCACGTACAGGCAGCGGCAGCCAGCCTCGGCGGCCAGGCGCGGGCCGTAGCGCAGCGGCCCGGCGGGCGCGTCCGAAAAGCCGGTTTGCCAGATGAGCTCGTCGCCCATGAGGCCGTGCAGGAACACAACAGTTTTCTGGCGCGCCTCGCTCAGGCGCAGGTCGGCCACCGCCACATCCTGGCCGCCGCGCCGAAAGCTCAGGGCAATGGCGCGCGGGTCGTGGCGCGCGGCTAGCTGGTCGCCGAGCGCGCCATTGAGCACGGGCTGAAAAAAATGCTGGTGAGCCTGCCCCGCCTGGTAGAGTAGGGTGGCCCCGCGCACGGGCAGCAGCGCCGTGCGGGCCAAAGTAGTGAGCGTGCGACGCAGCATAACAAGAGTGGGCGGGCTAGGTAATGGCTGCTTAGTATACTGCGAAAGTGCCCCGTTGGTGCTTCGGCCAGCCAGCAAAAGGCCGCCGGGCTAGCCCACCCACCAAAAGCTGCCAGCCGGCACCCCGCAGTTTGCGGCTCGTGTACGCGATTTGGGCGCCGCGCCGCCCGGCAGAATAATGTGGCGGGCCAGGGGGTGAGTAGTGGGAGCAGAGCTTTTCACGGGTGGGGCCAGCCATTATTCCGGCGCGCTGGCTTAGGTTCGCGGCTGGGCCGCTCTGCGCCGTTGCGCGCGAGCCGGCTCTTCGTTTTACCTTAACCCTTGCTTAGTAACAAGTATGCCTGCCGCCGACATTTTCCTGCACCACGTCTTGTTTTATCCCCGGGCCGGGGCTAGCGCCGCCGACCAAGCCCGCCTGCTGGAGGGCTTGCAGAAGCTGCAAGGCATTCCAGCCATCAAGCTGGCGCACATTGGTACGCCTGCTGCCACCGACCGGGCCGTAATCGACCGGGCCTACACCTATTCCTGGCTGTGCTTGTTTGCGAGCGCCGCCGATGAGCTCGCTTACCAGCAGCATCCTATTCACGACGAGTTTCGGCGCGACTACGCGCACTACTGGGAGCGGGTGGTTATCTACGACGCGGTGGGGCCGGTGGCGGGCGGCCTGGGCCGGCCCTAGCAGCCGGGCGGCCGGCGCGGGCAACTAAAATCTGGCTGGTACGTCCAGAGAGTATTGGCGGCCGGGCCGCATCTTTGCATTAGTAAACTCCCCCGCTTTCAGCATGAAATTTTCCTTCCGCCCCGCCCTGGCTTTGTTGCTGCTGGGCAGCTCCGCTACCCTGCTCACCGCCTGCGACTACGCCTCGCTAAGCCCCGGCGCCAATCCTCAGTTTCGCGAGGGCTTTAGCAACCCCAATGGGTACACCAGCGCCGACATCAACCGCGACAGCATCAACAACAAGCAAACCGTGACCAAGCCCATTGGCAAAGGCTCGGCCACGGCCATCAAAAACGGCAGCACCCAGGACAAGCTCGACTCGGCCCCCGGCGGCAAAAGCGCCACTTCGCCCCAAACCGCCAGCGGCACGCTAGCCCCCACCGACCAGGCGCAGAACCAGTCTAAGGGCAATGCCACCAACGGCAAAGGCGAAAAAGGCAGCATGTAGCACCGCCCCGCTAAGCGATACCATACCAGCCCACTGCCGCCCTGGCAGTGGGCTTTTTATGTGGGCGGTGGCTAGCCCCCTCCGCCGCGCTAGCCTCGGCAGTGGGGCCGCGGGGCGCCAACCCCGGCTGGCCGGGGCCGTAGGTAAGATATTTCTGGCCCTGGCCTTAGTCCTTGATATCCTATGCTTTCCAACCATGCTTCCCGCGCCAGTACTCCGGCTTTCGATGTGGTAGTGCCCGGCCTGCACGTCTTGCGCGATGTGTTTGTGAACCTCTACTACGTGGCCGCCGACCCTAGCCAGCCCCGCGGCCCGTGGGTGCTCATTGATGCTGGCCTGCCCGGCTCGGCAGCCAAGATAAAGCAGCACGCCGCGGCCACGTTTGGGGTGGACAACCCGCCCGCGGCCATCCTGCTCACGCACGGCCATTTCGACCACGCTGGGGGGCTAGGGGGCCTGCTGGCGGCCTGGCCTGCGGTGCCCGTGTATGCGCACCCACTGGAGCTGCCCTACCTCACGGGCCGCAGCAGCTACCCGCCGCCTGACCCCACCGTGGGTGGTGGCCTCATGGCGTGGAGCTCGTTTCTCTACCCCAAGCACCCGTACGATTTTGGGTCGCGCGTGCAGGAACTGCCCGCCGATGGCAGCGTGCCCGGCCTGCCCGGCTGGCGCTGGCTGCACACGCCGGGCCACACGGCTGGCCACGTGTCGTTTTTTCAAGCAGAAGGTAAAGTACTGGTGGTAGGCGATGCCTTCACCACGGTGGTGGGCGAGTCGGCGCTGGCCACGCTCAGCCAGAAGCAGGTGGTGCACGGCCCGCCGGCCTATTTCACCCCCGATTGGGATGCCGCCCGCACCTCAGTAGCCGAGCTGCTGAGCTTGGTGCCCAACGTAGCCGCCACCGGCCACGGCATTGCCATGCATGGCGATGAGCTACTGCACCAGCTCGAACGCCTGGCCGTAAATTTCAACAAAGACTCGCGCCCCAAAGTGGGCCGCTACGCCCACCAGCCCGCCATTGCCGATGCCAGCGGTGTGGTGGCCGTGCCGCCTCCCGTGGCTAGCCCCCTAGTAAAAAGCCTGGCCGTGGCGGGTGGGCTGCTGGCGGTGGCGGGCTTGGTGCTGGCCGTTAAGAAGAAGCGCAAGCCCAAGCACACCTACCGCGCACCCTACCGCGACTACCCGGTTTAAAGCGGCTGCGGAAACTGCCCCGGCCGGGCGTAGCCGTAGCGCACCGGCGCCTGTACGGCGTGGTAGCCATCGAGGCCCGAAATGGCCGTTTCGGTGAGGGCTACCAGGTCGAGGGTGCCATCGGGGCGCAGGGCTTCCTCGCGTAGGTATACGTGCTCGACGGTGCCCACCAGCAACATAGTGCCGTTGAAGATGGCGTGCTCCTCGCGCAGCCGCAGCCCGATGCTGAGCGGACTTTCGGCCACGTAGGGCGCCGGGAAGCCATCGCGGAAGTTGGCCGTAAAGCCGCAGGCTTCAAACTCCGACACATCTTCAAAATTGGCCGAGGTGTAGTGGGCCTGCGCTACCAGGCTCAACGGCACGTGGTTGAGGGTGTAGGCACCACCATTATCCTTGATATTCTGGTAGGTATGGCGCGGCACGGTGGTGGGGCGCGTTACCATGCCCAGCACGGCCGGGTCGGAGCCCAGGTGCAGCACCGAGCTGAAAATGGCGAGGTTGGTGCGCCCGTCGGGCGCGGCCGTGCCTACCAGGTTGGCCGGCTTAAAGCCCGGCAGGCCGTTGACGAAGTTGAGGCGGTAAACCTTTTCGAAAGCCGTGATGTCGGCGGCGGTGATGTGCTGCATAGAGGTAGGAAGCTGATTGTCGGGTATTACCCAAAACAACAGCCCGTTGTTAGATTGCCACTCGGAAAATAGAAATTTCCAGCCTGTCGGTCGCAACGCGGCTGGCTTCTGGGTTTTATTATTTAGCCTAATGCAGCTTAGCAGCTTATAGGCACACTCTTGGGCTATGTGCGCGTCTTGGCCCGACCATGCAACACGTCTGCCGTGGTATTTGTAGCAGCTGAGGTGTTTAGTACAGGTGGCGGAACCAGCTAGAATAGCTATGTCCCTGAATATTTGACAAGCAACTGTCCTGGGCATTGGGGTATCTGGTTAGCATACACTCACTGCTTTCTGTCGTTCCATGGACTCTTGCCGATACTATGTCCTTCTTTTTCTTATAGTTACCGCTTGCTCGCCCGCCGTGGCGCAAGGCTTACTCCTAACGGGCCATATTCAAGACCAGCGCACCCATCGGCCTATTTCGTTTGTTAGCTTGGGTATCAAGGGTAAAAACGTAGGGACGGTAGCCGATGAAAATGGCCATTTCTCGCTCCGTATTTCCGATTCGCTAGCTAGTGATTCGCTCACCTTCTCGGCAATTGGCTATCGGACGCAAGCCATTGCGATTGCCCACCTAACGGCGACGAGGCCGCAGACCTTCCTCTTGGTGGAGAAAGCGACGGCGCTGCAAGAAGTAGTGGTACGGGCGCGGGCCGCCAAGCTGCGTCGCATCGGAACGACGACCCATAATCCCTTCTTATGGGGCAATATCCAGCAAAAGCAAACGCATGATATTGTAGAGTTTGCCAAATTCATTCCTCTTGGCAATACTCCTTCAGAAGTGCGGCAAGCCCACATTTTTCTGCGGCGCCCCACCGTCGATACCGTAACCTTTCGGCTCAATTTTTATCGCGCCGGCCCCGACCGGCCCGCCGAGCGCTTGGTTGAGCGCACCATTCTGGTACGCACGGCTATTCATGACGGGTGGCTAACGATTGATTTGGCGCCGTATATGCTCACGCTGCAAACGGACTTTTACCTCAGTTTTGAGTTCTTGCCTGCCCGGCAGTTACCTGTGCCCGCCTTCAGTTATGGTGCGCAGTTTGGGGGCGCGGCCCTCGTGCGCACCAGCAGCCTAGGAACCTGGAAACGCGAGCCCAGCGCTTCCCTGACGGCCTACGTCACAGTGCAGCAATAAGTCCATGCGCAAGTGCCGGGGCCGTTGGCCTGCCTGTTGGGGAACGCCGACTGGCCACCAGCTTGCTAACCCTACCATTGTTGGAGCGCCGCGAATGCGTTTAAGTAGCCTGTTCGCGCTACTTTATCTGTCGTTCGGTACGCTAGCCGGTTGGGCGCAGGCTGGCCCGCCGACCGCCCTAATTCGGGTAAGTAGGACGGTGAGCGATGCCGACACCAGGCAGGCCTTGGCTGGGGTTGCCGTTCGGCTGCAACATGCTCGCCAAGGGGTGATAACCAACAACCAGGGCGTTTTTACACGTTGCGAGCAGTTAATTGTATTGACATCTTAAGTCGTTTCGAGAACCCTAGTGAGTGTTATTCTTTTGTGTTTTATCCACGCCCGGCTACTCGTATAAATCGTGCGGGTCGGCGGCGGCCAACTCCACTAAAAACTGTCCCAGCTCCTGCGTCACGGCGGCCAGAAAGGCCGCGCCCTTAGCTGCCGTGGCGGCGGCTGGGTTGCCGATGCCCGTGTCGGCGCTCACCTGGCTCCACGCGCGCTGGGCCCAGGCCCACTCACGCAGCGCCCGGATGCGAAACCGCTTGCTGGCCCCGTCGCCGGCCTCGGCTAGGGGGCGCACCAGGTCGGGGGCCAGGTGCAGCATCATGCTGGTTTCCATCTCGTCGGCGTGGTCGCCGGGCGCCTCAAAAAACTGCTTGCGGTCTACGATGCGAAACAGCGTGGCGGTGCTGAGAAACACGCCCGGAAACTCGGCTTGCAGCTCGCGCAGTATCTGGCGAAAATCGTTGCCGCTGTGGCCATTCAGCACCACCAGCTTCGGAATGCCCTGGCGGGCCAGCACCTGCACCACATCGCGCAGAATAGCGAGCTGCGTGCTGGGGTTCAGGTTCAGGTCGAGCGTGATGTCGAGCTGGCCGGTGTTCACCCCTAGCGGAATGGTGGGCAGCACAACCACCTTGGCGCCTTGCTCCCAGGCTAGCCGGGCGGCCTCGGCGGCTACGTAGTCGCACTGGTAGTTGTCGGTGCCGTAGGGCAAGTGATAGTTGTGAGCCTCGGTAGCACCCCAGGGTAAAAGCACCACGTCAAACGCGGTTTCTTTGACGGCTTGCCAGGTAGTTTCGGCCAGAATGTAGGGGCGGGCGGGCATGAGGAAGGCAGTTAAGAACGAAAACTCTCTACGCAGGCGGCCTCGCTAAGGGCAAAGCTGCCCCGGCTCACTATACCGGTAAAACCTGCTGGCCACCGCCCCCGGCTAGCCCCCCGCCAGGCTGGCTAGCCAACGATGAGGCCCTTAGTTGCGTCTCTATAAGGGCCGGCCCGCGGGTACGGCGCATCCTGTTCCTATTTCCGTTTGCTTATGAGAACGCTCGTTTTTATGGCTGCCGCTGGGGCGGCAGCCAGCCTGATAGCTGCTAAAGTATTGGCCCAAACCACTCCAGCCGCTCCTGCCGAGCCGCTGTCGGCGGCGGGGCGGGCGCTGTTTGCCGGCGCGCCGGTGCCGCAGCTCGTGGCCAAGCAATTTGCCTTCACTGAAGGGCCAGCGGTGGATAAGCAGGGCAATATTTTCTTTACCGACCAGCCCAACGATAAAATCTGGAAATATGACTTGGCCGGCAAGCTCAGCGTATTTCTAAGCCCTAGCGGCCGGGCCAATGGCTTGTATTTCGATAAGAAAGGCAAGCTGCTAGCCTGCGCCGATGCCCAGGGACAGCTGTGGGCTATCGCGCCCGATGGCAAAGCCCAGGTCTTGGTCAATGACGTGGCCGGCCAGCGCCTCAACGGGCCCAACGATGTGTGGGCCAGTCCGCTAGGGGGCTTATTCTTCACCGACCCTTACTACAAGCGCGACTACTGGCCCGTCACGCGCCCGGCGCCCATTCCCGAATACGTGTATTACCTGGCCCCCGGCGCCGGGCAGCCGGTCGCCGTCGAAACCACCCTCAAAAAGCCCAACGGCCTCATCGGCACGCCCGATGGCAAGCTGCTCTACATTGCCGACATCGGCGCCAACAAAACCTATCGCTACCGCCTCGGGCCGGGAGGAAAATTGCTTGATAAGCAGCTGTTTGTGGAGCAGGGCTCCGATGGCATGACCCTCGATGAGCAGGGCAACGTGTACCTCACGGGCCAGGGCGTCACCATTTACAGCCCCACCGGCCAGCGCCTGGCGCACCTCGACGTGCCCGCCGCCTGGACGGCCAACCTCTGCTTTGGCGGGCGCGACATGCGCACGCTTTTTATCACCGCTTCGGAGGCCGTGTTTACGGTGCCCATGCGGGTGCGCGGCATCCGCTAGGGGAGGCGCTTACGCTCACAAGCCCCGCCGGAGCTGGTCCGGCGGGGCTTGTGAGGTTGCTGAAGGCTACTTCTGCCGGGCGGCCCAGGCGTCCATCTTCTTTTCCAGCACGGCCAGCGGCATCACGCCGTCTTTCAGCAGCTCGTCGTGAAAGTCGCTGAGCTTGAACTTGCTGCCGAGCTCCTTTTCGTACTTCGTGCGCAGCTCGCGGATTTTGAGCTGGCCGGTTTTGTAGCTCAGCGCCTGGCCGGGAATGGCCATGTAGCGTTCAATCTCGGCCGTGGCGCCGTCTTCGCTGATGGGCTCCTGCGCCATCATGTACTTGATGGCCTCTTCACGGGTCATGTTGCGCGAGTGCAGGCCGGTGTCTACCACGAGGCGCACGGCGCGGTGCATCTCGTCGCCGAGCGCGCCCATGTATTGGTAGGGGTCGGTGTAGAGGCCCAGTTCCTTGCCCAGACTCTCGCAGTAGAGCGCCCAGCCCTCGCCCATGGCGCCGTACCACGCAAACTGCCGGAACTTGGGCAAGTCCTGATTTTCCTGCTGCAACGACGTCTGGTAGTGGTGCCCCGGAATAGCCTCGTGCAAGAACAGCGACTCCATGCCCGAAGTGGTGTTAAAGGTCTTCGCATCCACAATCGGGATGTAGAAAATGCCCGGCCGCGAGCCATCGGGCGAGCCCGAGTTATACTCGGCCGAGGCCGAAGCGGCGCGGAAGGCCTCCGTCTGCCGAATCTCAAACGGCGTCTTAGGCGTGCGCCCAAACATCTTTTTCAGATTCGGGTCGATGGTCGCCTGAATCTTGCGGAAGGCGTCCAGTACCTGGCTAGCCGCGGTGTAAGGCATGAACTTCTTGTCCGTCTTCAGGTAGTTGAAGAACGCCGGCAGGTCGCCCTTAAAGCCGACCTGCGCCTTCACCTTCTCCATCTCGCCCTTGATGCGCGCCACCTCCGCAAGGCCGGTCTGATAAATTTCTGCGGGCGTTTTGCTCGTCGTGGTCCAGTAGGCCACGTCGTAGGTGTACATGGCCGGGCCACCCGGCACTGCCGAAATACCGCTCGTAGAGCGTGCCTTCGGCAAGTACTCGTTGGCCAGGAAAGTGCCCAGCTTCTGGTAGGTGGGCACCAACTCGGTCAGGATGGCCTTGTCGTAAGCCTCGGTCAGCCGCTTTTTATCAGCGTCCGAAAAGTCCTTCGGGAACGCCTTAATCGGGCCGTAGAATAGGGACTGGCTAGGGTCGGTCACCACGATGTCCTTGCCGCGCATCTGCGGAATCATCTTCACCACCAGGGCTTTGGGCAATACCACGCCGGCCTTCATGCCGCGCCGGAAGTTGCCGATGGCCGAGTCGCTCCACGCCACAAAGCCGTGCACGCGGCCCAGCCAGTTGTCGTAGTCCTTCACGGTCTTAAAGGGCTGGTTGCCCGAGCCCGCACCATATTGCCCCAGCGTGATGGGCAACCCCCAAAACTGCTGAAACGGCATCATCCAGGTGTTGAGCTTCAGGCCGGCCAGGCGCTGCTGCATCTCGTACTGGAAGATGTCGTAGCTAAGCTTGTCATTGTCGGCCAGGCTGTTGCGGTCGAATTTTTCGAGCCGCGTCAGGTAATCTTGGTAGAAGGTGCGCAGCGTGTCGCGGTAGGCCTGGGTCTGGTCGTTGGGCAGCTGGTCGTTGAAGCGGTTGTCGCCCTGGCCAGTAGCGGCCAGTGGGTCGAGGCGCGACTGCTTTTCCCAGTACTGGCCAAACAGGCCGCTCAGGTCCTTATTATCGTTACCGCCGGTCTGGGCCTGGGTTTTATCCGAAGTAGAGCCCGACTGGCAGCCAGCCAGCCACAAGGCCGCGGCCGCCAGGGCCGCGTGCGCGAGGTATTTCATTAAAAGAAAGGGGTTAGGGTAGGAAGTCAAAGAAACGGCAAACGTACCATGCGCTGAAAACACGTTTGTCATGCTGACGAAGGAAGCATCTTGTCAGGGCCGGCGCACTACTACGCAAACCTGCTAAGATGCTTCCTTTGTCAGGATGACAAACGTGTTTTGGCCCGGCCAGCGTAGAATAAGACCAGCCGTCAAAAGCCAGCGGCTAGCCTTGTTTCAGGCTGGCCTCGTACTCGTCGAGCTTTCTAATAACGCCCGCGATGTTCTCGGTCAGCAGCGTGATAACGGCGCCTTCGGGTGCCGTGGCCAGCACGTGGTCGATGGCATCCAGCTCGTTTTCGATGTAGGTTACGGGCAGCTCGGGCTTGTCGAGGCGCAGGCCGCGCGTCATGATTTCCTGTAAAAACTCGGCCGACTTGCCGCGCAGGTCCCGGTCCTGCCGCAACACCACCTCGTCGAAAATGCGGCCCGCGATGCGCGAGAACCCTAGCGTGTCCTCGTCGCGGCGGTCGCCCAGGCCCGATACTACGCCGATTTTGCGGCTGGCCGTGGTAGCGTTCATAAACTCGGCGTACTTGCCGATGCCCGCCGTGTTGTGCGCATAGTCCACAATCACCTCGAAGCGCGGAAATTTGTACACGTTCATGCGGCCCGGCGTTTTGGTGGCCGAGGGCACAAACGTGCGGAAGGCCGTCTTTATCGAGTCCTTGTCGAAGCCCGCTAGGTAGCCGGCCAGGGCCGCCGCCAGCGAGTTTTCGATGTTGAACGTGGCACGTCCGCCAAACGTGACTGGAAACTCGGCCGCCCGGTCGATGCGCAGCTTGTACGAATTTTTATAAATCGTAATGTAGCCTTCCTCATACACGGCCGCCACGCCGCCGGCCTCCACGTGCTCCTGAATGCGCGGGTTGTGCTCGTGCATCGAGAAGTAAGCCACTTTACATTCCAGGTGGCGGCCCATCTCATACACCAGGTCGTCGTCGGCGTTGAGCACGGCCCAGCCCGATTTCTGCACCGTGCGGGGCAGCACGCCCTTCACAGCGGCCATTTCCTCCACGGTATAAATATCGCGCATGCCCAGGTGGTCGGCCGCCACGTTGGTCACCACCGCAATGTCGCAGGTGTGGAACCCTAGCCCCGAGCGCAGCATGCCACCGCGCGCCGTTTCGAGCACCGCATAATTCACCGTGGGGTCGCGCAGTACGAACTCAGCGCTCTGGCCGCCCGTGCAATCGCCTTTTTGCAGCTGAACCCCCTGTATATAAATGCCATCGGTGGTGGTGAAACCGACCTTATAGCCCACGCTAGCCACCAAATGCGCGATGAGGCGCGTGGTAGTCGTCTTGCCATTGGTGCCCGTGACGGCGATAATCGGAATGCGTGCCGTGGCCCCGGCTGGAAACAGCATGTCCACGACCGGCGCTGCCACGTTGCGCGGCAGGCCCTCGGTGGGGGCAATGTGCATCCGGAAGCCTGGCGCCGCGTTCACCTCAATCACGGCGCCGCGCGTCTCGTTCAGCGGAATAGCAATGTCGCTGGTTAGCAAATCAATACCGCAAATATCCAGCCCCACTATACCCGCCACGCGCTCGGCCAGCAGCAGGTTATAGGGGTGAATGAGGTCGGTTACGTCGGTGGCCGTACCGCCGGTGCTGATGTTGGCGGTGCTCTTGAGGTACAGCGTTTCGCCGGCCGGCAGCACCGATTCCAGCGTTAGCTCCTTGCCCTTCAAAATGTCCAGTGTATGCTGGTCGGCCTTGATGGAAGTGAGTACTTTTTCGTGGCCCACGCCCCGGCGCGGGTCGGTATTTACCTCCTCAATCAGCTGCTGAATAGTATGTTGGCCGTTGCCGGTAACGGCGGCGGGCGTGCGCTTGGCGGCCGCGATAAGCTTGCCGTTTACCACCAACAGGCGGTAATCGTCGCCCTGCACGAATTGCTCCACAATCACGGCCCGCGAGTATTCCTTGGCGGCCTTAAGGCCCTCCACGGCGTCGTCCCAGTTCATAATGCGGATGGTAGCGCCCTTGCCGTGGTTGCCGTCGAGCGGCTTGGTCACGATGGGAAAGCCTAACTCTTCAATTGCATCGCGCAGGCCGTCTTCTGAGTACACGGTGGTGCCGCGCGGCACCGGCACGCCGCCGTCGGCCAGCATGGCCTTGGTGCGGTTTTTATTGCCGGCCACTTCCACGCCCGCGTGCGAGGTGAGGTTAGTAGTGGTGGCCCAGATGCGGCGCTGGTTTACGCCGTAGCCAAGCTGAATAATGCTGCTGTTTTTGAGCTGAATGTAGGGGATGTTGCGTGAGGCAGCCTCGGCCACAATGCTCCAAGTGCTGGGCCCAAAAAATTCCTCTTCCCGAATGTCGTGCAGCTCGTCAATTACGGGTTTCAGGTTGAAGCTTTCGCCCTTGCAGAGCGCCTCCACCAGCTCCACGGCGGCTTCGGCGGCGTAGCGGCCGGCGCGCTCCTCTTGGTAGGAGAATACGACGTACTCCACGCCTTCCTCGCGGGCCGGGTAGCTTTTGCCCCAGAATACCGGCATGCCGGCCTGGCGCTGCAGTTCCAGCGCCACGTGCTGGATTACGTGCCCTAGCGGCTCGCCGTCGGCCAGCTGCTCCTGGGTAAGGGGCGGGTGCTTAGCGAGTTGCTTGTTGGATGGTCGGCTAGCCTCGTAGGGCTGGCCGATGCCGGGCAACAGCGCGGTGAGGCGCTTGGCTAGGCCGTCGATGGTATTGCTCCATTCACCAGCAAACTCTTGTAAATCAACTTTGCATACAATCAGGCGGTAGTGCTTTACCGACCAGTAGCTCGGCCCGCGCATGGTGCGGAGGTCAATAATCTTCATATAGCCAAAACAAGGATAAGCCGCCGGCCCGGCCAGCGGTACGGCAAGGTAGGTAGTACGCTGCGTAGTAGGGCAGTGTTGGGCCGGAGGGGCATAAAAAAGCCCTGCTGTTTCTGAGCGAAACAGCAGGGCTTCCAGAGAGGTAACGGGCGGATTCGAACCGCCGTAGGAGGTTTTGCAGACCTCTACCTAGCCGCTCGGTCACGTTACCGGCTTGGGGCCACAAAGGTACGCTGAAAAGAACGGGTTGACCAAGCTAAAACGCAAAAAAAGCCCTAGCCAGGCGGCTAGGGCTTCTTAAGTTGACCTACATCAATCGCTTAGGCGATGTCAGCATTGTCGGGCGACGGGCCAGCGGCCGGTGCATCCTGACGAGCCTTCAGCTTGTCTTCGCCAGCCTGACGCTCGGCGCCAGCAAGCTGGTCGCGCAGGGCGCTAAGGGCGTCGAGGTCGCCGAGGGTGTTCTTGTCAGCCGGCTTCTTGAGGTCGCTCAGTTTACCTTCACCCTGGCTCTGGCCAGCGTTGGGCGACTTCTTCGCGAACTTCGAGTTGGTCGTCTTGTTGCTTTCGTCCTCTTTGTTGTACACCGCGGTGTGCGAAAGCACGATGCGACGGTCATCTTTCGAGAACTCGGTAACGCGGAAGTCTAGCTGCTCGCCGTTTTCGGCGTTCGAGCCATCCTCTTTCACCAAGCCTTTGGGGTAAGCAAAACCCTCGATGCCGTAGGGCAATTCGAGTACTGCGCCACGGTCCGACTTCTCGGTGA
>CAYLNN010000039.1:0-32024 GCA_964385095.1 uncultured Hymenobacter sp.
ATGAGCCGGTGGGCGGCGAGTTTGCGCGCTGGCTCTACACGGCCATCACGCGGGCGTCGGAGCGGCTGTTTTTGCTCAATTTTCAGCAGCGGCTCATCGCGCCCAGCGAAATTGTGGAGGACTAGCCCCGTTTTTTTGCGCCGGGCGGAATTCAAACGGCTGAATCAGAGTTTGTCCGCACGTACTGGCTTCACGCGGCACGCGGCCGCCTGCCCTAAATTGGCCGCAGATTTGCCTAGCCGGACTTACCGCGTAAATTTGTTTTTCTCCTACCAACCTAATTCTACTTCTGTCATGACGAAGATGCTGCTGCTGGCCCTGGGCCTCACGTTTGCGGGCACCGCCGCCCACGCCCAGGCCATGAAGCCTGCCAAAGCCGCCGCCAAGCCGGCCGGCCCCCAGATTGAGTTCTCGGAGGTAAAATATGATTTCGGCTCCATTAAGCAGGGTGATATTGTGGACCACGTGTTCAAGTTCAAGAACACTGGCACCCAGCCCCTCGTGATTTCCAACATCGGCGTAAGCTGCGGTTGCACCACCCCTAGCTGGACCAAAGAGCCCGTGCAGCCCGGCAAAACCGGCACCATCTCGGCCAAATTCAACTCGGCTGGCAAAATGGGCATGCAAACCAAAGTGCTGACCATCGACTCGAACTCGGCCGGTGGCAGCACCACCGTATCGCTTGTGGGCGAGGTGAAGGAGTCGGCTACGGCTTCGAAGTAATTGCCTTTAGCTTAAGAAAGGGGGCTAGCCACTGTGGCTAGCCCCCTTTCTTGTGCGTTTCCGGCAAGCGCTGAGTTAGAGTTTGCTCACGGCCAGCAGCAGGCGCAGCCAGCCGGCAATCAGTAGCAGGCCGCCCAGTGGCGCCACCGCTCCAAACTTGGTGATGCCTGTGAAGCAGATGGCGTAGAGCGAGCCGCTGAAGATGAGAATACCCCCTAGCCACAGCGTGGCCGTGGTATCGAGCGGGCTGCGCAGCTCGGGCTTGGCTACGGCCAAAATACCCACTGCTAGCAGCGCCAGCGTGTGGTAAAACTGGTAGCGCACGGCCGTTTCGAAGGTTTCGAAGCGGCCGCTAGCCTCCAGCATGGGCCGCAGGCCGTGCGCGCCAAACGCGCCGATGCCCACGGTGAGCGCCCCAAGCAGGGCCGCGAGCTGAAGAATAAGACGGGGAGACATAAGCGAAGGGTTTACAATACTGGCAGCAAAGAACGTCATGCCGAACGGAGCGAAACACCTTGCTCGTAGTCGTTAGGATGATACCCTAGCCGTACGAGCGAGATGCTTCACTTTGCTCAGCATGACGTGTAGTGGTTGTTGAGGGCAGGTAATCAGGTTGTTGCCCTAGGCCCGCGGCGGCAAATCGCCAGGCGAAAAGTGAAACGGCAGCAAATCGGCCAGGCGCTCGAAGCGCAGTACCGTGCCGCTGAGGCTAGGCAGCAAGAGCCAAATGGGCTCGCCCTGGCGCATTTCGTACTCCAGCATCACCTGGCGGCAGGCGCCGCAGGGCAGGGCGGGCGTAAAATCGCCTTCCGCCGGCCGGCCGGCTACCGACATACCCACAATGCGCGGCATGGGGCACGGCCGGCCGCCGGCCAGCCCAAACAAGGCGGTGCGCTCGGCGCAGAGGCCCGAGGGGTAGGCCGCGTTTTCCTGGTTGGTGCCCTGCACAAGGCTGCCATCTTCGAGTAGCAACGCGGCGCCCACGTGAAAGTGCGAGTAGGGGGCATAGGAGTGGTCGGTGGCGGCGCGGGCGGCGTCCCACACCCGGCGCTCGGGGGCGCTGAGCTGGTTGGGAGTGGCTAGCTCGTGGTAGTGCAGCGAAAGCTGGCGGCGGGTGGTAGTGGCGTCGAGGATAGGGGCAGCCATTGCGGCGGGAATAAAAATGGGGCAACAAAGTAAGTACTTATTTTGGTACAGGCAAGCCGGGCGCGAAAATGGCTGGCTCCGCGCCCGACGCGCGGGGCGGGGCCACCCATCCTCATTGAGCCAGCCGTGTACTTTTGCCCGCATGACCCCACCCACCCGCTTGCTGCTGCTCGGCGCTGGCCGCTCGGCCTCGGCGCTTATCCACTATCTGTTGCGCCACGCCCCGGCCGAGCGCTGGTTTCTGACCGTGGCCGATGCCCTGCCCGCCCATCTGGCCCCTGTGCTCACGGCTCACTCGCAGTACGCCCGCGCCGTGCCCTTCGAGGCCCAGGACGCCACCCGGCTCGACCAGCTGGTGGCCGAGGCCGACATAGTGATTTCAATGCTGCCGGCCGCGTTTCATCCCGCCGTGGCCCAGGCTTGCCTGGCGCACGGGCGGCACCTGGCCACGGCCAGCTACGTGAGCGCCGAGGTGCAGGCCCTGCACGGCGCCGCCGAAGCCGCCGGCCTGGTATTTCTCATGGAATGCGGCCTCGACCCCGGCCTCGACCACATGTCGGCTATGCGGGCCATCGAGCACATTCGCGGGCAGGGCGGGCGCCTCACGGCCTTCACCTCGTACTGCGGCGGGCTGCTCGACCCGGCTTCGGAGGGCGACAACCCCTGGCGCTACAAGTTTACCTGGAACCCGCGCAACGTGGTGCTAGCGGGTCAAAGCACTGCTAAGTACTTGGAAGATGGCCACCTGCGCATTATTCCGTACCAGCAGCTCTTTGCCCGCACCCAAAAGATTGAGGTACCCGGCCACGGCCATTTTGAGGGCTATGCCAACCGCGACTCGCTTAACTACCGCGCCCCGTATGGCCTCGATGATATCCCGAGCATCCTGCGCGGCACGCTGCGGCGGCCGGGCTACTGCGCCGCCTGGCACGCGCTGGTGCGCCTGGGCCTCACCGACGACAGCGTGAACCTGGCCAATTCAGCCGCCCTTACCTGGCACGACCTGGTGGCCGGCTACCTGCCCCAATGGCCGCAGCCCACTTGGTCGTTGTCGGCGCTAACGGCCAAGCACCTGGGGCTAGCCCCCAATAGCTCCGAAATGCAGCACCTCGTGTGGCTCGGTATTTTCGAGCACAAGCCGGTGGGCCGCGCCCACGCCACGCCCGCCCAGTTGCTGGAGCACCTGCTGGCCGAAAAATGGCAGCTGCAACCCCACGACCGCGATATGATAGTGATGCAGCACGGCTTCGACTACGAGCGCGCGGGGCAGACGTATCGACTCACTTCCTCGCTGGTGGTGCTCGGCGACGATGCTACCCACACGGCCATGGCCAAAACCGTGGGCTTGCCGCTGGGCATGGCCGTGCGGCGCCTGGTGCGCGGCGAGGTGGCCGGCCGGGGCGTCGTTATCCCCACTACGGCCGACCTCTATGCGCCCATCCTGCAAGAATTGGCCGCCGATTATGGCATCGTGTTCACGGAGGAAGAAACGCCTGCCGGGCCATTTTTTGCCTAAGCGATGGCCCTAGCCCCGAGCCAACTAGCCCCGCTGGTGGCCTACCTACGCCTGCGGTTGCGGCTGCTGGGCCGGCTGCTGCGCGAAATTGGCTGGCTGCGGCTGGCGCTGGTGGGGCCCATGTTACTTCTCGGGCTGCTGCAGGCGCTGGCTAGCCTTGGCAAGTACCCGCAGGGGTTGTGGGCAGTGCCGCTGGTGGTGGCGTGGTCGCTGCTAGGAGCCCACCGCCGGCGGTCTGACTTAACATTTCTGGCCAGCGCGGCGCCCGGGTTTCGGCCGTGGCTGGCGGCCGAATATGCGCTGCTAGCCCTACCGCTGGCCTTGGGGTTAATGGCCTTGCGGGCGGCCGGGCCGGCGGCGCTCACCGTGGGGCTGGCCCCGCTGGTAGCGTGGGCGCCTGCGGCCCGCCCGGGGCAGGCCACGCAGCACCGCTGGCACAGCCCCTTCCGCAGCGAGGCCTTTGAGTGGGTGAGCGGGATGCGGGCCACGAAAGGACTGCTGCTGTGGCCGGTACTGGTAGGGCTAGCCACCTGGCAGCGGGCCTCGCCGCTGGCCCCGGTGGCGGCCCTGCTGCTGTGGCTGCTGGTGGTAACGGCCTGCTACGGCGAGCCCGAGCCCCTGCCGCTGTTGGCCCTGGCGGTTCGCTCACCACGGCAGTTTTTGCGGCGCCGGCTGGCGCTGGGGCTAGGCTATGCGGCGGGCTCGGCGCTGCCTTTTTGGGTGCTGCTGGGGCTGGGTCAGGCCGGGTGGGGCGCGGCGCTGGCCGTGGCGCTGTTCTGGCTAGCCCTGCTGGGCATGGTTGTCCTCACTAAATATGCGTTTTACCCCAACGCCAGCCATATTCGCAGCACGCGGGGGCTGGTGCTGGCCGTGGGCCTGCTGGGCGCCTGGCACCCAGCCTACCCGCCCCTGATGCTGGTGAGCGCGGCGGGCCTGGTGTGGCAAAGCCAGCGCCGCCTGCGCGCCGTGCTAACAACCAGCCCGGACGAAAAATAGCCGCGGGCCCCGCAATTCTATGCTCGAACTAACCAACCTGCACAAAGCCTACGGTCCGCACCAGGTGCTGCGCGGCGTGCACCTGGCCGTGCAGCCCGGCACCATTCATGGCCTCATTGGGGCCAACGGCGCGGGCAAAACTACCCTCATTAATTGCCTCTACGGGCTGGAAAACGATTTTAGCGGCACCGTGCGCGACACGGCCTCGGGCGGCCTGGTGCGCGACACGACCGGCCTGGTGCCCTACGAGCCGTACTTCTACCCCCGCCTTACGGGGCGCGAGTACGTGGCCTTCTGCCTGCAAGCGCGCCGCCGCCCAGTGCCCGACCTGCGCGGCTGGAACGAGCTGCTGGAGCTGCCCCTCGACCAATACGCCACCGAATATTCGGCCGGCATGAAGAAAAAGCTGGCCCTGCTGGCCGTGCTGGTGCAGGATTTTGCCTACCTCATTCTCGATGAGCCGTTCAATGGCCTCGACCTCGAAGCTAACCTGCTGCTAAAGGAAATCTTGAAGCGGCTGCGCGACCGGGGCACTGGCATCCTGCTCACCTCGCACATCCTGGGCACGCTCACGGAGGTGGCCAATGAGGCCACGGTGCTGGTGGGCGGCCTGGTGCAGCGCCACTACCAGGCCGCCGAGTTTGGTACCCTCGAAGCCGACCTGCTGGCCGCCCTGCACGGCGAAAAGCTGGGGCAGCTGCGCACGCTCTTGTAGCGCGGGCTCGGCGGGGCGGGGCGCAAGGGCCGCGGGCAAATTGGCCTTGCAGCGCGGACTCGCGGCGCCCGCGCTATAAGGCCAGGTAAAACCCCGCCAGCAAGTGCCGAAAGGCTGCCGAATATTCGCCGTCGGCTTCCTGAATGGTTAAAAAGGTAGCGGGCAGGCTAGCCGGCGCGCCGGCGCCAAACTGCCAGATGCTGCGCGTAGTGCGCCCGCCCGGCCGGTGCTGCACCGCCAGCCTTGCCTGCGCGGCTAGGCCCGCCACCCGCGCCACCTGCGCAAACTGTTCCATCTCGGGCGGCGGCAGCAGCACCGTGAGCGTGCCGCCCGGCGCGAGGTGCGCCGCCGCAAAGCCCGCTAGCTCCTCAAAGGTGAGCGAGCCCGCACCCTCGTGGCGCGCCGTGGCCCGCGCCGCGTCGGGCGGGGCCAGGCTGCGCCGGAAGAACGGCGGGTTGCAGATAATATGGCTGAAGAGGCCCGGCTGGCGGGCCGCGTAGCTGGCCAGGCCTAGGGCGTGCACCGCCACGCGGCTGGCCCAGGGGCTAGCCGCCACATTGGCGGCGGCCTGGGCGGCGGCGGCGGGGTCTAGCTCCACGGCCTCGACGCTAGCGCCGGGCGCGCGCTGGGCGGCCATGAGGGCCAGCAAGCCGGTGCCAGTGCCGATGTCCAGCACACGGGTGGCGCTAGTGAGGTCGGCTGCCGCGCCGAGCAGGCAGGCATCGGTGCTCACCTTCTGAGCGCAAGCGCCTTGCGCGATGCGAAACTGCTGAAACTGAAAGTAGTCGTTAGCCACGGGGAGAGGAGCGGGTAAGGGCGGTAAGGTGCCTGGGGGCTAGCCGCGCCAGCAGCCAGCGGTGCGCCGGCTGCTCCACGCCCCGGTGCAGGGCCAGCGAGGCCAGTACCAGCAGCCCGAAGCTGGCCATTACGGCCGGGCCGGCCGGCAGCCAGGCGCCGAGCAGCGGCTTCAGCGCATCGGGCAGCAGCCCCACGTGCAGTAGGTAGAAGCAGTACGAGGCGCGCCCCAGTCGCTGCCACAGCGGCGTGCTAAGCAGGCGGGCTAGCGCGGTGGGCTCGGTGGCCAGGCCGTGCAGCAACCAGCCGGTAGCCGCGGGTAGCAACCAGTTATTCAGCAACACGCCGGGGTAAGAATCGATGCTAGTGGCGTGGGTATTGTGCTGCACCTCAACTAGTAAGCCCAGCGCCAGGGCCACGCCGGCCGCCCCGCCCGCCGTGGCCCAACCCTGGCCCCGGCGCGGCGCAAACCAGGCAAACGCCGCCCCCAGCAGAAACTCGGGCAAACGCCCAAAAATAGTCGCCTTGAGCACGAACAGCGGCGAGCCCAGCACCGGTAGCAACCCATACGTGGCTAGCCCCAGCCCCAGCAGCGCGGCGGCCAGCAGCGGCCACGCCCGGCCCGGCCGGTAGCGCCAGCCTAGCCAGAACACCAGCGGCGCCAGCAGGTAAAAGCATTCCTCTGCCGTGAGCGACCACGCCTGCGCAAGGCCCGTGAGGTACCACTGCTCCGAAAATCCTTTGAGCAGCGTGAGGCTGGCGGCTAGCTCGGCCAGCCAGTGGCCGGGGTGCGCCCGGCCCTCGCTAGGGTAGCTGGCGGCAAACGTGGCCAGCACCAGCAGCAGGTACACCGGCCAGATGCGCGCCGCCCGGTGTAGTAGGTAGCGCCGCCACTCGGGGCCATCAAATTGCCGCCCCGCGTAGCGCTTGGTAATAAGAAACCCACTCAGGGTGAAAAAGATGGACACCCCAATGTGCAGCTCGCTCAGCCCTAGCCGCAACGCGGCGCCTAGCCCCGCGCCGCCCAGCCCCTGCAAGTGCCGGTGGTGAAAGCCAAACACCGCAAACGCCGCCACCGCCCGCAGCCCGGTAAGGGCTGGGTAGTAAGCAACGGTAGTAGGCGAGGGTTTCATGAATTTTTGCGCGGCTTTGCGGGCGCTTGCATTGGCTTTAATTGGCGCACACTTAGCGTAGCGCAACCCGTGCCAAACAGTAGCGATGAAGTTTGTGCCGCAGCGCCGCCACGCCGCAAACTACATATGGGTCGATAGCGAGCGCCCTGCCGCGCCACAGTGCCACTAGGGCGGCAGGGCAGGTGTTACGGCGGGCGCGGGTTGCGCTGCGCTACCCACGCGCTGGGGCTGGCTTAGCCATAGATATGCGGCAGGCTAAAGCGCCTCGTAGCCCTCATCCACCAGCAGGCCCTTGCCGAGGGCGCTTTGCACGGCCAGCACGTCGCAGCGCTCGTTTTCGGGGTGGCCAGCGTGGCCTTTTATCCACTTAAACGAGACCTTGCGCTGCTCATAGATGCGCAGGAAGCGGCGCCACAGGTCCTCGTTAGCCTTTTTGCCGAAGTCGGGCTTTTTGACCCAGCCAAAAACCCAGCGCTTCTCCACGGCATCGACCACGTACTTGGAATCGGACACTACGAGGATAGGAATTTCGGGCCGCGTGACGGCCTCCAGGCCCACTATCACGGCCAGCAGCTCCATGCGGTTGTTGGTGGTGCGGCGAAAGCCCTGGCTCAACTCCTTTTCGTGGGGGCCGTAGCGCAGGATGGTGCCGTAGCCACCCGGCCCGGGGTTGCCGCGGCTCGAACCGTCGGTAAAAAGGGTAATCAATTTGCAGTGAGAATTTTATGGCTAAAGAAAATCAAGAGAAACGACTCTCATGCGGCACGCGGCACGCTCCGCATAATGGAATCGCGGCATTATTTCACCGCTTCCTCGTTCCGGATTTTCTCAAAAAATTGCACCAGCGCCTCGAAAGCAGCGTCGGGCACGGCCGGGAAATTGGCGATGCGCAGGCTCGTGGCCTTGTAGTCGCCGTAGCCCGAGCCTAGCTGCAGGCCGGCCTCGTCGCGGGCGCGGCGCTTCACCTCTTCGATGAGGGCGGCCGGGCCTTGCAGGCCAATAACGGTGGTCGAGCGCGCCTCGGGGTTCTCGATGAGCGGGCGCAGCCCCAGCGGCTGCACCTGCTCGAAATAATCGTAGAGCTTCTGGGCGCGCCCGCTCAGGTGCGGGGCAATGGTTTTGATGCCGTCGCGGGCTTGCAACACGCGGCTCAGCAAGTAGATGCCCAGCACGTTGGGGGTATGGGTGGTCTGGTAGTTGAGCATCTGCTTCACCATGCTATTGAGGCTGTTGTAGTGGGCATTGTCGCCCACCTCGCGGGCGCGGGCCACGGCGCGGGGCGAGAGCACCATAATGCCCAGGCCCGCCGGCAGGCCCAGGCACTTCTGCACCGAGCCGTACCACACATCGGCCTTGATGAACTTGAGGGCTAACCCGCCCAGGCTGGAGGTAGCATCGACGGCCAGCAAGGCCGGCCCCAGCCGATTGAAGGTATTGAGAATGAACTGGTCGCGCAGCTGGCTGGCCGTGCTGGTTTCGTTCTGGGTGAGGCACACCAGGTCGGTTTCCTCGGGGCTGAAGGGCAGCGTGGCCGGGTCGGGCACGTCGTTGATGTCAAACTTGAGGCCCGTGGAGTGGGGCCGCAGGGCGCGGGCGTAGTCAAACCACTTCTGGCCAAATGAGCCGTTGTAGAGGTGAAACGAGCGGCGCGGCGTCAGGCTCTGGGCCAGGATTTCCCAGCACTCGGTGGCCGACGAGGTGAACAGAATGGTATAGTCTTGCGGAATGTTGAGCTTGAGGCGGGCCTGTTCGAGGCAGTGGCGCACGAGCGTGATGAAGCGCTCGGAGCGGTGCGGCGCCGACAGCCAGCCTTCCTCAAAAGCGTCGGCCAGGTACTGGCGCACTTCGGGGTACACGGCCGCCGGGCCGGGGTTGAAGGTATAAGTCGGGAGGGTTGCCATGCCGCAAAGGTAGGGGCGGGGCTAGCCCCCAATGCCCCGCCCATGCCTTAGTGCACCACCAGGCGGGTGCGGGCCGGGCTAGCCCCGCCCTGCCACTCTACCAAGTAGAGGCCGGCCGGCACGCCAGCCAGCGGCAGCTCGAAAGCGGCCTGCCCGGCCGGGCCCACCAGGCTGGCCACGCAGCGGCCGGTGGCATCGAGCAGCCGCACGCGGGCCGCGGCGCCGGGGGCCAGCGGGCCGCTGAGGTGCACGGTGCCGGCGGCGGGGTTGGGGTAGGCGGCTAGCCCGGTGGCCGTGGCCGACACGCTGACCACGGGCGAGTAGGCGGCCGTGCCATCCAGGTCCAGCTGGCGCAGGCGGTAGTAGCGGGTGCCAGCCAGCGGGCGGGCATCGCGGGCCTGGTACTGGCGCGGGGTGGCACTGCTACCGGTGGCGGCCACGCGGGCCACGGCCAGCCAGGGGCCCGCCGCTACGTCCTGGCTTTCCACAATAAAGGCCGCACTATTGCTTTCCGAGGCGGTGGCCCAGCTCAGCAGCGCGCCCTGGCTAGGCTGGTAGCTGGCCCCGAAGGCCGTGAGCCGCACCGGCAGCGGGGCCTCGGCCGCCGCTTCCTGGTAGGCGGGCAGGTCGCACCGCTCGGTTTGGCTGGCGCCGGTGCTGAAGCTGCCTACATTGCGGGCGGCGGCCAGGTCGGTGTCGGCATCGAGGCTGCGGCGCGTGTCCCCGTTGGCGATGGCAAAATTCATTACGCCGGTTGCCGAAATGATGTGCGTGAGCTGCGTGCCGTGGCCAAGCTCGTGCAGTGCCACGCTCTCAAAGTCGTACTGCTGCCGGGTGGGCGCAGTAGTGGCAAAATTCCAGGTATAGGCGGCGCTGGTGTTGGTAGCTGCCGCGGGCACCAGGGCGTAGGTGTAGTCGGTTTCCACTGCCTGCCAGTTGTGGGGCCCGTTGCTGGCGGCGCAGCCCAAGTAGTACGAGGTTGCAACGCCCAGCACCCCGGCCGGCAGGTTGGCGTCGAAGCGCAGCACGTTCACGCTGTCAGCCTGCGTGGCGTCGGCCGGGGCCGGGGTGGCGCTGATGGTGCGGTTCACGCCCGCCTGCGCGCGCCACGCCCGCAGGGCCCGCTCAAACGGCGCCCGCGCCTCGGCAGGAAAGCTGCTGGCATATTGCAGCACGTAGCCGCCGCTGCCGTCGGGGCTGATGAGGTGCACGCGGTAAGTCAGGCCGTTGTCGATGACGTTGCTGAGCGCATAGACTACCGTAAGCGCGCTGGGGCTGGTGGCCAGCGCCCCGCTGTTATCGGCTACTTGAAAGGCGCCAGTACCCGCCGGGTTGCCCGTTTGGCTATACGAAGGCACGCGCACCTGAATCTGGGTATCGCTCCAGCTTAGGTAGTCAGTAGCCACCGGTCGGGTGTACGTGGCCCCGCCATTGTCGGCATTGCGAAACTGGACGTAGCCACTGTTTTGCGTGGCCCCAAAGCCCGCCCCCCTAATGGTGAGCACGCCCTCGGTACTGGGCGTAGTGCCAGAGCTGGTGCCCGCCGTTACCGTCTGGGGCGAAAAATCGCTGATGGTGGGGGCCGTTACGGCGAGCTCCTTCGCCGCGCCGCGGCGAAGGAGCTGCTCGGTAGCTACCTGCAGGCGGGCGTTGGGGGCCACCACCCGGTAGGCCCCGCCGGTGCCGGCCGCCACCGCGTCGTACAGCCCGCCCGCGATGCTGGCGTAGCGTCCAAACGGCTCGCTGGCCGTGAGGCTCGCCAGGTCGTAGGCAATAAACCCCTGCGGGCCGGCGTAGGCGCGCAGCTCGCCCGACTGGCTAGGGTCGGCTTCCAGAAAAAAGATACCTTGCTGGCCCACTGCCAGGGCCAGCGCCCCGCTCACTTCTTCGCGTTGTAGCCCCAGCGTGCCGCCCTGGGTTAGCACTTGCAGCGGGGCGCCCGGCAGCCGGCCCCGAAATACCTTGTAAACTTCCAGCGTGTTGCGCGTTACAATGTGGCCCCCCAGGCTGGCTACCTGCTGGCTGGCCACACGAGCTTCTACCACCAAGGCGGCTTGCTGGCTGCGCTGCGCCAACGCCACGGGCGCCAGCAGGCAAGTGCCTTGGGCACGCCCGGCCTGCGGCGCCGCCCATAAGAAGAACGCGAGGGCCGGCCAGGTATAGGTAGTTAAACGGAACATTGATAGTGTTTGCAAGAAGGAAGCTTCCGGCAAAAATACCAACACTACCGCCCTGCCTAGGGTATTGCTACGGGTAGAATGCAAGATTATCCCGCCTTAGTGCCGGCTCGCTTTGCCCCTAATACAGTTGGCCGGCCCTAGCGGCGCCCGAAGCCCACGGGCCGGGGCCGTTGGCTTAGCAGGTAGTGCAGGGCTAGCCGGTAGCTTTCGAGCCCGAACCCCATGATGCTACCCACGCAGTGCTTGCCGATGTAGCTGACGTGCCGGAACTCCTCGCGCCCCGCCAGATTGCTCAGGTGCACCTCAATAACGGGCAGGCCCGCGCCGGCCACGGCCGCTACGGCATCGCCCAGGGCCACGCTGGTGTGGGTGAGGCCACCCGCGTTGAGCACCACCGCCTGGCTAGCCCCCTCGGTGCCCAACTCGCCCCAGCCCGCGGCGGCGTGCAGGCGGTCGAGCAGCGCGCCCTCGTGGTTGCTCTGGAAGGAAGTCAGCGTGAGGTCCGGAAACGACTCCTGGAGCTCGGGCAAAAAATCGTCGAACGAGCGCGTGCCGTAGATGTGCGGCTCGCGGCGGCCTAGCAGGTTGAGGTTGGGGCCGTTGAGAAGAAGAATGGTCACTGCGTTGCGTTAGGGGAGGGGTGGTTGATGCGTTAAAATAGGCGAAGGGCTCGTGCCCGGCCTGGGCAAAAACGACGCAGGCAGGCTTCCTTTACGCTCGCATCCTCATACGGCGGCCAGAAAAAAAATGCCTGGTCGGGTTTGCTTGCAACAGCAACTTATTTAAAATCAACATGCTAACGTGGCCGCAAGCTGTCAAGCAATTCGATGGCTACCTGCGCCTTGAAAAGTCGCTCTCGCCCAACTCGGTCGAGGCCTACCGGCGCGATGTGCGCAAGCTGCACCAGTGGCTGGAGCTGGAAAACCTGAGGGCCGGCCCGCTGCAAGTGACCACGCGGCTGCTGCGCGATTTTCTGGCCGCGCTCACCGAGCTGGGGCTGTCGAGCACGTCGCAGGCGCGCACGCTCTCGGGCATCAAGGCCTTCTACGAGTTTCTCGTCATGGAAGACCTGCTCAAAATCGACCCCACCGACACGCTGGAGTCGCCCAAGGCCGGCCGCCACCTGCCCGATACGCTCTCGTACCCCGACATCGAAAACCTGCTGGCGGCCATCGACCTCAGCACCAGCGAAGGCCTGCGCAGCCGGGCGCTGCTGGAAGTGCTCTACTCATCGGGCCTGCGGGTGAGCGAATTGTGCGATTTGAAGCTGTCGAACCTCTACTTTGAGCAGGGCTTTATGCGGGTGTTGGGCAAGGGTAACAAGGAGCGGCTGGTGCCCATTGGGCGCGAGGCCGTGAAGCACCTGCACTTTTACCTGGGTGGCGTGCGCCAGCACCTCACGGTGCAAGCCGGGGCCGAAGACATTGTGTTTCTGAGCCACCGCGGGCGGCAGCTGTCGCGCATCACGGTGTTCACCACTATTAAAAAGCTGGCCGAGCTGGCGGGGCTGCGCCAGACCATCAGCCCGCACACGCTGCGGCACTCCTTTGCCACGCACCTGCTGGAGGGCGGCGCCGACCTGCGCGCCGTGCAGGAAATGCTGGGCCACGCCAGCATCACGACCACTGAAATCTACACCCACCTCGACCGCGACTACCTGCGGCAGGTCATCACCGAGTTTCACCCCAGGAGCTGACAAGCAGGCAAAACCTACGCAGTGGCTAGGCCGCCGAGCGGTCGGCCTGGGGCGGGCTGGTGGCCTGGTTGTGGTCGGCCTGGCGCTGGCAGTCGCGCAGCCAGGCCGTGGCGTCTTCCACCGTAATAAATACCTGCACCTCAAACAGGTTATGGAATGGGTTGCGTAGCAGCACCGACCCCAGGTCGGCCTCCGTGTGGGGCTGGGCCACGTGGGCCACGTAGCGCAGGCCCAGGCGCGCGGCCTGCGGAGCCCACACGCGGCGCAGCCAGCTCACCGAGTCAAACCACGGCCCTTTAATCTGACTATTGTCGTTGAGCAGATACGGAATGGGCCCGCTCTGCAAGGTCTCTAGGGCAGCCTGGGCGCCCTGCTCGGCATCGGCCGGCGACACAAAGCCCTGCCAGCTGGTGCGCAGCCAGCGCTCGGCCGGCACGTATTCGGTAATGCATTGCGAGCCAATGCTAAAGTGACGAACAACGTGGAGAGGTGTGGGCATTCTGGAAAAGGAAAGAGAGAAAAGTGTCTGCAAAGGAAACCCAAAAACCCGGGTGCCGCTACCGTGCTGCTTACTTAGCGGGCGGCCAGCAAGCGGCGGCGCTGGCGTAGATTTGACCTTTCTGTTTGCCCGCGCATGGCCACTAATAATTACCGCAACCCGCCGAGTGGCCCCGCCGCCACCAACCGCCCGGGCCCGCCCGCCGAGAGCGCTGCCCCGCGCCCGGCCCGGGGCAATACGCCGCGGCCGGCGCCCGGCGCCGCCCCGGCCGCTAGCCCCGCCAAGGCGCCGGCTAGCCCGGCGGGCCGCCGCCCGCCGCCGGTTGCCCGGCCTGCCGGGCCCCGGGGCCCGGTGCCTAGCCTTAGCCAGCTTACGGCGCTGGTGCGCGACCGGCGCTTTCACCTGCTGGTGGGCTTCGGGCTGCTGCTGGGCTCGCTTTATCTCACCATTGCCTTCACCTCTTTTTTGCTAAGCGGGCGCGCCGACCAGAGCGTGGTGGCCGCTCTGGGCACCGTGCCCGTGAAGGAAGCCGGCCAGGAAACCGGCAACTGGCTGGGCCTGCTCGGGGCGTGGCTGGCCGAAAAGCTCATCTACCGGGGCTTTGGGCTGGCGTCGTACGCGCTCATTCCGATAGTCTTTTTCCTGGGCTACAAAATTGTGTTTCGCCGGGCTGCGGGCTCGGTGAGCTACGTGCTGGCGCTGGGGCTCTTCACTATGCTGTGGGTCAGCGCTTTGTTAGGGTACGTGGTGGTGCAGCTAGCCCAGCCCGGCGCGGATACTACCCTGCCCGGGGCGGCCCAGGCCCACCGCCTCGACTGGCTGAGCGGCGGCGCGGGCTACGAGCTGGCGCTGTGGCTCGACTCGCTCATTGGCTGGGGCACGGTGCTGCTGCTGGCGTTTGGGCTCATCATGTTCGTGGTGTTTTTCTTCAATATAACGTCCCTCAACCTTAACCTGGGCGGCAAGGACGAAGATGAGGAAGACGAAGAGCCAGCGGCCGAAATGCCGGCCGCCGCGCCCGCTGCCAGCCGCCCCGCTAAGGCGTCGTTAGCCCGCACGCCGGCCCCCGAGCCTATGCCCGAGCCCGCCCCCCGCGAGCCTGAGTTTGAGCCGGCCCCGCGCCCTAGCCCCCTCAAAGCGCCGGTGCCGGCCGCTACGAGCTTTGAAGTCGTGACCCCACCCGCCGCGGAGCTTGCGGAGGAAATAGCGGAGGAAGCTGACCTGAGCCAACCCGCGCCCGCCGCCGCTACCGCCCTGACCGTGGCGCCCGCCGCGCCGGCGGTAGCCGTGCCTCTGGCGGCGGCCACTGGCCCGGCGTTCTCGTTCGAGCTGCCCGAGGCCGAGCCGGAGGTATCGCCCGCCGCACCAGTGGCGGCCAGCATCCCCACGCCGCTTTCGCTGGCCGACCTTGCCGATAGCCCCTTGCCCACGCCGGCGGGGGCTAGCCCCAGTCCGGCCGCGCTCAGCCAGAAGCTGGAAATTACTGTGCCCAGCCGCGCCGACCTTGACCCTAACGCCGGGGCTGACATTGCGGCGGTGGCCGACGAAGACGCCGACGCCATGCCCGACGTCAACTACGACCCCACGCTCGACCTCTCGCGCTACCTTTTCCCGACGCTGGAGCTGCTCAACGACTATGGCGTGGCCAAAGCCCAGGTAACCAAGGAGGAGCTGGAGGCCAACAAGGACCGCATCGTTGAAACGCTGGGGCACTACGGCATCACCATCGCCAGCATTAAGGCCACCATCGGGCCCACGGTCACGCTTTATGAAATTGTGCCCGAGGCCGGTGTGCGCATCTCCAAAATCAAGAGCCTGGAAGATGACATTGCCCTGAGTCTGGCCGCATTAGGCATTCGTATTATCGCGCCCATTCCGGGCAAGGGTACCATCGGCATTGAGGTGCCGAATACCAAGAAGGAGATGGTGAGCATTCGCTCGGTGCTGGGGTCAGAGAAATTTGCCCGTACCGAAATGGACTTGCCGGTGGCCTTTGGCCGCACCATTACCAACGAGGTATTTGTGGCCGACCTGGCCAAGATGCCCCACCTGCTGATGGCCGGCGCCACCGGCCAGGGCAAGTCGGTGGGTTTGAACGTGATTCTGGCCTCGCTGCTCTACAAGCGCCACCCGGCCACGCTCAAGTTTGTGCTGGTTGACCCCAAAAAGGTGGAACTCAGTATCTTCAACAAGATTGAGCGGCACTTTCTGGCTAAGCTGCCCGACACCGAGGAGGCCATTATCACCGACACCAAGAAAGTGGTGAACACCCTCAACTCGCTGTGCATGGAGATGGACCGGCGCTACGACCTGCTGAAGGAAGCCGGCTGCCGCAACCTTAAAGAGTACAACGCCAAATTCATTGAGCGCCGCCTGAATCCGCGCAAGGGCCACCGCTTCTTGCCCTTCATCGTGCTGGTAATCGACGAGCTGGCCGACCTCATGATGACGGCCGGCAAGGAAGTCGAAACGCCCATTGCGCGCCTCGCGCAGCTGGCCCGTGCCATCGGTATTCACCTCATCGTGGCGACGCAACGGCCTAGCGTAAACGTAATTACGGGTATTATTAAGGCCAACTTCCCCTGCCGGATTTCCTTTAAGGTGACCAGCAAGATTGACTCGCGCACTATTCTGGACACCGGCGGCGCCGACCAGCTTATTGGCCAGGGCGATATGCTGTTCTCGGCCGGCTCGGACCTCATTCGGGTGCAGTGCGCCTTCATTGACACGCCCGAGGTGGACCGCCTCTGCGACTACATCGGCGAGCAACAAGGCTATGCCGATGCGTACCTGCTGCCCGAAGTAGCCGGCGCCGACGGCGACGAGGGCAGCGGCCAAGACGAATTGGACCCTAGCGAGCGCGATTCGATGTTTGCCGAGGCGGCCCGCTGCATTGTGCTGCATCAGCAGGGGTCTACTTCGCTCATCCAGCGCAAGTTAAAGCTGGGATACAACCGCTCGGGCCGCCTTATGGACCAGCTCCAGCAGGCGGGCATTGTGGGGCCCTTTGAAGGTAGCAAGGCCCGCGCCGTGCTCATTCCCGACGAGTATCAGCTGGAGCAGTTGCTGAATACGATGAAGTAGGAGCGGGGCCAATCTTTGGCCCCGCTTTTGCGTATGTGAGCCCGTCTGGTGTCAAACTGCCGGACGTTTTTAACTCATGACCAAGCAATTCTCCCTGTTGGCGCTGGCCGCTAGCCTCGCCTTGCCCGCCGCCGCTCAGCAAGACCCCAAAGCCGGGAAGATTCTCGACGCGGTGAGCGCCAAGTACACAGCCCTCAAATCGTTTCAGGCCAGCTTTACCCAAACCCTGGAAAACCCCGCCGCCAAGCTCAAGCAGAACCTGACCGGCGACGTAACCGTGAGCGGTCAGAAATACCACCTCGCCACGGGTGGCCAGGAGGTTATCAACGACGGCAAAACCACCTGGACGTACCTCAAAAACGAGAACGAGGTGAATATCTCCGAGTCGGACCCGACCAACCAGGATATGTCGCCGGCCCAGATGTACAGCATGTACAAAAAGGGCTATAAATACACGTACGTGAAGTCGCTGAAGGACGCCGGGGTGGCTAGCGACCTGATTGAGCTGACCCCGGAAGACCGTAAAAACGACGTGTTTAAGGTGCAGCTCATCGTGGGTGCGGCCGACAAAGCCATCCACAGCGTGAAGACGTTCAAGAAAAACGGTACCCGTACTACGTTCATGCTCAAGAACTTCAAGCCCAACGTGCCGGTGTCGCCCACCACGTTTGCCTTCGACAAAAACGCGCATAAAGGCGTGAAGGTGGTGGACCTGCGCTAGGAGGTGCCTTTTCGCAAAACGGAGTGGTATTCCGTTGCTGCCTGAACAAGTTGTTTGGGCAGCAACGGAATACCACTCCGTTTTACATTTGTAGCTATGCGCGAAGATTTCCTCCATTACGTCTGGCAGCACCAGTACTTCGATAAAAGCGACCTGCGTACCACGGCGGGCGAAGAAATCCAGGTGTTGCGCCCTGGCCAGCGCAATGCCGACGCCGGCCCCGATTTTCTCAACGCCCGCTTGCGCCTGGGCGAGGTAGAGTGGAACGGCGCCGTGGAAATTCACCTGCGCGCCTCCGACTGGCAGCGGCACAACCATCAAATGGACAAGAAGTACGACCAAGTCGTGCTGCACGTGGTGCTCACGGCCGATGCGCAGGTGTGCCGCACCAACAACAGCCTTATCCCCGCGCTGGCGCTAGCCTCCCGCCTGGCTCCCGACCTGCTGGCCCGCTACGAAGCCCTGGCAGGGGCGCCCCCGGCGGCGCCCCTGCCCTGCGCCCCGCTGCTGAGCCAGGTGCCCACGCTGATGCGCACCATGATGACCGAGCGCGCCCTGCTCGAACGGGTTGAGCAAAAGGCCGATGTAATTGCCGAGTTACACGCGCACCTGGGCCACGACTGGGAAGCCATCACCTACCACGCCCTCATGGCCGCCTTCGGCTTTCAGAAGAACAGCGAGCCGCTGGCCAGGCTCGCCAAGGCCGTGCCGCTACCCGTGCTGCGCCGCCACCGCCACGATGCCCGCCAGCTGGAGGCTCTGCTCTTCGGGCAGGCGGGGTTTTTGGTTGAAAACGAAGAAACTACGGGCGATAGCTACCTGGCCGACCGCCGGCAGGAATACGAGTTTTTGCGTCACAAATACGGCCTGGCCGCGGCCGCGCTAGCCCCGCACGAGTGGAACTACCTGCGCCTGCGGCCTGCCAACTTCCCGGCTGTGCGGCTAGGGCAGCTGGTGGGCCTGCTGCACCGCCGCCCGGCCCTGTTCGATGCGCTGCTGACGGCCACGAGCGTGGCGGCGCTGGGCGAGTTTTTTGCCGGTGCGCCGGCCCCCGACTATTGGCGGCAGCACTTCCGACCCGGCCGGCCCGGCAAGGTGCCCACGCTGGGTAAAAGTAGCATCGACTTGTTGATTATCAACGTGGTAGTGCCCCTGCGCGTGGCCTACGCCCGCCACGTGGGCCAGCCCGAGCTCGTCGAAAGCAGCGTGACGCTCCTCACCGAGCTGCCGGCCGAGCACAACCAGTACACTGACCTTTACGCCGGGCTGGGCTTCGAACACCGCACCGCCGCCGACTCGCAGGGCCTGCTCGCCCTGCACAAGGGCTACTGCCTGCCCCGGCGCTGCCTACACTGCACCATCGGCGGGCGGCTGGTGGGGGGCACTGCGCCAAGCCTACGCATCACGCGATGAGGCTAGCAGTGAGCATCTTACTAAATGCGGTGCTGGCTAGCGCATTGCTTTACTGGCTGCTGGGGCAGTACCGGCGGGCTAGCCCCAGCCTGCGGCGCTGGCTGCTGCCGGCGCTGGGGTGGCGGCTGCTGCTCACGACCGTTAGTAGTTGCTGGCCCAGCCCCGATATCATTGAGCCCGATAGGCCCAATCCCGCCCACTGGAGCCAACTGCTGGCTGGCTTTTTCTGGGAGCACCCGGCGCAGATTTGGCCCACCTTGCAAAGTGCTGGCTTCCGTGTGCAAGAGCAGGCAGTGCAATTTTACCAATGGTCTAACACACTGTTTTTCTACAAGGTATTGGCCTTGCTCAGTATGCTGTCGGGCGGTGTGCTCTGGCTTAATGCGTTGTATTTAAGCGTACTATGTTTTGTTGCCTGCTGGTCGCTGGTGCGGGTATTGAGCCAGGTATTTCCACTGGCCCCGCTAGCCTCGGCGGGCGTGGCGTTTCTGGCCTGGCCCACGGTGGTGTGGTGGACGGCCGGCCTTACCAAAGAAACCCTAGTAGTGGGCGCCGGCGCGGGCATCGTGGCGCTGGCGCTGCCCCTGCTGTACGGCCCCCGTAGGCCGGCGCGGCTCTGGCTTGCTCTGGGCCGGGCGGCGGCGCTGCTGCTGCTAGCCTGGGTTATGGTCAGGATGCGTTATTTCTTTGCGCTGCCGCTGCTGGGTGGCCTGCTGGCGCTGGCTGCCGTGCGACTGGCAGCTCGGCGCGGCTGGCTGGGCCTAGGCTGGCGGGCGCAGGTAGGGGGCCTGGTGCTGGTGCTGGGGCTAGCGGGCGGTGCGGCGTTAGCGCTGGGTGGCGAGCAGCTGTCAATCAGCTACTTCAGCCGTGAGGTGGCGGCCAATTACCAGCACGGCTTGGCCACCTCGGGGAGCCGCCCGCACCTCGAATACCCGGGGTGGCAGCCCACGCCCGCCGGCCTGCTGGGGCGGGCCCCGCTGGCCGCCGCCTACACGCTGGTGCGGCCCTGGCCGGGGGAGTCGGCCAAGGCATTCTACGTGGGGGCCGGCCTCGAAAACGCGCTGCTCCTAACCCTGGTAGCGCTCGCGCTGCTGGCCGCCTGGCAAGGTCGGGCCGGCCGGCTGCCGGTGGCGTTGGTGGCGATGCTAGGGCTGTATTGCCTGCTGCTGGCCGCATTCATCGGACTGAGCACCCCCAACCTGGGCACCCTGAGCCGTTACCGAGCGGCCCTGCTGCCGTGGCTGCTGCTGCTGGTTTTGCAAAACGATTATGTGCGTGGGTTGTTGAAGAGGATGGGGCTGTGAGCGACGCGCTGGCTAGCCGAGCAGGCCGCGCGCCTCCGTAGCCCCGTTTGTACCTTTGCTGCTTATGGAAAACCCTGTTATCATTCTTGGTGCGCAAGCCGTGGGCACCGCCGCGCTGGATGCTTTTTTATCGAATGAGGTGGTGGTATACTGCCTGCTCGACGACGACCCCAAGCTGCACAACACCGAGCTGCTCGATGTGCCCGTGATGGGCAACACCGACGACGGCGAGCTGCTGAAACTACTAGGCAAAAAGTGCGAAGTATTCGTGGCCACCGAGGACGCCGCCAGCCGCCGCAGCCTCACCAAGATGCTGCGCGACGAGTACGAGGTGGTGCCCGTCAACAGCATCCACCAGCGCGCCAGCGTATCAGCTCACGCCGAGTTGGGCCACGGCAACTACGTGGGTCCCAATGCAGTAGTGGCGGCTACTGCCAAGCTGGGCGAGGGTGTTCTGGTGGGTCCCAACGCCGTGGTCGAAGGCCAGGCTACCGTGGGCGATTACAGCCAGCTGGGCAGCGGCGCTCAAATCGGTGTGGGGGCCAGCGTGGGCGCCAACGCTTTTGTGGGTGCGGGCGCGGTGCTGGTAGCGGGCGTGAAAGTGGGCGATAAGGCCCGCGTGGGCGCCGGCTCGGTGGTAGTGGCCGACGTGCCCGCCGGCCAAACAGTATTCGGCAATCCGGCCGTGAAAGTGTAGATTAAAAGTTATGAATTAAAAATTGCTGTTTGCCACGAGCAAAAGCAGTGGCTCAAGCCTCAATTCATAATTTTTAATTCCTGATTTTTAATTTCAAAAATGTATCAAGTCCTTCTTTATTACTGCTATACGCCGCTCGAAAACCCCGAGCAGTTTCGCGACGAGCACCACCGGCTGTGCCTCGACCTGGACTTGCGCGGGCGCATTATCGTGGCGGCCGAGGGCCTGAACGGTACCGTGTCGGGCACCCGCGAGGCGTGCGCCGCCTACATGGCCGCCGTGCAGGCCGACCCGCGCTTTGCCGCCCTCGAATTTAAGGTGGATGAGATGGCTAGCCATGCCTTCCAAAAGTTGCACGTGCGCGTGAAGCCCGAAATTGTGCACAGCAGCCTGCACCACGTGCGGCCGCACGAAAAAACCGGTCAGCACCTTAGCCCGCAGGAGTTCAAGGAGTTGAAAGACCGCGAAGATGTGGTGGTGGTCGATGTACGCTCGGATTACGAGTACAACCTCGGCCGCTTCAAAAACGCGGTGACGCTGGATATCGAGAACTTCCGCGACTTCCCCGAGCGCGTCGAGCGCCTGGAGCAGTTTCGGGATAAGAAAATTCTGACCTACTGCACCGGCGGCGTGAAGTGCGAAAAGGCCACGGCTTTCTTGCTAGAACAGGGATTTGAGAACGTGTACCAACTGCACGGCGGCATCATCAAGTACGGCATTGAGGCCGGCGGCGAGGATTTCGAAGGCCAGTGCTACGTGTTCGATGGCCGCGTGGCGGTTGATGTTAACACCGTAAATCCCAGTGTTATTTCGCGTTGCCATCATTGCCAGCAGCCGTCGGCCAGGCTCATCAACTGCGCCAACCCGCACTGCAATGCCCACCTGCCGCTCTGCGAAAGCTGCGGCGAAGCCCTGCAAGGCGCTTGCTCGGAGGCCTGCGCCGCGCACCCCGACAAACGGCCCTACGATGGCACCGGCACGTATCCCAAGCAAAGCAACCACTATACCCCTGCGCAGGGGCTGGCTTCGTACCGGGGCTAGCTGGGCAATTATGCGGTAAGCTTCCGTTTGCCATTTCAACTGACTACGTGCGTAGCCAGGCTTTCTTTTCAACTTACGGCAAGCTAATGCTTACCTCATAAGGCCATGATTCCCGAATCCGAACTCATTCTGAACCCCGACGGTACTATTTACCATCTTAATCTGCTGCCCGACCACATTTCTGATACCATTCTCACCGTGGGCGACCCGGCGCGGGTGGCGCAGGTGAGCCGGCACTTCGACTCCATCGAGTTTGAGGGCATGCACCGCGAGTTTGTGACCCATGTGGGCTACTACCGCGGCAAGCGCCTCACGGTGCTGAGTACGGGCATGGGCACCGATAACATCGACATCGTGATGAACGAGCTCGATGCGCTGGTTAACATCGACTTTCTCTCGCGCACCGTGCGCCCGGTGGAGGAGCGCATGAACCTACGCATCATCCGGCTCGGCACCAGCGGCAGCTTGCAGGCCGAGGTGCCGGTGGGTGCCATGCTAGCCACCCAGCACGCTATCGGCCTCGATTCGCTGATGCAGTTTTATCCGTTTATGGAAACCGGCCTCGAAACACTGGTAGCCAATGATTTGCAGCAGCACCTGGGCCTGCCTTTCGCGCCCTACGTGGTGCGCGGCTCCGACTTGCTGCGCGAGCAGCTGGCCGCCGACCTGCTCATCGGCAACACCGTCACGTGCCCCGGCTTCTACGGCCCCCAGGGCCGCCGCCTGCGCCTCGACCTGCGCTCGACTGACTACATGCAGCGCCTCCAGAACTTCCGCCACCAGAGCCCGGAGGGCGATTTTCGCCTCACCAACTTCGAGATGGAAACGGCTGGCTACTACGCGCTAGGCCAGCTGCTGGGCCACGAGGTGCTGAGCCTCAACGCCATCGTGGCCAACCGCGCCACTGGCGAGTTTGCCAAAAATGGGGGCGATATAGTCGACCAGATGATTGCCCGCACCCTGGCCCTCCTATAGACCGCAGATTTAACGGATTAAACGGATTGCGCAGATACGCCCGCCGGCGGCGGGCTGACTAGGTTCGCGTGGCGGCTTCGACGACCAACTAAAAAGGCTACCCGTGAGGTAGCCTTTTTAGTTGACTATTAGATTGACTGTCTAGTCTAGTCAGCCCGCCGCCGGCGGGCGTATCTGCGCAATCCGTTTAATCCGTTAAATCTGCGGTCTTAGTAGAAGTCGAACCCTAGTACGGCACGCAGGGGCAGCGTGATGCCGGCTTTCAGACTAAGGTACTCGGAGTGAGCGGCCCACACCGTAGTTTGGACGCGCTTGGGCTGGCCGTCGGCCGTTTGAAAGAAAATGTCAAGCTTTCCCTGGTACGTGTTGCCCAGGCGGGCGGCGCGCTCGGCATCGGCGCGGCGCCGTTCGCGGGCGGCCTGGTCGGCCAGCACATCGTCGGAGGCAAAGGTTAGCGTTGGAAGTGTCTCTTTTTCAACGGTTTCGATAGGATGGTTGGTGGTGGGGGCAAACATAGCAAAACAGCGGCGGGAGTGAATAATAGGGCAATACTACTCATTTACGCGGGTAATACTGCTTTTAGTGTACCAACTTCGGGCCAGTCCGGTTTACAATTCGGCCGCCAAAAATTGCATGGTGTCGATGCCATCGGCGTAGTCGCCCACGCCAGGGTTTTGGGCGCGGCCCAGCGGAAATGAGCCCGGGTAGCGCCCGCCGGCCGACACGAGGCACTGCGTTTGGGCCGCCACGTCGGTAAGCTGGTCGAGCAAATCTATTTCCTGCGTGTACGTGCCGTAGTGCACCACCGAAATGGGTGACACGAGCGCCGCGCTCTCGGTAAGCAGCAGAAAGCCATTGTCGAGGTGCGGCACGGCATTCACGAGCATAATGCTCTTGTTGTAGTCGTAGTTGTTCTGGTACTTGTGGTGGTTGAGCACGCCGTGCCAGGTTTGCAGCGCATCGAGCAGCGGCACGAAGTCGTAGCCCTCAGGCACGTAGAGCTTGCTCACGTTGCGGCACCCTAGCCCGTAATATTGAAAAATATCGGGCCCTAGCGCAGTCATCTCTTCGGCCGTTTCGTGGCCGGTGAGAATGGCCAGGCTGGTGCGGTTGCGCCGGATGAGGTGGGGCCGGTTCTTGAAATAAAACTCGAAGTAGCGGGCCGTGTTGTCCGAGCCGGTGGCGATGAAGGCATCAGCCGCATTGAGGCGCTCCACAAACTGGATGCGCTCGGTGAAAGCCGGCTCGATGTCGGTCAGCTCCTTGGCAATCCAGAGCATGAGTACGGTGTCGTCTTTGCTAGGCTTGGCCAGCAAAATATGGCCGCTCAGCAGCACACACAGCATATCGTGGAAGCCCACGAGCGGAATGTTGCCGGCCATCACGACGCCCACTTTGCGGGGCTCGGTGGGCTCGGCGGGATAGTGGCCGGCCCAGCGGGCTAGCTCAGGCTCAGCCAGCAGGTGGGCAATGCCGGTGATGGCGGCGCGCACGTTGGGTAGGTCAAACCAGGCGTTGCGGTTGCGGGCGCGGGCCGCAATATCAACTAGTTCGTCTTCGGGAAGGGCGGCGAGGCGGCGGCCGAGCGCCGCGAAGGCGGCGAGGCGGGAAGCGTGATTCAGCATAAGAAAGGAGTAGCAGCGAGCCGGAATGAGCCGTACTTTTGAGGGTTCAAACCAGCCTAGTCCCGTGCGTTTACGTACAGCCGGGCAGCTTTGACCAAGCAAAATTACTCACTAGCATAAGGAGACGACGGCAATGGCCATCATGATAACCGACGAGTGCATCAACTGTGGTGCCTGCGAACCGGAATGCCCCAACACCGCCATCTACGAGGGCGGCGCCCAGTGGCGCTGGGCCGATGGCACCACGCTGAAGGAAGTGCAGACCATCGACGGCAAAACCGCCGGCGGCACCGACCCCCAAAAGCCGGTTTCCAACGAGTACTACTACATCGTGACCGATAAGTGCACCGAGTGCGTGGGCTTCCACGAGGAGCCCCAGTGCGCCGCCGTGTGCCCCGTCGACTGCTGCGTCGACGACCCCGACCACCGCGAAACCCGCGAGCGCCTCACCCAGAAGCAAAGCTGGCTGCACAAGGCGGCCTAGCGCGGGCTTACCATCTGCGTTGGAATAGCCACGGAGAGAACATCATGCTGACGAAGGAAGCATCTCGCTCGCGCCGCTAGGAATACTAGCCTAGCGATGCGACCAAGATGCTTCCTTCGTCAGCATGATGTTCTTTTTTGTTTGACGGTCAAAATAACAGCCGCGCTGCATCCTGCTCTCGCGCTAGCAGCGCTAGAAACTCTTCCCGCGATACTTCCTCCGCCCCCAGCGCTGCCATGTGTGGCGTCAGTTGCTGAATATCGAACCAGCTAGCCCCACGCGCCCGCAAATGCTCGGCCAGCGCCAGCACCGCCAGCTTCGACGCATTGGGCCGATGGTGAAACATGCTTTCGCCCGCAAACACCCCTAGCACGGCCACGCCGTAGAGGCCGCCCACTAGCTCGTCTCCTTCCCACACCTCCACGCTGTGGGCGTGGCCGGCGGCGTGTAGCGCCTCGTAGCCGCGCACCAGCTGCGGCGTTATCCAGGTGCCGGCCTGGCCGGGGCGCGGCTGGGCCTGGCACGCCCGCATCACCCGCCCAAACGCGGTGTCGAAGCTGATGCGCCACGGCGACTGCCGCTGCGCCCGCGCCAGGCTGCGGCCCACGTGCAAGCTAGCCAACCGCAAAATGCCCCGGCGCGGCGGGCAAAACCAGGCCAGCGGCCAGCCCTCCACTGGCCACGGAAAAATGCCCTGTCGGTAGGCCGCCACCAGGTTTTCGACGGAGGGCTGGCCGCCGAGTAGCAGCAGGCCGTCGAGGTCGTCGCGCGCGGCGGTGGGTGGGGGAAAGGCGAGGGGCATGGGTGAGTAGACTAGCGGCCGGCAAAGTTCGTGCGGCGGGGCTAGCCGGGCTACCTTTGCCGCACTCGCGTGGGGTTATGCCCCGCGACCAATGCGTGTCGTTTTTCATAAAACGAAGAAAGCCCAGCCGTTGGCGCGGCCGGGCTTTCAGAAGTGCGGGGCTATCAAGCAACCCTTTACTTCATCGGGATATGAAGAAAAACGCGAGAACAGAGTTTGAGTTCAAAATCAGACTCCGGGTGCCCGCCGAGCTAGTCAAGTGGCTCGTTGGGCTGGTAGTGGGTGGAACTGCCGCCACGGCGGTAGCTCACTTGCTGCACTAAGTTGCAAAGGCCGTGCCGCGAGGTGCGGCCTTTGTTTCGTAAGGCAAATGTACGTAAGCGGCTGAATCTTGGCTAGGGTGCTTACCAAGAGTTTGGTCGGTTCTTTCCGGTGGGCTGGCCGCCGAGCAGCAGCAGGCCGTCGAGGTCGTCGCGCGCGGCGGTGGATGGGGGGAAGGCTAGGGGCATTAAGAAATAAGCCTGCTTTTTAGTAGTGTTGAAGTTGCTTTTCAGTGAATGTCAGTAAGGATACTATAACACTGCGTCGCTAAAGTTTCTCATAAAAAGCTTCATCAATATCACGTGGAGCTTCAATAGAAACTACTCTTCCAAATTGTCTTCTTACAGGCAAGTCACAGAGCATAGCTCCTGGGCCAAGTATTACTTCTGGCAAGTATTTGTCGTCCTCATCGGGGAGAAAATCATAAAGAAGTATTCTATCGCCATCTGTTTTTTTCCATTTGCCTTCTTTTTTGAATAGTAAGCGTCGGTCGCTTTGAGCATATAAGGTTCTCACATAGGTGCCATTACGTAGTATTTTAAGGGTGTCAAGATTATTCTTTAATCCTTTTATAGTATATATCCCATTGAGTTCTCCTTGCTTAGCGCTACAAGAACTGAAGACAAGGCTCACCGCTAGGAGCGATAAGTGGAGCGAGGGTAGTTTTTGTATCATGTCTAATGCAAGGTGTAGTCTCTATGGAAATGCACAAATTAACAGCTTACAGCCTTCGTTTATGTACTGACACATCTCCGCATCCTGCCAACCCCGCCCGCTGTACTTTTGCTACTTAGTAGCTGAACCCCGACCTAATGTCCCTCGCCAAAACTTACTCGCCCGCCGACGTTGAAACCAAATGGTACCAGCGCTGGCAGGAGCAGGGCTTTTTCCAAGCCAAACCCAACCCCCGCAAGCAGCCCTACACCGTGGTTATTCCGCCGCCCAACGTGACGGGCGTGCTGCACATGGGCCACATGCTCAACAATACCATCCAGGACGTGCTGGTGCGCCGCGCCCGCATGCAGGGCAAGGAAGCCTGCTGGGTACCCGGCACCGACCACGCCAGCATCGCCACCGAGGCCAAGGTAGTGGCCATGCTCAAGGAGCAGGGTATCAACAAGAAAGACCTGAGTCGCGAAGACTTCCTAACCCACGCCTGGGCTTGGAAGGAGAAATACGGCGGCATCATTCTGGAGCAATTGAAGCAGCTGGGCGCCAGCTGCGACTGGAGCCGCACGCGCTTCACGATGGAACCCAAGCTGACCGAGGCCGTGCTGCGCGTGTTCGTGGACTTGTATCGCAAGGGCCTGATTTACCGCGGCGTACGCATGGTGAACTGGGACCCACTGGGTGGCACCGCCATCTCGGACGAGGAAGTGATTCCGAAGGACACCCAGGCCAAGATGTATCACCTTAAGTACGAGGTGGTGGGCCAGCCCGGCCGCTTCCTCACGGTGGCTACCTCGCGCCCCGAAACGGTGATGGCCGACGTGGCCGTGGCCGTGAACCCCACCGACCCGCGCTACCAGGACCTGGCCGGGCAGCGCGTGCGCATTCCGCTGCTGGGCCGCGAAATTCCGGTTATTCAGGATGAGTACGTGACGGTGGACTTCGGCACGGGCGCGCTGAAAGTGACGCCCGCCCACGACCTGAACGACTACGAGCTGGGTTTGAAACACAACCTGCCAGTTATTGATATTCTGAACGATAACGGCACGCTGAACGAGAAGGCGGAGCTGTACGTGGGCCAGGACCGGTTTGCGGCCCGCCGCAACATCGTGAAGGATTTGCAGGAGGCCGGCTTGCTCGATAAAATCGAGGAATACGCCAGCATCGTGCAGACGTCGGAGCGTACCGGCGCCGTGATTGAGCCCAAGCTGAGCTTGCAGTGGTTCCTGAAAATGGAGCACCTGGCCAAGCCCGCGCTCGAAGTGGTGGAGAACGACACCATCAAGCTGCACCCGCCCAAGTTCAAGAACATGTACCGGGTGTGGATGGAGAACGTGCGCGACTGGTGCATCTCGCGCCAATTGTGGTGGGGCCAGCGCATTCCGGCCTACTACCTGCCCGACGGCTCGTTTGTAGTGGCCCAGAATGAGGCCGAAGCCGTAGAGCTGGCCCGCGAGCAGAGCGGCAACCACGAGCTGCAAGCCAGCGACTTGCGCCAGGACGAGGATGTGCTCGATACCTGGTTTTCGTCGTGGCTGTGGCCCATCTCGGTGTTCGACGGCTTCGACGACCCCGACAATGCCGACATCAACTATTTCTACCCGACCAACGACCTCGTCACGGCCCCCGAAATCCTGTTTTTCTGGGTGGCGCGCATGATTATGGCCGGCCTGGAATACCGCAAGGAAGTGCCGTTCAAAAACGTGTACCTGACTGGTATCGTGCGCGATGCGCAGGGCCGCAAGATGAGCAAGCAGCTCGGCAACTCGCCCGACCCGCTCGACCTCATCCGCGACTTCGGCGCCGACGCGGTGCGCACGGGCATGCTGTTTTCGTCGCCCGCCGGCAACGACCTGTTCTACGACCAGAAGCTGATTGACCAGGGCCGCAACTTCAACAACAAGCTCTGGAACGCCTTCCGCCTCGTGAAAGGCTGGGAGGTTGACAACGCGCTTGCCTTCGCCAATGCCCAGGCGGTAAGTTGGTTCGAAGCCAAGCTGGCCGAAACCGTGACGGTACTCGACGAGCACTTCGAGAAGTTTCGGATGAGCGACGCCCTGCTGACGGTGTACAAGCTCGTGTGGGACGACTTCTGCGGGCAGTACCTCGAAATGGTGAAGCCAACTTACCAGCACCCGATTGATGCCGAGACGCTACGCGCCACCGTCGATTTCCTCGAAACGCTGCTTAAGCTGCTGCACCCGTTCATGCCCTTCATCACCGAAGAGCTGTGGCACGAGCTAGCCGAGCGCGGCCCCAAAGATTACGTGTGTGTGGCCCACTGGCCCAAGGTGCTAGCCCCTGTCCACAGCGCCGACACCCTAGCCGAGATGGACCGCGCCCTCGCCATCGTGGCCGGCGTGCGCAACGTGCGCAACCAGAAAAACCTGGGCCCGGTGAAGCAGCTGGAGCTAGCCGTGAAAACCGACGACCAGGCTGCCATTCAGGCCTATGCCGCGCTGGTGCGCAAGCTGGCTAATCTCAGCGACTTGACTTTCGTGACCGAAGGCCCGGCCAGCTCGGTGAGCTTCGTGCAGGGCAGCAGCGAGTTCTTTATTCCGCTCGATATGCAGGTGGACGCCGCTGCCGAGCGCACCCGCGTCGAAAAGGAGCTGGAATACGCCATCGGCTTCCGCGACTCGGTGAATAAGAAGCTGGGCAACGAGAAGTTCGTGGCCAACGCCAAGCCCGACGTGCTGGAGCGCGAGCGCCAGAAACTCGCCGACGCCGAAGGCAAAATCACGGCGCTGGAGCAGGCGTTGAAGGCCCTGTAATCTGCCGCTAGGCTAGCCTAGGCGCCCGGCCCAACTGATAGCCATCGGTTGAGCCGGGCGTATTGGCTACTAGCTACTTATTAAGTAACTAAGATAAAATAAGATTACCCCGTAATCCCCCTAGAACAGCCGGTCTAGTTGCCATTTGTGCCGTTTCTTTGGGGTTGCCAACTATTACTCAGCTTGCATGAAAACATTATTTACGCTTGGGTTTGGCTGCTTGGCTAGCCTCGCGGTGCTTACCGCGCAGGGCCAGGCGGCGCCCACGTCCCCCATGACTACTCCGCCCATTGCTACCGTCAAGCCCAAGCAGCTTGCTTCGCCTAACGGCACCCGCACCGACAATTATTACTGGCTCAACGAGCGCGAAAACCCGCAGGTTCTCGACTACCTGAAGCAGGAAAACGCCTACACCGCCCAGCAAATGGCCCCGGTGAAGGCTCTGGAAGAGAAGCTCTTCACCGAGATGAAGGGCCGCATTAAAGAGCAGGACGCCTCGGTGCCTTACCGCGACCACGGCTACTACTACTACACGCGCTATGAAACCGGCGGCGAGTACCCGCTGTACTGCCGTAAGGAGGGCAGCCTAGCCGCGCCCGAGGAAATAATGCTCAACGGCAACGAGATGGGCCAGAGCAAAGCCTACTTCGCCATCGGCGGCTACGAGGTGAGCGACGACAACCAGACCCTGGCCTATGGCACCGATGAGGTGAGCCGCCGCCTTTACACGCTGCGCTTCAAAAACCTGAAAACCGGCGAGCTCTACCCCGAAAAAATCGCCAATACTGCCGGCTCGGCCGTGTGGGCCGCCGATAATAAAACCGCTTTCTACGCTAAAAAGGACGTGGGCACCCTGCTAGCCTACCAGGTGTACCGCCACACGCTCGGCACCGACCCTAGCCAGGATGTGCTGGTGTACGAGGAAAAAGACAACACTTTCGGCGTTGATATCGCGCGCAGCAAGTCGCGCCGCTACATCGGCATCACGCTCCACAGCTCGCTGTCGTCGGAGTACCGCTACCTGGAATCCACTAAGCCCACCGGCCAGTTTAAGGTATTTCTGAAACGCGAGCCCGACCACCTCTACGAGGTGCAGGACGCCAACGGCGAGTTTTACGTGCTTACCAACTGGGAGGCGCCCAACTTCCGGGTGATGGCTACGCCGCTCAGCAACACCAACAAAGCCCAGTGGGAAGACGTGGTGCCGCAGCGCGAAGATGTCTTCATCGAGCAGATGGAGCTGTTCCAAAACCACCTGGTGCTGAACGAGCGCGCCGAGGGCCTGCGCGAGCTGCGCGTTATCAACCTGGCCACCGAAATCGGGCAGGTGGTGCCCTTCCGCGAAACGGCTTACACTACGTTTATCGCTGCTAACCCCGAGTTTGACACGCCCGTGCTGCGCCTCACCTACACCTCGTTTACGACCCCTAGCAGCACCTACGACTACAACATGAACACCCAGAAGCTGACCCTGCTGAAGGAGCAGCCGGTGCTAGGGGGCTTCAATAAGGAAGACTACGTGACGGAGCGCGTGTTTGTGAAAGCCCGCGACGGCAAGGAAATCCCGATGACCATCGTCTATAAAAAAGGCTTCAAAAAGGATGGCACCGGCCCGCTGCTGCAATACGCCTACGGCTCGTACGGCCTCTCAATGGACCCCACCTTTTCCTCGGCGCGCCTGAGCTTGCTCAACCGTGGCTTTGCCTACGCGCTCTGCAACATTCGGGGCGGGCAGGAGTTAGGCCGCCAATGGTTTGAGGACGGCCGCATGCTGAATAAGAAAAACTCGTTTACCGACTTCATCGATTGCTCGCTTTACCTCATCAAGAATAAGTATAGCTCGCCCGCCAAGCTCTTTGCCCAGGGCGGCAGCGCCGGCGGCCTGCTGATGGGCGCCGTGGTCAACATGCGCCCCGACCTCTACAAGGGCGTAATTGCGGCCGTGCCGTTTGTGGACGTCGTCACGACCATGTCGGATGCCAGCATTCCGCTCACCACCGGCGAGTATGACCAGTGGGGCAACCCCGCCGAGAAGAAGTACTACGACTACATGCTCTCATACTCGCCCTACGACAATGTGAAGGACCAGAGTTACCCCAACATGTTGGTGCTCACCGGCCTGCACGACTCGCAGGTACAGTATTTCGAGCCCGCCAAGTGGGTGGCCAAACTGCGCGCTACCAAAACCGACAACCACCTGCTGCTGCTGCACACCGATATGGAAGCCGGCCACGGCGGCGCCTCGGGTCGCTTCAAAGCCCTCAACGATGTCGCGCGTCAGTACGCGTACATGTTCCTGCTGCTGGGGCAGAAAACGATGTAACGGGCTGTCCCACAACGCTAGCGCAATACAGAAGGCGCGGTAGACGAACGGTCTGCCGCGCTTTTTTCGTCGGCGCTCAGCTGATTTTGTAGCTGAAACGTCACCTGCTGGCAGTCGGCAAAATGCTTTTCGGCCGTGCGCAGGGCTGCTTCCGTGGCCGTCAGGCGCTGGTAAAGGAAGATGATGAGGCCTAGCGAGATGGCCAGGGTGGCGATAAAGAGGATGTTTTTCATGAAGAGTACTGAGCGCCTGTATGTGTCATGCTGAACGAAGTGAAGCATCTTGGGCGCATCGTCAGGAAGATTAGTCCAACGGTGCGCCCAAGATGCTTCACTTCGTTTAGCATGACACGCGCACTAGGGGTGAGCGGCCAAGTAGAGCTAATTATATGGCCGTGTTGGGGTCGAACTGCTCCAGGTAATCGGCCACTTTGCGCACAAACATGCCCCCTAGCGAGCCATCGACCACGCGGTGGTCGTAGCTGTGGCTCA
>CAYLNN010000040.1:0-31409 GCA_964385095.1 uncultured Hymenobacter sp.
TGCTGGGGTCCACCGAAATGATGGCTAGGGTCTTCTCCGGGAAGTCGAGCAGGAAACGCCGCACCAGCTCATCGACCAGCGACGACTTGCCCGCGCCACCCGTGCCCGTGATACCTAGGATGGGCGCACCCTGGGTTTTGCCGGGTGTCAAGAGCTGCGTGTCGTTGCTTTCCTGCTGCTGAAAATCAGCCACCAGCTGGCCCTTCACCCGCTCAAATTCCTCCGGGAAGTTCTCCGCGGCCGAAATCAAGCGGCCAATGCTGCGGGCGTCCTTCTCCTTTATATGCGTAACCTCGCCGTTCAGCTTCTCGCCCGTGGGGAAGTCGCTTTCCTCCAGCAAGTGGTTAATCATGCCCTGCAAGCCCATCGAGCGGCCATCATCGGGCGAGTAGAGGCGCGTGATGCCGTAGCCTTGCAGCTCCGCGATTTCGGAGGGCAGGATAACACCGCCGCCGCCGCCGAAGATTTTGATGTGGCCCGCGCCGCGCTCCTTCAGCAGGTCAAACATGTACTTGAAGTACTCGTTGTGCCCGCCCTGGTAGCTGGTGATGGCAATGGCCTGGGCATCTTCCTGAATGGCGCAGTCCACGATTTCCTGCACCGAGCGGTTGTGCCCCAGGTGAATAACCTCGGCGCCGCTGCTCTGAATGATGCGGCGCATGATATTGATAGCCGCGTCGTGCCCATCAAACAGCGCGGCGGCCGTGACGATGCGAACGTGGTTTTTGGGCTTGTAGGGGGCGGCGGGGGTGGGATGCATGGGGGAGGGGTGTAGCGCGAAGGAGGGCAGTGCCGCTAGCGGAGGCTAGCCAGCAATGCCAGGTTTTACTACTACGAAGGTAATACAATGCCCCGACGGGGTAGGCTGGGGCTTGGTGGATGGGGGAGGGCTATCCAGAAATTGCCGGGGGCAACAAGTACGGCGGGGCTACCGCAGGCTACTCAGCGCCGCAGGCAATAATAAACGCGCTTATTCAGGCTGCTGCTGACTGAAAAATCTGGGGCGTTTGTTGTCTGCGTACCGTACAAGCAGATTGGAAACCATTTAGAGAGATGAAAGAAACTACCTTAACTGAAGCTGCTCTGACGGAGCGCGACATCGACCGCATTATCGAAATGGCCTGGGAAGACCGCACGCCGTTCGACGCCATCGAACTGCAATTTGGCCTAGCCGAAGCGGACGTCATCAAGCTGATGCGCCGCGAGATGAAGCCGTCGTCGTGGCGCATGTGGCGTGCCCGCGTGCAGGGCCGCCCCACCAAGCACCGCGCTAAAAGCGCCGTGGATGATGCCCGCTTCAAATCCACGCTGCAGAAAAACATCACGTTCAATAAGATTTCCAAGCGCCGCTAGCCGCGCGGTACGGGCAGATTGCCGGTGGCCAGGCTACCCATGCTGCTGACTGCGCCCCCAACTACCCGTGAGCTATTTCTTCCGGCGAAAAGGCGCTACTTTTGGGCCAAACCGAACGAGGCGATGAACAGTCGCCTCCTTTTTTGCTTGGTTACACAATCGATTATGTAGTGGCTCAGTGAGTAGAAAAGGTGTTGTAAACCAATGAATTTAGGGTAAACAAAACCCTGTCTTTCGCCCTCGCCCAGCCGACTTGTTTCTTCACTGCTTGCGTGCTGTTCGTCACATAGTTATTATTATGAAGCATCTTCTGCTAGCCCCTGCTTTGCTGCTACCCGCCTTGGCTAACGGCCAGCCGACGCCACTGCAAAGCTTCCCGTTGTCGGCCGTGGCGCTGCTCGACAGCCCATTTCGCGAAGCTCAGCAAACCGACCAGGCCTACGTTATGGCCCTGGACCCCGACCGGCTGCTAGCCCCGTTTCAGCTCTCCGCCGGCCTCCAGCCGAAGGCCGAGCGCTACGGCAACTGGGAAAACACGGGCCTCGACGGCCACGTGGGTGGGCACTACCTCTCGGCCCTGGCCCTGCTCTACGCGGCCACTGGCGACAAAGCAGTGGAGCGCCGCCTCACCTACGTAATCGACCAGCTCGACCTTTGCCAGCAGCAAAGCAGCAACGGCTACCTGGGCGGTATTCCGGGCGGGCCAGCCATGTGGCAGCAGGTAAAAGCGGGTAATATTCAGGCTAATAGCTTTGGGCTGAACCAGAAGTGGGTGCCCTGGTACAACCTGCACAAGACCTACGCCGGCCTGCGCGATGCCTACCTGCTGGCCGGCAATGCGAAGGCCAAAACCATGCTCATCAAGCTCACCGACTGGTGCCTCGACCTCACGGCTAACCTCAGCGATGCGCAAATCCAGGATATGCTGCGCGCCGAGCAGGGTGGCCTGAATGAAGTGTTTGCCGACGTGGCCAGCCTCACTGGCGATGCCCGCTACCTGACGCTAGCCCAGCGGTTTTCGCAGCAGGCCCTGCTGCAACCGCTGCTGCAAGGCCAGGACCAGCTTAATGGCCTCCACGCCAACACGCAGATACCCAAGGTAATTGGCTATGAGCGCATTGCTTCCGTGGGCGGCGACCCGGCCTGGCGCAACGCCGCCACGTTTTTCTGGCAAACCGTGGTGGAGCACCGCACTGTATCGATTGGGGGCAACAGCGTGAGCGAGCACTTTCAGCCCGCCACCGATTTCACCTCAATGCTCGAAAGCAAGGAAGGCCCCGAAACGTGCAACACGTATAACATGCTCAAGCTCAGCAAGGACCTGTACCTAGCGAGCGGTGACACCAAATACCTCGACTACTACGAGCGGGCGACGTACAACCACATTCTGTCGTCGCAGCACCCCGGCACGGGCGGGTTTGTGTACTTTACTTCCATGCGGCCGCGGCACTACCGGGTGTACTCGCAGCCGCAGGAAAGCTTTTGGTGCTGCGTGGGCTCGGGGCTGGAAAACCACGGCAAGTACGGCGAGCTAATCTACGCGCACCGGGGTAGTAGTCAACTGTTGGTCAACCTGTTTATGCCCTCGCGCCTGGCGTGGGAGCCGGCCGGCCTCATGCTCACCCAGACCACGCGCTTTCCGTTTGCCGAAGCTACGGAGCTGACGCTCAAGCTGAAGAAGGCCCGCAAGTTTGCCCTCAGCATTCGGCAGCCAGCCTGGGTGTCGGCCGGCCAGTTGGCCGTGCAGGTAAATGGCCAGCCCGTGGCAACCAGCCCGGCTACCCCCGGCTACGCGACGGTGGCGCGCAAGTGGCAATCGGGCGATGTGGTGACGGTGGCGCTGCCCATGCACACCACGGCCGAGTACCTGCCCGACCACTCGCCCTGGGTGTCGTTTGTGCACGGCCCCGTGGTGCTGGCCGCCGCCACCGACACCACCGACCTGCCCGGCCTGCGGGCCGATGGCGCCCGCATGGGCCACGTGGCCAACGGCCCGCTTTACCCCCTCGACGACGCGCCGGTGCTGGTGAGCCGCCAGCCCGCCGACCTCACGGCCGGCATTCGGCCCGTGCCCGGCGCGCCGCTCACCTTCACCGCCGCGGGGCTGATTGATGCCGATAAGTACCGCCACGTTAAGCTGGTGCCTTTTTACCAGCTGCACGACACGCGCTACATGGTGTACTGGCCCGTGACGACGCCCGAGGGGCTAGCGGCCCGCAAAGCGGCAATTCGCCAAAAGGATGCCGAAAAGCTGGCCCTCGATACGCGCACCGTCGACCGCGTGGCGCCCGGCGAGCAGCAGCCCGAAGCCGACCACGGCTTTGCCAGCGAGCGCACCGAGGCGGGCGTGTTTCGCGACCGCCACTACCGCCACGCCACCGGCTGGTTCAGCTACAACCTACGCAACCCCAGGGCCGAAGCCCGCGCCCTGCGCGTGACCTACTTCGGCGGCGACCAGGGCCGCACCTTCTCCATCTTCCTCAACGGCCGGCTGCTGCAAAGGGTAACTTCCGATGCCAGCAAGGGCAGCACGTTCTTCGATGCAGAATACCCGCTGCCCGCCGCGCTGCGCACCGGCCCCGCCAGCCAGGTGCTCACCGTCAGGTTTGCGGCCGACCCCGGCTCCACCGCTGGCGGTGTCTTCGACGTGCGACTACTGAAATAGCCTCCGCGGCTGCCGAAAGGCTACTTACCGAAACGCCACGCCAGCGCCCAGTGCCAGCCGCCAGGCCAGCAGGCCCAGCAGCGCCAACCCCACTAGCCCCCAGGCCACGCGGGTGGGTTGCGGCAGCACCTCATTCTTCTTGAAGAACTCCTGATTGCAGCCCAGCGCTAGCGGCACTAGCAGCAAACCCAGCGTGGCGAGGTGCAGCAGTTCGTTGAGGCCCGCGTGCGGCAGCTTGCTCAGCAGCAGCAGCAGCGAGCCCACCAGCCAAGGCCCCAGAATGGTGTAGGCAATGAGCCGGCTGCGGTTATCAAATTGCAGGGCCGTGCGCGAATCTTGGGCCAGCAAAAACGGGATGGCTACCAGAAAACCGAGGAAAATTTGAAGCACGGCAAACAGCAGCCCGAGCACGGTACTAGGCCACGTACCCCCGCTGCCCAGCAGCCAGTTGGGCACGTACCACGAGCCCGACTGCGTCACGGTATCGGCTAGCAGGCCCCCTAGCCCCGTATTGATGGCGTGGAAAGCTACCCACAGTAGCAGCAGCTTGGCTAGGCCCCGGCGGTAGCGCAGCCGCAGCCAAAATAGGCCAAAGGCCACCACACCGAGCCCCGATACCAGCGTGGGGCCTAGTCCATACACCCCTAGCACGGTATCGCGTCGCCAGCCACCATCGCCTATGACGAAGCGCACGCCGCTCAGGCTCCACACGCCCGGCACGTTGGCCCGGCGGGCCATAAACACCATGGCCGCTTCGCCCACAAAATGCACTGCTTGATAGGCCAGTAAGTAGCAAGCCAGGGCATTGAGAAACAGCATGCTAAACTTGCTGCGTGCCGCATCGGTGGCGGGCATTGAGGGCACGATAGATTGCAAGCAGGACTTAAGAGTAGTGGTGGGGCCAGTGCCAAAAATACAGTGCAGCCCACCAGCTAGAACAGCCGCTACTGAGCCAAGCCGAAATTAACCTGCTAGCGCGTGGATAAGCTGACGAGCAGTTACCTAGCTGCCCGCCCCAGCCAACTGGCCAGTGGAACATTAAGCAGGCTACCGAAGGTTGGCAAAGTAGTCCCGCCCCCGCCGCGCGGGCGGCCCGGCCGCGCGGCGGCTTAGCTTTTGCGTCCCCGAGTGCCTACCTTCGTGCTGCGATAAAACCGCCCTCCGTTGAAGAATATCCGTAACTTTTGCATTATTGCCCACATCGACCACGGGAAAAGCACCCTGGCCGACCGGCTCCTCGAGTTCACGAGCACCGTGGCCAAGCGCGACATGCAGGCCCAGCTGCTCGACAACATGGACCTGGAGCGCGAGCGCGGCATCACCATCAAGAGCCACGCCATCCAGATGCAGTTTCCCTACAAAGGGGAAACCTACACGCTCAACCTGATTGATACCCCCGGCCACGTCGATTTCAGCTACGAGGTAAGCCGCAGCATTGCCGCCTGCGAGGGCGCGCTGCTCATCGTGGATGCTTCACAAGGCATTGAGGCTCAGACGATTTCCAACTTGTATCTCGCCATCGGGGCCGACCTGGAAATCATTCCGGTTCTTAATAAAATCGACCTCCCGCACGCCATGCCGGAGGAAGTAACCGACGAGATTGTGGACCTCATCGGCTGCAAGCCGGAGGATATTATTCACGCCTCGGGCAAGGCCGGTATCGGCATCGAAGCCATCCTGAACGCCATTTGCGAGCGCATTCCGGCGCCGGTCGGCGACCCGGCCGCGCCGCTGCAAGCCCTCATTTTTGACTCGGTATTCAACTCGTACCGAGGCATTGAAGTCCTGTTCCGCATCAAGAACGGCACCATGCGCAAGGGCGACAAGGTGAAGTTTATGGCCACGGGCAAAGAGTACGGCGCCGACGAAATCGGCATCCTGGGCCTCAACCAGGAGCCGCGCCAGGAGATGAGCGCCGGCAACGTGGGCTACCTCATCTCGGGCATTAAGGAAGCGCGCGAGGTGAAGGTGGGCGACACCATCACGCACGTGCACAACCCCACGTCGGAGGCCATCCAAGGCTTTGCCGATGTGAAGCCGATGGTATTTGCCGGCATCTACCCGGTCGATACCACCGAGTATGAGGAACTGCGCAGCAGCATGGAAAAGCTCCAGCTCAACGACGCCTCGCTCGTGTGGGAGCCGGAGACGTCGGTGGCGCTGGGCTTCGGTTTTCGTTGCGGCTTCCTCGGGATGCTGCACATGGAAATCGTGCAGGAGCGCTTGGAGCGCGAGTTCAACATGACGGTGATTACCACCGTGCCGAGCGTGCAGTTTCACGCCACAGGCTCGAAGGACCAGGAGCTCGTCATCAACGCGCCGTCCGAAATGCCGGAGCCGAACCTGATTAAGCTCATCGAGGAGCCCTACATCAAAGCGCAGATTATCACGGCGTCCGACTACGTGGGGCCGATTATCACGCTCTGCATGGAGAAGCGCGGCATCATCAAGGGCCAGAGCTACCTGACCTCGGAGCGCGTGGAAATGAACTTCGAGCTGCCGCTGTCGGAAATCGTGTTCGACTTCTTCGATAAGCTCAAAACCATCAGCCGCGGCTACGCTTCGCTCGACTACGAGCTGATTGGCTACCGCGAGTCGGACATGGTGAAGCTCGACGTGATGCTGAACGGCGAGAAGGTGGACGCCCTCTCGGCCATCGTGCACCGCTCCAAGAGCTACGAGTGGGGCAAGCGCCTCTGCGAAAAGCTGCGCGAGCTGCTGCCCCGCCAGATGTTCGACATCGCCATCCAGGCCTCTATCGGCCAGAAAATCATCGCCCGCGAAACCGTGAAGGCCCTGCGCAAAAACGTAATTGCCAAGTGCTACGGCGGCGACATCAGCCGCAAGCGCAAGCTGCTCGAAAAGCAGAAAGAAGGCAAGAAGCGGATGCGCTCGGTGGGCTCGGTCGAGATTCCGCAAGAAGCGTTTCTGGCAGTACTCAAAATTGACTGATGAAGAAAGCGCGGCTCCGAAAGGGGCCGCGCTTTTTTATGCTGGTGAAGCTGCGCTGCCGCTGGCTAGGGGGCAGTGGCTAGCGGCCGAAAATCGTAAGCATTAGCGCCCTTGTTGCCCGGTAGGCAGGCCAGGAGCTGGCAGTAGACCGGAATCAAGGCGTAGCTACCGTATTTGCCTAAGTCATGCATCCGGCGCATGCCAACGGCTAGGCTTGGGAAGAACATTGCCGCGGCATAGGTTAGCACGAGGAAATGGGTGCGCAGGGTGACTTCGACAAAGGCGAGCAGCACAGAAAACAGGTAATAGAACAGCCAGAAATTCCAGTACTCCGCGCGGCTAGCGCGTCCTTCCACGCTGGCGTATTTCCGTAGGACAGTAAAAAAGTGCTTCATTAGAAAGTGAGAAGAGCCGGTAGTGCCGGCCAAGATAGGGTTCCACCTAACGTTGTTGAATGCGGTTATTTTCATTCGGTTTGTGTTTCCACCTGCTACTAGGGGGCTTGCTGCTGAGCCAAGGCGTTGCGGCGGCCCCCGCACCGCAGCAGCCGGCCAGCAATAAGGCCAAAGCGCGCCGCGCGCCTGTCCCCGTGCTGCCCGACTCGCTGGCCCAGCGCATCGAGCGGGCCTACTTCGTGCTGAGCCGCGTGAACGGCACGGCCCGCCGCGCCACCGATACCGAAGACCTGCGCGAAGACCTGCCCACGGTGGAGGACAACCTCGAAACCATCCGCCAGAACCTCGACCAGTTTGGCAACGTCGTGGATGTGAAGCAGCTCCAGATGTACCGCGTGCTGCTGACCGATATGCAGACCAAGCTGGGCGAATGGCGGACTGCCCTGGCCAGCGGCAGCCAGCAACTCACTGCCATGCAGGCCCGGCTCGATACCCTAACTACCGCGCTGCCGCCCGCTGCCGCCCGCCCGCCCATCACCACGGCCGTGGGCCGCGCGCTAGCCCGTCTCCAAAGCAAGCAAGACCGTGCCACCGCGCTGCTGGCCAGCCGCCGCCAGGTGGTGGCCGGCCTGCAAACCCGGGTGTCGGATGGCTACATCCAGGCGCTGGAATTGCAGGATGTGGTGCGCGAGCAGCAGTTGCGCTTTGGCCGCAGCAACAGCCAAGCCGAGCTGCCACCGCTCTGGCACCCTAGCCGCATTGTGGCCGATGAGCAGACCAGCGCCCTGGTGCGGCAGTCCTACGCCGCCCAGCGCTCGCTGGTGAGCTACTATTTCAGTGAGAATTGGGACTACTGGGCGTGGATGGCCGTGGTGGCCGCGGGCTTCTTCGCGTGGGTATTTCGTAATTTTCAAGCCCTGCAACCCGCCGCCGGCGGGGAAGCCGCCGGCGTAGCCAGCCCTACGCCGCTAGCCCTGCCCGAGCACCGCCTGCACTACCTGCGGCCGGTGCCGGTAGCGTCGGCGCTGCTGGTGGTGTTCAGCCTGGCCCCGTTTCTCGATTTGAGCGCGCCGGCTGCTTACACCAGCTTGTTGCAGCTGCTGCTGCTCGCCACGCTCACGGGGCTGGGCTGGCGCAGCTGGCCCCGGCCGCTGTTCTGGTACTGGGTGGGCGTGATGGTCGCGTTCTTCGCCCTCACCTTTGCCTACGCGGGGCAGGCGCCGGGGCTGGGGCTGCGCTGGGTGGCGCCGCTGCTCAACGTAGCGGCCGCCGGGCTAGGGTGGCAGTTTTGGCGCTACCTGCGCCAGCACCGCGTGCTGGCGGGTTTTGTGCGGCCGGTGGCGCTGCTTTTCGTTGGCCTCAATATTCTGGCGGGGCTAGCCAGCGCCTCGGGCCGCGTGAGCCTGGCCAAGATGCTGACCACTACGGCCATCTACGGGCTCACCCAGGTAGTGGCCCTCTCGGCTTTTGTGCGGGTCGTTACGGAGGCATTCTACCTCCAGCTGCGGCGCAGCCGGCAGGGCGGCCTCAGCAAGCGCTTTAGCTTCGACAAAATGGAGAGTGGGCTGCGCAAGCTGCTCACCGCCATTGTAGGCGTGCTCTGGCTGATGCTGTTTGCCTCCAACCTGAACCTGTACGCGCTGCTGCACCGCATTATCGAGCACGCGCTTACGGCGCCGCACCAGCTGGGCAGCGTCTCGTTTACGCTGGGCAATATTCTGCTGTTTGTGGGCATCATCGCCCTCACCATTCAGCTGCAGAAGTACGTGGGCTATTTCTTCGGTGAAAGCGACGACGATTTCAATGCCGACCCCGACCGCAAGGGCTCCTGGATGGTGGCCATCCGGCTGGGTATTCTGGCGGTGGGCTTGTTTCTGGCCACGCTGGCTTCGGGCCTGCCGGTCGATAAAATCGCCATTGTGCTCGGGGCCCTGGGCGTGGGTATCGGCCTGGGCCTGCAAAATATTATCAACAACCTGGTGTCGGGCATCATCCTCATTTTTGAGCGGCCGTTTCAGGTCGGCGACTACATTGAGGTAAATGGCAAAACGGGCCGCGTGAAGGACATCGGGATTCGCTCCAGCAAGCTCATCTCGCAGGCGGGCTCCGAGATTATCCTGCCCAACGGCGATTTGCTCTCGGGCCACGTCATCAACTGGACGCTCAGCAACAACCACATTCGCACCGAGCTGGCCCTCAACCTGGGGCCCGAAACCGACCTGGCCCAGGCCCGCCAGCTCATCACCGAGGAAGTGCTCAACAACCCCAATACCCTGCACCGGGCGGCGCCCGAAATCCTGCTCAATAGCGTCAACACCGCGGGCTACGACCTCAAAGTATTGTTCTGGATAAACAACATTCGGCAGGAGCAGGCGCTTAAAAGCGAGCTGTTGGCCAGCATTTACCAACACCTCACGCAAGCCGGCATCACCGTGCGCTAGCCCCGGTAGCGCAGCCTTGCTACCGGCCACCTAAGTCAGCATTTACTTCACCGCGGATTAAAAGTCCGCGCTACTTTTCCCCCATGTCCCAAGACGCGCCCCACCTCATCGACGGCAAGCAAACCGCCGAGGATATCAAAGTTGAAATTGCCGCCGAAGTAGCGGCGCTGAAAGCCGCTGGCCAGCCGGTGCCGCACCTCGCCGCCATCCTCGTGGGCCACGACGGCGGTTCCGAAACCTACGTGCGCAATAAGGTGCTGGCCTGCGAGCGCGTGGGCTACGAGAGCACGCTGCTGCGTTTCGAGGACGATATTACCGAGGCCGAGCTGCTAGCCCAGGTGGCGGCCCTCAACGAGAACGAGGCCATCGACGGCTTTATCGTGCAGCTGCCGCTGCCCCGGCATATCGACGCCGAAAAGGTCATCGAAGCCATCCGCCCCGAAAAGGACGTGGACGGTTTTCACCCCACCAACCTGGGCCGCATGGTGGCCGGCCTGCCCGCGCTGCTGCCCGCCACGCCCTCCGGCATTGTGGAGCTGATGGCGCGCCAGGGCATCAAAACCAGCGGCCAGCACGCCGTGGTTATTGGCCGCAGCAACATTGTGGGCACGCCAGTTAGTATATTGCTAGCCAAGAACTTGGAAACAGCTAATTGCACTGTTACTTTATGCCACTCGCGCACGAAGAACCTGGCTGAAATCGTGCGCCAAGCCGATATTATCGTGGCCGCCATCGGCCGCCCTGAATTCGTGACGGCCGACATGGTGAAGCCCGGCGCCGTGGTTATCGACGTGGGCACCACCCGCGTAACGGACGCCAACCGCAAGAGCGGCTACGCTCTGAAGGGCGACGTCAACTTTGCCGAGGTGGCTCCGCTAGCCTCGCGCATTACGCCCGTGCCCGGCGGCGTGGGCCCCATGACTATCGCCATGCTGCTGCTCAACACGCTGCGCGCCGCCAAGGGCGAGGTGTATCCGAAGCAGTAGCAGCCACGACCGTAGCGCGAACTTTGTAGTTCGCGCTACTCGATTCTTGCGTAAATTTGAGTGGCCGGAACCCCCGGTTGCGCCCCGGGCGTTGACGTAAGTCGCGCCCGTTTTTTTGTTTGCTTATGTCAGTTGTTACCGATTTACTAGCCGCGCTGCCCATCGTGCAGCCTGCCGCTGCTGCTTCAATGCTTCCCGTAATGGAGCAGTTCTATACTATTCAGGGAGAGGGGTTTAATACGGGGCGGGCGGCCTACTTTATCCGGCTCGGCGGCTGCGACGTGGGCTGCGTATGGTGCGACGTGAAGGAGTCGTGGGACGCCGACGCGCACCCCCGCCAGACCATCGCGGCCCTCGTGGCGGCGGCCAGCGCGCATCCCGGCCGCCACGTCGTTGTCACCGGCGGCGAGCCACTGATGCACAATTGCCTGCCCCTCACCAAAGCCTTGCAGGAAGCCGGTTTCAAAACCTGGATTGAAACCAGCGGCGCGCACCCGCTCTCCGGCAACTGGGACTGGATATGCGTGTCGCCCAAGAAGTTTAAGGCCCCGCTGCCCGAGGTGCTCGCCCACGCCGACGAGCTGAAAATCATCGTTTTCAACGAAAGCGACTTCAAATGGGCCGAGGAGCACGCGGCCTTGGTGCCCGAAACCACGCGCCTGTACCTGCAGCCCGAGTGGAGCCGCGCCGCCCGCATGACGCCCGCCCTCATCGACTACGTGAAGGCCAATCCGCGCTGGCAGGTGTCGCTGCAAACCCATAAGTACCTCGACATTCCGTAGCCCCCCTAGCGGTACTCTGCTGCTAAAAGATTGGAGTTAATAGCAAAAAGCCCCCGTTTCGGCACGAAACGGGGGCTTTTTGCCGTTTCAAGCTATACTTTAACTGCGCAGTTGCGCCGCTAGGTCGGTAGGCCGGCGCGCTGCCTCGGTATCTGGCGCGTTGTTTTTCCGCCCGCACCTCAGCTATGCTCTCCAAAACTCTGCTCTCCTCTGGCCTGCTGCTTTGCTTGGCCGCCGTGCCCACTCTCGCGCAGCAAGCGCCCGCCAGCATCACCGACAGCAAGGCGCGTAGCCTCTACGAAAAGGCCCAGAGCCTGTACTTCAAAGACCGCCAGCCCCAGCAGGCCTTGCTGATGTGGCAGCAGCTCATCGATAAGTTTCCGGACTACGGCGACCCGTATCTGCGGCGGGGCTCGCTGCTCGTCACGCTCGGCGACAATGCCAATGCGTTGCAGAGCTACAAAACCGGGCTAGCCAAGCTGCCCGTGGAGCCCGCCCGCGCCGGCGACTACCTGCTGCTAGGCAAACTAGCGGCCCAGGTGGGCGACTACGCCACCATGCGGCTGGCCTACACCAACTACCTGGCCACTAGCCCCACCAATAAAGCGCAGGTGGCCCTGGCTAAGCTACAACTCCAAAACTGCGACTTCGCAGCCGAGGCCATGGCGCACCCCACCGGCCCGGCCCCCGAACTGCTGCCCGCCCCGATTAACCAGTTCCGCGACCAGTACTTCCCGGTGCTCACCGCCGATAGCAAGTCGCTCATTTTCACCGTGCAGCGTAGCCCAGAGAAGCGCTACCAGGAAAACGAGGACGTTTTCATCAGCACCGTGGGGGCCGACGGCACGTTTGGCGCGCCGCAATCCATTTCGCCCAACATCAACTCGCGCGAGAACGAAGGCACAGCTACTATCTCGGGCGATGGCAACACGCTGGTTTTCACGAGCTGTGGCCGGCCCGGCGGCGTGGGCAACTGCGACCTCTACATCTCGCGGCGCCGCGGCAACCAGTGGACGGCCCCGCGCAACCTCGGCCTGCTGGTCAATTCCAAGGCCTGGGACTCGCAGCCCTCGCTCTCGGCCGATGGGCGCACGCTCTACTTTTCGTCGCAGCGCGGCGGCGGGCTCGGCGGCTACGACATTTACGTGAGTACCGTGGGCGCCGACGGCTCCTGGACCCAGGCGCGCAACCTAGGCGCGCCCATCAACACAGCCGGCGATGACCTGGGGCCGTTTATCCACGCCAGCGGCACCACGCTTTACTACGCCACCAATGGCCTGGTGGGGCTGGGTAGCAGCGATATTTTTCGCGCCGAGCTCGACGACAAAGGCCAGTGGAGCACGCCGCGCAACCTGGGCTACCCTTTCAATACCTTCGCCAACGAGGCCTCGCTCTACATCTCCTCCGATAACAAGCGCGCCTACTACACCCGCGCCGACCCGCCCAAGCCCGGCGACCCCGCGGGGGCGCTGCCCGCTATCCGCATTTACGGCACGGAAGTGCCGGCTAGCGTGCGCGCCCGCGAAACCAGCACCTACGCCCAGGGCCGCGTGTTCGACGCCGTTACCAAGCAGCCGCTCAACGCCATGGTGCAGCTCTTTGACCTCGGCACCAATGCCTTGACCCAGCAGGTTTACTCCGATGCCGAAAACGGCCAATACACGGCCGTGCTCAACGAAGGCCGTGCCTACGCCATGTACGCCACCGCGCCCGGCTACCTGCTCAGGAGCCTTAGCTTTGATTATTCCAGCCAACAGAAATTTGACCCGCTCACGCTCGACATTTACCTCGACCCCGCCAAAAGTGGCCGAAGCGCCGTGCTGAATAACCTGTTTTTCGATTCCAACCAGGCGGCGCTTAAGCCCCGCTCGCGCACCGAGCTCGACCGCCTGGTTGAGTTTCTGCGGCAAAACCCCACGTTGCGCGTGGAGGTAGCCGGCCACACCGACAATGTGGGCACACCCGTCGCCAACCTCAGCCTGAGCCAGCGCCGGGCCCAGGCCGTGCTAGGCTACCTCAGTGGCCACGGCGTGCCCGCCACCCGCCTACGCGCCCACGGCTACGGCGAAACCAAGCCCGTAACCGCCAACGATTCGGAGGCGCACCGGGCGCAAAACCGCCGCATTGAGCTCCGCATTCTGTAAAACAGCCACCTCAAGCTTTGCTTGAAGTGTGCGTGCCAGCTTACTAGCTGCGTCATTTTTACTTAAAGCAAGGCTTGAGCGAAGTGAAAATTTAGTAGGATTATTCAGATAAAATCTAATGCCCGCCCAAGTGCGGGTATTTTTTTTGAATCAAGCCCGACTTTTTCTATTGCCAATAAGTATCCAATAATCAAGTAGTTGTAAATTTTGCAAAAAACGTCTTGATTACAAAAGTGCTAAGATGACCGGTTTTCGTCCTAATTGAAAAATGCTCGTACGTTTGGCTCAGTTCTGCCCCGCAGTCTTGCCCTAGTCACCAGTATTATTTATGAACCTGTCATTTTTTCACCCTCCAACTCTTTTCACTCATGCACAACCTCCTTGTTGCCGCCTGCCTGATGGCTAGCCTTGCTCACGCCCCAGCCGCCAAGAAGCCTACCGCAAAGAAGCCCGGCGAAGATTATCCTAAGTCGGTGCAGGCGCGGGCTACTACGCTAACCCAAGCGCTAGCCCACCGCATTCACCTCAACGAGGGCCAGTACCTGCGCATCAAGCGCCTGCACTTGCAGTACCTCAGCGAGCGCCGTGAGCTGGAAATGGACCTGGTTGGCGCCCCCGCCGCCGAGCGCGATACCAAGCTGGCCGCCGCCCAGGCGCGCTACGAACAATCGCTCAACGACTTGCTGTACCCCGACCAGCGCGTGGCTTACCAGCAGCTGCGGGCCAATTTTACGGCCCATCGCCTCTAAGCCGTAATGATTTCTAATGGCCGCCGATGTAAGCCCTGCCTGCATCGGCGGCCACTGAAATAACTTAGTAGTATGAAAAAATTTGAATACCAGGTACTTGACTCCAAGAGCGGCTTTTGGGGTGGGGTCGACCGCGAAGTGCTGACCGAGCGCCTAAATCAGCTCGGCAGCCAGGGGTGGGAAGTAGTAGCTACAACGCCCCTGACGGCCGCCGGCACTACCACTAGCTTGGTTATTACCCTAAAGCGCGAAGTAGGGTAGGAGCCAACTGAGGCTTATTTAATAGAGTACCAGCTAGCCATAAAAAAAGGGTTTTGGATAAGTGCTTCTAGTAACAGAAGCACTTATCCAAAACCCTTTTTTTTATGGCTAGCCGACTAGCTGCGCTCGCCGATGCCGACGTAGTCGCGCTCGGTTTCGCCCACGTAAATCTGGCGGGGGCGGCCGATGGGCTCCTTATTCTCGCGCATCTCTTTCCACTGGGCAATCCAGCCGGGCAGACGGCCAAGGGCGAACATTACCGTAAACATCTCGGTCGGAATACCGAGCGCCTTGTAGATGATGCCCGAGTAGAAGTCTACGTTCGGGTACAGCTTACGCTCGATGAAATACTGGTCGGTGAGGGCGGCCTGCTCCAGCTCCTGCGCGATTTTCAGTAGCGGGCTATTTTCCAGGCCCAGCGCCTTTAGCACCTCATCGGCGGCTACTTTAATGATTTTGGCGCGCGGGTCGAAGTTTTTGTACACGCGGTGGCCGAAGCCCATGAGGCGGAACGGGTCATTCTTGTCCTTGGCCTTGGCGATAAACTTGCTGGTATCGCCGCCGTCCTTTTCGATGGCTTCGAGCATCTCAATCACCTCCTGGTTGGCACCGCCGTGCAGCGGGCCCCACAGGGCGTTGATGCCCGCCGATACCGAGCCGTAGAGGCTGGCGTTGGCCGAGCCTACGAGGCGCACGGTGCTAGTCGAGCAGTTCTGCTCGTGGTCGGCGTGCAGGATGAGAAGCTTATTCAACGCGCTCACTACCACCGGGTTGATTTCATACTTCTCGGTCGGGAAGCTGAACATCATGTACAGGAAGTTGGACGCGTAGTCGAGGTCGTTGCGCGGGTAGTTGAGCGGGTGGCCCACCGAGTTTTTGTACGTCCAGGCCGCGATGGTGCTCATCTTGGCCATCAGGCGCACGATGGTGAGGTCGATTTCCTCTTTGCTCTGGTTGGGATTGAGGCTTTCGGGGTAGAAACCGGTGAGGGCACAGGTGAGGCTGCTCAGAATGGCCATCGGGTGCGTAGCGCTCGGAAAGCCGTCGAAAATCTTCCGCATGTCCTCGTGCACCAGCGTGTGCTTGGTGATGTGGCCGCTAAACTCTTTCAACTCGGCTTCGGTGGGCAGCTTGCCATAAATCAGCAGGTACGCCACTTCCAGGAAGCTCGACTTTTCGGCTAGTTGCTCAATCGGGTAGCCGCGGTAGCGCAAAATACCTTCCTCGCCGTCGAGAAACGTGATGGCGCTTTTGGTAGCGCCGGTGTTCTTGTAGCCCGAATCGAGGGTTACGTAGCCCGTGGCGTCGCGCAGCTTGCCAATGTCAAAGGCCTTTTCGTGCTCGGTGCCCTCAAAGATGGGCAGGCTAATGGACTGGCCGCCCGGTAGGTTAAGTTCAGCAGTTTCTGCCATTGGTTGGGTAGGATAGGGGGATGGAGTAGCAGCCTATTCGAAGGCGCGAAGCTACGGCCCAGGCCGTAAGCCCGAAAGCTTTTGCCCGGCCCGAGCCAGTTGTAGTACAGCCCAAAGCCGGCGGAGGTTTCGCTAAGTGCCACAGTTTGGCCCACAAAGCTCACCGGCAACGTTTGCGCGGCTTAAAAGGCTAGCCGATTATTTGCCGATGCAGAACTGGGTAAAGATGCTTGTGAGTAGGTCGTCGGAGGAAATTTCGCCCGTTATCGACCCTAGCGCGGCTAGCGCGTGGCGCAGGTCGGCAGCCAGCAGCTCGGTGCTGCGGCCCTCGGCTAGTCCCTGCGCCACGGCTGCGAGGTAGCCCAGCGCCTCTTCGAGGGCGCGGGCGTGGCGCACGTTGGTCACGATGGTGGCCGCGCCCGTAGTGGCTAGCCCGGCGCCGCGCACTTGAGCCAGCAGAGCCGCTTGCAACTCGTCGAGGCCCGCCCGCTGGCCGGCCGAAATGACCGCGAGTGGATAAGCTTCGCGCCCAGAGCCGGCGAAGGCCGCTAGCTGGCCAGCAGTAGCCAGGTCGCGCTTGTTGCCCACCGCTAACACTGGCAGATTGGGCAGGCTAGCGGTAAGCTCGGCAATATCAGCCTGCACCTCGTTGGGCGTTAGCTCAGTGAGGTCAAAGAGGTAGAGCAATAGCGCAGCCTGGCCGATGCGCTCGCGGGTGCGGCGCACGCCGATGGCCTCCACCTCGTCGGCGGGGTTATCGCGCAGGCCGGCCGTGTCCACGAAGCGGAAGCGCAGGCCGTCGATACTTACTTCATCCTCAATAAAGTCGCGGGTGGTACCCGGGATGGCCGATACGATGGCGCGCTCCTCGCGCAGCAACGCATTGAGCAGCGTCGATTTACCAGCGTTGGGCCGGCCAGCAATCACGGTGGTGATGCCGTTCTTAAGCACGTTGCCCAATTCGAAAGAGCGCAGCAGGCCCAGCACCACGCTTTCCACTTCGGTGAGCAAGCGGGCTAGCCCGGTGCGGTCGGCAAACTCCACATCTTCTTCGCCAAAATCCAACTCCAGTTCTAGCAGGGCCGCAAATTTCACGAGCTGCGCTCGTAGCTCCCGCAACTCATCCGAAAAGCCACCGCGCAGCTGGTTAAGCGCCACTTGGTGGCTCAGCGCCGAGTCGGCGGCAATGAGGTCGGCCACCGCCTCGGCCTGGGCCAGGTCAAGGGCGCCGTTGAGAAAGGCGCGCTTAGTAAACTCGCCGGCCTCGGCTAGCCGCGCCCCCTGGCGCAGCAGCGCGGCCAGGAGCTGGCGCACAATAAAGTCGGAGCCGTGGCCCGAAATCTCCACCACATCCTCGCGGGTATAGGAGCGGGGCGCGCGGTAGAGGGCCACCACCACTTCGTCGAGAAGCTGCGTGGTGCCCGGCTCGCGCAGGGTGCCGTAGTGCAGCGTGTGGCCGGGCTGGCCCGCCAGGTTTTTCTTCGAAAACAAAGCCTGGGTGATGCTTACGGCCGCGGGGCCCGAGAGGCGCACCACGGCCAGCGCGCCCGCGCCGGGCGGCGTGGAGAGGGCCACAATAGTGTCGGAAAGAGCAAATGGCGTCATTAGGTAGTAAACAAATTACGCCCTACTTCGGCCGAGATAACGGTCTTGCGCTCGCCGTTAATGCTCACTTCCAGTGAGTTGTCGAAGTCAATTTTTTCCAATACGCGCACCTGCGCACCCAGCGGTAAGCCTACCTTATCGAGGTATTGCAGAAAGGGCGCCGAGGTGTCGCGCACGGCGGCTAGGGTGCCGCACTCGCCCACGGCCAGGTCGGTGAGCAAGCGCTGCGCGGGGCGGCGCACGGCGCCGTCCTCGGCCGGAATGGGGTCGCCGTGCGGGTCGAGGGTGGGGAAATTAAGAAACGCGTCGAGCCGGCGCATCAGCAGCGGCGACTGCACGTGCTCCAGCTCCTCGGCCACCTCGTGTACCTCATCCCAGCTGAAGCCCAGTTGCTGCACCAAAAATACCTCCCACAGCCGGTGCTTGCGCACCGTGAGCAGGGCTAGCCGGCGGCCTTCGGGCGTGAGGCGCACCCCCTTGTACTTCTCATAAGCCAGCAGCTCCTTCTCGGCCAGCCGGCGCAGCATATCCGTTACGGAAGCGGCGCGGGTGGCCAGCGCCGCCGCAATGCGGTTGGTGCTCACGTCCTGCCCCGGCTCGGCCTCGGCCAGCTTGTAGATGGTTTTAAGGTAGTTTTCCTCGGTGTGGCTGGGCATTCTTTTGAAGTAAAAATCAAAGATTACGAAGTAAAAATTTGGGGTAAGCGCCTGGCACGGGGGCTAGGGACCGGGTTCAATTTTTACTTCATAATCTTCAATTGCAAAGCCTTACCATTTAATCAGCGCCGAAGCCCAGGTGAAGCCCGAGCCAAACGCGGCCAGGCACACGAGGTCGCCGCGCTTGATGCGGCCCTGCTGCACGGCTTCGCTGAGGGCTATCGGGATGCTGGCGGCCGTGGTGTTGCCGTAGCGCTGAATGTTGCTGAACACTTTGTCGTCGGCTAGCCCCATTTTTTGCTGCACATACTGCGTGATGCGCAGGTTGGCCTGGTGCGGAATGAGCAGGTCGATGTCGGCGGCCTGGTAGCTGTTTTGGTCGAGCGCCTCCTTAATAACCTGCGGAAAGCGCACCACGGCGTGCTTGAACACGTTTTGGCCGTTCATGTAGGGATACATGTCCTGCTCGTTGGCGATGGCATAATCCACGCGGCCCTCGCGGTTCGAGCCGGGCTCCTTCACAATCAGCTCCTCGGCAAACTCGCCCTGCGCGTGCAAGTGCGTGCTCAGAATACCGTTGCCCTCGGTGCGCGCCGGGCGCAGCACCACAGCGCCCGCCCCATCGCCAAAGATGACCGATACGCCCCGGCCGCGGGTAGTTTTGTCGAGGCCTGAGGAATGAATTTCGGAGCCCACCACGAGCACCGTATCGTACATGCCGGTGCGCACGAACTGGTCGGCCACCGAAAGGCCATAGATGAAGCCCGAGCACTGGTTGCGCACGTCGAGGGCCGGCACATTGCCCGTCATGCCCAGCTCGCGCTGCATGAGCACGCCCGAGCCGGGGAAGAAGTAGTCGGGGGAAAGCGTGGCAAATACGATGAGTTGCACGTCATCTACGGCCAGACCGGCCTGGGCCAGGGCGCGGCGGGCGGCCTCGGCGCCCATGCCGGCGGTAGTGTCCTTGCCTTCCTCAAACCAGCGCCGCTCCTGAATGCCCGTGCGCTCCTGAATCCAGGCGTCGGTGGTTTCCATGAGCTGTTCGAGGTCAGCGTTTTTCACAACGCGGTCGGGGACGTAGTGGCCTACGCCGGCAATTTCGGCGTGGCGCAAAGTGGTAGGAGAAGCCATCAGGGAGAGAGCGTATAAGTGGGTGGGAGGGGCGGGCAGCGGCACGAAAAGCAGGCGCGTACCGGCCGGTAAGTAAGTGAATTTTACCCGAACTATACCAGCGCCTGGCTAGCCCGTGCCCACCCGGCTACGCGAAAGGGGCCGCAAAGGTCGGGCCTAGCCCCAGGCTTTCCAGCAAATGCCGTAATTTTTTGCCTTCGCCGGCCCATAACACGGCATCGGTGGGCACGCCGGCCGGGTAAAACTGCGCTGTGGGCAGGCGACTGGCTACGTACGCCGCCGTCTGGGCTGCCTCCCCAAAATCGACAGCTAGCCCGGCCTGGTGCGTATGGACGGTGCTTGCCCACAATGGGTTAGCGGGTAGCAGCACGGGTAGCCCATGGGCCAGATATTCAAAAAGCTTGGTGGGCTGGCAGCGCCAGGTGCTGGGGTGCGGCCGGTAGGGCAGTAGCCCCAGGTGCGCCCGCGCCATTTCGGCCACGATGCGGGCGTGCGGCACCAGCGCCGCGCCCCCAACGAGGCTAGCCAGCCCGGGCGCGGTGGCTGCGAGCCGGGCTAGCCGCGCCTGCAAAGCACTCAGCAACTCGGGCTGCTGGCAAAAGCCGATGATAGTCAGCTGCGCGCCGCCCGGCCAGGCCTGGTGCAGGGCTTCGGCCAAATCCAGGGCTTCGTGCACGCCATTCAGCTCCGAGATGGTGCCGGAAAACAACAGCCGCAGTGGCTCGCGGGGGTTGGGCAGGGGGCGCGCTACGCGTGGCAGCACCTCGCCGGGGGTAGGCTGGTATTTATTTTCCAGCACCAGCACCCGGCGGGGTGGCAGGGCGGCCAGAAACGGTAGCTCGTCGGCGTAGCTGGCCTCGGCCAGCAGCACGGCGGCGGCGCGGCGGGCAGCTAGGCCTTCTACCCAGCGCAGGCCCGCCGCCAGGCCGTGCTTCAGCCCGCTGCGGTATACTTGTTGGGTATTGACGTTGAGCGCGTAGTTTTCCTGAATATCGTAGGCAAACTGCCGGCCGCGTCCCAGCGCCTGCCATAGCAGCGTGAGCGGCAGCAGCTCGGGGGCGTGCACAATGGCTAGGTCGGGCTGCAGGCGGTGCAGCAGGCGCCAGTAGCGCACCTGGGCAGCTAGCCGGCTCAGGCTCAGGCGAGTGCCTCCAAAAATCTGGTGCTGCCAGACTGCCGGGCTTTCCTCGGCTAGGGTAGGCGGCGTGGTGGGGCCGAGGGCGCGGCCGGCCACGTGCACCTCGGCCAACGGCCAGGCGCGCAGGGTGTTAGCAAACTTGCCTCGCATGCGGGTATCGTCTATCGGCTTGAGCACGGAGGCGAGCAGAAACCGCTTGGGAGAAGGCGAGTCGGCCGGCATGGCGGGCGGGGCAAGGGAAATTGGGGCGGGCCGACTAGCCCAACCTGCCCCCAAAGATGCTAGTTTTGCCGGTAATTTAGTTCTTACCAGTTGTTGCTTTCCCATGGAAACCGAATCTCACCACAGCCCCGTGCTCGACCGCTTTGCCGCCCAGGAGGCTATTGAAGCGGCCTGGGCCGACCGCACCCTGCTCGACCAGCCCGAAACCCAGACGGCCATCGAGCACGTTATCGAAGACCTCGACAAAGGCCACTTGCGCGTGGCTGAGCCGCCCACCGCAGAGGGCGGTGAGTGGACTATTAACGAGTGGGTGAAGAAGGCCGTTATCCTCTACTTCCCCATCCGTCAGATGGAAACCCAGGAGGTTGGCCCCTTCGAGTTTCACGATAAGATGGCCCTCAAAACCGACTACGCCAGCCAAAAAGTGCGCGTGGTGCCGCCCGCCGTGGCCCGCTATGGTGCTTACCTAGCCCCCGGCGTCATCCTAATGCCGAGCTACACCAACATCGGCGCCTACGTGGGCGAGGGCACAATGGTAGACACCTGGGCCACCGTAGGTAGCTGCGCCCAAGTAGGCAAAGGCGTGCACCTGAGCGGCGGCGTAGGCCTTGGCGGCGTGCTCGAGCCCGTGCAGGCCCAGCCCGTTATCATCGAAGACGGCGCCTTCATTGGCTCGCGCTGCATTCTGGTAGAGGGCTGCCGCATTGGCAAGGAAGCCGTAATTGGCGCGGGCGTGACCATCACGGGCAGCACCAAAATCATCGACGTTACCGGCGACGAGCCCAAGGAGTACCGTGGCTACGTGCCGCCGCGCTCGGTCGTCATTCCCGGCTCTATTCCCAAGCAGTTCCCGGCCGGCGAGTACCAAGTGCCCTGCGCGCTCATTATCGGCCAGCGCAAGCCCAGCACCGATTTGAAAACCAGCCTGAACGATGCCCTGCGCGACTTCGGCGTAAGCGTGTAATTGCTAGCCTAGCTGCCGCATCTGCGCAACAAAAAAGCCCGCTAGCTAGCGGGCTTTTTTGTTGCGCAGATGCGGCAGCTAGGCTACCGATTTCAGCTTCTCGCCAAACAGCGCCTTCACCTTATCCACTTTGGGCTTGGCCACAAACTGGCAATAAGGCTCGTGGCCGTGCTGGTTGTAGTAATTCTGGTGGTAATTCTCGGCCGGGTAAAACTCGGGCGCGGCCGTGATTTCCGTCACCACCGGGTTCGGGAAGGCGTGGCCGTCATTGAGCTTCTTTTTATATTCCTCGGCTAGCTGCTTCTGCTCGTCGTTGTGGTAATAAATAACCGAGCGGTACTGCGTACCCGTGTCAGCACCCTGGCGGTTGAGGGTGGTCGGGTCGTGGGTTTTCCAGAAGATTTCAAGTAGCTCCTTGTAGCTAATAACGGCCGGGTCGAAGGCGATGTCAATCACCTCGGCGTGGCCGGTCATGCCGCTGCACACTTCCTTGTAGGTAGGGTTTTTGTTGCGGCCCCCGGCGTAGCCAGAGACTACTTTCTCGACGCCCTTCAGGTTTTGAAAAACGGCCTCGACGCACCAGAAGCAGCCGGCCCCAAACAATGCATGTTCCATCGCAGATTTAATGAATATAGCTGGTTGCACAAATAACCTTGATGCGGACTAATGCCGCTACTGTGCAGCTATAGTAACGAAAGAAAAAGGCCTAACGTTCTTTTTTTCGTCAATATGCTCCATACCTAGTCAGCTTGCTTAGCAAGCGTATCTCCATAATCTATTAACTCTGCGGTTTGAAGCGGGGCGCTACTACTAGTCCCCGCACGCCAGGGGTATATTGGTAGAATCCCTCACCTGACTTCACTCCTAGGCGGCCAGCCATTACCATATTTACCAATAGTGGGCAGGGAGCGTATTTGGGGTTGCCAAGGCCCTCGTGCAACACTTGCAAAATGGCTAGGCACACATCGAGGCCGATAAAGTCAGCTAGCTGTAGCGGCCCCATCGGGTGAGCCATACCAAGCTTCATGACCGTGTCGATTTCTTCTACACCGGCTACACCCTCGAAAAGGCTAATAATGGCTTCATTAATCATGGGCAGCAAAATGCGGTTGGCCACGAACCCCGGATAGTCGTTCACCTCTGTGGGTGTTTTACCAAGCTGACGGGAAAGAGCCATCACACGCTGGGCTACTTCATCAGAAGTAGCGTAGCCACGAATAATTTCCACAAGCTTCATCACCGGCACGGGGTTCATGAAGTGCATACCAATTACTTGAGCTGGGCGGGTAGTCGCGGCCGCAATCCTCGTAATAGAAATGGAAGACGTGTTGCTGGCTAAAATGGCGGCAGCTGGTGCGTACTGGTCAAGGTCGCGGAAAATCTGTAATTTCAACTCCAAATCTTCAGTAGCTGCTTCCACCACTAAGTCGGCATCGGTCACGCCTTCGGCTAGGCTTGTAAAGGTGCGTAGGCGACCAAGTGTAGCAAGCTTATCCTCCGCACTCAGGACGGCCTTGACCACTTGACGGTCAAGGTTTTTTGTTATAGCGGCCATGCCACGGTCGAGAGCAGGCTGGCTGATGTTAATCAGGGCTACGGCAAAGCCGTGCTGGGCAAAAACATGGGCAATACCACTGCCCATGGTGCCCGAGCCAATAACGGCAACGTTCATCAGGAAAGGAAAAAAGAAGGTAAGACACAGTACGCGACCTTATTCGCTACTGGCAAACAAAGCTACTGGCTAATGTCCATTAAGCACGCAAAGCAAAAATTTTGCACGCAAATTCATCTTTTTCTCAGCCGCGCCGTACAAACCCCGCAAGCCGCTTTCAGAGGGGGCCGCACCACTTTCTCACCTTCATTCTTTCTCTTTTCACTCATGGGTAACCTGTTGTATATCATCGCCGTCGTTCTCATCCTCATCTGGGCTCTTGGCTTCTTCGGCATCCTGGGCGCTGGCCTGGCTGGCAACAACCTGATTCACATTCTGTTGGTAATTGCCATTATCGCTATCCTCCTGCGCGTAATCAGCGGCCGCAACCCGGTATAGCTCCGGTAGTCGCTTCTACATAAAAAACCCTCGCTGCCATTATGCAGCGAGGGTTTTTCTTTGCTCTTCGTTCAGCCAAGAGGCCTAGCGGCCAATGTTGAACAGAAAGTTGAAGCGAATAACCGGATTAGGATAGATGCTATTATAGTTATCCTGAAAATTGTAGAGCAACACAATATCGGCTGCCGCACGGTTGCTGATTTGCGAGCGGTAGCCCACGCCGGCCAGCGGCGTTTGCACCGTGCGCGATATTGTGCTTTGGTAACGATTGAACTGGTCTACCACCAGAAACTGTGCCCTAGTCGATTCGTATTCGGCATGAAGAAAGAACTGGTCGAAGACAATGAACTGCGCAAACACCTTGGCCCCGAAGCTGCTGGTGCTGATGCTGCTGTTCGTGCCATTACCAAAGTCCTGACCGTAGTGGTTGTAAGCGTAGCTGATGCCCGGCCCAATGGCAAAACGGTCGCTAACCCGGTAGCCCAAGGCCGGCGAAATACTGAAGTTAAAATTGCTATAGCCGTAGAACGAACTGTAGCCTAGCCCAATACCCGAGTACACAAATAGCTTGGTATACTGCTCGGCGTGCTGCTGGGCGGCTTTGCGCTCCTGCTCACGGCCGGGCAGCTCTAGGCCCGAGGGGCTGTCCTGGCTAGGGGCGGGCAAAGCGGCCGGCGCGGTGGGCGCCGGCGTAGCAGCGGGCGCCGCCTGGCCCGGCGTGTACACCGGAATGGTGGGGGCCACATTGGTCGTGTCTACTGGCGGGCGGGTGGGTGCGGGCCGGGTTGGGGCCGTGCCGGGCGGCGCAGTATTCAGCACCGGCTTTTGCTGGGCAAAGCTGCGGCCAGGGGCTAGCAGCGCGCCGGCACCTAGCAAAAAGGGAACAAGCAGACGTTTCATTGAGAGGAAGTAGGAATTAAAAATTGAGAATTAAAAATTATTGATTAAAAACTGAGCGCCTAAAAATTGCTCCTGGGGTTACCCAGGAGCAATTTTTAATTTTTAATTCCTATATTTTTAATTGAACTACGCCAGCTGGTACATTTTCTGGCGCTGGGCTTTCAGGGTTTCGTCGGCTAGGTACTCTTCGTAATTCATGCGGCGGTCGATGATGCCGTCGGGCGTAAGCTCGATGATGCGGTTGGCCACCGTGTCGATGAATTGCAAGTCGTGCGAGGCGAAGATGAGCGAGCCGGAAAATTCTTTCAGGCCGTTGTTCAAGGCTTGAATGCTTTCGAGGTCCAAGTGGTTCGTTGGGTCATCCATCACCAGCACGTTGCCGCTTTCGAGCATCATCTTGCTGAGCATGCAGCGCACTTTTTCGCCGCCGCTCAGCACGTTGGGCTTCTTCTGGCTTTCCTCGCCCGAAAATAGCATACGGCCCAGCCAGCCGCGCACAAAGCTCTCATCCTTTTCTACCGAATACTGGCGCAGCCAGTCCACGAGGTTCATGTTATCGGCCTGGAAAAAGGCCGAGTTTTCCTTCGGGAAGTAGCTAGGGGTGATGGTGGTGCCCCAGTTGTAGCTGCCCTTATCGGCCTTGGCTTCGCCAAAAATGATGTCGAACAGCAGCGAGGCGGCGCGGTCGTCGCGGCCTACGATGGCCACCTTGTCGCCCTTGTCGAGGGTGAACGACACGTTTTTCAGCACCGACTGGCCGTCCACGGTCTTGTTCACGCCGTCCACGCTCAGCAGCTGGTTGCCGGCTTCGCGCTCGGGCTTGAAGGCGATGTAAGGGTAGCGGCGCGACGAAGGCTTGATTTCTTCCAGCGTCAGCTTTTGCAGCAGCTTCTGGCGGCTGGTGGCCTGTTTCGATTTCGAAGCGTTGGCCGAGAAGCGGCGCACGAATTCTTCGAGTTCCTTGCGCTTGTCCTCGGTTTTCTTGTTTACGTCCTGGCGCTGGCGCAGGGCTAGCTGGCTGCTCTCGTACCAAAACGAGTAGTTGCCAGGATACATCGTGATTTTCGAGAAGTCCAGGTCGGCCATGTAATTACACACGGCATCGAGGAAGTGGCGGTCGTGGCTCACCACGATTACCGTGTTTTCGAAGCTATCCAGGAAGTTTTCGAGCCAGAGCACGCTCTCGGCGTCGAGGTTGTTGGTCGGTTCGTCGAGCAGCAGCACGTCGGGGTTGCCAAACAGGGCCTGGGCTAGCAGCACGCGCACTTTTTCGCTAGCCCCCAGGTCCGACATCAGACTCTGGTGCTTGTCTTCGGTAATGCCCAGGCCGCTCAGCAATTCGGCCGCCTGGTACTCGGCGTCCCAGCCGCTCATATCGGCAAACTCGCCTTCCAGAATGCCCAGGCGCTCGCCGTCGGCATCGGTGGCGGTACCCAGGTCGTACTTGGCATACAGCGCGTCCTTCTCCTTCATCACGGCTGAAAGCTGCTGGTGGCCCTGAATGACGGTGGCCAGCACCTGCTGGTCGTCGTAGGCAAACTGGTTCTGCTTGAGCACGGCTAAGCGCTGGCCGGCGGGCAGCTCCACCGAGCCGGTATTAGGCTCAATCTCGCCCGATAATATCTTCAAAAAGGTGGATTTGCCGGCGCCGTTGGCCCCAATGAGGCCGTACACGTTGCCAGGCAAAAACTTCACCGTTACATCCTCAAACAATACCCGCTTGCCGTAGCGCAAGCTCACGTTGGTCGTAGAAATCATCTAAGCCAGAATAAGAAACCAGAAAAACTTCGCAAAAATACGCCGCCGCGCGGCCTTGCCCTAACACAACGCCCCGCCTTCCCAAATTGTGCCCTAGCCAGCAGCACAACACAGCAAGCCAAAATGCAGTATAGAAACCCAGGCGGCCCCGGAGGCTTGCCAGCTTGCTTTTCCACATCAACTCTCCTTCTTATTTATGGCTGCTTCTTCTCTCTCTACTCCCGCTGCCCGCACCCTCACTCCCGAGCAAAATGGCTTTCGCTTCGGCATCATTACCGGGGCCGTGCTGTGTGCCTACACGCTGCTGGCCGCGCTAATGGGCTTTTTCTCGCGCATCGAGGCCGGTAGCGTCGATGTACTAATTCTGATTACTGGCTCGGTGCTGGCCATCCGGCACCTGCGCCAATTGCGCGGCAACCAAATGCCTTACTTGGGCGGCTATGGCACGGGTATTATCGCGGCCATGGTGGCTTCGGTGGTGCTGGGCCTGTTCTTCATCATCCTCACGGCGGTTATGCCCCGCACGCTGGATTTGACGCAGGTCGAGAACCTGTTCGGCTTCGATTTGTCAGTAGTCGTAGCATTCTTGGCCATCATCCTCATGGGTACCATGACGGGCGTTATCACTTCGCTCGTGGCCATGCAGTACTTCAAAGCTGACCCCATTGACCCCTTGAAAGTAATGGACTAGCGCCCTGCGCAATTCATTGTTCTCCAAAAAGCCGCCTATTTCCAGCAGTGGAAATAGGCGGCTTTTTCGTTGGTTCGCACTAATCCGGCGGTAGCTAGTGAGCGACGGGCGGCAGCGGGTAAGGTACAAACTGACTTACCTCGCCCCCGAAGCGATGAATTTCGCGGATAATGGTGCTGCTCACCGCCGCTAGGGTAGGCGAGGTTGCCAGAAACACGGTTTCTAGGCCGGGGCTGAGCTGGCGGTTGGCCTGGGCAATAGCATTTTCATACTCAAAATCGAGCGTGTTGCGCAGGCCCCGCAGCAGGTAGTGCGCCCCGGTAGCGCGGGCAAACTCGGTGGTAAGGCCCTGGTAGGGGCGCACCGACACGCGCGGCTCGTCGGCAAACAGGGCTTCGAGCTGGCCTACCAGCCACTCGATGGGAAACTGGCGCTGCTTGCTGCTGTTGGTACCAATGGCGATAATCAGCTCATCGAACAGCCCCACGCCGCGCCGCACAATGTCGAGGTGGCCGTTGGTAAACGGGTCGAAGGAGCCGGGGAAAAGCGCTATTCTGTGCATGGGGATAGGGCAGATTGGCTAGGGGCTGGTGCTGGTTAAGAAAAAGCCATTGCCCGGCCCGCGTCTTACTCGCAAAAAGCCAGGCTAAACAAATCGAAATGGTGGTAATCGGCCACCTCATTCAAGTAATAGGAATACTGCAAGCCAAAGGGCCGGGTGCCAAAGCGCAGCTGGCGCACGTAGGTGCTGAGCAGCGCAAACGTGGCCGAGTCGCCGGTGAGGTCGCCCCAGATGGTAACCACATCCTGGTCGGGATTCAGGCCTAGCTCCTGCATTACCAAAATGGTGTAGTAGGCCACGTCCTCGGCCGTGCTCACGGTAAAGGAGTTGCAAAAATCGACCTGCGTGCCCAGCACCACGGCCATTAGCTCGTGGTCGGCCAGGTTGAGATAAAGCTGGCGCGGCGCGGGGCTAGGCCCCCGCTGGTGCAGCAGGCCGCCGAGCAGCGCGCTGGCCTGGGGCAGCAGCCGGGCGCTGGGGCCGTGCACCTGCTGCAGCCACTGCACAAGGCTAGCGGGCGCCGCAAACAAGCTCACGATGTCGGTGGCCGGCGCGGGCAAAGCCAGGGTGTAGGCCAGGGCCTCCTCCTCGGGGGCCAGCTCGTGGTGCAGGCGCAGGTAGGCGGCCTCGTCGCCGGTGCGGTAGAGGGGTGCGGGCAGCAGCGGTGTGGCCTGCCCGGCCAGGCCCAGGCGCAGGCGGGCCCAGCCCGGCTGGCCAAGCAGCGTGGCGGCAGCCATGGTGGGAAGCCCAGCCAGCGAGGCCAGCGGCAGGTCATCGAAAGCCACTATTTTGTGGCGTGCGGCATCGAGAGCGGCTAGGCGCAGGCGGCCGGGGCTAGCCAGTGCGTAGAGGTGATAGGCCGTGAGGTTGGCGGCGTCGAAAGTTTCGTCGCGCAGGCTCAACGTCGGAGCAGCGGGCAGGGTAGAAGGAGCAGGCACAGGCAAAAGCAAGCCCGCCCAGCGGCGGGCCGGGGTAAAGATAGGCCCCTGGCCCTGGCCCGGCCCTAGCCCAGCAGCACCTGGGGCACAAAGATGTCGTCGGTGCTGAGCAGGCCGCGCAGCACGGGGTGCACCTGGGCGGGTGGCAGGGCCAGCAGCTGGCGGGGCGTGCGCCAGGCCAGCTCGGCGAGCAGTTGGGTCTCGGGGGCGTGCTCGGGGTCGTGGCCCAGGCGCGGGGTAGCGGTGGGGTCTTCGGCCGTTACCTCAAAGAAAATCTCCAGCGCCTGCAAGTCGGCGCGCCGAAACTCGTGCAGGTGCAGCTGCCGGCCCACGCGCACGGCTAGCCCGGTTTCTTCCCGAAACTCGCGCTGCAAGGCTTCTTTCAGGCTTTCGCCGAAGGCCCAGCCTCCGCCCGGGGGCGACCAAAAGGTCGCATCATTAGGCAGTAGCCCGCGGTGGGCGGCCAGCAAAATGGCCCCGTTGCGCACCAAAATGCCGCCCACGCGCACGCGCACCAAGCCGGCATAGGGAGCAAGTAAAGAATCAGATGAAGCAGTGGGGGGCATAAAATCGGGAAATAAAACGGCGGTAGCGTGCTGCCTCTACGCAAACCCGCCCGGGATGGCCGAAGCCGCCACCCGCGCCGCCCGCCACCGCCGCCACCGGCTGGTTATAAATACCAGCAGCCCCACCACCAGCCCGGCCATTACCAGCGGCAGCAGCAGCGTAAAGAGCGTGCCGACTATGGCCAATACGTTTTCGAGGGTGGCAAACAGCGGGTTGGCTAGCCCCCCAGTGGTGGCCGTGGAGCCCGCCCGTAGCAGCGCCGTGCTGCCCTGCACCATGCCCGCTGCGCCCCCGCCCACTAAAATACCGAGCGTCCAGCGCAGCGTCGGGTCGAGGTGGGTAAGCGAGGAAGTCATTAACAATGTGCCCGCTACGAAGGACGCGGGCGTAGTGAGCGTGTCGAGCAGGTGGTCTACCAACGGCACGTAGTAACCCACCAATTCGGCCACCGTGGCGGTGGTCAGCACCAGCAGAGCTGTCCAGGAGCCTAGCCACTCGAAGCCCGGCGAGCTGGGCAGCCAGCCCACGCGGTGCGCCACGCTAGCCGCGAGCAGCGGCACAAACACCCGAAAGCCGCTGCTCGCGGCTAAGCCTAGGCCCAGCGCGCCGGCCACAAGGTACTGCATCGTCGAAAGGTGGTCCATTTAAGGTAATGAGGTAATGGGGTAGTGAGGCGGCTTGCCGGGGCCGGCTACTTGGCCGGGCAAAAAGGCTGCCGGAAGGTAAGCACCCCTAGCCGGCCGGTATCTTTGGCCCCCTATGAACGCCGCCCCTCCCGAACCCCTCGCCGCCCTCGAAGCCCGCATCCGCGAAAAGCTGAAGCGCCAGTATTTTATGCACCTCATTGGGGCCGACCTCACCCGCATCGAGCCCGGCCGCATCGAGGCCGAGTTGGCGCTGGGGCAGCAGCACCAGCAGCAGCGCGGCTTCGCCCACGGCGGCCTAGTCGCCACGATGGCCGACCTGGCGGCGGGTTTTGCCGCCGTCACGCTCGTGCCCGAAAACTGCGGCGTGGTTACGTCCGACCTCAAAGTGAGTTACCTGAACCCCGGCGTGGGCCAGCGAATCAAAGCCATCGGCTGGGTGTTGAAAGCCGGGCGCCGCCTGCACTTTTGCGAGGCCGAGGTATGGTGCGATGATGTGCTCATCGCCAAGGCCTCGGCCACGATGGCAGTGCTAGAGCCGGCGAGCATTTAGTAAGGTTAGAGGTTCTCAGGAAACGTCATGCTTCGACAAGCTCAGCATGACGTTTCCTATAAAATTTAGCTTGCTTTAATATTGTATCTTATGGTTCTTGATGAAAAAAAAGCCTTGTATGCAATTCATCGGCTGCTACACCAAGGCCGCCAGCTAGCTGGTACAGGAATGTCCAGCCAGGATTCTTTCGTCTTTTTTGACGAGCTAGACGGACTTATGGGATATATAATGTCCTGGTCAGCCGATATGAGTGCAATGTTTGAACAAGAGCTAGAAAGAGTATGCATGAAATTTAATGCGAACCATATTTTTGACGGATTTAAAAGAAAATAAGTAAGTGCTAAAAACCCGCTTTCCGTCCGTCCGCGATTATTTTCCTTTCGAGCCGACCGACGACCAAGCCGAATTATTCGTGCAGCTTGATGAGTTTTTGCGCGACCAGCTGCCCGGGCGCAAAGTGTTTGTGCTGCGTGGCTACGCCGGCACCGGTAAAACCACCGTGGTGAGCGCCCTCGTGCAGTGGCTAGGCCGCATGCAGCGCCGCTACGCGCTCATGGCGCCCACTGGCCGCGCCGCCAAGGTGATGAGCGCCTACGCAGGCGTGCCGGCTAGCACCATCCACAAAAAGATATACCGTCAAACTAGTGGCTCGCCTAGCGAGCGCCTGAGCTTTACGCGCCAGCCCAACCGCACTGAAGAAACGCTCTTTATTGTGGATGAGGCCTCGATGATTTCCGACGAGAAGGCCTTTGGCGAAAGCGGCCTGCTCGACGACCTCATGGGCTTCGTGTTTGAGCGCAGCACCAACCGGCTGCTGCTCATCGGCGATACGGCCCAGCTGCCGCCCGTGGGCCAGCTCCTGAGCCCCGCCCTCGACCCCGAGCTGCTGG
>CAYLNN010000041.1:0-30906 GCA_964385095.1 uncultured Hymenobacter sp.
CGCACCTTGCTCAGCGGCGATTCGAGGTAGCCCGTATCGCCGGTCTGGCCGCCGCTTTCGGCGTAGAAAGGCGTCTGGTCAAACACCAATTGGTACTCGGTTTTGCCCTTCTTATCGACTTTGCGGTAGCGCAGCAGGCGGGCGGTGGCCTCGTCGTGGTCGTAGCCCACGAACACGTTGGGCGCGTTGGTATCGCGCACCGTCACCCAGTCGCTCTGCTCGGTTTCCTGGTCGCCGCGGCTGCGGCCTTTCTGCGCTTCCAGGGCTTTTTTGAAGCCGGCCTCGTCTACGGTCAGCCCTTTTTCGCGGGCGATGAGGGCGGTGAGGTCGAAGGGAAAGCCAAACGTGTCGCTGAGCTCAAACGCCGTTTTGCCGTCAATAACGCCGCCGCTCTGGCGGGCACTTTCTTCGAGCGCGTCGAGGCGGCGCAGGCCGGTTTCCAACGTTTTGAGAAAGCTAATCTCTTCTTCCTCAATCACCCGCGTCACAAAGGCCTGCTGGGCTTTCAGCTCGGGGAAGATGCCCGCCATCTGGTCGGCCAGCACCGGCACGAGCTTGTAGAGGAAGGGCTGCTTCTGATTCAGGCTCGAAAAGGCGTAGCGCACGGCGCGGCGCAGAATGCGGCGAATGACGTAGCCCGCCTTCACGTTGCTGGGCAGCTGGCCGTCGGCAATGGTGAAGGCAATGGCCCGGATGTGGTCGGCCAGCACCCGAATGGCGATGTCGGTTTTCTCCTCCTCGGTGGCCGGCAGGTCGGTTACTGTGGCCGGCGACGTGCCGTGGTAGGGCACGCCGGCTTCCTGGGCAATAAACTGGATAAGCGGCTGAAAAACATCGGTATCGTAGTTCGACTTCACGCCCGATACGGCCATCATCAGGCGCTCGAAGCCCATGCCGGTGTCCACGCTCTGGGCGGGCAGCTTGATGAGCGACTTGTCGGCCAGGCGCTGAAACTCCATGAACACGTTGTTCCAGACCTCGACCACCTGCGGGTGGTCGGCATTCACGAGCTCGCGGCCCGACTGGGCGGCGCGCTCCTCGTCGGAGCGCAGGTCGATGTGAATTTCGGTGCACGGGCCGCAGGGGCCGGTGTCGCCCATCTCCCAGAAGTTATCCTTCTTGTTGCCGGGCAGGATGCGGTCGTCGGTGGTGTACTGGCGCCACAAGTCCTGCGTTTCGGTGTCAGGGCCGGTACCATCAGTGGCATCTCCCTCAAAATAAGTCACGTACAGCCGGTCCTTCTCCAGCTGATACACCTCCGTCAGCAACTCCCAGGCCCAGTTGATGGCGTCTTTTTTGAAGTAGTCGCCAAAGCTCCAGTTGCCCAGCATCTCGAACATGGTGTGGTGGTAGGTATCGTAGCCTACCTCCTCCAGGTCGTTGTGCTTACCGCTCACGCGCAGGCACTTCTGGGTGTCGGCAATGCGCTTGTGGGGCGCGGGCCGGTTGCCCAGAAAGTAGTCTTTGAACGGCGCCATGCCGCTGTTAATGAATAGCAGCGTGGGGTCGTCCTTGACCACGAGCGGCGCTGAGGGCACGATGTGGTGGCCTTTGGAGGCAAAAAAATCGAGAAACTGCTGGCGAACGTGCGCGGCGGTAGGAAGAGACATGGAACTAGGGGCAAATACCGGTATTTTTGGCGTTGCTTTGCGCGGGCAAAGGTAGTTTGGGACGCGAAGCTTTCCCTAGTGCCGCCCAGGCGGCCAGGGTGCTTTCTCTCGCAACACTGCCCGCCGCTTCCTCATTCCCGCTAGCCATTTCCCCCCACCCATGCCTTATAAAGAGCGCGATATCACCAAACAGTACTTTACCATCGGGGAGGTGGCCGAGCAGTTTGGCGTGGCCACCTCGCTCATTCGCTTCTGGGAAACGGAGTTTGATGAGCTAGCCCCGCGCAAGAGCAAGAAGGGCAATCGCCTCTTCACCCAGGCCGACGTGGACGTGTTTCGCACTATCTATCACCTGGTTAAGGAGCGCGGCTACACCATCGCCGGCGCCCGCGAAATGATGAAGCAGAAGGGCGGCCAGCTCAAGGACAAGATTGATGTGATACAATCGCTGGAGAAAGTGCGCGGCTTCCTGGTAAACCTAAAAAAGGAAATCGACGCGGCGCAAAAGGCCGAGTAGCGCGAAGCTTCACCTTCGCGCACGAGCGCAGCGAGTATCTGCGCCTGCTTGCGTCTGTTTCTATTCTAACCTCATCCACCAGCCGCAGAACTCGCTGCGCTCGTGCACGAAGCCGGAGCTTCGCGCTACATGCCTACGCCCACCGACGACCTCTACCACGAGCTGGCCCTGACCTTGCTGCCCGGCATCGGCCCGCAGCTCACGCGCCAATTGATGAGCTACGGCTCGTCGGCCAAAAACGTGTTTTTGCTGCCGCCCGGCAAGCTGCGGCGCATTCCGGGCGTGGGCGAGGCCACGCTTAAAATCCTGACCGGGTCCGCGCGCGGCGCGGCCCTGACCCAGGCCGAGGCCAGCCTGCGCAAGGCCGAAAAGGAGGGCGTGCAAATCCTGTTTTACACGAATAAGCAGTTTCCGCACCGCCTCAAGCTTATTGCCGACGCGCCGGTGCTGCTCTACTACCAGGGCCCGGCCAATCTGAACGCGCCCAAGGTGCTGGCCCTGGTGGGCACCCGCCAGGCTACCGAGTATGGCCGCGAGCAAACCGAGCGCCTTATGAAAGGCGTGCTGCCGCACCAGCCGCTCATCGTCAGCGGGCTAGCCTATGGCATTGACATCATGGCCCACCGCGCCGCTTTGCAGGAGGGGCTAGCCACGGTGGGCGTAATGGCCACCGGCCTCGACATTATTTACCCCGCTGCGCACCGCAAAACGGCCGAGAAGATGCGCGAAACCGGGGGCCTGCTCACCGAGTTTCCCTTCGGCACGCAGCCCGACCGCTACAATTTTCCGCAGCGCAACCGCATTATTGCGGGGCTGGCCGACGGCACGGTGGTGGTGGAAGCGGCCGCCAAGGGCGGCGCGCTCATCACCGCCGAGCTAGCCCTGAGCTACGACCGCGACGTGCTGGCCGTGCCCGGCCCGCTAGGGTCACCCACCTCCGAAGGCTGCAACACGCTGATTAAAACCAACAAAGCGGCCCTCTACCAGGAGCCCCGCGACCTGGAGCAGCTGCTCAACTGGGACGCCGCCCTGCACCTACCCGGCAAGTTTCAGCCAGCTCCCTCTTACTCGGCCGACGACTTTTCGGCCGAAGAATTTTCGCTGGTAAGCGTGCTGGCCACCGCGCCCAGCCGCGAGCTGCACATGGATGAGCTGGCCTGGAAAGCCCAGCAGCCCATTCACGCAGTGGCCGCGCTGCTGCTGGGGCTTGAGTTTCGGGGGGTAGTGCGGGCGCTGCCGGGCAAGCGCTTTGGGCTGGTGTGAACGGCAGATGGGTCGGATGCTGCGCACTGGTCGGATTTTGAGGGCGAGTAGCGGCCGGGTTCCTGGTACCGGCTTTGAAATCCTGGGTAATTTTTCAGCAGCAGAATGATACTTTTCAACGGGGAGCTACTGGCGCCGCAAGCTTTTGCCTTGCCCCTGCCCAACCGGGGGCTAGCCTTCGGCGACGGCTTTTTCGAAACCCTGATTTTTGCCGACGGGCGCCTGCGCCTGGCCCCCGACCACGCCGCCCGCATGCAGCAGGCCGCCGCCGCTTTATACCTCACGCTGCCCGCGGCCCTGGCCACCGCCGCGGCCCTGGCAGCCACCCTGACCCAACTGGCCCTAGCCAACCAACTGCCCGCCGCCCGCCTGCGCCTGCACGTGTGGCGCGCCGGGGGTGGGCGCTACACGCCGCCCACCGCCACAGCCGAGTGGCTAGCCACCGCCGAAAGTTTCACGCCCGACGACGCCCCGCTGCAACTAGTTGATTTCGCGCTCGATACCCAATCCATCTTCTCGCCACTGAGCTTTTGCAAGGGGCCGCAGGCGTGGCTCTACGTGCGGGCTGCCCACGAGCGCCAGCAGCGCGGGCTCGACGAGATTATTCTGCTCGACGCGGCCGGGCACGTGGCCGAGGCGGGGGCGGCGGCCATTTTTTGGGGCAAGGACGACGTGCTATTCACACCCGCGCTGGCCAGCGGCTGCGTGGCGGGTGTGCGCCGGGCGGCGGTGCTGCGCGCCGCCCGGGCCGCCGGGCTAGCCTGTCACGAAGGCCTCTTTCCACCGGCCGACTTACTAGCCGCTGATTTTGCCTTTACGGCCAATGTGGCGGCGGTGCGGGTGGTGCAGCGCGTGGGGCCGGCAAAATTTTTGACTCATTTATTTCCCAAGCTGAATATTTTCGATTGATTTTAGAAGCTCTTGCTTCGTTAGCACTTTATCGTACTGCTCCTTATAAACTTCGTTGTTTTTTAGGTCTTTCTGCACCCTTGCCAAGAAGCCTTTGAAATCTTTATTCATCGCTAGCTTATTCATTGTATCCCAATCTAGGTTCTCTTTGAATCTGGCAGGCAATAATATCTCTCCTCCTTCTGGGTCAGCTGTATCCAGACGAATAATCCCAATATTAAAGGAAGAAGAAAGTCTTTTTAATTCACTTAAAAAGTCCTGGTCGTTCGAAATTTTTGCAGCTACCAAGTAGCTCTCATTCGCCCACGTAGAGTTAGAAACTGCTTGAAAAAACACTTCTCGCAAATTAGTCATATCTAGTTTACGCTTTAATTCAAAAGAACATAAGCGAATTGGTGCATTACCAATAGAACGACTTAAACTAGATACTTCAGTGTGCCAATTGTCTTGTAAAAAGGGGAAAGCACACGAAACCATATCAGGGTGTACCCACTCTCCATAACCTGTCTTCACTGACTTGCTATGATTAAGAGTTTTTGCATAAGCCTTTAACTTGTGAAAAGCAAAATAAGCCATAAAAGGATGAAGATGCTTTTCTAAGTAATATTCCTCTTGCTTAGCCGAATACATTAGACTCTCTGCTTTCCTCCGTTTGTTCGCAGGCTGTGCAGACGACGGAATTTCTGGCAACAGCGTACTTAATAGCACCTCTCCCCTACTAACAAGTTGAAACCTCCCTTTACCAGATTTCAAAAATTTAGTAGACGCATTATTTTTCAAGTCTACATATAGTTGGGCACCAAGCGTAGCCCAAGGTGTCTTACCTACTGATTTTATCCTGTTCGACAAGCCTAATGCAATTGCCTCATCCCATATCTGGCGTTGAGTAAGCGGTTGAGTAGCTTGTTTTAAGACTGCTTCGGCTATTTCAAGAAATGTCATTGCTACAGGGGCGTCTACCAATTCAAATTTGAGTATTACTCCGTGATGAAGCGCAGGGGCACCAGCAGCGAATCCTGAGCGGCAACGGCGCGCACGAAGCGCAGGGCGCCCAGCACCCGCAGGGCCTCGGCATCGAGGGCGCGCACGGCGGCGGGCGGGTAGTCGGCCTCGGGGCGGGCTAGCTCGCGGCGCACAATGCGCGGCGGCTGGCGCACCGAGCCGTTGGCCCGCACCCGAATGCTCACCAGAATGCGGCCGGTGGGCAGCAGGTCCTGCGGTCGGTCGGGGGCGGGGCGCGCGGCGGGCGGGTACTTAGCTTGCTCCGACACGAACTTAAAAAACTGGTCGCGACCCGCCGCCTGCCGGCTAGCGTCAGTTTCGTGCCAAAAGCGCGGCAGCACCGGCGAAGCCAGCGGGGGCGCCACTACCTCGGGTGGCCGCGGGCGGCCCACCGGCCGCATCGGGAAGCCGGGCGCCGCGTAGCCGCTTTGGCCACGGGCGGCCCCGGCGGCCAGCAGCAACCCCGGCAATACCCAGCAAAAATTCTTCATGCGGCCGTTCTCATGCCCTAAGTTACACCGCCACGGGCGCTTTGATGGCGGGCCAGGGGTCGTAGTTTTCCAGCTGAAAATCTTCGTACCGAAAATCGAAGAGGTCGGTCACGGCCGGGTTGAGGCGCAGGGTGGGCAGCGGGCGCGGCGCCCGGGTTAGCTGCTCGCGGGCCTGCGCCAGGTGATTGCTGTAGAGGTGGGTGTCGCCGCCGGTCCAGATAAACTCGCCGGGCGTCAGGCCCGTCACCTGAGCCAGCATCAGGGTCAGCAGGGCGTAGGAGGCGATGTTGAAGGGCACGCCCAGAAACACGTCGGCCGAGCGCTGATAGAGCTGGCAGCTGAGCTGGCCGTCGGCCACGTAAAACTGAAACAGGGCGTGGCAGGCGGGTAGCTTCATCTGGGGCAGGTCGGCCACGTTCCAGGCGCTCACCACCATGCGGCGCGAGTCGGGCTGAGTTTTTAGCTGGCTGATAATCTGCGCAATCTGGTCGATGTGGCCGCCCTGGCCATCGGGCCAGCTGCGCCACTGGTAGCCATACACCGGGCCGAGGTCGCCATTTTCGTCGGCCCACTCATCCCAGATTTTCACTCCGTGCTCCTTGAGATACCCAATGTTGGTGCTGCCCTGCAAAAACCACAGCAACTCGTGAATAATGCTCTTGAGGTGCACTTTTTTGGTGGTGACCAGCGGAAAGCCTTCGGCCAGCTTGAACCGCATCTGCGGGCCAAAGATGGACAGCGTGCCCGTGCCCGTGCGGTCGGTTTTGGCAGTGCCGTGGTCGAGAATCTGCTGCAGAAGAGCGTGGTACTGGCGCATGCGCAAAAGAAAATAACGAGAATCGCTACCTTGACCGGGCAACACTCAGCCCCGGAAAGCGGGGGCGCCGGGCCGGGCGGTAGCAGCCCGGCGCCCCCGCAAAGCTACCTACACCACTGCGCAACCAGGCAGGCTAGCCGCGCTTAGATGAGCCAACACCGCGCTAGTTCGTTACTTTTAAGGCTCTAACCACTCCCTTCTTTTTTCATGGCTGCACCCGCCCCCACCCTCAACCGGCTCTCTACCGCCCCCGCCACCGGACCAGCGCCGCGCTATACCTCGGCCCTGAGCGCCGTCACGACGCTCTTTTTTCTGTGGGGCTTTATCACCTGCCTCAACGATATTCTGATTCCCTACCTGAAGGCTATTTTTCAGCTGTCCTTCTCGCAGGCCAACCTCATTAACCTGTGCTTTTTCGGCGCTTACTTTTTGATGAGCATTCCGGCCGGCAAGCTGGTGGCCCGGCTAGGGTACAAAAAAGGGATGCTGCTGGGCTTCGTCGTGGCAGCGGCGGGCGCTTTCCTGTTTTACCCGGCGGCGGCGCAGCGGGCCTACGGGCTGTTTTTAGGGGCGCTGTTTGTGCTGGCCTCGGGCATTACGCTGCTGCAAGTAGCGGCCAACCCGTACGTGGCCATTCTGGGGCCGCCCGAGTCGGCCTCGTCCCGGCTGTCGCTCACGCAGGCCTTCAACTCGCTGGGTACCACTCTGGCCCCGCTGCTGGGTAGCGCGCTCATTCTGAGCCACCTGCCTAAGCTCGACAACGCTACGACGGCGGCGGCCATCGATGTGAGCGCCGTGCAGCTGCCCTACCTCGTTATTGGCGGTATGCTCTTGCTCATCAGCCTCATTCTGAGCCGTATCAGCCTGCCCGTTATTGAGCACGTGGCCGACGACGACGTGGCCACCGGCGAGCACCACCGCGGCGCCTGGGGCTACCGCCACCTGGCGCTGGGCGTGGTGGGCATTTTTGCCTACGTAGGGGCCGAAGTAGCCATTGGCTCGCACATTGTGAGCTACCTGGCGCTGCCCAACGTAATGGGCCTCGACGCCACGGCGGCCGGCAACCAGGTGGCCTTTTACTGGGGTGCGGCCATGGTGGGCCGCTTCGCGGGCGCCTACCTGCTCAACAAATTCTCACCAGCCAAAATACTAGCCTTCAATGCCATAGGCGCCGTAGTGCTGGTCCTGATTTCTATTAGCACCACCGGCCCGCTGGCCATGTGGAGCCTGCTGGCCGTGGGCCTGATGAACTCCGTGATGTACCCCACCATCTTCACGCTGGCCGTGGCCGGGCTGGGCCGCCACACCGAGGAGGGCTCGGGCCTGCTGTGCACCGCCATTGTGGGCGGCGCGCTGGTACCCATGCTCTTCGGGGCCATTGCCGACCACAGCAGCCTGCGCCTGGCGCTGCTGCTACCGGTGCTGTGCTACGCCTACATTATGTGGTACGGGCTGCGCGGCAGCCGCCGCATAGCGGTGGCCGGCTAGGGCCGGTCCTTAGCCCAGGGCCCTCACGAAGAAGGGGCGGCAAGCGTGACTACGTCCGCTTGCCGCCCCTTTTTTTGGTAGCTGGCCGGCTACTTTGCCTTCTCCAGCAGCGCCACCACTTCTGGGTTGCCGCCTTCCTTGGCCATTGCCAGGGCGTCCTTGCCTTCATCGTCCTTGGCTTTGGCATCGGCCCCGCTGGCTAGCAGCAGGTCCACAATGGCCTTGTTGCCCTTGGCGGCCGCGGCCATCAGGGCCGTGACCTTGAAGCCGTCGGGCTGGTTTACCTGGGCCTTATGCTTGAGCAGCAGCTTCACCAAATCGAGGCTGCCGCTGCCCGCGGCCGTTACGAGATAGGTCGTCGGAAAGCCCGGCACCACCTCAATCACGGCATTGGGGTTGGCCCCACCGGCGAGCAGGGTTTCGGCCGCCGCCAGGTTTTTTTTCAGTACGGCCGTGGCGAGTTCTTTGCTTGGGGCCTGCGCGTGAGAGGTAAGGGCAAGGCAGAAAAAGGCAGCAATGAAGCGTATAGTTCTTTTCACTTTATAAAAATAAGTCAATTCGGAGACTAAGGTAGGGAGGAAATTAATTTACTTACTAAAGAATGACGCAGCCGAACATTCATAAAAAAATTTGCTTCCAAATCGGCTCTTTTACAGCTAATCTACCGCCTTGACTTCATACTTAACCACCGTATCCCGTAGCCGGGAGGCTAGCTGGTACAAATCATCTAAACTTTCAATATCTACTCTTTCGATTTCTTCTTTATCAAAAAGAGTCAAAAATTTCTTTGAACCATTAAAGTGCATCCTGCAAATCGGCTTACGGTTATTGTCATCAAGTAAAATGCCGCAATAAGACTGCACATCACGCATCATAACGCGATTTACCGCCACGTTTTTACGCAATATTGCGCGCACAATCATAAAACCTTCTGTTTCTTCTACAGTAGTAACTATTCCTTTTTCTTGTTCTTTAGGAGGCGTTGTTTCAGGCGCAGCAACTGAGGTTTCAGCAGGTGGAGAAAGGGCAGCAGAAGCAGAAATTACCCCTGTATCGGCAAGAACCGATTTGAATTTAGCGGCTAACTTTTCGTTCAGAAACTGCTGCATCGTACGGGCAATGAGCGCGCTAAACTGGTCTTTCATCTTGGCAGTTAGCACACCATCATATACCTGCTTAGCTATAAAGCGAACAAATTCTTCGCTTGGTCGGGTAAACTGACTGTCCAGATAATTTTTAAAAGCCCGCACATATTTTAGGTCGTGCGCCGCTGCCAGCATCTCATCGATACTAAAATCTGCCTTACTAAGCTTTTTTATCTCGGTAACTTCATGGTCGTTAAAATTGAAGAGGTCAAATTCCATAAATGGCCGCTCGTCCATTTTATTTGGCTGCTCAAGGTCTGTAAATAGTCGGTATGTCACGCCATTAGTAAGAATACCGATTCGGGCCTCTGTTACGTGAAAATAGCGAAATAGCTGACCAGCATGGTTGATATTTAAATCGCTGCCAACATGCTTACACTCAATCAAAATTATGGGTTTACCATCTCTAAAAATAGCGTAGTCCACTTTTTCACCCTTCTTTGTTCCGATGTCAGCGATAAATTCCGGAACTACCTCTGTCGGGTCAAACACGTTGTAACCAAGTGCATTGAGGAAGGGTAGAACCAACGCATTTTTAGTGGCCTCTTCCGTTTGAATAAATGATACTTGTTTCTGAACGCGTGAGGCTAGGTTACTTAGATGGTCAATGAGTTCCATGGGGCTTCTAAACAATGAGATATGAATTCGCAAGGTAGAAAAACACAAATAAAAAAGCTGCCTAATAGGGCAGCTTTTTTATTTGTGGGCTTAAAAATAGCTTTTACAGCGACTTCACCGCGGCCGTTTTCATTTCGGCCGTGGCGGGCTGGCTAGCTTTGGCGGCGGCCATTTTGGCTTTGCAGCAGGCGGGCATGCCGGCCATGCTGGTACCAGCCATACCTTTCTCGCACTTGGCGGCGGCTACGCCGGTGCAGTGGTCGGCTTTCTTGCCTTTGGCGGGCTTGTCGCCGTCGTGGGCGAAGGCAGTGGCGGCCGAAGCCAGCAAAGCGAAGGCGAGCAGGGACTTTTTCATGGGCTTAAGCAGAAACAATTGGTAAAAACGGGGGGTTAGGGGTTGTTGCGACTTCTAAAGTACAACGGATTTCGGATATGCCGAAACTCCAGCGTCCTGGTTGCCAACGCTTACGCGGCTTGCCCCGGCCGCGCTCTTGCCTATGTCGCTTCGCCGAACTGCCTACCTCACGCTGCTGGTGCTGGCCCTGCTTACGGGGCTAGCCGGCTACTTTGCCGCCCAGCTGCGCTTCAACTACAATTTCAACGACTTTTACCCCGCCGGCGACCCCGACCTGGACTACTACCAGGGCTACACCCAGCGCTTTGGCAACGATAACGATTATCTGCTGCTGGCCGTGGAAGCCGGGCCGGGCCAAACGGCGTTTTCGCCGGCCTTTCTCACGCAGGTCGATAGCCTCACGCACGTGGCGCGGCGGCAGCGCAACGTATTGCACGTTACCTCCCCCACCACCCTCAGCCAGACCGTGGTGGAGGGGCTCGGGGCCTATACCCTACCCTACCTGCACCCGGCCGAATACCGTGCCGACCCCAGCCGCCGCGCCGCCGACTCGACCCTGATTTATAAAACGCCCAGCTTGGTGGGCAACGTTTTCAGCCCCGATGCGCGGGCCGTGGCCCTGGTCATTCAAACCACGCCCGACCTTAAAAAGCCGCCCGGCGACTCGCTGCTCACCGAGCTGCGCGCCGGCCTGGCGCGGGCCGGGCTGCCCGAGGCGCGGGTGCACTTTGCGGGTAAGGCGGTGGCGCAGTCGGTGTTTGTAGACCGCTTGCAGCGCGAGATGATTATTTTCATGTCGTTGTCTTTCCTGCTGGTAATGGGGCTGTTGTGGCTCACGTTTCGCACGTGGTGGGGCGTGATACTACCGCTGGTGGTAGTGCTAGGGGCCATTGTGTGGGGCCTGGGCGTGATGGGCGCCTGCGGCATCAGCATCGACCTGATGACGGCCCTGCTGCCGCTCATGCTGTTCGTGGTGGGCATGTCCGATACCATCCACATTATCAGCCGCTACGTGAGCGAGCTGGGCTACGGCGCGGGCAAAAAGCACGCGCTGCGCACGACCATCAAGGAGTCGGGCTTTGGCTCGGGGCTGTCGGCGCTGACGACCAGCATCGGCTTTTTCACCTTGATGACGAGCACCATCCGGCCCATTCACAACTTCGGGCTGTTTACGGGCATCGCCGTTATTTTAGCTTTTTTGCTGAGCTTCACGCTGTTGCCGGCCATGCTGGTGCTGCTCAATAAGCCGGCCCTGCGCGAGCCGCGCCAGCACGGCCACGACTGGGACGGCGTACTGGGCCGCCTCTTTAGGGGGGTGCTGCGGCGGCGGCGGCTGGTGTTCTCCCTCAGCGCGCTCATCCTGGTGGCCAGCGTGGGGCTAGCCACGCGGGTGCGCATCAACTCGTCCTTGCTCGATGACTTATCGAAAAATGACCCAGTGCGCCAGGATTTTGCCTTTTTCAACGACCACTTTGCCGGGGTGCGGCCCTTCGAGCTGGAGCTGAAGCCCGCCGGCGGGCGCACCGTGTACGACCCCGCCGTGCTGGCCCAAACCGAGAAAGTGGAGCGCTACCTGGCCACTACCTACGGCCTCAAATTTTCGGCTTCGCCGGCCACGCTGGTGCGCACCGTGCACCAGGCCCTGCACGGCGGCGGGCTGGCCGAGTACCGCCTGCCCGCCGACTCGGCCGGGCTGGCCCGGCTGCGTGGGGCCCTGCGGCAGTTTCGCAAGCGGCCCGAGTTTCGGGCGCTGGCCCTGCCCGATGGCAGCGCCGGCCGCCTCACCGGCCGCATGGTAGACGTGGGCAGCATCCGGGCCGATGCGCTGAATGGGGCACTACGGCAGTTTTTGCGCACCGGCATCGACACGACGGTGTTGCGCACGCGCCTCACCGGCTCGTCGAATCTTATCGACAAAAACAACGAGAACCTGACGCTGAATATGATACAGGGCATGGCCATCGACGTGGCCATGGTCACGCTTATCGTGCTGCTGCTCTTCAAGTCGGTGCGCATGACGCTGGTGGTGCTGGTGCCCAACCTGCTGCCCATTCTGGTGGTAGCGGGCGTGATGGGGCTAGCCGGGGTGAGCATGAAGGTGAGCACGAGCATCATCTTTACCATCGCCTTCGGCATCGCAGTCGATGATACCATTCACTTCATCAGTAAGTTGCGCCTCACGATGGGCCACGAGCCCAATCTGTTTAAGGCCGTGCGGCGCACCTATATTCTGGCCGGGCAGGCGGTTATCGTCACTTCGCTGATTCTGGTGGGCGGCTTTGGCACGCTGCTGTTCTCGTCGTTCGACGGCACGTTTTACGTGGGCCTGCTCATCGGCCTCACGCTGCTGTTCGGCGTCGTGGCCGAGCTCACGCTGCTGCCGCTGCTGATACTGGGCATTTATGGGCGCAAGCGCCGCAAGCCGGGTAAAGTGGCGGTGCTTGCGCAGTAGCGCGAAGCTTCTGCTGCGTGCCTGAGCGCAGCGAGTATCGACGTGAGCAATCGTCCGGTACTGCCTGCTCGCTGCGCTCGCGCACGCAGCGGAAGCTTCGCGCTACTGGGCTCGTGCCTATGGTTTAGGCGCGGGCGGGGCCGGTGGCGCGGGGCTAGCCGGAGCCGGACGAGTGGCCGAGGGCGTCGGGCCGCCGCTCTGGCTACCGCCGCCGTTTTCATCGGTTTTGAGGTCGTCGTTTTTCACGTTTTTGTGTGCGCGGGGCTCGGCGGTGAGCTGGCCGATGCGGTAGCTGAAATACACCTTGAAGCTGGTGAGGTGCTGCACGGTGGTGCTTTGCTGGCTGAGCAAGGGGCTAGTGATGTCGCTGCGCACGGCGTTGGTGGGCGAAAAGAAGTTTTCGGCCCCCAGGCCCAGGCTGCCTTTCTTGCCCGCCACGTCGTGCTTCAGGCTCATGCTGTAGAGCACAAAGCTGCTTTGGCTGCCTTGCAGCTGCACCTGCTGGCCCCGGTAAAAGCCGAATAGCTGCACGTTCCAGCCCTTGGGCAGGGCGTAGCTGCTGTAGAGGCGGCCGCCCAGCACCCAGCCCGCGTTGCGGGCGGCGTAGAGCGGGTCGGCCACGCTGTTTTGGAGCACGGTGTAGTACAGGTCGAGCCCGCCGCTGAGGCTGAACTTGCTACCCACGTCGAGGCTAGCGAAGGCGCTGCCGCCGTAGGCGTTCTCGCGGCCCACATTGAGGTAGTCGATGCGCACCGCGCCAGGGTAGTTGGCATCGCGGAGGGGCGTGCGTACGCTTTGAATGGCCCCGGTGGTATTGCGGGCGAAAACCGAGAAGTTGAGGTTGGCCTGCCCCAGCAAGGTGCCGTAGCCCAGCTCGTAGTTGTTGGTGTATTCGGGGCGCAGCGTGGGGTTGCCTTGGGTCTGAATCAGGGGGTTAGCGGCCTGCAGGTTGGGGTTTAGAAATTGCAGCGAGGGGCGCTGGATGCGGCGATTGTAGGCCAGCTTCAGCACATTGCCATTGCCGAGCTTGTGCAGCACATTCACGCTGGGCACCAGCAGGCCATAATTCGGAATATCGCCCACCGGGCCGGTGCCAAAATCGGCGGCAATGGCCGTGTACTCGTAGCGCAGGCCCGGCTTCAGGGTGAAGCTGTGGGGCAGGCTGAGGGTGTAGGCCGCGTAGCCGGCGGCTACCTGCTGCCGGTAGGTGAAGGAATTAGCTGCCTGCGCGCTAGCCAGCTGGCCGTAGTAGCGGTAGTCGCTGGTGACGCGGCGCTGAATGTCCTTCACGCCTACTTCCAGTAGCTGGCTCGAACCAATGGGCGTCTGGTAGTCGAGCTGGGCGGTTATTTCCTGGTTGGCGCTGGGGTTGTCGTTGCCGGAGAGGCCGAGCTGGCTAGCCTCGGAAGCGGCGTAGGTATCATTAGTGAAGGCATACGTGCGGTTGTTGCGGCTGTAGAGGGCTAGCGCGCTCAGCTCGCGCTGCGGCACATCGTAGGTATGGGTGTAGGCGAGGCTGGCATCGACCGTGCCCGACTCGTCGGTGAGTTGCACGTTGCGCCCCGAGCTGCTGGCGCGGCCGGTGGCTAGCTCGGTAGTGGCAGTGGCTAGCCCGTCCTGGTAGGTGGTGGCGTTGCGGGTGCCGTAGGTGAGCGCAGCAGCTAGCCCCTGGTGCGCGTCGATATCGAAGTCCCAGCCCAGGGTGTAGCGGCCAAAGAGCTGATTTTGGCGCGTGTCGGCGGCCTGGGAGGCGCGGGTTTGGGCGTCGGTGGCGGGGTTGGTGGTCAGCTGCTCGTTGATGAAGCTGCCCGGCGTGTTGTAGCCCGCCCGGCCAAAGCCACCCAGCGCAAAGCCCATGCGGCCCGTGCGGTAGCCGCCGTTCAGGTTGAGGGTGCCCGAGCGGGTGCCGCCGCTGCCATCGACGCTCAGCTGCCCGCCGCGCAGGGCGTTGCCCTTCGTCACGATATTAATGATGCCGCCCGCGCCCTCGGCGTCGTACTTGGCCGAGGGCGCGGTGATGACCTCCACCCGCTTAATCTGGTCGGCCGGCAGCTGGCGCAAGCCATCGGCCACGCTGCCAGCCGTGATGGTGCTGGGCTTGTTGTTGATGAGCACTTTGATGTTCTGATTGCCGCGCACGCGCACGTTGCCGTCGAGGTCGAGGCTCAGCAGCGGCACCCGGCGCAGCACATCGGTGGCGTCGCCGCCGCGGGTGGTTTCGTCGTTTTCGGCGTTATACACGGTGCGGTCTACGAGCTCTTCTATCAGCGGCTTGCGGGCCGTTACCACCACTTCGCCCAGTTTCTGGGCCGAAGCCGCCAGGGGCAGCGACCCTAGCGCTACCTCGCCGCCGCCCGCCGGCACCACTACGCCGGGGCGAATCAGCTCCTGGTAGCCCAGCAAACTCACCCGCACGGTGTAGGTACCCGGCGCCAGGCCCGGCAGCACAAACTGCCCATCGCCGGCGCCCACGCTCCCACCCACCGGCTGGCCCGCCGCGCTCAGCACGGCCACCGAGGCGTAGGCCAGCGGCTGGCCCGTGGCCACGCTCGTGATGGTGCCCGTGAGGCGGCCCCCGCCCTGGGTTGCGAGGCTAGCCACAGTCGCCCGGGCCGGCGCGGGCTGGCCCTGAGCAAATAAGCTGGCGCCCCGTAGGGTGGCGGCTACTACTAGAATGGTGCGTAGGTTTTTCGCAGGCATGGCGTTAGGGCAAGCCAGCCAAAGGCGCTAGCCCCACGCAAAAGGTTGTTCAGGCCCAAGGGAATACTCTTCCTCTGCCTTAACTTTGTATTTCAAAGTAAAATTAATAACAAAGCAAATTTACTGCGCTGGGCACCCAGCGCAGCCGCTTAGTGTTGGCTCAGCTTATGGAATCTTTCGTTGCCCCCCGCTCCATCGTGCGCCGCATCTGGGGCACTTCCGATACGGTGCTCTTCATCTTTGCCGGTGCGGCAGCCGAGTTTGCGCTCAATAAGGCCGTGGACTGGCTTTACTTCACCGGCCGGCTGCCGGCCGACCCGCTGGGCCGCCTGTTTTCGACCGTCGACTACGCCCGGCGCATCGTGTTTGCCGACCGCGCCGGGGCCGAAAAGGCCATCGATACCATCGCCGCCATCCACGGCGCGGTGGAGGCTAGCCGGGGCCAGCGCATTCCGGACTGGGCCTACCGCGACGTGCTGTATTTGCTCATTGCGTACTCCATCCGGGCCTTCGAGCTGCTGGAGCGGCCCCTGACCCTAGCCGAGTGCGAAGAAATAACCGCTGTTTTTTGCCGGGTGGGCCAGCGCATGGGCATTCCCGAGCTGCCTACTTCCTACGCCGCCTGGCAGGCCGACCGCGCCCAGCACCTGGCCCACAACCTGGCGCTAAGCGACTGTTCCATTGACTTATACAAGCAGTACCGCAAGCACCTGGGCGGCCCGCGCTACGCCCTGCTGCGCGGCGTGCAGGGCCTGGTGTGCCCACCCACCGTGCGCCGGCAGTTAGGACTGGGCAGCGGCGCGTGGCTGCAGCCGGCGCTGGGCTTTTACCGCGCCACCAAGCAGCTGGCCGTCAGTCAATGGCTGAAAAATGCCATGCTGCCCACCGAGTACGCCGCTCGCATCCGGGCGCTCGATGAGGTGCCGGGGGCTAGCCTTGGCACCACGATGCAGCCCGCGCCGCGGGGCTGCCCCTACACCCGGTTTCGGGCTGCCTTGCAGCGATGAGGCGGTTTACGAAGGGCTACGGCGTAGCTGCCGCGGGCTTGCTGGTTGTCGAAATTTTGATTGGCCGCTTTGCGCACGACCGGTTTGTGCGGCCGTACGGGGGCGATTTTTTGGCGACTATTTTTCTCTACTGCTTGCTCAGAAGTGTTTGGCCGGCCCCCGCCCGCAGGGTGGCCCTAGCGGCGCTGCTGGTATCGTATACTATAGAGGCGGCGCAGCTAGCCCACCTGCTGCACTGGCTGGGGTGGCAGCACGTGCGGGTGGCGCGCCTCGTGCTGGGCAGCGCATTTTCGTGGGGCGATGTGCTGGCCTACACGCTGGGGGCCGCTGCAGTGCTGGCTGTGGAGTGGCGGCGGGCGCCATTCTGCCGCCCAGCCACTTCGGGCTAGCCTGCTGCCGGGCGGCTTGTTGGTTTTTGGCGCGACGGGCGGCGCCTCAGGGTGCTAAGTGCGGGGCGGGCGGGGCGGGCGCGGGCAGCTTCTGTAGCCAACGGTGGGCCGCCTCCACATCGTCGAAGGTATCGAGCAGGGGCTGCTCAACAAGGTGCAGCATCTGGGCCATGTGGGCGCGGGCCGGCCAGTCGCGCGCATTCACCCAGGCTACGGCCCGGATGCCGGCATCGGCCAGCCGCGGAAAGTAGTTCAGCCCCAGCCACTGCGCCACTTCCTGCCAACCATCCAGCGACTGCGAGCTGTCGTTGAGCACCCACCGGGCCTGGGTGTGACGCGCATAATCGAGCAGTTGGTTGCAGCGCATCAGGGTGGCTACTGGGTCGTGGGTGCCGCGCCAGGTGGTGCACAGGCAGCGCAGCGCGGGGTCGTACTCAATCGTAAAGGACGGAGTATCAAGCAGAGGCGTAAGTGTAAGCATAAGCCAGGCAGCAACCAGCGAAAGGCCGTCGGCAACAAGGTAATGACGGCTAAATAACCGCCAGCAGTTTTAGCCAGCTGCCACTAGCGGCCGGCCAGAAATTTCGCCAGGAAGGGGGCCGTGCGGCTTGCCTTGTGCTGCGCCACCTCGGCGGGCGAGCCGGCGGCCACTATCGTGCCGCCCTCCTCGCCCGCCCCGGGGCCCACGTCGAGTACCCAGTCGGAGCCGGCCACCACGCGCATGTCGTGCTCCACCACCAGCACGGTGTGGCCGGCGTCGACCAGGCCGTTGAGTTGGGTCAGGAGCTTTTCGACATCGGCCGGGTGCAGGCCCGTGGTGGGCTCGTCGAGCACGTAGAGCGTGTGGGCGCGGGCCTGGCGCTGCAACTCGGTGGCAAGCTTAATGCGCTGGGCCTCGCCCCCGCTCAGCTCGGTGGCCGACTGGCCGAGGCGCAGGTAGCCTAGCCCCACCTCGCGCAGCACCGTGAGGGCGCGGCGCACGCTGGGCTCCTCGGCGAAGAATGCCCAGGCTTCATCCACGGTCAGGCGCAGCACGTCGGCGATGTTCTTATCTTGATAGGTGATTTCCAGCGTTTTGGCATTGTAGCGGGCGCCGTGGCAGGTGGGGCACGGCGAGTATACGCTGGGCAAAAACAGCAGCTCGACCATTACAAAGCCCTCGCCCTGGCAGGTTTCGCAGCGGCCCTTGGCCACGTTGAACGAGAAGCGGCCGGCATCGTAGCGGCGTTTTTTAGCCTCGGGCGTAGCCGCGAACAGCTTGCGCACGTGGTCGAACAGGCCGGTATACGTGGCCATATTCGAGCGCGGCGTGCGGCCGATGGGCTGCTGGTCCACGCGTACGAGGCGCTTCACCACGTCGAGCCCGGCCGTGATTTTACCCTGTAAGGCTTCGCCCTGGTCGGCTAGGTCCAGGGCTTCTTCGGCGCCTTCGCTAGCCTCCGGCTCCTCGGTTTTCTGGCCCAGCGCTTCGCTCATCAGCTCGACCAACACCTGGCTGATAAGCGTCGATTTGCCCGAGCCCGACACGCCCGTAACGGTTGTAAAGACCCCTAGCGGAAACTCGGCGGCCAGGTTGCGCAGGCTGTGGCGGGTGGCCCCGGTCAGCTTCAGCCAGCCTACCGGCGCGCGCAGGGTGCGCGGCGCCGGCTGGTGGTGGTCGAGTAAAAAGTGGCGGGTTTGCGAATTCTTAACGGTGGCTAGCCCGGCGGGCGGGCCACTGTAGAGAATTTGCCCGCCCTGCTCGCCGGCGGCGGGGCCCACGTCCACGAGCCAGTCGGCCTGGCGCACCACGTCGAGGTTGTGCTCGACCACGAAGAGCGAGTTGCCCGCTTTTTTGAGCGTGGCTAGGGCCTTTAACAAGGCTTGGGTATCGGAAGGATGCAGGCCGGCCGAGGGCTCGTCGAGCACGTACACCACGCCGAATAAATTGGAATACAGCTGGGTAGCCAGCCGCAGGCGTTGCAGCTCGCCGGGCGAGAGCGTGGGCGTGCTGCGCTCCAGGGCCAGGTAGCCCAGGCCCAGGTCGAGCAGCACGGCCAGCCTAGCGCACAAATCCTGGGTGATGCGGTGCGTCACCTCGGCCTGGGCTTCGTCGTGGCCTTGCGAGCCGGCTTTGCCTTCGGCGAAGGGGCGCAGCCGGCTGGCCACCTGCTGCAAGGGCAGCCGGGCCATATCAGCAATATCGAGGCCGGCGAACGTGACGCTCAGCGACTCGGGCCGCAGGCGCTTGCCGTGGCAGAGCGGGCACTCCTGGCTGAGCATGTACTGCAGCACGCGCTTTTTCATGAGCGCGCTCTGGGTGTTGGCGAAGGTGTGCAGCACGTGCCGCCGCACCCCCGTGAAGGTGCCCATGTAGTTGGGCGGCTCCTTGCGCTTGAGGGCGCGCTGCGTCTCGGCGGGCGAGTAGCCGGGGTACACGGGCACCACGGGCTGCTCGTCGGTGTAGAGAATCCAATCGCGGTCTTTTTGGGGCAGGTCGCGCCAGGGGCGGTCCACATCGTAGCCCAGGGTCACCAAGATATCGCGCTGATTCTGACCGCCCCAGGCCTGGGGCCAAGCCGCAATGGCCCGCTCGCGAATGGTGAGCGAGGGGTCGGGCACCATCGACTCTTCGGTTACCTCATACACCCGGCCCAGGCCGTGGCAGCGCGGGCAAGCGCCTTCGGGCGTATTAGAGGAGAATCCTTCGGCGTAGATAATGCCCTGGCCCGCTGGGTAATCACCGGCCCGCGAGTACAGCATCCGCACCAGGTTAGAGAGCGTGGTGACCGAGCCCACCGACGAGCGCGTAGTGGGCGCGCCGCGCTGCTGCTGCAAGGCCACGGCCGGCGGCAGCCCGTCGATGCTATCGACCTCGGGCACTGATAGTTGGTGAAACAAACGCCGCGCGTAGGGCGATACCGATTCGAGGTAGCGGCGCTGGGCCTCGGCGTAAAGCGTGCCGAAGGCTAGCGACGACTTGCCCGAGCCCGACACGCCGGTAAATACCACCAGCGCATCGCGCGGAATGTCTACGTCTACGTTTTGCAGGTTGTGCTCGCGGGCGCCGCGCACCCGCACAAAGCCACTGAAATCGGCCGCGCCGGAAGAGTTGTTTGCCATGTTATCCAAGGTCGCGCTAGCTAGCGGCCCGCCCTGAATACGGAATAGCAGGGGCCAACATCCAGCTTTCGGCCAGTAAAACGCGCACGAAGCTTGTATTCAATAGGCTACGAAGCGGCGCTTTTCTTTTGCGCCCGACACGTAAGCTGGCTAGGGCTTGGCGGTAGTCGGCGCGGGCACGGCGTCGGCCAGGGTGGGGCGCTGATACGTGTGCCAGAAGGCAGGGTGATATTCGGGCGGCGGCAGTTTGGCCATTGCCTCCTGCACTTCGCCCACAGTCATTTCGGCTTTCGCCAGCGGGGGGCCGGGGCCACGGCTAGCTTTGTCAAGCTCACGCCGCTGGTCGGCGGCTGAAGCGAATGATTCGATACGTAATCATATTAATCTAACAGCCAAAGTCTTATGCTACCCGCTGCCGAAGCAGAAGCCACTTTTGCCACCCTATTGCCCGACTTTACCGATTCGGCACGCCTGCTTCCCGAATTACCAAGTATTGTCGTGGAATTGCTGCACCAGGGGCATAGTCCGCTTTTGCACGCGCTACGCGCCACCAACCTAGCGCCGGCCCAACACCGGCTCCTGGTTCGTGCCCTGACGGAACTGCGGCACGTCAGCCTCCGCAACGGCAATTATCGCGTGGCCGGCTACCTGCTAGAGCATCTGGCCGAACTATTACAAAGTAAGCCCGCCCTCGACGCAGCCGACCTAACCAAGCTATTCGGCGCGGCCGGCTTGCAGGGCGAAGGGCCGAAAGCCAGTGACTTTCAAGGCCACACCTCCTTTACCTTTTTGCAACGCTGGCTAGCCCAACTAGATAAGCTGGGCCGCACTGCGGCGTTGCCCCCAGACCTCACTGCGCGTTTACAGAAACTACTGCTGGCTACTGATGGCGTAGCAATGGGTGCCCGCCAAAGACCTGGGCCGGCTGCGTACGCGCGCGCAGGCCCTGCTCAGCCAGCATAGCCCAGCGGGACTGGCGGCCGTGCACTTCGATGGCGGCGATGCCTTTGGGCAAAATCTGAACGCATTTAGCGCCGGGTTGTCGCCCACGGCGGCCGCCACCCAGCCCTGGCTGCACTTGCTGCTTGCCCTGACCCAGGCCAGCGGGGGCCGCCCCACTCCCAAATTCACCAAAGTTCTCGCTGCCGCTACTGCCGCCCTTGGGCCCGATACCTTGCGCCAGCAGGCCAGCCAGTGGCTAGCGCTGCTGGCTAGCCTGCCCCTGCCCGCCCACGGCCTGCGCGCCGAGTTTTGGGTGAGTGAGGTGAATACCGACGGGGCCTGGAACGACACCGGCATTTACAACTACGTGAGCACCGACCAAGTGCGCTTCGTGCGTGGCCTCGACGAGGTGCTGCCCCTGCCCGAGGTGCCGCCGCTAGCCTTCTCGGAGGTAATGCGCGACGTGGACCTGTTTGTGGGCGTGGCCAGCGTGGGCAACGACCCGCTCTGGCGCGACAACGGCGGCCTGGCCCAGTACCGCAACTACTGGGAAAGCTATAGCTTTGGCGAGCTGGGCGAGGTAGCCAAAAGCCGCAAAGCCGTGCTGGAACGCCTCGTACCCCGCCTCAAAATCGGCAAGGTGAGCGAAATCCGCGCCCGGTTTCTGGTCGTTGAGGGCAAACGCCGCACTTATAAAATTCACCTCGGCAGTGGCAATATTTTGATGGAGCCCAACGACCAGTACCTCTGCATCGTACCCGACCGCTCGGCCAAAAACCTCACCGCCAACGTGTTCTTGCCCTTCGAGGGCGACGCCGTGCTCCCCATCATCCTCAGCAAAGCCTTGCTGCTAATGGACGACGATAAGATTACCGACGAAACTATTCTGCGCCAAATCGGCTAGCCTAGTCACCAACCAATTCTACTATTACTACTTTTCCGCTGGCCCGCATGATTTTGATACTCCTGCTATTTTTCAATGCCCTCTGCTTCCTCCTCTTTTTCCTGGATAAGCGAAAAGCCCAGCGCGGCCAGCGGCGTATCGCCGAAAGAACGCTGCATTTAGCTACCGCCGCGGGCGCGGCGCCGGGGGCCTGGGCAGCTATTTTCTTGCTGCATCATAAGAACCGCAAAGCAGCCTTCTGGAGCGTGACGCTCCTGATTACACTGGTGCAGGGCGTGGCGTTGTATTTTCTTTTGTCCCCAAATTTTCGCACAGCAGGCTAGCGGGTTGCTGGCAGTTATTAGCAGCAACTGGCGCGAGTTTAGTGCAGCGTAACTCGTGACGGTTTTTCGGGGGAGGCCGTGTCTCCCATAGTACGAGCAGTTTGAACAGCCCTAGCTGCACATTACCGGCTTGCCGCTGACGCGGCAGTGGAGGTACAACCTCCACTGTAAAAACAGGCGCGAGTTGCGCTGCGCTAAATTCGCACTGTCAGCGCTAGCAGTGCGAACCCTACTTAATTCATCCTCCTAATGCTAGCCCGCTTACTCTTTCCGCTGTTAGGACTAGGATTGACAGCTTCGGCCCAAGTTTCCTGGCCGCGCAACCCGGCCACGGATTCTATTGAGTTCAACGGCCTTATTACGTGGCAGGCCGCCGATACTTCTACCACCCAGCGCCGCCTACGAGTGCAGCAGTGGTATTATGACAAGCTGCGAGACGACCAGCCGGCCGCAACTACGACCTGGGCTAGCAAATATGATAATGCGCCGCTCACTCGCATCAGTCTGGCGGGCGACGGCTACTTCATTTACCACAAGGCTTACGATTATATTCTAACTTATAAAGTCATGCTTTCCCCAACGCCGGAGGGTATGCACTATCGTTTTTCTGATTTTGCCTGGGGTTGGCAGACGACGTATTCCCGCTCCAGCCGGGCCCTCGAATCGCTGCATCGGCTCTCGAAGCCCGACCGCCTGAGCTTGCAAATTTTTCGGGAGCGCGTGGCGGCAGCTGTGGCCGGCTGGTGATTAAACGCTTTCCACCCAGCCGCCGCCAGTACGCACCCTTTCCAGCAAGGCCGCGTGGTGTGGGGCCCGGTTCAGCACCAACTCATTACCTAGCAAGACTAGTTGCTGGCGCGCCCGCGTCACGGCCACGTTGAGCTTGCGGTCGACTTGGCCGGTTTCGTCGGGCGACACCATGAGCTCCAGTTGGTGCTCGTGGTGGCAGCAAAAGCTCACGATAATCACCTCGCGCTGCGAGCCCTGGTAGCGCTCCACGGTATCGACGCTGACCTGGGCCAGCGCGGGCAGCTCGTGCTGCTGCGCCAGCTGCGCCAGCCGCGCCCGGATGCGGGCCGCCTGGTTGCGGTAGCTGGCGATGATGCCCAGCGTGGCCTCGGGGTCGAAGGCCGGGCCGTAGCCCTGCACCACGGCCAGGGCGGCGCGGGCGGCCAGCTCGGCTTCCTGGCTCGACTCTTTTTGCGAAAGGTCGTCGGGCTGGCGGCGGGTGGGCACGAACACGAGGCGCTGGCGGCGCAGCGCCTCGCCGAAGGCATCGGCGGGGCTAGCCGCGGGCCAGGCGCCGGGGTTGAGGCTGGCGTGCTGCCAAGGCGCGGGGCTGCGCAGCTGCCCGCCGTAGAAGTCGTCGTTGACGAGCACCGCCAGGTCGGCGTGGGCGCGGTACTGGTTGGCCAGGGTGCCGTGGGCGTAGGGCCACTGCGCCTCGGCGCGGCGGAAAAGGCGCTCGAAATACGAGTTGCGCAGGTTGGTGAGGCCGAGCTGCTCGCGCAGCAGCTCGGCCACGGCGGGGGCCACGGCGCTGGTTTCGGCCTCCTGCGTCACCACGGCGGGCAATTGGCGGTGGTCGCCGATGAGGATAAATTTTTTGGCCTTAGCCAGCAGGGCCAGCATCGGGCCTTCGAGCACCTGGCTGGCCTCGTCCACCACGGCCACGTCGAATTGCTTGAGCTGAAACAGCTCGGGCCGGCCCAGCAAACTACTGATGGTGCCCACGTAGAGCGGCGTGCTGGTGAGGCGCGCCCGCACCATCTGGCGGGTGGGCAGGTCGCGAATCATGTTGTCGAGCAAGTACGGCCGGTACGCCGGCGAAGTGCCCAGCCGCGAACCAATGCGGATAAACGGCAGGCCGGCGTCCATGAGCTGCTCACAGATTTCGTCCACGGCGCGGTTAGTGTAGGCGGCCAGCAGGGTGCTTTTATCGTCGTTCACGAGGCGCATGGCCAGTTCGCGCAGCACCGAGCGGGTTTTGCCGGTGCCGGGCGGGCCGCAGAGCACAAACCAGTCGGGCGCGGCCAGGGCGCGCCGCACCACCTCGCTGGCCTCGGTGGCAGGCTGGGCGGTGGCGGCGTCCCAGTCCTGGGGCGGGCGCGGCGCGGTGCGGGCCAGCAGCTGGCGGCGGCGGCCGGGCGGCAGGCTCAAAAAGCTCGTGAGGCCCGCCCACTCGCGCCGGAAAGTGTCGTAAGTATCGGGCTCCAGGGCCCAGTGCGAGTGGCCGTGCAGGTAGCGGGGGGCCATGCGGCGGTTGCGCACGGCCAGCACCACGCGGCCATCGGCGCCGAGGTCTTCGGCTAGGGTCACTTTTACCACCTGGGCGTCGAGGGCGCTGAGGGTCTTAGCGTTGCTAGCGGGTGCATCGCCAGCAATTGACGCACTTGCGCTTTCGCTTACTTCGGCTAGCCCCGGCGTATCGGCCGTAGCGCGCCGGCGCGGGTAGAGAATGAGCGTGTCGCCGGCCCGGAAGTTGACTTCGCGGCCATTAGCCGGGCGCTGAAAAATGAGGTGTGGGCCTAGCCCGTCGCGGGCATCGTCGGGCGCGTTGCTGTGGTCTTCGATTAATTCCAGCTCGTCGAGCAAGCTGAAATTCTGGTGCTTGCGGGCCTGCGGCAAGAGCCAGAGGCCGGCCTGGCCGCCGGCGTCGCCGGGGCGGCCCTCATCGCCGAGCAGGGCTAGCCGCATCTCACGGGCGGCGAAGCGGGTCAGTTCCAGGCAGTAGGCGCGCTCGGTGCGGTCGGCGGCGGCCCAGGCGTTGGCGGTTTTTTCGGCCTTTTCGCGGTTGAAGGGCGGCAGGGCGGCCAGGTTGGGGCGCAGCACGGGGGCTAGCAAAGCCGCCGTTTGGCCCGGGCCGGTGGCGCGGGCCAGCTGCAATTCGAGGCCCACAAGCTGGTTGCGGGCGGCCAGCAGCTGGTCCACCAGGGCCAGGTTTTGAAGCACGGGGCGCACGGCCGGCTGGTCCTCAGCCGCGTTGGAGTACAGGATGCTGGTGCGGCCCCGGCCGGCGGTTTCGCCATCGGCCCCGAACACCGATTCGAGCAGCAGGCGGTAGAGCTGGGCCTGGGCGGCGTGGTTGGTCCAGGGCTCGGCCACGGGCACTTTCACCGAGCTTTTGAGCTCCACGAGGTCGTAGCCGGTGGGGCTTTCGTGCAGCAGGTCGAGGCGGCCTTGCAGGCCGTAAGTGGCTGATAGAAAAGTGGGTTCGAGAAAGCAATCGGCCAGCCGCAGGGGCGCCTGCTGGTAGCCGCTGCGCGAGCTGGCCGCGAAGCCCTGCCGCCGCGCCTGCTGCAAGGTGCGGTGGTGGCGGCGCAGGTCGTTAAGCAGCTCGGGCACGCCGGTGCGGGTCTGAAACTCGGGCAAAGTGCTCAGCGTGAGCGGCTCGGCGCGGAAAAGCTTTTTGGTGAGAAAGTGTTCGAGGTCGAAGTCGGGGTTAGGTGGTAGTTGCTGGCTGTCAGTTGGCGGTTGCCGGGAGTTGGTTTGCTGCTCGGGAGCAGTGTTTAACTCTTCGGGGCTAATGGCTGCCCCAATACTACCAGCCGCGCTGCCTTCGTCTTCTCTTGTTTCTGCTAACCGCCAACTACTCACCGACAACTGGCTGGCCGCGTGGCTGACCTCCTCATCCAGCAGGCGGTTGACAAGGTTACCCACCACGAGCGCGCGCGAGGCTTCGTCGGGCAAAAAATACTTGAGCAGCGCCAACTCGGCGTTGGTGCCGTCGCGCTGCGCGCACTCGGCCAGGGTCGTGACGCTGATGAGGTAATCGGGCTCCAGCACCACGCGGCGCGGGCGCACGCGGCCAGCGGGCAGCAGCACCGGGCCGATGAGGTTGAGCGCCGGGTGCAGCGCGGCGGCGGGCAGCAGCAGGTTCTCGTAAGCCGGCGGCAGCTCCAGCTGAAACGGGCCGGCCGGGCGGCCATCGGCGGGCGCGCTCATTTCCACGGTGATGACGCCCGTGGGCAGGTCGGCGTGCACCACCTGCACCCGCCACACGGCGCGCGGGTCGGCGGCATCTTCGGGGCTAGCCGCGGCGGGCAGCGTGGGCGTGGCGGCGGGCAGGTGGGCCGCAATTTCGGCCGGCGCGGGCGGGCGCGGGCCGGTGTAGGGCTCGCCGGTGAGCGCGCCCAGCAACTCGACCACGGCCGCGAAGCCGGCGGCTACCTCGGCGGCGGTGCCGGGGTAGCTTTCGTGCAGCACGAGGTTGGCGGCCACGCGCAGGTCTTGCAGGCGGGCGCGCAGGCCGGGGTCCAGTTCCAGGGCGTAGCAGGCCCCGCCTATCGCCTGAAACAGGTTGCCGAAGGGCGCTTTGCGGCGCTTGTAGTCGGCACGCAGCAGGCTTTCGAGCAGCTTGCGCAGGCGCGGGAGCTGGTCGGCGGGCGCGGCCGTGGGGTCGGCTAGGGCGGCAAGGCGGGCGTGGGGCGAGTCGGACAAAACGGGCGGGCGTGAACGGACCTTAAAGGTAAGCTCAGGCCGCAAAAATAGCTATGATGCTACAGGGCTAGCGGCGGGCGCGGGGCCATCTTCCTGCAAGTAATAGTGCCGGATGCGGTTGAAATCATCGTCCAATTCATACACCAGCGGCACGCCGGTGGGGATGTCGAGGCTCGTCACTTCCGCATCGCTCAGGTGGTCGATATACTGCACCAGGGCGCGCAGGCTATTGCCGTGGGCGGCGATAATCACCTTCTGGTTGCGGCGCAGGGCGGGCATTATCTTCTCGGTCCAGAAGGGCAGCACGCGGGCCAGCGTCTCGCTCAGGTTCTCGGTCAGGGGCAACTCGCGCGCGGTGAGGTGGGCGTAGCGCAGGTCGTGGCCGGGCCAGCGGGGGTCGTCTTTAGTGATGGCCGGCGGGTGCGCGTGGGGCGAGCGCCGCCACTGCTGCACTTGGTCGGCCCCGTATTGGGCGGCAGTTTCGGCCTTGTTGAGGCCTTGCAGCGCGCCGTAAAACCGCTCGTTCAGCCGCCACGATTTCTGCACCGGCAGCCAGAGCTGGTTCATATTTTCGAGGGCGATGTCGAGCGTTTTAATGGCCCGCTTCAGCACCGACGTGTAGCCAATGTCGAAGGTGTAGCCGTGCTGCTGGAGCAGCTGGCCGGCGCGGGCGGCCTGCTGTTTGCCCAGGTCCGAGAGGTCCACGTCGGTCCAGCCGGTAAAGCGGTTTTCCTGGTTCCAGACGCTTTCGCCGTGGCGCAGGAGCACGAGTTTTTGCATAGTGTCTATAGTATCGGGCTAAAAAAATGTCATGCTGAGCGTGCCGAAGCATCTCGTCCGCGCCGCTAGGATAGCACCCCTAATGATTCGGGCAAGATGCTTCGGCAAGCTCAGCATGAGGGCCTTTATCTTTATAAAATATGAAGCGACTTTACTTCACCATGAAAGACGCCTCCGTCTTATCCCACATCAGGGCCACTTTACCCGACTTATCGGCCGTGATGGTGAACTGCTCCACGGGGCTAGCCAGGGTTGTGGGCTTCACTTTCACGCGCAATACGTCGTCGGCGGCCTTGTACTCGTAGGCGCCCCACTGCTTGGCCGTTTTGTTGAAGATGATGGTCCACTCGGTGGCGCCGGGGATGGTAAACAGCCCGTAGGTGCCGGCGGCTAGCGCCTGGCCGTTGATTTTCACCGGCTTGCTCACCGTGAAGGTCGTGGCCTCGTTGGCGCCGGTGCGCCACACCTCGCCCACGGGGGCCAGGGGCGACTTTTCGCCGAAGGCGGCGCGGCCCTTCAGCGAGGGCTTGCTGTAGTCGATGGTCACGTCGGTACCGCGCACGGTGGTTTTTACCACGGCCGGCGGGCTGGGGCGCTTCGACTTGTCTTCGGGCATTTTGGCCTGGGTGGGCTCGGTCGTGGTGGTCTGGGCCTGGGCGGCAGTGGCGGTGAGTAGGGCGGCGCCGGCTAGGGCCGCGAGAAAAGAAAAGCGCATGGCTAGGGTGAAAAAAGAGAAGGTAGAATGGATTGGGGCGATAAGTGCGAAGCCCGGCAATAAGTTTAGACCGCAGATTTAACGGATTCAACGGATTGCGGGGATACGCCCGCTGCGCGGGCTGACTGTTTTTACTATTATCGGTTATTTCAGTTATTGGTACGCTGCGCAAGTCAATTGCTTACCCGGGGACTATGATGCGCGGGGTTCGCCAATTATTTGGCGCAAGAGGCCCGCCCCTACATATGCCCCCTAGCCCGAGTTTCGCCCATGCGCCAGTACACGAGCAGCGAGATGAACGCGCAGCCCGTCACGTACCAATAAAAGTATTCGGCCACGCCTAAGTCCTTGGCCAGCAAGGCCAGGTACTCGGCCGTGCCGCCAAAGATGGCCGCCGTGAGGGCAAACGGCAGCCCCACCCCTAGCGCCCGAATATGAGTTGGAAACAGCTCGGCCTTCACGATGGCCGAGATGCTGGTGTAGCCGCTCACCACGAACAGTGCCGCCACCAGCAGCCCCCACGCGCCCCACGCGCTACTGGTGTGGGCCAGCGTACGCAGCAGCGGCACCGTGCCCAGCGTGGCCCCGATGCCGAAAAACAGCAGCACCGGCCGCCGCCCCACCACGTCGGAAATGGCCCCCAGCAGCGGCTGAAACAGCAGCGCCACGGCCATCGCCCCGAACGAAATCAACGTGGCCTGCTCCTTGGTAAAGCCGCTGGTATTCACCAAAAATTTCTGGGCGTAGGTAGTGAAGGTGTAGAAGGCCAGCGTGCCGCCCAGCGTGAGGCCCACCACGGTGAGGGTTTCGCGCGGGTAGGCTTTCAATTGCTGAATGGCTGACGGCTTGGGCGGCCGGGCGCTGGCCTGCTCGGCGGCTTTCTCCTGCTCGAAGGCGGCGGTTTCGCTCATGTGCGAGCGCAGGTAGAGCGCCCCAATGGCCGCCCCCGCCCCAATCACGAACGGGATGCGCCAGCCCCAGGCTGTCATTTCGGCGGGCGTAATGAACTGTTGCAATGCAAGTTGCACGATAAGCGCCAGTAGCTGCCCGCCCATGAGCGTGAGGTACTGAAAGCTCGACCAGAAGCCCCGGTGCCGCTCGCCGGCCATCTCGCTGAGGTAGGTGGCCGAGGTGCCGTACTCGCCGCCCACGCTGATACCCTGCAAGAGCCTAGCCAGCAGCAGAATAGCCGGCGCCCCCAGCCCAATGGTAGCGTAGCCCGGCGCGCCGGCAATGAGCAGCGAGCCGCCCGCCATCAGCTGCACGCTCAGCAGCAGCGCCGCCCGCCGTCCGTGCTTATCGGCGTAGCGCCCCAGCAACCCGGCTCCTAGCGGCCGCATCAAAAAGCCCACCGCGAAAATGGCGGCCGTGTTCAGCAGCTGCGCCGTGGAGCTGGCCTTCGGAAAAAAGACGGGCGCGAAGTACAGCGCGAAGGCCGAGTAGGCGTACCAGTCATACCACTCCACGAGGTTGCCGATGGAGCCGGAAATGATGGAGCGCAGCGGGGAAGCGGGGCTAGCGGAAGTGGGCATGGCCGCGAAGGTAGCGGCGAGCAGTGGGGACAGAATCGCCACGGAGTCTGGCGCGAGCTTAGCGCAGCGTAACTCGTGCTTGCTCATGGCGTGGGGCTAGGCCTCTACTGTCGCAACGCGGCACTCGCTGTTGGGCGTGCCATTCAATTATAAGTAGCCGGCGCAACTTGCCGCGCTGCGGCAGATGAGGTACAACCTCATCCTGATTCTCGTCACGAGTTACGCTGCGCTAAACTCGCGCCAGCTTAGGACTCGGTCTGGCCCAGGCCGCCGGGGCATCGAACGGGACGCGGGCCGGCCGGACCCGCACCGGGTGGGCAGGCGGCGGGCTGGCCCCGGCCGCTAGCCCGCCGCCCGCCAGCAACCCCAGGCTGCCCGTAGCGGCTAGGGCCGCCAGGTGGCGGAGGAAGCGGGGAAGGCGGAAGCGAAGCGGGGAAGTGGGCATGGGGCTGAAGGTAGCAGACGGACGGCTAGCGGGTTTTTACCTAAGCAAATATTACCCAACCGCTACAGTGCAAAGTCTGCTCACTGGCTTTTGTCAAGCTTGCTGCGTAAAGTATTCTCGAAATAATCTGTCTGCCCGTTTCCAATTATCTTGTTCTTCGCCGTCAGTTTCGCCGTCTTGCTGCACTCGCAATGTGCAGTTATGGCAAAACTTTAATGGGTCATCTTTCATACACTGTAGAGTTCTACAATAGAGTAACGCTTGCCTAATTTGCTGCAAACTAATTTCGTAATCTTCTGAAGCTTGGAAAACGCTGTCGTTTATATCAACTTGACTCACAATGTCGCCGACTGCAAGCCTTCTGCCTTCTAATCTTGGCTGTCCCCATAAGCAATCCTCTGTAATAACTATTTCAGGAAACTGCTTGTAGTGAGAGGAATCCCAAATCTGTTCAAATTCGGCTTTATCAATCTGAAAAGGCTCAAAGCTCCTATCAAGTGCTACCTCAGATAGTCCACCTAATTTGTCCTCTATGTAATTCGCATCATACTTTAAAACCCGCCCGTTTTTGAATATTTGTAATTGCCGAAGAACATTTAATTTGCTATCTGTCTCAAAGTAATAGCAAGAGGTGCCCCAACTGTCTGTTAAATCATCTCCGGTGGAGTCATCCCAATATCGTTTAAAGTATTTCAAGTTCCTACGTGCAGTTAGAGGTAATATTAGGATTCCCGAAACTCACTACGCCAGTAGTTACGGGCATCATACTATCGTTGGCATGATACCTACAATTATAAGATACAATAAAGCATCCATCCCCACCCCACCCCCACCCCACCCCCACCCATCCCCCTCCCCATCGTAAATTTGCGCTTGCTTAACGGCTAACTCCCGTTCGCCTGCTGTATGAAACAAGAACTAGACCTGGCCCTCGCCCCCGAGGTAGCCTACGACGAGCTG
>CAYLNN010000042.1:0-29869 GCA_964385095.1 uncultured Hymenobacter sp.
GCTCGCGGTCTATCACGCGCAGGCCCTGCTGGTGCAGGCGCTCCACCTCCATGCGATTGTGCACGATGTCGCCGAGGCAGTACAGCGTGTGATTTTCGCTGTGGCTCAGCTCGTCCTCCGCCATCTGAATGGCGAACTCGACGCCAAAGCAATAGCCGGAATTTTTATCGATGGTTACCTGCATAGTAGCTCGCAAACCCCTCGATAGACCCTCGGGTTCGCTGCCCGCAAAGGTACGCACCTCTTAGACAAGCTTGCGCTTGTGCGCGGGCTAACCCACTCAGGTGCCCGGCAGGCGCACGCTTATCCGGCTGCTTAGCACCGACCTTTGCGGGCCCATGCTGTTCAACTCGCTCCATTTTCTCGTCTTTTTTCCGGTAATGCTAGGGCTCTATTTTGCCCTGCCGGCGCGCTGGCGGGCGCCCCTGCTGCTGGGGTCGAGCTACTACTTTTACCTGAGTTGGAAGCCGCTTTACGGCTTGCTGCTGGCCGGCACCACGCTGCTCGACTACTATAGCGGGGTGCGCATGAGCCAGCTGGCCAGCCCCGCGCAGCGCCGGCCCTGGCTGTACCTCAGCCTGGCCAGCAATTTGGGTACCCTGTTCATTTTCAAGTATTTTAATTTCTTTAGCGAGGCCGCCGTCGGGCTGGCGGCGGCGCTGCACGTGCCGGTTGCCGCGCCCACGCTGGCGCTGGCGCTGCCGGTGGGCGTGTCGTTCTACACGTTTCAGTCGGTGGCCTACATCGTGGATGTGTACCAGGGCAAGCTGGCGGCCGAGCAGCACCTGGGGCGGTTTGCGCTCTTCGTGGCCTTCTGGCCGCAGCTCGTGGCAGGCCCCATCGAGCGGGGTGCCCAAATGCTGCCGCAGCTGCGCCAGCGCCACGACTTCGACTACGGCCGGGTGGCGAGTGGGCTGCGCCTCATGGCCTGGGGCATGTTCAAGAAAGTGGTGATTGCCGACCGCCTGGCCCTGCTCGCCAACCCGGTGTTCGACCACCCGCAGCGCTTTGAAGGGCTGCCGCTGCTGCTGGCGGTGGTGGCTTTCACGGGCCAGATTTACGCCGACTTTTCGGGCTATACCGACCTGGCGCGGGGTGCGGCGCGGGTGCTGGGCTACCACTTGGTGCTCAATTTTCGGCAGCCTTATTTTGCGGCCTCAGTGGGCGACTTTTGGCGGCGCTGGCACATGTCGCTTTCTGGCTGGTTTCGCGACTATGTGTACATTCCGCTGGGCGGCAGCCGGGCGGGCAAGGCCCGCACGCAGCTCAACGTTCTTATTGTGTTCTTACTCAGCGGCCTTTGGCACGGCGCCAGCTGGACGTTTGTGGCCTGGGGCGCCCTGCACGGCGGCTATCTGGTGCTCGAAAGCCTGACGGCCGCCGCCCGCGCCACCCTAGCCCAGCGCCTGGGGCTGGCCGCCCGCCCGCGGCTGCACCAGGCCCTGGGCACCGGCCTTACCCTGGCCCTAGTGGCCTTCGCCTGGATTTTTTTCCGGGCTAATAATCTGCCCGATGCCTTTTACGTCGCCACTCACCTGTTTAGCGGCTGGGGTCAGCTGCCCACGGCGCAGCTGACGGCGGCGCTGGCCGGGCTGGGCCGCCACTTTGCGGCCGAGCTGGCGGTGGCCGTCGGTGCCGTGGCGCTGCTCACTTTCGTAGACTACCACGCCGAGTGCGGCTCGGTGGCGGTGTGGCTGGCCGGCTGGCCGGCGGCCGGGCGCTGGGCCGGCTACGCGGGCCTGCTGCTAGCTATGCTGTACTTCGGCATTTTCGGCAGCAGCCAATTCATTTATTTTCAATTCTAAAACGAATTTCCTGCGATGCTGAAACTGGTGTGGCGCCTGGGGCTGCTGCTAGGAATTATCGGGCTAGTGGGCGGGCTAGGCCTGGCCGCCGGCTTGCGACACGGCTACGTCGATGCGTTTTACGCGCGCTTTGCGGCACCAGCGGCAGGCTCGCTGGTGCTGGGCACCTCGCGGGCAGCGCAGGCCATCCGGCCGGGTGTGCTGGCCGCGCGGCTGGGTGGGCGCTACGAAGGGCCGTGGCTCAACTATGCGTTTACGCTGGCCGAATCGCCCTACGGGCCGGGCTACCTCAGCAGCATCCGGCGCAAGCTGGCGCCCGGCACGCGGCGGGGCCTGTTTGTGCTGGCCGTAGACCCGTGGTCATTATCCATGCCCAAAAAATGGCGGGGCAGCGGGCGCGCAACGACTTTTCCGGAAGCCAATTCCATGGTGAGCCAGCTCGCCAGCGTCAGCCAGCATCCCAACCTCGACTACCTGGCCCACTACCTGCACAAGCCCTTCTACCAGCTGCTGCTCGACACCGACACGGCCCGCGTGGTGGAGCGCCTGCACCCCGATGGCTGGCTCGAAATCGCCCTGCCCCCGCCTACCGCCAACCCGGCTCTGCTAGCCCGCCGCACAGCCGAAAAGCTGGCTACTTACCGGGCACTGGCCGCTAGCAACCAGCTAGCCGCCAGGCGCTTGGCCTCTTTGCAAGCAACCATTGCCTTCCTGCAAGCCCACGGCCGCGTGGTGCTGGTGCGCCTGCCCACCGGCCCCGCAATGGCGGAGCTGGAAAAACAGTATCAGCCTGATTTTGACGCAGCAATGAGCCGCCTGGGCCGCCCGGTAGGGGTGCCTTACCTCAATTACCTCACCCAGCCCTACCCTACCAACGACGGCAACCACCTCACGCGCACGGCGGCCGCGCAGCTAAGCCAGCGCCTGGCCGCTGATTTGGCCCGGTTGCCCTAGCCGCGCTCGTTTACTTTGTGGGCGTAGGCCGCGAAAAGCGCCGACGACACCTTATCGAGCACAAAGTCAACCTGTTCGGTGATGGTGATGTGCGTGGTATCGAGCAGCACGGCATCGTGGGCGCGGCGCAGTGGGCTTTCGGCGCGGGTCGAGTCGATGTGGTCGCGCTTGCGCAGGTTCTCGATGATGTCTTCCAAGGCCACGTGCTCGTCCTTGGCGGCTAGCTCCTCCTGGCGGCGCCGGGCCCGGATGGCAACGTCGGCAGTCATAAAAATCTTGACCTCGGCATCGGGGAAAACGGTGGTGCCAATGTCGCGGCCATCCATCACGACGCCGCGCTTGCGGCCCAGGCGCTGCTGCTGGGCCACCATAGCGTGGCGCACCTGGGCTATCACCGACACCTCGCTTACGGAGTTGGAGATGCGCATCTGGCGAATATCATCCTCCCGCACCTGCTCGTTCAGGCACAGCTCGTTGCGGCCAGTGCGGCGGTTGCGCTTGAAGCTGATGTGGATGTCCTCGCGCAGGGCCCGCTCCACGCGGTCCATGTCGTCGAAGGCAATCGCATTTTCCAGCAGGAAAAGCGTAACGCCCCGGTACATGGCCCCAGTATCGAGGTAGGCGTAGTGGAGGGCGGCGGCAACTGCCTTAGCCGTAGTGCTTTTGCCACAGGACGAGTAGCCATCAATGGCGATGACGAGGTTTTTCATAAACGCGCAGAAACGGCCATTGGCCCCGCAAGATTACGAAATTTAGCGCGTCCGGCCCGCGCCGGCCGCCGCCAGCCGCTGTGGCACCGACCGGAAAAACGTGGCTACCGAGGCTGCCTCCCCGTTATTTAGCTGCCGATGCACCAAGTAAAAAGGGTTGAAAAAAAGTTGCCCGGCTAGTCCCACGCCCGTGCTGCCGTCGGTGCCGGCCGCCCACTCGGCGTGGTAAGTATGCACCAAGCACTGCCCCAAAAAGCAGCCTAGCGCCGTTACAATCCCCTCGCGGTCGGGCGAGTCGGGCACCAGCTCGGCGCGCTGCACCGCAATAAAGCGGTCGAGCTCGCGCACGGCGGCTTCGTTGTAGGCGGGCAGGCCTAGCTGCTGGCGCACCTGCTCGGCGGCAGCTTGCAGGGCGGTTACTTCGGGGGCGTTTTCGGTCATCGGGGCGGAAGATACGCGCGGCCTGGGCCCCGCGGCGCGGGCCGGGGGCTAGCGGCAGGCATCGTAGGCCTGTATTATTTGCAGGGCTTCGCGGCGGCCCAGCGTGCCATCGGCTACCTGGGCGGCCACGGCGGGGCAGCTTTGCACAATGGTTAGCATAGCGGTTTTAAATTCCTGCTTGTCGGTGGGCAGCAACTGCAACGGCACTGCCGGGCGCTTCAAAAAACAGAGCACCTTGCCGCCGTAATATAAATACAGTAGCTGCGTACCCCGTTGACTGTAAGCCACTTCCAACGCCTCGGGCCGCTGGGCAGCGGCGGCCCGGCCGGGCAGGCTTTTCAGAATAAAAAACGTATCCTGGCTGATTTCCAAGGCCCGCAGCTCCCCGATTGGCAGCTTAGTAATAGTGGCGCCCTTTACCACCAGCTTGCTGCCGTCGAAGCGCAACTTTTCGGCGCGGCGCCACTCGCCGGCGGCCGTTTGGTAGCTGCCCTGGCCCTCGCGGGCGTAGGGATTTTCCGCGTTACCCGTCATCAGATGATTCATCGGGAACGGGGAGGTGGGCATGGGCGGCGGCGAGTAATTCGGGAACGACTGCCCCCAGCTCACCTGGCTCAGCAAGAGCAGGACAGGCACCAGCAACAGCCGGTCCAGCAAGTTAGCGCGTAACATCCAGGGCAATCATAAGGAGTTGAGTAACAGAAAAAGCAATTACTTCCTGCCTTCCGTAGCTTTCCAGCGGCCGTAAGCGGCCAGCAGCTCGGGCAGCTGCGTGGGCAGAATATTGGAGTCCAGCTCCAGCTGCTGCGAGAGGGCCGTGTAGTCGAGCAGTGCCTTAGCCAAAGCTAGCCGAAACTGCACATTGCCGGGCGGCAGCACGGCCCGCACCTGGTTGGCCTCGCTGAGCACGGTGTACACTACCGGCGGCTGGGGCGCGGGCAGCACGGCCACGTACTCGGCCACCCGAAACCCGCCGCGGTTGTAGAGCTGCCGCGCAAATGCCGTGCGCAGGTGCTGGTCGGGCCGCGGAATATCGACCTCGCGCACCACCGAAAACGTATCGCGGCCAATGGCGAAGGCCCGCACGCTGTCGGCCGGGTACACCAAGGCATACTCGGGCTTGTGGGCAGCGTCGCTCACGCTCAGGTTTTGGGTGTCGTAGAGCAGGCGCGCGCGCTTCCAGTCGGGGTGCGCTTTTAATTGGTAGGCCCCGCCCTTAAAACTGGTGGGCGGCAGATGCACAGGAGGGGCCGCGGGGGCCTGGGCGGCCGCCGAACTGGCCAATAAGGAGAATAATCCTAGTTTGTAAAGTTTAAGCATAAGTTAGCAAGCTGCCTAAGACAAGCAGCGGCTAACATACTGAAAAATCGGCTACTACCAAACTAGTGCCCGCACGGGCAAGGCACCGATTTGCCGCTGCTGTGGTGCTTGTACCAGCGAGTTTTTTGCGATAGCGAGCCGTGCGTGGCGCAGCTGCTGGTGGCTAGCAGCAGCACGGCCGCGCCCAGCCTGATTGCCGCATTCTTACGAAATAAATAACTCATTATCATCCTTTTAAAAATGCTCGTAATTGCTCCTTATCCTGCCACCCTGCGCCGGGGCGGCCGCAGCCGTAAACGCAAGGAAAAACAGCGGCGGACGGTTCAAAATTGCCTTTGCCACTATTTTGCCGAAAAGCGCCAGCCCAATTCATTTGTTTGAGGACCTGGTCCGTTTTGCCGCGGCCGGGCTTCGGCTTCTACTCACCCCAAATATAAAGCGCCCCAGTGGCGGCTTTGCTTCTCCCTTGCCATGCCTCCTCCCCTCGTCGTTCATGCCAATATTGTCGATATCACGGCTCGCACTATCCGGCCGGGCCTTATTCGGGTGGCCGATGGGCGCATCAGCGCCCTCGAGCCGACGGGCAGCCTCGATGCCGACCCTGCCCTGCCCTACGCCCTGCCAGGCTTTGTGGATGCGCACGTGCACGTCGAAAGCTCGCTGCTGGTACCCACCGAATTTGCCCGGCTAGCCCTGGCGCACGGCACCGTAGCCACGGTGAGCGACCCCCACGAAATCGGCAACGTGCTGGGCGTGGCCGGCGTGCAGTACATGCTGGATAACGCGGCGGCTAGCCCCTTCAAGTTTTGTTTTGGCGCGCCGAGTTGCGTGCCAGCCACGCCATTTGAAACGGCGGGCGCCGAAATAACGGCCGCCGACATCGAGCAGCTGTTTCAAAACCCTAAAATAGGGTACCTGGCCGAGATGATGAACTGGCCCGGCGTGCTCAACCGCGACCCCGGCGTGCTCGAAAAAATAGCCTTGGCCCACCGCTACGGCCGCCCCGTGGATGGCCACGCGCCCGGCTTGCAGGGCGCCGATGCCGAGCGCTACGCCAGCGCCGGCATCAGCACCGACCACGAGTGCTTCACGGCCGCCGAGGCGAGCGACAAGCTGGCGGCGGGCATGAAAATCCTGATTCGGGAGGGCTCGGCGGCGCGCAACTTCGATGCCCTCATCGAGCTGCTGCCCCGGCACTACGAGCAGCTCATGTTCTGCTCCGACGACAAGCACCCCGATACGCTGCTGCTGGGCCACATCAACCAGCTGGTGCAGCGCGCCGTGGCGCTGGGCTACAGCGTGTTCGACGTGTTGCAGGTGGCTTGTCTCAACCCCATAGCACACTACAAGTTGCCGGTGGGCCAGCTGTGCCCCGGCGATGCCGCCGACTTTATTCTGGTCGATAACCTGACCGATTTTCAGGTTCGCCAAACCTACCTCAACGGCGAGTTGGTGGCCGAAAACGGCCAGTGCCTGCTGCCCGCCGCGCCGGTAGCCGTGGCCAATAATTTTCACGCCCGGCCCCTCGAAGCCGCCGCGCTGGCCGTGCCCGCCGCCCAAACACTAGCCCCCCAGCCCTACCCCGTTATCGAGTGCTTCGATGGGCAGCTCATCACGGCCCGGCGCGAACTGCGCCTGCCCGTGGCCGATGGCCAGCGCCAGCCCGACCCTAGCCAGGACATTCTGAAGCTGGTGGTACTCAACCGCTACGCGCCCGACGCGGTGCCGGCCGTGGCCTTCATCAAGGGCTTTGGGTTGAAAGCGGGCGCGCTGGCTAGCAGCGTAGGCCACGACTCGCACAATATCACGGCCGTGGGCTACGACGATGCGAGCCTGGCCCGCGCCATCAACCTAGTGGTGGCCGCTCAAGGGGGGCTAGCCGCCGTGGGCCCCAATGGGGCTAGCCACATGCTGCCGCTGCCCGTGGCCGGCCTCATGTCCGACCAGCCGGGCCCGGCCGTGGCGGCGGCCTACTCTACGCTCGATGATTTTGCCAAAACCCAGCTCGGCTCGGGCCTGCAAGCACCATTTATGACGCTCTCTTTCATGGCCTTACTCGTCATTCCCAGCCTCAAGCTCAGCGACAAAGGCTTGTTCGACGGCGAGCGGTTCGAGTTTGTGGAAGGGGTGATGGGGTAAGGAGGTAAAAAGTGAGGGGGTCCAGTCAGACAATACGCCTGGCCGGACCCCCTCACTTTTTACCTCATCACCTCCTTACCTTATCACTTCCTTACCCCATCACCCTTAACGAAGCGCTTGGCTAGCAGGCGCTGCATTTTTTCTTCGGTGAGCGGCTTGGTCAGGTATTCCACATTTGGGTACTGAGCCACGCGGGCCGTGTCGGCGCCGTGCATGGAGGTGGTGAGCACAGCCACCACAGTGCGCTCCTGGGCATCGGGGGCTAGCTGGCTGTAGCGCTCCAGAAAATCGAAGCCGTTCATGCCGGGCATTTTCAGGTCAACAAATACCAAGTCGGGGGTTATTTGCGGCGCCTGGGCACCGCCCGCGGCCTCATCACCCCACAAGAAATTGAGCGCCTCCTCGGCCTTGGAAAAAGAGGTGACCTGCCGGGCGACGCCCAACCGGCTTAGCAACCGGTTATTCAGAAAGCTGGTCGTCTCGTTATCCTCTATCAGCACGATATGGTTGAGCGCGTCCGTCATATAAACATCTTTATTTGAGATAACGAAGTTAAGTCTGGCCCTTCACTTTAGCAAACGGGCCTAGCGACTAAAGCCAGCCCTGGGCGGCCATCCACTCGTCGTTGTAAATCTTGCCGAGGTAGCGGGTGCCGTGGTCGGGCAGCACAATAACCATGGTATCTGTTTCTTTAAGGTGCTCACGCGCATACTCGAGGGCCCCAAAAACGGCCGAGCCGCAGCTCCAGCCCACAAACAGGCCTTCTTCCTTGGCCAGGCGGCGTGTCATGAGCGCGGCGTCTTTATCGGTTACTTTAATAAATTGGTCAATAACCTCAAAATTCACATTCTTAGGTAGAATGTCTTCGCCGATGCCTTCGGTTTTGTAGGGGTAAATCTCGTTTTCGTCGAAGATGCCCGTTTCCTTGTACTTCTTGAACACCGAGCCGTAGGTGTCGAGGCCCAGCGTGAAGACGTTCGGATTCTGCTCTTTCAGGTACTTGCTGGTGCCGCAGATGGTGCCGCCCGTGCCTACGCCGGCCGCAAAGTGCGTGATTTTGCCATCGGTACCTAGCCAGATTTCGGGCCCCGTGGACTCGTAATGGGCCGCCGTGTTCGACATATTGTCGTACTGGTTGGGGTAGAACGAGTTGGGAGTTTCCTGGCTGAGGCGGCGGGCCACCGAATAGTAGCTGCGCGGGTCGTCGGGGGCTACGTCGACGGGGCATACCACGACCTGGGCGCCCACGGCGCGCAGGATATCCTGCTTCTCTTTGCTCTGCTTATCGCTCATCACAAAAATGGTTTTGTAGCCTTTGGCGATGGCGGCAAGGGCTAGCCCCATGCCGGTGTTGCCGCTGGTGCCCTCGATAATAGTGCCGCCGGGCTTGATGAGCCCGGCCTTCTCGGCGTCCTCAATCATGCGCAGGGCCATGCGGTCCTTCACCGAGTTGCCGGGGTTAAAGTACTCTACCTTAGCCAGAATGGTACCTTTGATGCCGTCGGTAACTTTGTTGAGCTTCACGAGCGGCGTGTTGCCGAGCGTGTCAATGATATGATTAAAATACATGCTGCCAGGTGGGGAGAGTTAGTGCGCCAGTGGGGCTGCAAAGGTACGTCCGCCGGCCGGCGGCGGCCGGGCCGCGCGCATTGGGCGCGCCGGCCCTACTTTTGCCCCACTTAATTCTCCCTAACAAGTTAGCCGCCCATGAGCGTTCTCGTCAACAAAGATTCTAAGGTCATCGTGCAAGGCTTCACCGGCTCCGAAGGCTCGTTCCACGCGCAGCAAATGATGGATTACGGCACCCAGGTAGTAGGCGGCGTCACGCCCGGCAAGGGTGGCACCGAGCACCTCGGCCGTCCCGTCTTCAACACCGTGGCCGACGCCGTAGCCGCTACCCAGGCCGATACCAGCATCATCTTCGTGCCCCCGGCGTTTGCCGCCGATGCGATTTTGGAGGCCGCGCAGGCCGGCATCAAGGTTATTGTGACCATCACGGAAGGCATCCCGACCAAGGATATGATTGCCGTGAAGCACTACCTCAAGGACCGCCCCGGCATCACGATGGTGGGCCCCAACTGCCCCGGCGTTATCACCGCTGGCGAGTGCAAAGTGGGCATCATGCCAGGCTTTATCTTCCAAAAAGGCCGGGTAGGCATTGTGTCCAAGTCGGGCACGCTGACCTACGAGGCAGTAGACCAACTCACCAAAGCTGGCCTGGGCCAGACCACGGCCATTGGTATCGGCGGTGACCCCATCATCGGCACCACCACCAAGCAGGCGGTTGAGCTGCTCATGAACGACCCCGAAACCGAAGGCATCGTGATGATTGGCGAAATCGGCGGCGGCATGGAAGCCGAAGCTGCCCGCTGGATTAAGGAAACCGGCAACAAGAAGCCCGTCGTGGGCTTCATCGCGGGCCAAACCGCGCCTCCCGGCCGCCGCATGGGCCACGCCGGCGCCATCGTAGGCGGCGCCGACGACACGGCCGCCGCCAAAATGGCCATCATGCGCGAGTGCGGCATCCACGTGGTGGACTCGCCCGCCGAGATTGGCGACACCATGCTGCGCGTGCTGGGCAACAAGTAGGCCTAGCGCCTTTTACAAGCCATTAAACGATAGGCCATTATCCTTACTTAGGATAATGGCCTATCGTTTTTTTATTACATGAAATCTGGAATTTAGTGGGGGACCTATACTATTGTATCGCTAGCCCGCATAGGCTGAACCGCGGATAAAATAGTAAGTGTAGTGTTCTGTAATTTGAATACATTGAAAATTCATTCAATTCTATTGCTATCGGACTTAGCTCTAGCTTATTGCTCGAAGCACCCGATACCGTAGAGCCTGGCGCTTTATAAAACCCAGGCATTTTTCAACTTCCGGCTTAGGGTAGCCTCACCACGCCCGTAGCCTCAGCAAATCGGGCCGAAAAACGACGCCCACACTCACCAGCCCCGATACGGGCGCCGTGCGCTTGCTCAGCGGGTTGTCGCGGCTGGTGCCGCTAGTGGGCAGCGACAGGCCTAGCGTGCCCTGGCCCTGCACTACCCCGTGCCCCACGCGAATAAAGAGCGTGGGCTCGATGAAAAAGCGGTTGGTGGGCGCAATGGCCTGCCCATCAAAGTCGAGTTGGCTGTAATCGACCAGGGTGCCGCGCACCGAGGCGCCGCCCGTTACGCCTGGGCCTAGCGGCCGGGCAGCGTACACTTGCCCGTAGTAGCGAAAATACTGCGCCTCGTAGTGCCCGGACACGTAGGGCAGCGGAATGGGAACGTACGGGGAGGGAATCGCAAAGTCCACGCTATGCAAGTCTACGGTGGCAAACCCCACCCCGCCCACCGCCGCCAGATACCAGGCCGAGCGCTCGCCGGGCGCCCGGTAGTAGCCCAGGCCCAGGCCCACCTGGCGGTGCGCGTCGTGGTAGGTGGTGGTCACGTTGTTGGTCGTGGTCTCGGTTGTGCTACCCTGAAAAGCGGACTCGCCAGCCAGCAGCAGGTGCTCGGTGGGCGCCCAGGCGGCATCCAACTCCAGCGAATTGACGCCCCGTAGGCCCGCTGTTAGTTCGACCTGGTTTTTGGTGAGCAGTGGCGTGCTGGGCACCGTGGGCACGTACACCGCGCAGCCGCTCAGCAGCAAGCTAGCGGCGAAAATGAAGCCTGAATACAGATTTTTCACAAAGAGTCGCGGTGGAACTAGCGGTGTAACAAGGCAGTAAATAACCAGCGCCCGCAGCGCAACCTGCAACCTGCTACTTACCGCCAACCGACCCTAGCCAAGTGCGCGCCGACCCGCTTAGCAATTCATAAACAGAAGGTTAAGCAGCATGAAAAAAGACTTTTGATTTGCTGCTGGCAAGCGCAATCTGAGCACCCCGCCGGGGCCCGCCGTAGCAGAGAGGCCGCTGGCGTTGCACGGGCGGGCGCGGGCAGCTGGTCGTTGGGGGCCGGCTTGCGTATAGGCTGAGCCGTTGTTACCCCCGGTCTATCTGTTTGTTATGCCCGATTATTCCTGCGATGCCCTTATCATCGGCTCCGGCCAGGCCGGTAACCCACTGGCCACGGCGCTGGCCGAAGCCGGCCGCACCGTCATTTTAGTAGAAGCCGCTCAATTGGGCGGTTCCTGCGTCAACTACGGCTGCGTGCCTACCAAAACCATCCTGGCCTCGGCCGAGCGCCTGCACCAAGTGCGCACGGCCGGCGAGCTGGGCATTCGGCTGAGCGGCGCGGCCGAGGTCGATATGCCGGCTGTCATTGCCCGCAAAGACGCGCTGCTGGCCACCTCCCGACAAAACCTGGCAAAGTCGTTCAACCACGAGCACGAAAATATCACGTTGGTGCGCGGTCACGCGGCCTTCAAAGGGCCGCGCGAGGTGCTGGTGCAGGAAACGAAAGAGCGCAGTAGCACTATAAAGGCCAAGCAAATCTTTATTAATACCGGCACGCGCCCGGCCGTGCCCGACATTCCGGGCCTGGCCGAGGCCAACTACCTGACGACTACTACACTGCTCGATATTCAGGAAGTGCCGGAGCATTTGATTATCCTGGGCGGCGGCTATATCGGGCTGGAATTTGGGCAGATGTTCCGGCGCTTCGGCAGCAACGTTACCATCATCGAAACCGGCCATCAACTGCTGGAGCGCGAAGACGATGATGTGTGCGAATGCCTACAAAAAGCCCTCGTTGATGACGGCATCGAACTGCTATTCAACGCACAAACGCGGCGCGTATCGCGCAACGAGGCGGGCGAGCTCACTATTACGCTCGACACCCCGCAGGGCGAGCGCCGCCTGCACGGCAGCCACCTGCTAGTAGCCACCGGCCGCCACCCCAACTCGGATTCGCTGAACCTGGAGGCCGCCGGTGTGAAGACCGACGAAAAAGGCTACATTCAGGTAAACAGCAAGTTGCAGACCGATGCCCGCCATATCTATGCCTTGGGCGACGTGCACGGCGGGCCGCAGTTTACGCACATCAGCTACGACGACTTTCGGGTGGTGCGCGATAACCTGCTGCACAAAGGTCGCCGCTCGGCCAAGCAGCGCCCCTTGCCCTACTGCGTATTTACCGACCCGCAGTTAGGCCGCATTGGCCTTAGTGAGGCGCAGGCCAAGGAAGAGGGCGTAGCATACCGCGTGTCGAAGCTGCCGGTGCGCAAAATCAGCCGCGCCCAGCAAACCGGCCAGCAAGCTGGCTTCTGGAAAGTGCTCGTGGGTGCCGACGACCGCATTCTGGGCGCCGCTATTCTGGGCCCCGAGGCCGGCGAAATCATGACCATCCTGCAAGTAGCGATGGCAGGCCGCCTGCGCTACCAACAGCTTGAGAACATGGTCATTGCCCACCCTATCTGGGCCGAAGGCCTGAACGTGGTGTGGAAGGAGCTAGAAGGCTAAGGTGAGCAGGTGAAAAAGGAGGAGGGGGTGAAGAGACGGAAAGCAATTGGGCAAGAAGGATTTAACACCTTAGCTTGCTTCATTGCTTCTCACCTCTTCACTCCCTCCTTTTTTACCTATTTACTCCGTCACTTCTTCACCTCTCTGGCTACCCGCACGCCCACGGCCATAATGCCAGGCAACTGGTTCTGCCGCATATACTGCTCCAAGGTTAGCTTATAAGTGCCGGGCTTGGCAAAGTGCTGATGCGGCAAAGCCAGAAACTGATGGTCGAAGATGTCGCCCGCCCCGGCGCCGCGGGGCTGGCCGGTTTTAGGGTCCATCAGCACCATCTGGTGCAGCAGGGCCAGGCCAGCCAGCCGCCCGCTAGGGTCAGTAAGCGTGTGCTTGAGGTACAGATTATAAAACCCATAGTCGGCCGCGTTGCGCACGTTGAAGTACACATCGTAGCGAGCCGTAGTGTCGGCAATGGTAAAGGTGAAGGCTGGGCGCTGCTGCACATCCCACACGTATGGGTCGCCGGAAGGCGATTTAAGGTCCGTATTTTCCTCATACACCCGGTTGGGGTCACAGCCGGCCAGGGCAGCTGCCCCAGTTAGCATCAGTAGGGCTAGCCCTGCCCGACGGCCCAAGACCCTTCTGGATTCAAGATAACGAAGCATATACTAAGAGGCACTGGGAGAAGAACTGGCCGGGCTGGCACCCTCGCCGCCGGGGCGGCGGCCGCTGCCACCCCGGCGGCCCCGGTTGCGACCACTAGCCCCCTGGCTGCCTTCGGGGCGGGGCTCGTCGTTGCCTTCGCGGGGTGGGCGGGGTGTGCCCGGCGCGGGCTCGCTGCGGCGCGGGCGGGCTTCCTGGTCGGGGCGCGGGGCGGCACCCTCGCCGCCTTCGCGGTGGCTGCGGCCACTGCGGCGGTTGAGTGGGCGGGCAGCGGCCCCGCGGCGCCCGCGCTGCTCGGCCCCGTTTTCGGTGGGCGGTGCATCGGGGCTAGGGGCACCTTCGGCGCGCGGAGCGGCGGGTGGGTTGTCGGCGCGGGCCGGGCGCGGGCTGGCCTCGGCGCGGGGCGGGCGGCTGCCTTCGATGCGCTCGCGGCGCCGGGGCTCGCGGCTTTCGCGGGGCTCCCGCGGTTCGCGGGGTTCAGCAGTAGCGGTGGGGCTAGTGCTGGCCTCGGGGCGGTCCTTGCGCTTGCGCTTGCCGCGCTTGCTGCCGGCCTTTATCTGGTCGTCGAGGCGGTCGAGGTCGCCTTCCATCAGGGTCGAAACGGCGGGGGCCACTTCTTCTTCCTGGCGGGGGGCTAGCAGGGCATCGGGCTTTTCGCCGCGCTTGTTCATTTCCAGCACTTCGCGCACGCGCTCGGCGCTGAGCATCACCCAGTTATTATCGCCTTTGAAGGCGAACCACATGCGTTTGCGGAAAATATCAGTTTTTTGCAGAAAAGCCTCGCCCGTAGCTACTTGCAGCGGGCGCTGCACCTGCGGAATGTCCTTGAGGGCATCGAGGTAAGCATCGAGCTCGTAGTTGAGGCAGCACTTGAGGCGGCCGCACTGGCCAGCCAGCTTCTGAGGGTTGAGGCTCAGGTTCTGGTAGCGGGCGGCGGTCGTGCTCACGGCTTTAAAGTCGGTGAGCCAGGTAGAGCAGCACAGCTCGCGGCCACACACCCCAATGCCACCGATGCGGCCAGCCTCCTGGCGTAGCGAAATCTGGCGCATTTCTACGCGCACCCGAAACTCGTCGGCCAGCCGCCGGATGAGCTCCCGAAAATCAACCCGGTCCTCGGCCGAGTAATAAAATAGCGCCCGCGTGCGGTCGGCCTGGTACTCCACGTCGGAAAGCTTCATTTTGAGGCGTAGCTCGTCAACCACGGCCCTAGCCCGGAACATAGTACCGTTTTCGAGGTCGCGCACGGCCTGCCAGCGCTCTTCGTCGTCGGGCGTAGCCACGCGCAGAATGGGCCGGATGTCGCGCGAGTCGGTGGGCACTTTCTTTTTGCGCATTTGCAGGCGCACGAGCTCGCCCTTCAGGCTTACGTGGCCGAGGTGCCAGCCCGAGCCGGCGGCTTCCACCACCACGGCGTCGCCCGTGACCAGGGGCAGGTGTTTGTCGTTGCGGAAAAATTCTTTGCGGCCGCCCTTGAAGCGGATTTCAACGCAGTCGAAGCCCCGAAAATCGGAAGGCATGTCTACATCAGCGAGCCAGTCGAAGACATTAAGTCGGGTGCAGCCGCCCGAAGAGCAGCCACCCTTAGAGCCGCAGCCGCCGACTTTCGAAGTCGAGCAGCCGCCGCCGGATGAGCAAGAGGCACAAGCCATGAGGCTAAAAATCTATAGGATGAGGCAGTCCCTGAACCGGGCCGCACGAAAGTCGGAATCTAGCAAAGATAACCGATTCAACAGGCGAAAGAGTTTGCCGCTAACAGGTGTCTTTACTAGGGCTACTTGGCCCGCAGGACCAAGGCTAGCCGTGGCTTTATTTGGGCTGGTTGTGCCGCTCTTTCCCCGCTGGCAGCGCCGCCACCGCTAGGGCACCAGGCTCTTTAAAGCAGTTTGGGAGGCGTAAGCCCACCAAAAAATTTATTTTTTGGTGGGCTCCTTTCTAGGTATTAGTCTATGTTCACCTGTTCAGCTTAGCATAGCTTATAAGAGCGTACAAGCTATTTTATTATTTTTTACACAAGAAAAATCCTATTTAATCTAATCATAACATCACAGAAACAATGTTGCATAAATGTGTAACATTTAGGCTTTTGACTAGCTTGCTGTTGCCAGGCAAAAAATTATCTTCACATTTGGCTCACAGTTTCAACCTCTCACTTATCCTTTTCCAAACCAAACCAATGTTCAAGTTTTCTTCCCTTTTGGTGCTGGGCGCCAGCGCCATGCTCTCGCTCGCCGGCTGCCAGAAACAGCAGGACACCGCCACCCAGCCGGCCGCCGTTTCCAACGATGTGAAGGCACAGGTTAAAGCGCTGGGCTTTGGCACCAGCGACCTCAAAGCCGTAGAAGGCGGCTACGTAGTAGAGGGTGATATTTTTCTGACCAATGAGATGCTGGGCAGCCAGAGCGACTACAAAATGCTGCGCGTGGGTAGCGATGAGCAGTACCGCACCACTAACCTCGTAACCGGCCTGCCCCGCGTACTCACGGTAAGCTTATCAACCCAGTTTCCGTCGGCTTACGTGACGGCTATTGACGAGGCCATCCGCCGCTACAACGCCGCCGGCCTGCGGCTAACCTTCCGGCGCATCACCTCGGGCACGGCCGACTTGCCCGTGAAATATTCTTCCAGCCTCGGTGCAGGGGTTTTGGGCCAGTCGGGTGGTTTTCCGAGCGGTGGCAACCCTGCCCCCGGCTTCACGCTGGTGCCTAGCGTAATCAACAGCTCGAACACCAACTACATCGCCACCATCATGGCCCACGAGATGGGTCACTGCATCGGCTTCCGCCACACCGACTACATGAACCGCGCGTATAGCTGCGGCGGCTCGGCCAGCAACGAAGGGGCTAGCACCGTGGGTGCCGTCCTCATCCCCGGTACGCCGTCGGCTGCCGACCCCAACTCGTGGATGCTGGCTTGCGTGGGCAACGGTGTAAACCGCCCGTTCAACACCAACGACGTCACTGCTCTTAACTACGTGTACTAGAGTTATATCCTCAGAAAAAGCGCCCCGGCTCCCTGCGAGTCGGGGCGCTTTTTTTGTCAGTGGCCAGCCGACGCTCAGCAAGCCTATCTAATTAACACAGAAAGGCTTCAGGAAATGTGTAAAATTCTGATATTTAAGGCGAAACCTGGTATAATCACAGAAACTAACAGCACATTTGGTCAAGCTTAGTTTTCTCACACTCTTTTTCCAAACCAACTCCATGCGTAAGGTTTCTACATTGCTAGCCCTCGCTGCTGGCGCCGTTTTTTCGCTGGCCAGCTGCCAGAAAAACCAGGATGCTGCGGCCACGCCCGCCAGCGTCACTCCCGAGGTGACGGCCAAGGTCGCGGCCCTAGGCTTCGATACCAGCGACCTGAAAGCTACGGTGGGCGGCTACCTGGCCGAAGGCGACATGCTCATTACGCCGGAGCTGCTGGCGAGCACGCCCGAGCACAAATTTTTGCGCGTGGGTAGCGATGAGCAGTACCGCACCACTAACCTCGTAACCGGCCTGCCCCGCGTGCTCACGGTGAGCATCTCAAGTGAGTTTCCGGCTGCTTACGTAACGGCTATTGATGAGGCCATCCGTCGCTACAATGCCGCTGGCCTGCAGTTGACTTTCTCGCGCATTACCTCGGGCACGGCCGACCTGCCGGTGCAATACGCCGCCGACCTCGGGCCGGGGGTACTAGGCCAATCGGGTGGTTTCCCGAGCGGCGGCAACCCCGCCCCCGGCTTCAAGCTGGTACCTAGCGTCATTGGCAACCAGACCACTAACGCCATCGCCACCATTATGGCGCACGAGATGGGCCACTGCATCGGCTTCCGCCACACCGACTACATGAACCGCTCTTACAGCTGCGGCCGCAAGGGCCAGGGCAACAACGAGGGCACGGCCGGCGTAGGCGCCATCCTGATTCCGGGCACGCCGTCGGCGCCCGACCCCAATTCCTGGATGCTGGCTTGCGTAGGCACCAACGTTGACCGCCCGTTCAACGCAAACGACGTAGTTGCACTCAACTACCTGTACTAGTACGCCGGGTACTAGCGCCAAAAAGCCCCCGGTTTGCTAAAGCAGGCCGGGGGCTTTTTGCTGAGTTATGGGGCTAGTCGGTTAGCAGTACGCGGCGCGTGCGGGCAGGGCCGCCCCCCGCGGCCGGCGTGGCTCGCAGCAGGTACACTCCAGCGCGCAAGCCACTGGTATCAAATGGGTTGAGCGCACCCTCTACCTTACTAGTGCGTGCGAGGCGGCCTAGCGCATCATAAAGCTCCAGCTGCAAAGCCACGCCCGGCTCGCCGGCCACTTGCAGCACCTGCCCCACTACCACGGGTACCGGGTACACGAGCAGCTCGCCGCGGCGCACCAGCTGCACGGCCACGGTATCGCTCACAAACGTGCGCCCCGTTGTGGTCTGGCCCAGCACGCGGTACTGATTCAGGCCGGGGCTAGCACTAGGGTCAGTAAACGTAGTGGTAAGCTGCGTGATGGGGCTCAGGGTTTGAATGGTTTGGAAGCCCGCCGGGCCGAGGCGCTGCAACTGCACCGCCCGCAGCTCATAGCGCGTGCCTAGCGAGAGCAGCAGCTGCGCCGAATCGGCAACGGGAAAGCGGGGCAAAAACGAGCGCACGTAGCACCGCACGCCCGCCTCAGCTATGTTGCTGGTGGGGCCGCGCTCGGCCACCTTGCCGCCCAGCACCGGGGCCACGGCAAAATAACGCTCGGCACTCTGGGCGGGCGTTAGTTGCAGCAGCGTGTCGGCCACCAGCTTGAAGAACTCGGGCGCGGTGGCCCCTAGCCGATATACCTGGTACTGCGTGGCACCGGGCGTGGCCGGCCAGCTCAGCAAAGTGGCATCGGGGCAAACGTAGCCCACGCGCACCGGCAGGGGCCGGGCCAGGGCAAAGGTGTCGGACACATAGGCCTGGCTACCAACCACACAGCGCAGCTGGGCTAGGGTGGTCGTGTCGGGCGCGGCCCAGGCAAAGGTTTGCTGCGCCGGGTCGAGGCTAGCCGCAATACTGCGCCACGCCGCGCGGCCCACTGGCCGGTATTCGAGCCGCGCGGCGACGGCCGGGCCAGCGTAGTTCCAGCGCAGCCGCGTAGGTTGGGCCGGCCGCACATTGCGAATCCGGCTGGGCACCAGCCATTCGAAGCCGGGCGCCACTACTTCGTAGGCCAGGCTGAAGGCCTGCGGGCCGCTAAGCACCGCGTAGCCACGCACCCGCACCTGGTAAGTGCCCGCTACTGGCAAACTGATGGTTACCTGCTCCACATTGTTGAGGTGGTCGGCGCCGCGCCGCGCCGGTCGAGCCAGCGAGTCCAGGTTGGGGTAGGCGCTGAGGGTCCAGGGCAGCCAGCGGCGGCCGGTGGGGCCCAGCACTTCTATATCCAAGTCATTTACCAGCGCCTTGGCGGCGTTGGCAGCGGCAGCGGGGTCAGTCCAGGTCAGGGTAATTTTGAGCTGTTGCGTGCCAGCCGGCACGGCTATATCAATTAGCTGCTCCTCGCCTTGCGCCACCGTGCCGGTGCGGTAGCGCGTCTCCAGCACCGTGCGCACGGCCCCCAACGCGTCGAGTTGGCCGAAACCCGCTACAAAATCGACTTCAGCCCGGCCCACGTCGCGGGCGCTGTTGATGAGCGCGGCTTTCACCAGCGCCGCTGGCGGCAGCACGCCCATTTGGTCGCGGTAAGCTTGCTGCACCAGCAGCGCTGCGCCCGAGCCCAACGCCGCCGCGTCGGACGAGCCCGCGTCGCCAAAGGCCACCAATTCAGGTTTCACGCGGCCGTCGTAGGCAGGCCCGCGCGAACTGAGCGCAGCCACTTGCCCTAGCGCATCGGCGGCCCCTACGGCCAGCGAGTTTTTTGACATCTTGAACTGGCCGGTGAGATTGGCCACGCTGGCTAACCCTTTATAAGAACCATCGGGGCTAGCGCTCGTGCCCGAATTGCCAGCCGAGAACACGTGCAGCAGCGTGGGCAGTTGCCGCGCTTGCTGGTCGTAGCCCAGGGCTTCGAGGCCATAATAATTCTCGATACCCGTGCCGTACGAGTGGTTTTGCACGCTCACGTTCAGGCTAGTAAGGTCAGCATTGGCATCGGGCAGCAGGTTGGCGTAGGAGGCAGACGCAATGCCGGCTTGCCGGGCCGCGCCCTCGCCGGCTGGCCCCGAGTTGCCGCCGCCCGCAATGAGCGTGGCCATAATACTGGCGTGCACCGACTCGATAACCGTGCCCGCGGGCGTGTTCAGCAGCCGCCCCCGAAAGTCGAGGTCCGTCGGGTCGAGCGGATTCTCCTTGATGCTCACCACCAGCCCCTGGCCGGTAAGAGCAGGGTAGCGCCGCTGCACCGCCCGCAGGTTATTCACCGTGAAGTCGGCGCTATTGAGCAGGCGCTCATCATGGGCGGGGCGGTTAGGCGCATCCACAAACTGCACCAGCGGTGAAGTGGCTAAAACAGCCAGCTGTGCGGCATTTATTTTACTGATTTCCAACACATTATTAACACCGACCGCCACCTTTATTCTAGCCATGGGCAGCGCCCGGCTTGCCCATTGCCGAAAGGCCGCCGCGTCGCGCACCTGCACGCGCACTGTTTGGCTGACACCCGCAAGGTGGGCCGCCTGCGCCACGCCGGGGGCTAGCTTGGTAGCCGCACTCACCTGCGCCCGCAGGGGTGTGGCCAGCAGCCACAGGACAGCCAGCAACCCGGTTATTTGTGAATAAGCGTATTTTTTGCGCATCAAATCAATCGAAGTAAATTCTTCCAAGCCCGGCAATTCTTCTGGCTGACAAGGTAGGCAGCAAGGCAAAAGCCCGGCCGCCCAAGCTCCTACGCGGAGCGGACGGCCGGGCTACAACGGCAGCAGGCGGGCTGAAGTTATTCGCCGGGTTTCAGCACCACCTTCAGGCAATTATCTTTTTTGTGGCGGAAAATATCGTAGCCGTGCGCCGCCTGGCTCAGCGGCAAGCGGTGCGAAATAATATCATCCAGCACTACTTCGCCTTTGATGATGTGCTGCAATAGCTTATCAATGTGCCGGTGGGCCGGCGCCTGGCCGCCTACCAGTTTGATGCCCTTATCGAAAAACTGTCCCACCGGGAAGTTATCGTTGGTAGTCGCATACACCCCTAGCACCGATACCACGCCGCCACGCCGTACGGCGCTCATGCACGCCTCAATAATCTTAGGCGAGCCTTTTTCAAGGTTCACTACGGCTTTGGCGCGGTCAAGCAGGTTGCGGTCGGGCTCGAAGCCCACGCAGTCTACGCACACGTCGGCGCCGCGGCCCTCACTCATATCCCGGATTTGCTGAATCACCTGGTCGTGGCTTTCCCACAGAATAACCTCGCAACGAGTTGTTTCCTTGGCTTTGTCGAGGCGATACTGCTGGGTATCAACAATAACGACCCTAGCGGCGCCACGCAGCCAAGCACTTTTGGCCGCCATAATGCCCACCGGGCCCGCGCCGAAAATGGCTACAAACTCGCCACCCTTCACCTCGGCCCAGTCGATACCAGAATAGCCGGTCGGGAAGATGTCAGTCAGGAATAATACCTGCTCATCGGTCAGAAAATCAGGCACTTTGCGCGGGCCATAATCGGCGTAAGGCACGCGCACATACTCAGCCTGGCCGCCGTCGTAGCCACCGTACAGGTCGGTATAGCCAAAAAGCGCGCCGCCCTTTTGGGTTAGCAAGCCACCTTCGGGGCCGTAGTGGTCGGGGTTCGAGTTTTCGCAGTGGCCGGGCAATTCGTGGTTGCACATAAAGCAGTGGCCGCAGGCAATCGGGAAGGGCACCACCACGCGGTCGCCGCGCTTGAGGTTGCCCACGCCGCGGCCTACCTCTTCCACAATGCCCATAAACTCGTGGCCGAGCACCATGGGCGTGGTGGGTAGCGAGCCGTTGTAAATGTGCAAGTCGGAGCCGCAAATGGCAGTGCTGGTCACCCGGATGATGGCGTCGCGCGAATCTTTCAGCGTGGGGTCGTCGACGGTGTCGACGCTTACATTGCGCGGGCCGTGAAACACTAATGCTTTCATGGAAAAGGAAGAAAGAAGTGGAATAAATTACTCCGGCTAACGGCCCTTTTACCTAGCGGTTACGTTGGCAATTATCTTTTCGAAACCCTGCAACTACGTTACGAACAACAGCTTACCTTCGACCTACGCACCAACAAGCTACGCAGTATCTTAGGCTTATACCCTCACCCACAACCTTTCACTAGCTTCTACTAAAGCTGGTAAATGCTGATGCCCTTCGTGGTAACAAAGTAGGCCTGCTGGTCGCCGAGCAGCACTTGGCGCACAGTCGTTGCATCGAGGCCGGCGGGTAGCGGCTGGGTATGCTCGGTTAAGTTGTAGAGGTGAAAGAAGTGCAGTTGCCCGCCGCTGAGATATACGAGCTCATCACCGCGAAAGCTGATAAAATCGAGGCCCGTAAAAGGCAGCTTTTTGCGATAATTCCCCAGATTATCAAACACAAAGATGCCGCTGGTGTGGTCGACCAAATACACATTGTTCTGGTACTGCCGCAAAAAGCGAAAGTCGGGGCGGCTGCGGCCAATGATGAGGTCGAGCGGCGTGTTCTGCACCACCCGCAGCGCCTGGGGGTCAAACTCGCGCAACGTAAGGGCGCTCTCATCGAGCAGCCACAGCAGGCCGTCGGGGGCTAGCGTAGCCGTGCGCACGGTGCCGTCGATATAATCGGCCAGCCTGATTTCGCTCAGCGGCGCCAAAAAGCGGTCGAGCAGCAGCACCTGCTGGCGGTCGTCGTAAAAAACGAGCAGGCTATTCTGGTTCCAGGCCTCCACCACAGCCACGTGGCCAGGCTGCGCGGGTGAATAGGTATTGAGCGGCTGCCCATCGCGGCTGAGTTGGCGCAGGTTATTATCCTGGTCGGCCAGGTACAGCGTACCGCGCCGGTCAAGCGAAGCCGCGCCAGTATTGGGCAGCACCAGCGTTTTCACGAGTGCCCAGGTGCCAGCGGCTGGTGCGGGTGCGTTGGGGCTAGCCCCTTTACTGGCTGGGGTAGCCTCTACCGGGGCCACACCGGCAGCAGGTGCCACCGAGCCGGCGCTAGGCACCGTAGTTTGGGCTAAGGTAACCGCGGGCAGCAGCAGCGCAGCCAGCGTGCTATTTCTCAAACTCGCGCAAAACCAACTCGTTGCCATCATATACGCCGTAGGAGCAATAATTGACCCATTCGCCCAGGTTAACGTAACGGCTACCCGGGGCCACGGCTACATCGAGCGGCAGATGCCGGTGGCCAAATACGTAATAATCATGGTGCTGGCGCTTTTCTAGCTCGCGGCAATACACCAGCAGCCATTCATCTTCGCCAAAGTATGTCGCGTCGGCGTCGCCGTTTTGCAGGCGCGAGTGACGGCTCCAGCGGTTGGCAATGCCAATGCCTAGGTTGGGGTGCAGGCAGGCAAACAGCCACTGCGTGAAGCGCGAGTTGAAAACGGGTTTCATCAGGCGCTTATAAGCAAAGTCACCCGGCCCTAGCCCATCGCCGTGGCCGATATGAAAAAGCTTATCGCCCATCAGCTGCGACACCGGGTTGCGCAAGATAGGAATACCCATTTCCTGGGTAAAGTAACCAAACATCCACATATCGTGGTTGCCGGTGAAGAGGGTAATAGGTAAGCCCGCATCGGTAAGCTCGGCCAATTTTCCCTGCAAGCGACTGAATCCTCGTGGAATAGCATGTTTGTACTCAAACCAGAAGTCGAAAACATCACCCAGCAAGTAGATAGCCGCCGCGTCTTTAGCGGCCATATCGAGCCAGCGCACAATGCGGCGCTCCCGGTCGCGGGAAGTCACAGCATCGGGCGCGCCGAGGTGAAAGTCGGAGGCGAAATACACGCGTTGGCCCGGGGCCAGGGCTAGCGGCGGCAGCTCAGGCAGCAAGGTGGGCGTCATCTTCCAATAAAAACAAACTGAGCCGGCGCGGGCCATGGGCCCCTAGCACCAGCGTTTTTTCAATGTCGGCCGTGCGGCTAGGGCCCGTGGTGAGCGAAAGCATAGACGGCAGCTGCGCGCCGTAGCGCACCTGGGCGGCCCGCAGGGCATCGCCAATTTCGGCCACCACCTGGTTAGGTCGGGCTAGCACGATGTGCTGGTCGGGGTAGATGCTGAGCCGCCGCCCGCTAGCCGTAGCTGGCGATAGCAAGATGCTACCGGTGCGCGCCACTAAGGCTTCACAACTGGTGAGGCCCACGGCTGCCTGCGCCCGAAAATCAGTTTCTGTAGCCCGGAAAGGCACCTGAGCCGCCGTTAGCAAATCTTGCATGCTGGGCTCCCACGCGTAGAACTGTTGGCTGGCAGGCAGGCGCTCAGCCAACCAAGCGCGTAGCTCAACCCCTAGCTGCGCTACGTTTTCGCAATAGAAGAACTCGCCGCCAATGCGCCGGAAATTCTCCGCAAACAGCACAGCTAGGTCAGTAGCAGGCAACGGTGGGTGCACCGGCGCGACCCAATTGGGCACGGGTGGCGCGGGCGCCGGCCCGGCCGCCAGCGCCGTACGGATGCGGCTCAGCAATTTATCGCGAGGAGAAAGCATGTAGCAAAGGTAACGGACAGCAAAAAGGCCAGCCTTGCGGCTGGCCTTTCTACTAGCGTGGGTTGTTAGGCCCCAGCTACAGATTAAACAGTTTCTGCTTCGGGCATGCCGGGTAGGTGCAACGCAGGCAAGTCGCTGGTCGGTTCTTCAGGATGTTCAGCGTGGCGCTCGCTAGCGGTTTCCGAGCGGTCGGTGCCGGCCATGTGCGCCTGGTAGTTAGTCTGGCCACCAAAGGGACGCTTGCCCACGAGGCGCTCCAAATCGTCCTGCAGCAACACTTCCTTCTCCAACAACTCCTTTGCGATTACCTCCAACTCGTGGCGGCGCTCGGTCAACAGCTCCTTGGTGCGGGTATACGCTTGGTCGATGATGCTACGAACTTCTTCGTCAATCATCTGCGAAGTGGCTTCTGAATAAGGCTTCGAAAAGCCGTACTCGTTTTGTCCTTTCGAATCGTAGAACGACACGTTGCCGAGCTTTGAGTTCATGCCATACATCGTTACGATGCTGTAGGCCATCTTGGTGATACGCTCCAAGTCACTCAACGCGCCAGTCGAGATTTTACCGAATACCAGTTCTTCGGCAGCACGGCCACCCAGGGCCATGCACATCTCATCAATCAACTGCTCAGTATTATACAAGAACTGCTCCTTGGGCAAATACTGGGCATAGCCCAACGCAGCTACCCCGCGCGGCACAATAGATACTTTCACCAACGGGTCGGTATGCTCCAAGAACCAGCCAGCGATGGCGTGCCCGGCTTCGTGGTAGGCCACGATGCGTTTTTCGCCAGGGCTGATGATTTTGTTTTTCTTCTCCAAGCCACCAATCACACGGTCAATAGCATCGGTAAAATCTTGGTTGGTGATGAACTTCTTGTCGCGGCGAGCGGCAATAAGCGCGGCCTCGTTGCAGACGTTCGCAATCTCAGCACCCGCAAAGCCTGGCGTTTGGGCCGATAGCTTTTTGGCGTCCACATCGGGGCCTAGCGTCAGCGGCTTGAGGTGTACTTGGAAAATCTGGGTACGGCCGTTAATGTCGGGCTTATCGATACTAATCTGACGGTCGAAACGACCAGGACGCAGCAGCGCTGAATCTAGCGTATCGGGGCGGTTGGTAGCAGCCAGGATGATAACACCTGAGTCAGTACCGAAACCGTCCATTTCTACCAGCAGCGAGTTTAGCGTGTTTTCGCGCTCGTCGTTACCGCCAGGCATTGAGCCTTTGCTACGCGAGCGGCCCACAGCATCAATCTCGTCAATGAAGATGATGCAAGGTGCTTTGGCTTTCGCTTGCTTGAAAAGGTCACGCACGCGAGCGGCACCCACGCCGACAAACATTTCCACGAAGTCGGAACCCGAAAGTGAGAAGAACGGCACGTCAGCTTCACCAGCCACAGCCTTGGCCAGCAAGGTTTTGCCGGTACCAGGAGGGCCTACCAACAATGCACCTTTGGGGATTTTACCACCCAGAATGGTGAACTTGCTTGGGTTCTTCAGGAACTCTACAATCTCCTGTACTTCTTCCTTAGCTTCTTCCAGGCCGGCCACGTCCTTGAACGTAATCTTCACTTTATCACCGCCTTCGAAGAGGGCAGCGCGGCTTTTGCCGATGTTGAAAATCTGGCCGCCCGGGCCGCCCGCGCTACTCATGCGGCGCATGAGGAACACAAACAGAATGATGCTCAGAATAATGAGACCATAGCTGCTGATTATCTCGCCCAGCGTAACCCGGTCAACTGGCTCGAGCTGCAAGCGCTGCTCGCGCGGCTTATCGGCTTGTAGCTTATCTAGCTGCTCCTGAAAGTACTTGGCGTCAAAAATCGGGAAATAATATTGAGCTCCGTGGTCAGCAAATGGCCCACGCCGGGCGGCGAGGTCACGAGCATACTCAGGCTTCTGCAGCGCGGCTTGGGTCAAGCCCACCTCCACGGTACGCGTGCTGTTCACCAGCGACACGTCGTGCACGTCGCCGGCAGCCAGCATCTGCTCAAATTTTTGCTGATTAATCTTGATGGCAGTGTCCTGTTTTTGAAACCAGAACATACCGATGAATAGCACCAGCAGCCCCGCCATCACCCACAGCTGCACTCCCGGCCGGGGCGTGGGATTGGGCAGCGTCGGCTTGCGGCGTTTGGTGGGCGTCGTATCAGACATAAAAAATTAACTTAGATGTAATGGACTCAAGTACAACTGCACTGTGAAAGCGTTGTTGCCAACGCGTTCTGATATAACGCAGCCGACGGCCCGATACTTTAACGCTGGGCCACGTCGGCGGTGTCTTCAATGTGGGTAATCTCGGCATCGCCCCAGAGCTCCTCCAGCGCGTAAAACTGCCGGCGGTCGCGCAAGAAAACGTGTACGACTACGTCAACATAATCTAACAGCACCCACTCGCGATTAGTGCGGCCTTCGGTCTGCCAGGGAGCCTGACCGGTTACCTTTTCTACTTCTTCCTCTACCGAACGGGCCAAGGCATCGAGCTGGGTATCGGAGGAGGCCGAGCAGATGATGAAATAATCGGCCACTGCGTTTTTCAACTCTTTCAAGTTCATCACCACAATGTCCATTCCTTTGCGGTCTTGGAGGCCGCGAACGGCTACGTCTGCCAATGTGTCCGAATCCTGTCGAACCAAGGTGCTCTTCATAGAGTAAGTTTACGTTGTTTACCTAGCTAATATACGACTGCCAACCCCTGTGGTCATCAGCCCAACTACCTTATTTACCGGCCAGCAGCTCATTTGGCTGCCCGCCTGCCCTTCTACTAACTCGGAAGCGCAGCAACTGTTGCGCGAAAACCGCGCCAGCGAGGGTTGTACCGTCATAACGGACGACCAATTTGCTGGTCGCGGCCAGCGTGGCAACCAATGGCTGGCCGCGCCGGGCGAAAATCTGACGCTTTCCATCGTCTGGCTGCCCACCTTTTTGGAGGCTAGCCAACAGTTTTTGCTGAGCCAAGCTGTGGCGCTGGGCATCCACGATTGGGCCAGCGTGTTGCTTCAACCGTCGGATAAGCTCCGGCTGAAGTGGCCGAACGACTTATATTTCGGCGCGCAAAAGTTTGGGGGAGTTCTCATTGAGAACAGCCTGAGCGGGTCAAAAATTCAGTCGAGCGTGATTGGAATCGGCTTGAATGTGAACCAGCGGCACTTTCCGGTATCTACTGCCACTTCGTTAGGGGCCCTTACCGGCCGCTACTTTCAGCGCGAGACCCTAGCGGCCCGCCTACTGGAAAGCCTCGAAAAGCGCTACCTCCAGCTGCGCGCCGGCCGCGTGGGTGAGCTGCGGCGCGACTACCTCGCCGCCCTCTACCGCTACCAAGAGTGGCACGACTACGAAGTGGCCGGCCAGCGTGTGCGCGGCCAGCTTGTGGGCGTCGAGCCCGATGGCCGGCTAGCCGTGCAGATTGGCGAGGAGGTGCAACGCTTTGCCTTGCAAGAAATCAAGTATGTTTAACATCGCGCAAAGCAACGCTTTGCGCTACTGGCTGTTAGGGCTGGTGCTGCTCGTGTTCAGTGCCCTCGCCGCCGACCGCCTGTGGCCGCTACCGCCCGCGCCGCAGTACTCGCCCCTGGTGCTGGCCGCTGATGGCACCGTGCTGTATGCCTACCTCAACCCCACCCAAAAGTGGCGGATGAAAACCGAGCTAGCCGAGATTACCCCCGCCCTGCAAACGGCTATCATCGAAAAGGAGGACCGGTATTTTCGCTACCACTTTGGGGTAAACCCCTTGGCGATAGTACAAGCGGCGGGCCGCAACCTGCTGGGCCACGGCCGCACCACGGGGGCTAGCACCATCACCATGCAGGTGGCTAGGCTACTAGAGCCCAAGGAGCGTACCGTGGGCAACAAGCTGCGCGAAATACTACGCGCCGTGCAGTTAGAGGCCCATTTGAGCAAGGCCGAGATTTTGCAGCTTTACCTGAACCTGGTGCCTTACGGCTCTAATATTGAGGGCGTGAAATCGGCGGCGCTCCTCTACTTTCAGCAGCCACCCGATTATCTATCGCTGGCCCAGACCGTGACGCTGGCTATCATCCCCAACCGGCCGGGCGGGTTGGTTTTGGGCAAGCACAACCCGCAGATATTACAGGAACGCAACCGCTGGCTAGCCTACTTCCAGCGCCAAAAACTCTTCCCGGCCCAGGACATTACCGATGCCCTGCTGGAGCCGCTCGATGCCCGCCGGCACGCCGCCCCTACCCTGGCGCCGCACCTAGCGCGGCGGCTGGTGCTGGCTAGCCCTGGCGCGGCGCTCATCCCCAGCACCTTGCGGCCGGCTACGCAGGCCAAGGCCGAAGACCTGGCGCGCAACTACGTGCGCCGGCTAGCCACGCTGGGCATCTCGCAGGCCGCCGTGCTGGTCGTGAACAACCAAACCCACGCTGTGGAGGCCTACGTAGGCTCGGTCGATTTTGCAGACCCTAGCGCCCAGGGCCAAGTCGATGGCGTGCGGGCCGTGCGCTCACCAGGCTCTACACTCAAGCCACTGCTCTACGGGCTAGCCCTCGACCGGGGCCTGCTGACGCCCAAAACGGTGCTACCCGATGTGCCCACCAATTTCCAGGGCTTCCGGCCCGAGAATTTCGATAAGCATTGCCAGGGCGAAGTGACGATGGAGCGCGCCCTCACCTATTCGCTCAACATCCCGGCTGTGCGAGTGCTGTCGGAAGTGGGAGTCGAACACTTTACCGGCACGCTGCGGCAGGCGGGCTTTCGGCAAGTAGCGCGCGACGCGCCTCGGCTGGGCCTGAGCACCATTTTGGGCGGCTGCGGCGCCACGCTGGAAGAGCTGACGGGTTTGTACAGCGCGCTAGCCAACAGTGGCAGGTACACACCCTTGGCGCTTACCTCATCCTTTACTCCCCTCTCCCCAAAAAAGGTGAGAACAGCTTTTAAGCCTAATCCAGGTTTTAAATCTAGTTTCTCTTCTCCTGCAGAGAGCGGGCTAGGGTGTGAGGTATCGCGCCCGGGCAAACCCCTCCTCAGCGCCGCTTCCGCCTATTTGCTCACCGATATTCTGGCCCAACGCACGCGGCCCGACTTGCCCCTCGATGCGGCGGCTAGCCGCCACCTGCCGCGCATTGCCTGGAAAACCGGCACCAGCTACGGCCGCCGCGATGCCTGGAGTATTGGCTACAACCGCCAGTACACCATTGGGGTGTGGCTGGGTAATTTTAATGGCCAGGGTAGCCCCGCCCTTACGGGGGCCGATGTGGCCTCGCCGCTGCTATTCGACTTGTTCAACGCCTTGGCCTACAATGGCAAGGCCGAATGGTTTGCCCCGCCGGCTAGCCTCGACTTTCGGCTGGTCTGCACCGAAACTGGGCTAGTGCCCGGCGAAAACTGCCCCAACCAACTCCTTGATTATTACCTGCCCGGCACCTCAGGTAGCCAGCGCTGCCAGCACCTGCGCGAAGCACTAATTTCGGCCGATGGGCAGTACAGCTACTGCCGCGCCTGCGTGCCGGCCAATGGCTACCGCCGCGAGCTATTCGCCAATCTGCGGCCCGAAGTACTGGCTTTTCGCGAAGTGCAAGGGCTGCCCGCTCGCCGCCTGCCGCCGCACAACCCAGACTGTCGCCTCGTGCGCGGCGCCGAAGCTAGCGGGGCCACCAGCTCCGAAGCCGCGCCGTTGCTCGCCATCACCTCCCCCGCTGCCCACGCCGAATACGTGCTGACGGCCGGCGAAAAGCAACAATTGCTACTGAGCTGCGCGGCGGCGGGCGAGGTGCGCCAGGTGTACTGGTACGTGAACGACCAGTTTTTGCAAGCCGCGCCGGCCACGGCTAGGGTGTTTTTCCGGCCGCCGCCGGGCGAGGTCAAAATATCGTGCGCCGACGACCACGGCCGCACCGTAAACGTGCGCGTGCTGGTGCGGGAAATGTGAGGCTAGCCGTTGGC
>CAYLNN010000043.1:0-28933 GCA_964385095.1 uncultured Hymenobacter sp.
CCACGTTGTAGAACGCGCCCACGTCGAGCACCATGCGCGAGCGGTAGCGGGGCGATACGCCAATTTGGGCGCCTATCTTGGTGTCCTTCTGCTGAATCTGGGTACTCAGCGCATCGCTGCCCAAGAGCACGCCGGTCTGCTGGAAATCCCACTGGTTGTAGGTGATGATGGGCGAAATATAGAACGGCAAGCTACCCGGCGCATTGAGTCGGAATGTGCCCTGCGCTCCGTTATAGAAGCGCCCCACGCTCACGTTGGCCGAGGCCGAGTACAGCAGCCGCCGCAGGTAGCGAAACTCTACGCCCAGGTACAGGCTTTCGAGCGGCCGGGTGCTGAGGGTGAAGCCTATCTCGGTGGCTACGTTGTTGTTGCGCTGCGCGTCCACGTTCAGCACGTAGCCCTTCAGCGCCTCATCGTAGCGAATGCGCGGGTAAATGTTGCGGAAATAATCGTCCGAAGCCAGCCGGTAGTAGCCTTCCTCCAGCCCATCAATGCTGTAGCTGCCGCCCTCCTTGCGAAAAAACTGCCGGGCGTACTCGTTCTGGTCGGGGCGCAGGCCCTGCACCTCCACTTTCACAAAGCGCGGGGCCGGCACGCTCTGCTGGAAGGCTAGCCGGCGGCGCTGCAAGTCCAGCGTATCCACGCGCCGCGTGATGCGCTGCTTTATCTCGGCCAGCTTGAGCTGGGTGGCCGTGTCGCCCTGGGCAATGAGGGTGCGCACCTTATCGAAGTCGGCCGCCCCCAGGCTACCCAGGTTGGGCTGAATGTAGATGCCGTTTTTACCCACGCTGTTAGTGTCGGCCACGCTGGAGCCCAGAAACACGAGCGTGCTCGTGAGCAGGGCGTCATCCTTCTTAAACGGGTACTTCTTGAAGGCTACGTCGCCCACGTTCACCCCAATCATGATGTCAGGCTTGAAGTCCTGGCGCATCACATCGGTGGGGAAGTTGTTGAGCACTGCCCCGTCGAAGAGGTAGCGCCCGTCGAGGTTGCGGATGGGACGGAAGGCTAGCGGGTAAGCCATGGAGTTGCGCACGGCATCGGCCAGCAAGCCCGACTTTTGCACCACCTGCTTGCGCGTAAACACCTCCGTGGCCAAGCAGCGGTAGGGCACGAAGAGGTTGTCGAAATTATACTTGGCGGCGGCGGCGGCCGGGGCTAGCAGCCTAGCCATAGCAAAATTCAAGTTCAGGTCATTCACCAAATTGGGCGAGATGCTGGCCTTAAAGGTAGAATCGATGGACAGGCCCAGCCGCAGGGAGGAAGGCGAGGGCTCGGCTGTTAAAAAATTATACGTTTTGTCGGGCAGTGCCTTGCCGTTGGCCCAGTTCTGAAATTCGGGCGAAAGCACAATCTGCTCGATGTCGCGCGGCGAGTAGCCGGCCGCGTACATGGCGCCCACTACGGCGCCCATGCTATTGCCCACGATGTAGTCGATGGGAATACCGTTGGCTTCCAACTGCTTAAGCACACCCACGTGGGCTAGTCCCTTGGCCCCGCCTCCGCTGAGAACCAGCCCCACGCGCTGCGAAAAAGCAGGTAGCGCCAGCCCGAGCGCTACCAGTAAGCAAAGTATTTTTCTGACCATAATCGTCGGCAAATGCAATAAGTCTGCAAGGTAGCTGAGGCCTGCCACCTGCGTTTTACAATGGTTCAGCTTCGGGCAAATAACTACCACGTTAAGAGCCCGAAGCCCACTGGGTAAAACGGGTTGCTTGCTTAATGACTTAGCAACAATCTGATTATGAACCTAGAGTGGGAGTGAAAAATTATGCGTTTTTGTGCAACCTAGGCGTTTTTTCAGCGTTGGTCAAGTGTTCTACTTTTCTGGCCCCCTGATGAAAACTCCTGCCCCCGACGCCGCAGCCAGTAGCAACCCGGTTCGCAAGCGTACTAAAACGCGCCCGGCTACCCGCCGCCGCACCGACGAGAATACCTATACCGACCTCGCCCTGCGCGAGCGCTTAAAGGCCGAGATTCGCGCCGCCGACAAAGGCGGCGAGCCCGGCACCTGGAGCGCCCGCAAGTCGCAGCTCCTCACCCTGGCTTACCAGAAGAATGGCGGTGGCTATTTACAGCGCCACCCCAATTCCAAGCAGAAAAATCTGCAAAAATGGACCAGCCAAGATTGGCAAACGGCCGACGGCAAGCTCGCCCGCCGCGCTACCGGCACGGCCCGCTACCTGCCCACCAAAGCCTGGGACGAGCTAACCCCTGCCGAGCGCAAGGCCACGAATGCTAAAAAAGTGGCTGGCTCCAAAGCCGGCGAGCACGTGGTAGCTAATACGGCGGCCGCCAAGCGCGCCCGCAAGCAGGCCAATTAGGCCTCAGCCATCAAGTCAAGCGCAATGACTGCCTACGCGGTGCCCGCCCGGCGCCGCGCAGGCAGTCGTTTTGCCGGCTAGCCGTATAGATAAGTCTACAAGCTTTTATCGCATTCGGCATGAGGGACTTTTTTGTTGAGTTATTGGGCCTGGAGGCCAAGGCTGACACCCTTACGGTTAGCCAGGTGTGCTGGCGCACGGGCGTAGTGTTCCTCATTGCCTTGGTGCTGCTGCGCGTATCGGGTCGCCACACCTTTGCCAGCAACAGTGCCCAAGAAACGATAGTAAAGTTTATGCTGGGCGGGCTGCTGAGCCGCGCCATTACGGGCGACTCCTCATTCGGCATCATTCTGGCTGCGGCCCTTATGCTGGTGCTTCTGCACCGGGCGCTAGCCTACGCTACGTACTTTATACCAGCCTTTGGGCGCCTAGTGAAAGGTGAATCCTCGATACTAGCCGAGGACGGCGAAATAAGGCGCCACGAACTGCGACGCGCTTCCTTATCGGAAGAAGCCCTGCACGCCGCCCTGCGCGGGGCCGCCAACGTGGACGACCTCGCGCAGGTAAAGCTGGTGCGCTTGGAGCACGACGGCACCGTAACGGTGGTGAAGAAACCGGAGCAGGACTAGCCTCTGCTAATCGCGCTTGCCTTTCAGCGCCTGCTTCAGCGCTCCTAGTTCATCGCGCAGTTTGGCCGCCTGCAAAAAGTCGAGTTCTTTGGCCGCGGCTTCCATCTGCTTCTCGGTGGTCTTGATGAGCTTCTCCAGCTCGGCGCGGTTCATCATGGCTACCACCGGCTCGGCGGCCATGGCTAGGGTTGCGCCGCCTTCGGCATAGGCGCCGGCAGGGGCCTGAGCTTCTACCACGCGGTAGTCGGCCAGGTCCGTCTGGCCCATAATCTGGGCGTGGCTCTTGCGCACGGTGCGCGGCGTAATGCCATGCTCCTCGTTATAGGCCTGCTGGGTAGCGCGGCGGCGGTTGGTTTCGTCAATGGCGCGCTGCATCGAGCCCGTCATGCGGTCGGCGTAGAGAATAACCTTGCCGTTCTCATTCCGCGCCGCGCGGCCCATCGTCTGAATGAGCGAGCGCTGGTCGCGCAAAAAGCCTTCCTTATCAGCATCCAGAATGGCGACCAGGCTCACTTCCGGCAAGTCGAGGCCCTCGCGCAGCAGGTTCACACCGATAAGCACATCGACCTCACCCAGGCGCAGGCGGCGCAGAATCTCGACCCGGTCCAGCGTTTTCACGTCCGAGTGAATGTACTCGACCTTAATGCCCAGACGCTCCATATACTTGCTGAGCTCCTCGGCCATGCGCTTGGTAAGGGTAGTCACGAGCACGCGGTCGCCGGCTTTCACGCGGTTATCGACCTCGTCGAGCAAATCGTCAATCTGGTTGATGCTGGGGCGCAAGTCGATTTCGGGGTCGAGCAGGCCAGTGGGGCGAATAATCTGCTCCACCACCACGCCGTTGGCCTGGGTCAGCTCGTAGTCGGCCGGCGTAGCCGACACGAATACCGCCTGCCGGTACATGCTCTCAAACTCGTTGAACGTCAGCGGCCGATTGTCAAACGCCGACGGTAGGCGGAAGCCGTACTCAATGAGGGCCGTCTTGCGCGAGCGGTCGCCGCCCCACATCGCCCGAATCTGCGGAATGGTGGCGTGGCTTTCGTCCACAACCAGCAGATAATCCTGCGGAAAATAGTCGAGCAGGCAGAACGGCCGCGAGCCCGGCTCGCGCCGGTCGAAGTAGCGCGAGTAGTTTTCGATGCCCGAGCAGTAGCCCAGCTCACGTATCATTTCGAGGTCAAACTCGGTGCGCTCCTGAATGCGCTTGGCTTCCACGTCGCGGCCTTCCTTCTCGAAGTACTTGTGCTGCTGCACCATATCATCCTGAATCTCGTGGATGGCGGTGTTCAGCGTTTCCTTGCCCGTCACGAACAGGTTGGCCGGGTACAGCGTCATGTTCTTCTCGTCGCTGAGCTTGCGGCCGCTGGCCGGGTCGATTTTCTGAATCGCCTCAATCTCATCGCCGAAAAAGAAAATACGGTACGCATAGTCGGCGTAGGCCGGAAACACATCCACGGTATCGCCCTTCACCCGAAACGAGCCCCTAGTGAACTCTACCTCAGTGCGCGAGTACAGAATCTGCACGAACTGGTAGAGCAGGTTGTTGCGCGAGTACCGGTGGCCAGGCGCTAGAAAAATAACATTTTTGCTGAATTCCTCGGGGTTGCCAATGCCGTAGATGCACGACACCGACGCCACCACCACCACATCACGCCGCCCGCTCAGCAACGTGCTGGTGCAGTGCAGCCGCAGCTTTTCAATCTCCTCGTTGATGGCTAAGTCCTTCTCAATGAAGACGTCGGAGCTGGCGATGTAGGCCTCGGGCTGGTAGTAGTCGTAGTAGCTGATGTAGTACTCGACGGCATTCTGCGGGAAAAACGCCTTGAACTCGCCGTAGAGCTGCGCGGCTAGGGTCTTGTTGTGGCACAGCACGAGGGCGGGCTTGCCGGTTTCGGCAATCACATTGGCCATCGTGAAAGTCTTGCCCGTGCCGGTGGCCCCTAGCAGCACCTGGGCAGGCTCGCCGCTGTGCACGCCCTTCACGAGTTCGGCAATGGCGCGGGGCTGGTCGCCAGTGGGTTTAAATTCGGAGGTGAGCTGGTAGGTAGACATGCAGAAGCAGGCACAAAGAAGCCAACCCCGTTAACCCCAAAGCACGGGCCCAGGTTTCTGCCTTTAGCGAAAAGGCTGGCTTTCGCTCACCAGCGCGGGCTAGCTACCCCAATAGCTGCTGCAGGCTGCTGCAAGGCTGCCCGGGCTCCGCCGGGTGGCGGGCCCGTGCGCTGGCTGGCGTGGCGCGCACCCACCAGCGAAATGCCGGCCAGGGCCAGCAGTAGTAAACGCAACAGAAATGGCATGTGGGAAAGGGAAAGGTGAGAGGCAGGTGGTCGGCCAAAGCTACTGAATTTTGAAGCCGCGCCCCAGTTCCACGCCCGCTTCCAGGCCAAAGCTATAGGGGCGCTGCTGGCTCCAGAAGTCTTGGCTAGGGTCGGCATTGAGGCTGAGGATACCCAGCTCGGCCACCGGCCCGAAGTTAAGCGACCACTGGTGGCCGGCGGGCCGGTACTGCACGCCCGCGCCGCCGCGCAGCCCGCCCGAGTAAGGCCGGTAGGGCGTGCTGCTCGACTGCAGGCTGTAGCTGCGCCCGGCCTCGGGCGCGCCATCCACGTTGCTGCGTACATTAAGCAGCGCCGATACAAACGCGCCCACCCGGCCGTAGAGCGAGAAGCCCGTTTTAACGGGGTTGGCGTAGCGCAGCTCGGCCGGCACGCTCAGCGAGCGGTAGCGGTAAGAGGTGCGCTGCAAGCGGTGCGGGCTCATTTGGGTGTAGCTGAGGTCGGCCACTTGCTCGCCCACAAAAGCCACCGAGCTGGCCGAGCTGGCGGTGTTCTGGGCTACTTCGAGGCCCGTGCGCAGGCTCCAGCGGCCATTGCCAAGGCGGCGGGTGGCCCACAGGCTCAGGCGCTGACCCAGGCCGGGGCGCAGGTTGTCGCGGTATTCGGCCGCCGCTGAGCGCGTGATGCTGGCCGAGTTGAAGCCCAGCGCCATGCTATAAGCTGCCACGGGCTTAGCCCAGTCAATATTAGGCTGGTAGGCGCTGGCCGAGTAGGCGAGCCCGTATTGCCAGGGGTGCGCAAGCTCCAGGGGTGGGCCCGGCGCCACGGCTACTTCAGTCAGGCTAGGGGGCAACGCTGCTTTTACGGCCACCAAGCTGGTGCGGCGCGTGGCCAGGGTATTTTCGGAAGCCAAACCTGCGGTGGCTGAGGCCAAGAGCAGCGCCGGGCTAGGGTCAGTAGCCGGTAAAGCTGCCAGCACTGGCTGGCTGGCATCGGCAAAGACGCCTGGCTTATTGCCAGCAAGTTCCACCAGGTGGTAGCCGTCCTCAGCAGGGGCTACTCGTATAGGGTTGCCTGACGGTACTAAGGCTAGTCCCAGGCTGCTACCCGCCGGGCCAGCCCCGGCCCCGGTGCGCGAGGCCCCGCGCCCTGCCCGTTGATGAATAGCCGCCGTCCGCACAGCAAGGGTACGAATGTTGGCAAGCGAAGCCGAAGCCGAAAGAGTAGCAGTTTGGTCGATAGCAAGCGGGTTGGTGGGAGAAGAAGAACGCGTAGCAGAAGCCACGGCCGCCGCCGGGCTAAGTGGCCTCGGGGCTAGCCCCGAGGCGGCACTGGGTGTCGGTGCCCGGGCCGTCAGCGTGGGCTGGGCGCCTAGCTGGGTGGTTGCCTCGGCTAGGGTGCCCGTGGGTGCCGCACCCTGCTGGCTGCGCCACCAGCCACCGCCGGCCAGCGAAGCCAGCAGCAGGCTAGCGGCCACGGCCCAGCGGTAGGCTACCAGCCGGCGCCGGTATTTTTCGTTTTGGGCAAGCAGCAGCTGGTTATCTACCTGCTCCCACACCTGGGGGCGCGGGGGCACGGCCGCCGCCTCACTTTCCAGCAAGTGGTGGCGAAATAACTCTTCGAGGCTTCCCTTGGGGGGGATGGAGGAATTCATAAGGCAATAATGGATAGAATATTAGGAGGGTGGCTGGAGGCGCGCCAGCTTATTTTGGAGCACTACCCGTGCCCGCGAATACTGCGACTTACTGGTGCCTTCCGAGATGTCGAGCATCTCGCCGATTTCCTTGTGGGTGTAGCCTTCGATGGCGTAGAGGTTGAATACCAGCCGGTAGCGCGGGGCCAGTTCCTGCACTACGGCTAGCAACTCGGCGTAGGCGTAATTGCTGAACGTAAATTCTTCGCTGGCCAGCGTTTCGGGGTAGTCACCGTCGCTCACGGCCACCAGCGGCGCGTTGCGGCGGTGCTGGCGCAGGGCCGCGTTCACCATAATGCGGCGAATCCAGAATTCGAGCGGGCACTCCCGCCGGAAACCCGCCAGCGTCCGAAAAACCGTCACGAAACCTTCCTGAAGCACGTCTTCGGCTTCGAAAGTCGTTTGGGCGTAGCGCAGGCACACGGCCATCATACGGGCTGAATAGCGCTCGTAGAGCTGCTTTTGGGCCACTTGCGAGCCTAACAGGCAGCCATCTATCAGCTCTTCTTCGCTGAGGGCGACGGCGGGGACGGGGCGGCTCACCGTTAGTTTCGGAGCAGTAGGCTTAGCCATACCAAGGGCCAATGCGGGCCAGGCCAGCGCACTCATGAGCAAAGCCGGACCACCCCGGCGTGAGAAAATTGTAACATAGCGCTGCGAACTGGTCAACGAAAGGTAGGGGCCACACTGCTTGCTTGCTCGTCTGTTAGTAAGAATCGCAGGCCGGCCAAACCGTTGCACCAGCATTGGTAAGAAATGCTGGATTTGGCTTAAGTTATTAATAGATAATAATTTACGAGCCAATAATTTCAGGAAGTGGGTGCTGGTTGCTGATTAATGCTCATTCATCGCTTCAACTGGCAGGTAACCTCTGCCATTCGTAATCAGTAACTTATCTTTCACCTTCAATAAACGACCATGAAAACCCTTGTGCTGTTCTACTCCACCTATGGCCACGTGTGGAAGCTAGCTGAAGCCATTGCCGAAGGCGCCCGCGAAATCGCTGGCAACGAGGTAGTAATCAAGCGCGTGCCCGAAACCCTGCCCCAGGAAGTACTGGATAAAACCGGCGCCACCGGCGCACAGAAAGCTTTTGCCCACCTGCCCGTAGTTACGCCCGACGAACTGAAAGACTACGACGCCATCATTTTTGGCACGCCCACGCGCTACGGCAACCTCTGTGGCCAGATGCAGTCATTTATGGATAGCACAGGCGGCCTGTGGGCCAGCGGGGCCCTAGTGGGCAAGGTAGGCGGCGCCTTTGTGAGCACGGCTACCCAGCACGGCGGCCAGGAAGAAACCATCCGTAACTTTCACACCGAGCTACTGCACCACGGCTTCATCATCGTGGGCCTGCCCTACGCCTGGCAAGGCCAGATGGGCCACGAAGTAGTAACTGGCGGCACGCCCTACGGCGCCAGCACCGTGGCCGGCGGCCAGGGCGAGCGCCAGCCCAGCGCCAACGAATTGGAAGGCGCCCGCTTCCAGGGCCGTCACACAGCCGAAATTGCCAGCAAGCTGGCAGCTAAGTGACTAAGTTAAAAAAGGTGTGGGCGGCACGTTACTACCAGTAGAAAGCTGGTGTTAACGTGCCGCCCGCACCTTTTGCTTTGCGCCCTGGCTAGCCCTTGGCAGGGCTAGGGGCTACTGCGCATTCCAGATGGCCCAGGCAGCTTCGGCTTGCAGCTCCAGCATCTCGAAGCCGTTTTGGGTATGGGCGCCGGCCGCGTGGCCGCGCTGCAAAAACAAAGTTTCGCGCGGGTTGTAAATGAGGTCGAACAGGTAATGTTCCGGTGTGAGGGCCGCGTAGGGCAGGGGCGGACATTCCTCAATAGCCGGGTAAGTGCCCAGCGGCGTCGTGTTAATAATGAGCGAGTGCGCGACCAGCAGTTCGGGCGTGAGTTCGGCGTAGGTGAGGCCCGCACTCAGCGCGTTGCGCGACACCAGCCAGTGCGGGATGTTCAACTCGCGCAGGGCTACGGCCACGGCCTTGGCCGCCCCGCCAGTGCCCAGCACCAGGGCCCGTCGGTTGGGCACCGAAGCCGGATAAAACTTGCGCAGCGACTCGCGAAAACCAAGGTGGTCCGTGTTATGTCCTACTAGGCTGCCATCAGTCGCAAACTCGATAACATTAACGGCACCCACCAAGGCGGCCGAGGGCGCTACCCGCGTGAGGTAGGGCCACACTTGCTCCTTATACGGAATCGTTACATTCAGCCCGGCTAGGTTAGGGTGGCTAGCCAGCAGCTGCGGCAGCTCACTAGCCTCGGCTAGCTCGAACAGCTCGTAGCGGCAGTCATCGAGCCTAAGGCGGTCGAACTTCTGGCTGAAGTAAGTCTGGGAAAACGAGTGAGCCAACGAGCGGCCCAACAGCCCAAAAGTGCGCATAACTAAAAGATGATGGCCGGCTTTCCCTACGCCGCTTGGCCTTGCATCTTGCCTTTGAAATACTGAAAAGCTGGCGGCACAATGGAAAACAGCACGATACCGTAAATAACCAAGGTGAAGTTATGCTGTACCCACGGAATAGACCCTAGGAAGTACCCCGCCAGGGTGAGCGATACCACCCACAAAACGGCGCCGGCAATACTATAAGAAGCAAAAAACTTGTAAGTCATGGTGCCTACGCCAGCCACGAACGGCGCAAACGTGCGCACAATCGGTACGAAGCGCGCCATGATGATGGTTTTGCCCCCATGCTTGGCGTAGTACGCCTGCGTTTGCTCTAGGTACTTGCGCTTTAGGAAGCGGAAGTCTTCCCGAAACACCCGTGGCCCGAGGTAGTCACCGACTGCATAATTAAGGTTATCACCAATGAACGCAGCGGTGATGAGCAGCGGAATCAGGTAGAAAATATTGAGTAGCGGCTGCCCGGTGGCGGGGTTGTTTTGCGCCGCTAGGGTACCTGCCACAAAAAGTAGTGAGTCGCCGGGCAGGAAGGGAAAGACGATAACCCCAGTTTCAGTAAAAATAATGATAAACAGAATAAGATAAGTCAAACTGCCGTACTCGTGCACTACGCTCACAAGCGTCTTGTCAAGATGCAAAATCAGGTCGATAAAATGCTTAAGGAGCTCCATGCGAAAGAGGGGTTGAGTTGGCAAAGAACGGCAGGCTGGTACGAAGATTGACAACGCAACCCAACGCGAGCCTCTTTACCCGCGTTATAAGGCCGCAAAAAAACCGACGCATTATGATTGTGTACAAAGGGGGTGACTGGTGGCAGGCACTTCGGCACTTTCACACTTCCATTGTTATCCGGCAGTTGCTAGTGCGGGTAAGCCTGGTCGGCGTATACGGCGCGGCTATCGCCGTGTGGGGCTTGGAATATCACCACCACATGCTGAATATCAGCCGGGAATACTTTTCATTTCTCGGTATCCTACTTAGTCTGCTGCTGGTTTTTCGTACCAACACAGCTTATGACCGCTACTACGAAGGCCGCCGGGTGTGGGGCGAGCTGGTGTCGCAGTGCCGAGGGCTAGCCATCGAGTTGAATGCCGTGCTGCCACGTGATGCGCTGGCTAGCCGGCGCTATTTCGCCGCGCTTATCTCCAACTTCCCTTTCGCCCTAAAAGGCTCCCTACGCGGCCAGCTGAAATTTGAGCAAATGGAGTCCACGCCTGACATTATGGAGCGCCTGCGCACTGCCGAGAATGTGGCAACCACCATCATTGCCGTGTTGCAGGAGAGTGTGGAGCAATTGCGCCAGGTCGAGATTATCCGCGACACGCATTTGCTCACTTTTAAGCCGCACTTCATCACTATGATGTCGGTAAGTGGTACCTGCGAGCGCATCAAAGCCACTCCTATCCCGTTTTCCTACACTTTTTTCATAAAAGCGTACATTTTAACATTCATTGGCGTGATGCCATTCGTACTTTTGTCTACCTCTGGTTACTTTATGATTCCGATTACCATGTTCGGCGCCTATGCCCTGCTAGGCCTCGAAATGATAGGGGAGGAGATAGAGAACCCCTTTGGTTTGGATTCCAACGATTTGCCCATCACCCAACTCTCCAATCGAATCCGTGTCAGCGTGCACGACGTACTAGGGGTTGAGCTTTCCGACCAGAAGAAAGCTCTAGCTACTCCCCCCTATAGTGTGGTCCACTAGTACGCTGCGTTTGCTTGAAGCAGTGGCGGCAAATCCGATTTTTTCTGCTTTATAAAACGCTTTAAATGAGCTCGAATGCAGGATTTGTCTAAAAACTGTCATGCCTCGTAAAAAAAAAATGCAAAAAGTGTCACCTTTTTCGCTACTCGCGTATAAGGCGTCAAAACCAGCGGTTTGCCGCAACTTGTTTCTTACTTTAATACATTGTTAATCAGTGCTTAGCACTTAATTTTTCCCACATGAAGACATCTACTAATTTGGGGAGGCAGCGCGAGTTAGGCTCACGGGTTGCCTCGCTTTTTTTTCCGCTGCTAGCGCTGTTTACCAGCCTGGGCTTTGCTAATTCAGCGACGGCGCAGTCTACAGCTCCTTCTACCCTTGCCAACACGCAGGTTTATATTGCACCTGGTGATAACGGAACGAACCTGACGTACGATGCTGACAACGCTTCGGCCAATCCTGATTTTGATGGTAATAACCTGGGTAGTTATGATATTAACACAGGTAAACTTTTGTTAAATGGTGGTTTCGCTACTACCAACGAAAGCGGGAATAATACTGTTAGTAGTGTTACCCTGTATTACCGGGTGCGGCTTTCAAATAGTGGTGGTGGTGGTTATATCCAAGTACCATTAACGCAGAAAACGGTCGTTGATAATGGAGATGGGTCGCGCACTCGTACGTTTCAAACCGACAATGCTGCTCAGAACCTACTGGCTTCAGCCATCACGGTTTCTCCTCCGGATTACCGGGTGGATGTATACTTCCAGGCTTCTGGTATTGATGGTGCGGGCCGAACGTTTACAATTCCGCCAAGCACCACTTCTCCTGTTAACTACACGGCTTCTTTTTCCATCGTCGGCACGCCCATTCGCGTAACGGTTTGGACTGGCGGTATAAATGATAACTGGTTTAATGCTGGTAACTGGGATAATGGAATTCCCGATGCTTCTGCTAATGCAGTAATACGTATTCTGGCAAGCGGTTCTACTAACCCCTACCCTAATATCTATAGCAACACAGTAAAGCCTGCTCAAGCTGCTTACACCATCAGAAACCCCGATGGTACGGAAGACGTGGTTCCCGCTTCGCCAGGTTACGACAACAGTAATTCCGGTAACGCTTCCGTCCGCAAATTGACGTTACAAGGCAATACGCCCGCTAACAGAAGTATTCTACGCTTAATAGCTGGTAGATTGGATGTAGCGGGTGATTTTGAGAATCCGCAGGGTAGCTTCATTCAGCGCGACAACACCGTTATTAGCTTTAACGGAACTGACAACCAAACCATTAGTGGCTCGCCTAACGGTTTCTTTGATGTGGTAATCGATGGTGGCAGCACCAAAACGCTTACTAAGAACTTCGCGGTAAAGGCCGGGGGTACCCTGACGTTTATTAAGGGAATGTTAAGAACTGATATCACGCAGACCGACGAGAACTTTGTAATGCTGAGTGATGCCATTACCGATGGTGCTACTATTATCCCGGCAGCCCGTATCGTGGGCGAAAAAGATGGGAGCTACCTGCAAGGCTTCGTGAAAACCACGCAGGCTGCTACGGCTGGGATACGTCAGGAATTTGGCAACATTGGTATAGCTCTTACTTTTGGAGTTAATTCGATGGGTACTAACAGCCAGCCCGGGTCGGTATTTATCACCCGCGACACTGGCGAGAACAACACGGAGGCATCCTTCAAGAACACCAAGCCAGGTATTCGTCGGATATTTGGTGTGCAGCCTGCAAATTCCAATACTACTACTGGTGGTCTAAGCGCTACGTTGGAGTTTTCTTACCTTGACAGTGAATTGCAAAACCTGCTGACAAGTGATGGCACAACTACCAACGACGACAAGAACAAGCTTGCGCTCTACGTATCGACAGATGGCGGCAAGACGTACAGTCAGCTTGGTCGCGACTCGAACAACAATAACACGCTGACAAAGAATGGGGTAATGACCTTCGCTACCTTCACGCTGAGCGAGCAGCAGACCCCGCTGCCAGTAAAGCTTGTTGCATTCGATGCAAAGCGTACCGGGACGAATGCTACTATTACTTGGACCACGGCTAGTGAGCAGAGCAACTCGGGCTTCGAAGTTCAGGTTTCGACCGACGGCTTCACCTACCGCAGCATTGCTTTCGTACCGACCCAGAACGCGAACAGCTTCACCACGCTGAAGTATACTTTCCTGGACGAGGAGAACGGCAAAACGGGTAACCGCTACTACCGCCTGCGCCAGATTGACCAAGATGGTACGTTCGCCTACTCGCCGGTGCGGGTAGTTGCCTTCTCGGCCAGCGATGTAGCTTCGAAGTCTACTACGCTCAGCGCTTACCCGAACCCATTTTCGCAGAGTGACCTGCCCTCGATAATAGTTCAGACCACTGCTGTCGGCGATGCTCGCCTGCAAATAATGGACTTGCTGGGCCGTGAGATTGCCCGTCAGAACTTCACCGCAGTGAATGGCAACCAAAACGTAGCCATTCCCCAAGCTGCAAGCTTGAGCGCTGGCACGTACATCGCTAAAATCACCCTAAGCACGGGTGAAGTGAAGACTGTACGCATCCAAAAGCAATAGACAGGTAGCTAACTAGCCCCCTGCCACGAAAAAGGCCTCCCAGTTGGGAGGCCTTTTTTATGACCTAGTCAGCTTAATAAAACTAGCCACGCGGCATCGACGTGCCAGGTTTACCCGTTTTGGTGGCTGGCTGAAACATAGGGTCTACTAGGTCCATGTCAAGGAAGTGCGAGAAGGTATCGCCCCGCAAGCCCAGCCGGATGGTTTCGAGGCTCACAATCTCATTCGGCGCAATATTACCTAAGTTTACGTTGGCCCCTAGCAGCTTAATAAACCATACTTGCTGGGCTTTCTGCGGCGCTTCCCAGATAATGCGCTCCGACGGAATCTTCGTCAGAATCTCCTCTACTAGGCCTGAGCGTACTTCGCCCGTGCTGCGAAACAAGCCCACGTTGCCACCCTCCCGAGCTTCGCCGATAACTTTTACGGCGCCGGCTTCGAGCTCAGTTTGCATCTGCGAAATCCACTTATAGGGCGGAATAATCTTTTCCGCATCCTTAGAACCAACCTCGCTCAGCACTTTCACCGTCTTGCTCAGTTCGCGGATAAACTCGCACTTACGGTCGTGATTGAGGTCGATGCTGCCATCCGATACTTCGGCATACTCCAGCCCAAATTTATCGAGCAGTCGCCGGTAATCATCAAACTGATTGCGGATAATGAAAGCTTCGAACAGCGTACCACCTAAGTATACCGGAATACCTGCCTCGCGGTAAATGGCCAGCTTGCGCTCTAGGTTAGGCACCACGAAGGACGTAGCCCAGCCTAGCTTCACAATGTCGGTATAGGGGGCGCCAACCTCCAGAAAGTCTTCGACTTCACGCATGCTGAGGCCTTTGTCCATCATCATGGTGAAACCTTGCTCACGAGGCTTCTGAGTGCGTTCTGGGAGTTGGGAGAGCGAATAGTTCATGCGTGATAAACGGGCGAAAACCGCTGTTAAGTAGCAAAAAAAACCTGCCCGCCAAGCAGGCGGACAGGTACAAAATTAGCTCAGAAAGCCCTAGCTACGGCCGGCAGACCAAGCCGCTAGCCTTGGCTATTTCCGAAACTGGTCGATGAGCCGCTGCAAAGCCGGCTGTTTTTCCAGCTCTGGAAAGTAGTCGAACAGTATCGAATGCTGCTCATAATTAAGCGTCAGCGCCGTTTCCAACTCCTGGTATGCTTCGCGCAGGCGGCCGGCTGCCAGTAAGTATGCGCAAATCATGTAATGAAAGTGCGCCTCGTGCGGGTGCAGCTCCACGGCGTGCTGCATCAGGTCAACGGCCTCTTCGTAGTGCCCTTGCTCGTAGAGAATAGCACTCCAGCTTACCCACCCGGTAGCCTCGTCGGGGGCTACCTCAGTGGCTTTTTCGTAGGCTTCGAGAGCGCTTACGATATTACCCACTTGGTTTTCGGCAGCCCCTAGCGCAGCCCAGTACTCGCCGCTATCGCCATAGAGCTGCACTGCTTTGCGGAAGAAGTGCAGGGCTTCAAAAGGGCGCTCTTGCTCTTGCAGTAGCACGCCCTGCCCAAACCACGCCTCATCCATGTCGGGGTTTATTTCGAGTGCTTTGCGGTAGTACTGGCGGGCCTGCTCCCACGAGCGCAGTTTTTCGTAGCACTCGCCGATGTTGCATAGGGCCTCATCAGTGGGCTCGTTGGGCGGGTAGCTCAGCTCAAACTCAGCGATGGCCTTCTGGTACTGCTGCTGGCACACGTAGGTATCGGCCAGCCAGTGGTGCGCATCGTGAAAATCAGCCTCAACGACGATGGCATAGTCAAATGCTGCTGCCGCCTGGTCAAATTTTTCGAGCCGGTAGTAATACTGCCCCAGGTTATACCAGGCCACGGCCGAGTAAGGGTCGTCGTCGGTGAAGCGCTGAAAAAACTCCTCGTGTTCAGGTAAGCGATTGCTGACTTCCAGGCAATTAAGTAATTCCTGCACCGTTGTTTCATTATCGGGATGCAGGCGCAAACTGTGCTTGTAGTGGCGGGCCGCACTCTTGTACTTGTGCCAGCTTTGGTAGGCTAGCCCCAGGTTGAAGTGAATATCCTCGCGGTCGGGATTGCGCTCGAGCGCCGCCTGAAAGTAGCGTACGGCTTCCTCGAACGTGCCGCGTTGCGTGGCAATAATACCGCGCGTCACGGCTACATCGGCGTTGTCGGGGTCGAGGGTGGCGACGGTCGCAATCTGGCGCTCGGCCTCAGCATAGTCGCCGCGCATGGCCGAAATCTGGGCGCGGTCGATGAGCAGCTCGGTCGAAAACGGGTACTGGCTGAGCGCGGCTTCGCAGGCCTGCTGGGCTTTGTCGAAAGCCGCACTGGTTACATAATGGTCAATAATTACTTCAAATTCTTCCAAGTCAAAAAACACTGCCTCGTCGTGAGCCAGCATCTGCTCGTAGCGGCGCACCATATCTTGGGCTGCCCGCGGGTCATCAAATGGTTCGTTCATGCGCATAAAAGTCACGAAATAGAGCGGATAGCCGGGTGCTGCTCAAGCTACTAACTTGGTGCCAGAAATAAGTGCCGGGCACTATGGCAGCCGGGGCAGGATAGCGGCCGTAGCGGCGGGCGCGGGGCAGCTTTCCGCTAGCCGTTATTCGCTAAGATACAACCGTAGGGTGGGGCGTCCGGTTCGTTTTGGTAGCCTCAGCCAGCCACGCAATAGTGTCGGCCAGGGGTCGGAATGGCAGCCCGGTGGTGCGGGTGGCTAGCCCTGCATCATACAACACCGGCTGGCGCCCGGCCCGGGCCGTGTCGCGGGTAATGAGTGGCCGCCCGCCCGTGAGCAAAGCCCGGCCGTATTCGAGCCGCCAGATAACCTCGGCCGCCCAGTCGGGCACTGCTAACCTAGGGGGGCGCCGACCCAATGCCGCCGCCGTTTTGGCCAGAAATTGGCCTAGCGGATAAAGGCCACCATTCAGAATATAGCGGGCTGATGGCATAGCTGGCAGGTCAAGGGTGAGGCGCAGTAGGTGGGCCACCACGTCGCGCACATCCACAAAGTTGAGTACGCCCTGGGTGTAGAACCAGTGTTCGTCGTAGGCATAGCGCAGCAGGCGGGTACTGCTGCGGTACCAGTCGCCGGGTCCCAGCACTATCGATGGGTTCACGATAACGGCGGCTAGCCCCTCGGCCACACCCCGCCACACCTCAAGCTCGGCTAGGTACTTGCTGGTAGCATAGGCCGGGTGGCTAGCCCCCAGGTCCCAGGTAGCTGACTCATCCAGCCGGCGCGGCGCGGTAGAATCTCTGGCTGGGTCGGCGGCCGGGTGCCCCAGCGCGGCTACCGACGACACGTAGCCCAGCCGGATGCCCGGCCGCCGCAGGCAGGCGTCAACCACGGCAGCAGTGCCTTCCACATTAACCTGCAACAGGGCATCCTCATCCTGCGGGGCGTACGAAACCAAGCCAGCGCAGTGCAGCACGTGGGTTACTTCTAGGGTAAGCACCTGGTCCAGTAGGCTGATATCCAACAGGTCGCCCTGTACCCAATCGATGCCAGCCGGGGCGGCCGGCGGTTGGGCACCCCGGTAAAGCGCCCGCACGGCTAGCCCCCGGGCACGCAGCTCCTGCAAAACGAAGGAGCCGATGAGGCCCGTGCCGCCCGTTACAAAAATCATAATTCAAAAAAGCGCGGCTGACAGTTGGGCCAACTCGCGGCAGCCTTACAAGGTGTTGTTGAGCAAAGGGAGCGCCATCAACTTGCGAAAATGAGCTGATTTCACTGTTTTGGAAGCAAGGGCCGCCGTGTGGCGCAAATGGTGGGTGTCGGTGCCCACAAAGTCGACGAGGCCCCCATCAATCAGCTTTTCGGCCACCTGGCGGGCTGCTGGCGAGTAGTAGCCAGCTAGCGAATTGAGGTTTAACTGCATCAACACCCCCTGCTCGCGGCGCAGGCGCTCTATCTCCGAAAAGCGATTGTAGAGATATACGTAGCGCTCGGGGTGGGCCAGTACCGGCTGGTAGCCAGCCGCCTGCAAGTCAAAAATTGTCCCGTTGAGATTGAGGGGCTCATTGAGGTAGGAGGTTTCCAGCAGCAAGTAGCGGCGCTCGCCCCCAAAGGTGAGCAGCTCGGTACCATCAGCCAGCTTGCGGCCCAGCCACTCGTCGAGGTAATATTCGGCAGCGCATTCGAGCACAACATCAGCTAGGCCCGCTTCGGCCGCCGCAGCCCGTAGCGTAGCAAGGGCCGCCCGAACACCTTCGGGCGTGTTCTTGTAAAAATCGCCCATGATATGGGGTGTCATCACCAGCTTCGTGAAACCCAGGGCCCGTAATTCCCGCAGCAGGTCAAGGCTGTGAGCCACGGTGTCGGCCCCATCGTCGAGGCCAGGCAGCAGGTGCGAGTGCATATCAACTTGGAGCGCCGCCAGGGGTTGGGCAGTCGTAGCGCTGTGAACTGAGCCATGCCCAGGACCTAGTAAACGCTGCCAGAAGCCTGCCATATTACCTTATTAGTTGAAAAGCCCTTTAATGCGCTGGCCTAGGGTGGGTTTTTGCACAGGCTCTTCATAGTAGCCCATGCCATAGCTGCCGTAGCCATAACCGTAGCCATAGCCGTAGCCGTAGCCATAAGAACCCTCGGCCTTAGCATCGTTGAGGATGGTGCACATACGGGTGAACTGATTATTGTGCATCAAGCGGTTCATATTCTTGAGGAATGCCTTGCGCGAATAGTTTGCCCGCACAATGTATATCGGCACATCGGCCTTTCGCATGATGAGAATGCCATCGGTAACCAGACCCACGGGTGGTGTGTCAATCAGAATAACGTCGTAAGACCGGTAAAGCTCTTCCAGCATCTGGTCGAAGCGCGCGTGCAAAATCAGTTCCGATGGATTGGGTGGGGTAGGGCCGGCCGATATAAAGTCCAGCGACTCGATGCTAGTGTGCTGTATGCACTCGGTTACCGAATGCCGGTCAATCAATATTGTGCTGACGCCACGCACATTTTCCGCATCAAAAGCCAGGTTTACTTTAGGCTTACGCATATCCAGGTCAAGGACAATTACCCGTTGTCCCGACAAGGCAATGATACCCGCTAAGTTGACGGTTACGAAAGTTTTACCTTCACCTGAAATGGTCGACGTTACCGATATCAGCCGCTTCTTATTGGATGGGCTGATAAAGTCAAGGTTAGTCCGAATAGAGCGGATAGCTTCCGAAACAGAGGATTTGGGGTTTTTATCCACCACCAATCGCGATACACTCAGCTTCTCCTTGTCATATGTCGGAATTACCCCTAGCACGGCCGCTTTGGTGTGACGCTCCAGCTCACTCACACCCGTAACAGTGTTGTGCATTAGGTAGCGGGTGGCAATGAGCCCGAGGCTCAATAGTAAGCCGCCGGCTAGCCCAATGGCATACACCAGTAATTTGACCGGAGAAATAGGAGCTTCGGGCGCAAAAGCAGGTGATAAAATCTGAAAGTCGGCGGTAGTGCCGGCATTTTTAATATTATACTCTACTTTATTTTCTAGTAGGTTTTGGTAGGTGGCGCTATACAGTTCGAGCGGGCGTTTTAAGCGTTCCAACTCGGTTTCTTTGCCTGGTAACGACCGTAGATTGCTAGCGAGTTGCCCCTTTTGACTGTTGAGTAAACTCAGTTCCTTGCCGAGTTGCAACTGCGTTTGCCTTATCTGACGCTGGAGCGCATTTTGCGCAAAAGCTACTTGGGCCTGCCGCATCTGCACGGCCTCGGTAATGTCCTGAGAAGAGCGTCGCACGCGTCGCAGGTCCTGCTGTAAGCTATTCAAGCTTTCAAGCTCACGCGAAATAGTAACATCATTAATAACGGTCAGACTCGGAATAGACTGGGCTACCGACATGTCGTCATTTGGTGTAAGGCGCTCCTGCTTTGCTAGGCTGGCTACTTCGTTGAGAATGGAAATTTTCTGTTCCAGTGCCGCCCGAGCTTTCTCAATCTCCGTTATCTGCTCCGTAATGGCACTTAGCTCACTTTTTGCATCGTAGGTGCCATTAATTTGCACAAACTGCTTAAGATTATCTTCGGCTTTGGCTAGGCTAGCACCCGTTTCGCTGAGTTGCTGGTCGACGTAAGCCAACGTTTTTTCCGTCGACTCTTGCTTACGAGCCACTTTTGCATCGCGATAAACGCTATCCAACGCGTTTACTATGCGCTGGGCTTTGAGACGATTATAGTCTTGGAAAGAAATCTGAATCGTATTGGCATTGGCATTAAGTACCTCCGCCATCAGGTTTTTATCAAGGTAATTGTTGATAGTATTATCATCCAGAACCGTAAAATGATAGGCGACCTCAGAAATGTTGGTTGCAAGGGGCGCTGCTGTGGTTGTCAGCAACCGCAATCGAACACCAGGTAACTGTACCCATTGCCCTATTTTATATGTCCCGCCAATTGTTTCGCTACCTACTACCACACCAAGATGGTAAGTATCTGGGCTTGTGTAGTTGACGGTAAATTTATGGTTATAATATACTGGGTCGCTGATACTGTACTCTACTTGAAAAGGCGAATTGCCGAACATTTCGGCTTCAAGCACGGTGCCTTGGGTATAATAGTTGACATCTAGCGGAACAACCTGCTTGAGCTTTTTATAGGTTAGGCCGGACTTAATCAATTCCACCTCCCCGGCTAATTGTGTAGCACTACGGCTATTTTCTACGCTGGGATTACCAGTTAGTGCTCCCAGGCCAATAGCGCTGGCATCACTGCGCTCATCAATTCTAAGTACAGATATTGCTTTATATACTGGCTTGGTATAGCGTAGGTATAGCCAGGAGCTCGTTACGCCCAATAACAGCAGCAAGACCACCCAGGGCAGACTTTTGCGCGCTACCAGCACCAAGGTGGTCAGGTCAAAGCTGCTTTCATCTGCCGCATCGTCTTCGCCGGGGTTGCCACCAGCAGCCGGCGCGGCTTCCATTCCAGTGGTGGTGCGACGGATAAGCTCCTCCAGTTCCGCGTTTTCGCTCAATGCCATAATGTAGCTGTGTGCACCAGTAAAAACTGCTCGTCTCCCGGATACAGTGATAAAAATAATGCGTAAGTAAGAATTACGCCAGCAACTATTCCTTGGTGTTTCTGGACAAGGTAATAACAGTAAATACTAGGCTTACAGTACTTAGCAGCGTAGAAGCAACTGTCAGGACTGGTGCCGCATCCACCAGATTGTCGAGCAGAGGCCGCCGCACTGGCTGAATATAAATAATATCGTTAGGTTCTATCTGCAAATTGCCGCGGCGCATTCCCTCCAGCGTATTAAGGTTAATAAATTGTACCTGCGGGTTCTTCAAATCGCCCCGGATAATGCGGATGTTGTCGATGCGGCCGCCATTGCGGGCGATGCCCGTGCTACCCCCGGCCGCGCCACCGTCGGGGCCGCCTGCTAGGGCCAGCACCTCCAGTAAATTCATATTGTCATTAGCGAGGTTAATGACTAAGCCACCTGGCGCACCCAGAATAGTAACGCGGTTGTTGGTAACTGCCGTTTTAATAAAAGGCTCCTTGTAGTATTCACTATAACGTATCTTCAGCACACTATCGGCTTGTATCAGGCTTAGGCCTTGTAGCAACACGCGGTCTACCAGCGGCAGGCGCACCGTACCATCGGCTTGCACTACAAACTGCGTGCTGCCCGGTACCGTAGCAGCACTGCTTCCGCCGCTCCGGCCGCCAGAACTGCTGCTAACCGGTGCCGCAATAGATGTGGTGCCAGTGCCGGGAACGCCAAAACGCAACTCACCATTAGGGTCAATTAGCTTTTCACCTTTGTTGGTGAAAACCTGCACGTTAAGCAAATCGTTCGGATGGATGGTATAGTTGCGGGCTGTGCGGTTTACCGCGCGCCGTAGCTTTGCCGTATCCACCACGCCATCGGCTCCCTTGGTGAGCTGAAACATCGTGCGCTGGTTGTAGTACCGGCTGGTGGCGCACGAGGAAAGTAGCCCCAGCACCGGCAAAGCAAACAGTAGAAGCCGACGGAGGATACTGGGCGAAAGCAGAAATAAAGGAGCCAAAAGCAGAATAGTTCAGGAGAGGCTAGCCGGCCTGGAAGCGCTGGCTGACAACCTCGGAAGGTAAAAAATGGCTCAAAAGTAACTCTTTTACGGCGGCCTTTCAAAAACCGGACCGTCAGACTTCAAAGCGCTTGCCCGATTTAACGGCCTCAAAATCGTATTTTTGCATTTCCGGCCCGGCCGGCTCATATTCTCTCTCCCTCCCCCCACCCATTTTATTTTCATGGAAGCTACCGTGGCCACCGAAAACCAAACCATGATTGCGCAGATGGTGCGCGATTTTGGCCAGCAGCACATCAAGCCCCACATGATGCGCTGGGACAACACCCAGGAGTTTCCGCGCGACCTGTTTCGCCAGCTCGGCGAGCTTGGCCTGATGGGCGTCCTCGTGCCTAGCCAGTACGGCGGCTCGGGCTTCGGCTACCAGGAATACGTGACGGCCATTGCCGAGCTGTCCAAAATAGACGGCAGCATCGGCCTGAGCATGGCCGCCCACAACTCGCTTTGTACCGGCCACATCCTGCAGCACGCCTCCGAGGCACAGAAGCAGCAGTATCTGCCCCGGCTAGCCTCGGGCGAGTGGCTAGGGGCTTGGGGCCTTACCGAGCCCAACACCGGCTCCGATGCGGGCAACATGCGTACTACTGCCGTGCTCGACCCTAGCGGTGAACACTACGTGCTGAATGGCGCCAAAAACTTCATCACCCACGGCAAGAGCGGCGACGTGGCCGTAGTAATCGCCCGCACCGGCGAGGTCGGCGACTCGCACGGCATGACGGCCTTCATCGTGGAGCGCGGCACGCCGGGCTTCGAGGGTGGCCGCAAGGAAGACAAGCTGGGCATGCGCGCCTCCGAAACCACCGAAATGATTTTTACCGACTGCAAGGTGCCGGTTGAAAACGTTATCGGCAAAGTGGGCGACGGCTTCGTGCAGAGCCTAAAGGTGCTCGACGGCGGCCGCATCAGCATCGCCGCGCTCAGCCTGGGTATTGCGCAGGGCGCCTACGAGGCCGCTTTGCAGTACAGCAAGGAACGCCAGCAGTTCAACCAGCCCATCAGCAACTTCCAGGGAATCGCCTTCAAGCTGGCAGATATGGCTACCGAGATTGAGGCTGCGAGCCTGCTCACCTACCGCGCCGCGGCTATGAAGGACCGGGGCGAAAACGTGAACCTCGAATCGGCCATGGCCAAGCTCTACGCTTCCGAGGTAAGCGTGCGCGTAGCTACAGAGGGCGTACAAATCTTTGGCGGCTACGGCTACACCAAGGATTATCCGGCCGAGAAATACTACCGCGATGCCAAGCTCTGCACCATCGGCGAGGGTACCAGCGAAATTCAAAAGCTCGTAATTGCCCGCGCGCTGCTCAAATAAAAGACGAGTTAGGTCTATTTCAGACGGATTTTACCGATTCGGTGGCCGGCCCATGGTTATGCCGTAACGGATTGAGCACGAATCGTCCACAAAATCTGTAAAATCCGTTTGAATCGGCGTAATCCGTGAGTATCTTTGCGGCCCGATTTACTCGGCTTCCCGTCGCGAAAGTATTCCAAATCCCCGATATGATTATCGTTCAAATCAAAGACAACGAAACCGTTGACCGTGCGCTGAAGCGCTTCAAAAAGAAATTCGAGCGCACTGGCGTGCTGAAAGAGCTGCGTCGCCGCACGTTCTTCCAGAAGCCGAGCATCACCAAGCGCAAGCTGAAGCAGAAGGCTGTTTACAAGCTGGCTACCTACGGCACCGAGAACGAATAGACGTTCGGCTGCTACCTGGCATTGGCTTTGAGAAGCCCGCCCATTTGCCGCTAGGCAGTTGGGCGGGCTTCTGGCGTTGCGGCTAGGCCAACTATCAAGCAAATGCGCTACTTTGCAGCCACCAGCGTAGCTAGCCCACTCCGCTGGTTAGTTTATGGAAGAGTTTCTGGATTTTCTGCGCTACGAAAAGCGCTTTAGCCTGCACACCGTTACGTCGTATCAGACTGACCTCACGCAGTTTGCGGTTTATATACTAACAGAGTATGAGCTAGCCGACCCCAACCAGGCTACGCACCCGCTCATCCGGGGCTGGGTGGTGAGCCTGATGGGGCAGGACCTTGACCCGCGCACCGTGAACCGCAAAGTGGCCTGCTTGCGCTCATTCTACAAATTTTTATTGCGCGAGCGCCGCATCGAGACCAATCCTATGCTGCGCATCAAGGCGCCCAAAATGGCCAAGAAGTTGCCCGAGTTCGTGCCCGAGGAGTCGCTGAACCGCATGCTGAATTCCTTCGAGTTTGAGGACAGCTTTGCGGGCGTGCGCGACCAGCTAGTGCTCGAAACGCTGTACGGCACCGGCATTCGCCTTTCGGAACTGCTCGGCATTACGGAAGACGATGTGGATAGTGGCGCCCGCATCGTGCGCGTAACCGGCAAGGGCAACAAGCAGCGCCTCGTGCCCCTCAACCCCTCACTGCTGCTGGTGCTGGACAAGTATCGGGCTAGCCGCCTGGCCGAGTTTGGGACCGCCACCTCGGCTAGCCCCCTGCTGCGCACCGACAAGGGTGAGCCGCTGTATGAGAAGCTGGTGTACCGCACCGTTAAAAAATATCTGAGTCAGGTTTCAACCTCGGCGGCGCACCAGCACCCGCACGCCCTGCGTCATGCCTTTGCTACTCACCTGCTTGGCAAGGGCGCCGACCTCAATTCTATCAAGGAATTGCTGGGCCACGCCAGCCTGGCTGCCACGCAAGTGTACACGCACTTGTCCGTCGACCGGCTGAAATCCGTATTTGAGCAAGCCCACCCGCGGGCTTAAATGAATGCGGAATTAAAATTTAGGAATTGTGAGTTGGCGGCTAGCCCATTAGGAAAGCTGGCCACTTGCTAACGCTGGCTTTTACTTCTCCCTTCATGCAATTCATTTCCCACCTACCTCCTTTTTGCCCATGAAAGTGCAAATGCAATCGGTCCATTTCGATGCCGACCAAACCCTGCTCGATTTCATTCAGCAACGCCTCAACAAGCTTGAGCACTTCTACGACCGCGTGACGGACGGCGAGGTAATTCTGCGCCTCAACAACAAAGACGGCATTGCCAATAAGACGGTCGAAATCAAACTGATGGTACCGGGTAGTACGCTTTTCAGCCAAGAAGATGCCGCTTCGTTTGAAGCCGCCACCGATGCCGCCGTAGAGGCCCTGAAGCGCCAGATTACCAAATACAAGGAGAAGAACCTGAGCCACTAGGCTTTATTTATAGCACCAAAAAGCCCCGGCTGCCAGTGGCAGCCGGGGCTTTTTGGTGCTAGGGCCGGCTATAGATTGAAGGCCGCCTTGATGCGGTCAACGTAGTCGAGCTTTTCCCAAGTGAAGGTCTCGAACGTCTTCTCTTCGCCGTTTTCCATCTTCACCGTCACGGTACCGGGCTGGCGACCCATGTGGCCGTAAGCCGCAGTAACCGCAAAAATGGGGTTGCGCAGCCCTAGTCGCTCCACAATGGCGTATGGGCGCAGGTCGAACAACTCGTTTACCTTATTGGCAATCTCGCCATCGGTGAGGGGCTGGCCGTTGGCGCCCAGTGCCTTGGTAGTGCCGGAAGTCGTGACGTACACGCCCACTGGCTTAGCCACGCCGATGGCGTAAGCTACTTGCACTAGGGCTTGCTCGGCCACGCCGGCCGCTACCAGGTTTTTGGCAATGTGGCGGGTAGCGTAGGCCGCTGAGCGGTCTACTTTGCTCGAATCTTTGCCCGAGAAGGCACCGCCGCCGTGGGCACCCTTGCCGCCGTAGGTGTCCACGATAATCTTGCGGCCGGTGAGGCCCGAGTCGCCGTGCGGGCCGCCAATTACAAACTTGCCTGTGGGGTTAATGTGGTGCGTAATGCTGTCGGTAAAAAGCGCCTGAATCTCGGGGCTCAGCTTAGCTTTCACCCGCGGAATGAGGATGTCAATGATATCCTGCTTGATACGGGCGAGCATCACTTCTTCGGAGGCATCGAATTCGTCGTGCTGGGTGCTGATAACGATGGTTTCGACTGCCTCAGGCCGGTGGTCATCGGAGTAGCGGATGGTAACCTGGCTCTTGGCATCGGGGCGCAGGTAAGTCATTTCCTGGCCTACCTTGCGAATGGTGGCCAGCTCCTGCAACAGGCTGTGCGAGAGGTCGAGGGCTAGCGGCATGTAGTTCTCGGTTTCGCTGGTGGCGTAGCCGAACATCATGCCCTGGTCGCCGGCGCCCTGCTCTTCGGGCGCCTGGCGCACTACACCCTGGTTGATGTCGGGCGACTGCTCGTGCAGGCGGTTCATCACCTCGCAAGTGTCGGCGTTGAACAGGTATTCAGGCTTGTTGTAGCCGATGCGCCGAATAGTGTCGCGGATAATAGCCTCAGCTTCGACGTGGGCAGTTGACTTTATTTCGCCGGCCACGAGTGCAAAATCCGTCGTTACGAGGGTTTCGCAGGCTACTTTGGCAGTGGGGTCCTGGCGCAGATACTCGTCGAGAATGGCGTCGGAAATCTGGTCGGCAACTTTATCGGGGTGGCCTTCCGAAACCGATTCGGAAGTGAACAGATAGGGCATGGCGGGAGATTAACAAACAAAAATCCGCCCGCCCGGCCAGTCGGAGGCGCGGGCGGGCGGGCCGTAAAACTACTCATTAAATCCTGAGCGGCCACGCTTTGGCTGCGCAAGTATTAGGCTATGGCGGCGAGTGCCACCTTCTCGCACACCAGTACGATGAGGCGCCCGCGTAGGTCGGTAGTAGCAAATAAGTAAATGTCGCCCCCTTCCCGAATACCCGTGCGCCGCCGGAAATCAGCCACCGACTCCGGAAAATTACGGGTCGTGACGTGCGCTCGGCCCTCGGGCCCCAGGTGTTTTTTCAAGTGCGGCCCATCGGCCTTCTCAGTGGCGAGAATTCGGAAAATGCGTCCCGGAAAATCGGCTCGCAAATCCTGGCTGGTATAGAGGTGACTGTGCTGCTGAATTTTAAGTAGCTCGTAGGCCGTGCCAATGCTTTTGAATGCGCCCGCCTTGAGAATGGCGGCGTTGGGCTCGTAGAGGTACTGCTGGGCTTCGGCGTAGCGTGGTACGGCGCGGGCTTCGCGGGCCCGGTTGAGGCGAAAGTCCTGCTGGGTGCCATCGCGGCGCAAGTTTATGGCCAGGCGCTCGGGGTCTACGGCGGGTTCGTCACCCAGCTCATACAGCACTTCCTTTACTTCATTATCAACCGCTAGCACCCACAGCCGGCGCACGTGCCTCAACTCCTGAATGGCCAACTCGATATCGAGCATGGGCGAGGTTTTGAGCAAGATGCGTGGGGCGTGGCGCAGCAGCAGCGGCAGCAGGCGCGGCACGTCGGGCTCACAGTCGGCCAGGCGATAGGTTTTGCCGCCACGCTGGTCGCGCCGGGCCGGGTCCAGAAACAGCCAGTCAAACTGGGCCTCGCTAGCCCGTAAAAATGCCGCCGCGTCGGCCGCGTGCGTCGTTACGTTAGCGATGCCAAGCTGACCCAGGTTGTAGGTGACTACTGCCGCCAGCTCTGCATTGCGCTCCACGTAATCGACGTGCGACACCACGGCCGCGAAGTGCGCCGCATCGGCCCCGAAGCCGCCCGTAAGGTCGGCTAGCCGGCTGGCCCCGGCCACCAGCGCGGCTTTATACGTAGCCGTGCGCTCCGACGAGGCCTGCTCGACCGAGAGCGCAGGCGGAAAAATCAGCTCTTGGTTGTCGGCCCAATTTGGCAGCTTCACGCGGGCTTTTTGGCGGGCCTGAATCTGGCGCACCAATTCGGGCACGGGCAGGTGGGGGTGGCGGCGGGCCTGCAAAGCCAGGTGGGCGGGGTCGTCGTGCAGGTGGGCGGCCACGTAGCGTCGGGCCGCCTCGGGTAAAGGAAACTCCATTGTGCAGCTACTAACGCAAAAACAGGCCGACTGGTGCGGCAAAAAGTTCGGGAGTGCGAAAGGAAGCGGAAGCCAGCCGAAGAAAGCAGGGAAATTTCTCCGTTAGATTCCGCCTTCTTTTAGGCATTACAGCTGCCAGCGCAGGGCTAGCACCGGCTGGCCGGCTACCGCAGCTAGGCCCAGGCCCGTGGGCCGCAGCCGCGGCCACAGCGTGCCGTGCACACCCGGCGTGCCAGTGTTGTACTCGTCCACGGCCTGCTTAAGGTAATTGTTAGTATTGCGATTGATGAAAATGGTGCCGAGAAGGCTAGCCGCCACTAGCCCCGCCGCTACCTGCTGAGTGCTACTGAAATACTGTGTATCGCCGTGGCCGAATACTTGGCTGGCGTACAAGCCCACTGACCCCACCAACACCAGCTTATCAATGAGATAAGCCGTTTTGTGGGCCTTATAATGGTCCAGCTCAGCTAGGGCCAAGGTATTACCTGCCAGGTAAGGCCGCAGCTTGTTACCAAAAAATCCGGCACTCTTATAATTCTCCTCGCCAACTTTGCCAGGGGGCAGAAAGAAAAAGTTGCTCTGCGGGCCGTACTGACCGCGGCCCTCATCATCGGGCGAGAGGCGGATAGTGGTAGGCGCTTGCTGTGCGGCCGCTGGCTGGCTGGCCAGGGCTAGCCCCGCGGCTACGGAGGCGGCTGCTAGCCAGCGCACTACCGAGCCACGAAAAAGTGTCGGGATGGTCATAGCCGGCAAAGATAGCGTAGCCACGCACGGGTGCAACTACCAACAAAGCTGTATCTTTGCGGTTGGATAACAAGACCTTTCATTTGCCGATTATCATGGTAGAGACCAAGCCCACGACTTACGTTCCGTACAAAGTAAAAGACCTGAGCCTGGCCGAGTGGGGCCGCAAGGAGATTCGCCTGGCCGAAGCTGAAATGCCCGGCTTGATGAGCCTGCGCGAAGAATTTGGCGCGTCGCAACCCTTCAAAGGGGCTCGTATTGCCGGCTGCCTGCACATGACCATTCAAACGGCTGTGCTCATCGAAACCCTCATCGCGCTCGGCGCCGAGGTTACGTGGTCGTCGTGCAACATCTTCTCGACCCAGGACCACGCGGCCGCCGCTATTGCCGCCGCGGGCATTCCGGTGTATGCCTGGAAGGGCATGAACGAGGAGGAATTCAACTGGTGCATCGAGCAGACACTGTTTTTCGGCGAAGACCGCCAGCCGCTCAACATGATTCTGGACGATGGCGGCGACCTCACCAACATGGTGCTGGACCGCTTCCCCGAAATGGCTGCTGGTATCAAAGGCGTGAGCGAAGAAACCACGACCGGCGTGCTGCGCCTTTACGAGCGTGTGAAAAATGGCACCCTGCCCTTCCCCGCCATCAATGTGAACGACTCGGTAACGAAGTCGAAATTTGACAACAAGTACGGCTGCAAAGAGT
>CAYLNN010000044.1:0-26914 GCA_964385095.1 uncultured Hymenobacter sp.
GAGCAGTGGGGCCCGCAGTACCTGGAGCGCTACGAGCCGTTTGCCAAGGCCGTGAAGGCCAAGTACCCGAAGATTGACATTGTGAGCAGCGCCGGTCCTAGCCCCGACGGCGACCTCTTCGACAAGGCCAGCAAGCGCCTCGGCGAGCTCAAGGCCGAGTACGTGGACGAGCACTACTACGCCCTGCCGCAGTGGTTCCGGGAGCACGCCGACCGCTACGACAAGTACGCCCGCACCGGCCCCAAAATCTTCGCTGGCGAGTATGCCGCCCAAAGCGTGGCCATCGGCAGCCCCGAAAACAAGAACACCTGGGACTGCGCCATCTCGGAAGCCGCTTTCATGACCGGCCTTGAGCGCAACGCCGACGTGGTGGGTATGGCCAGCTACGCCCCGCTCTTCGCCAACGTAGACGCCTGGCAGTGGACGCCCGACATGATTTGGTTTGACAACCTCAACTCGTATGGCTCGCCCAGCTACTACGTGCAGAAAATGTACGCCTTGAACAAGGGGACCAAGGTGTTGCCCGTAACCATGCCAGCCGGCGCCAAAAACGGCACCGACAACCTCTTCGCCAGCGCCGTGGCCGACGAGCCAACCGGCGAGGTAGTGGTGAAACTGGTAAACTACTCCAGCAGCCCGCGCCCCATCAGCATCAACCTAGCCGGCGCCAAGGGCCTCGGCAAAACCGGCCGCGCCCAGACCATGGCCAGCGCCGACTTGCAAACTCAGAACAGCCTGGCGGAGCCCAAAAAGCTTGCCCCACAGGAATCAACCTTTGCCGTGAAAGGCAGCACGCTGACTTACACGCTGGCCCCCAATTCCTTCACGGTGCTGCGGGTAGCCGGTAAGAAATAGGGGCTAGCCCCACCACCAGTGGAAGGGACGTCATGCCGGGTCGAGCGTGACGTCCTTTTTTCTGCCTCCCTACATCATTTTCCAGTCCCACCCTTTCTGAGTTATGACCCCATTCGCTACCATTTTTACCCCGCCGCTACGCGCCCGGGCTAGTCGCCTGTTCTTGCTGGTATTTGCCATTTTTTCGGGCCACGCGGCGCTGGCTTTGCAGGGCTACCCGGGGGCGCACGACCCCTCCACGATGGTGAAGCGCAACGGCGTGTACCACATCTGGACCACTGGTGACCAGGTATACCACCTGACTTCCACCGACCTCATCAGCTGGCAGCCCGCGGCCCCGGTGTTTGCGGCGGGCACCTGGCCGGCCTGGATTAATGCGGCCGTGCCCGGCTTCAAGGGTATCTTTTGGGCCCCCGAATGCGTGTTCAAAAACGGCAAGTACTACCTCTATTATTCGTGTTCGCTGGGCGGGCGGCTCAGTGCCATTGGGCTAGCCACCAGCCCCGACCTCGCTACCTGGACCGACCAGGGCCTGGTAGTAAGCTCAGACAATACCTCGCCCTGGGGCAGCATCGACCCGAGCATTTTCACCGATGCACAGGGCAAAATGTGGATGGCTTTCGGCTCGCACCTGAGCGGCATCTGGATGATAGAGCTGGACCCCACTACCGGCAAGCGGCTCGACACGAATATCAAAAACGTGGCAGGCCTCAGCCCGTGGTGCGAGCACGAGGCCGCCACCGTGCTGCAAAATGCGGGCTATTACTACCTGTTTTATAATAAAGGCACTTGCTGCGCGGGCTCGGCTAGTACCTACTACGTGCAGATGGGCCGCTCAACCAGCCCCACCGGCCCTTACCTCGACCAAAACGGCGTGGACCTGCTGCAAGGGGGCGGCACCGATTTTCTGGTGGGAAAAGACAAGTACCTCGGCCCCGGCCACGTGGGCTTATTTGCCGAAAGCGGCGTCAACTACCTCACCTACCACTACTACGACCGCAGCCGCAACGGGGCGCCCACCCTCGGCATCGGTAGCCTGAGCTGGGGCGCCGGGGGCTGGCCCGTAGCCAGCCAGGACTGGCTGGCCGCGGGTACCTACACCATCACCAACCAAAACAGCGGCAAGGCCTGGGCCAGCGCCAGCTGCACCGCCGTCGCTGGGCAGGCCCTGGTGCAAAGCACCGCCACCGGCCAGCCCTGCCAGCAGTGGAAGCTCGCGCCCCAGGGCAGCGGCGTGTACAAGCTCACCAATGTGGGCAGCAATCTCAATGCCGACCAGGCCGACTGCGCCGAGGTGGCCGGTACCAAGCTGGGCCTGCAACCCAATTCGGTGCTCAACTGCCAGCAGTTCCGGGTGGAGCGCGCTGCCGATGGCACTTACGTGCTGGCCGCCTTTTATGGCAACAAGGTGGTGGAAGTGCCCAATGCTACCCTGGCCGACGGTCAGCAGCTGGGCTTGTGGGACTATAACGGCAACCCTGGCCAGCGCTGGGCTATCCAGCCGGCGGGCGTCGTTACGGCCGCAGTTGGGGCTGGTCAGTATCCTGAAGTTCAGATTTTTCCGAACCCCGCGCCGGGCGGCAACTTCACCCTGGCGCTGCCGCCCACCACCGCCGCTACCGTGCGCGTGCTCAACCTAAGTGGCCGCGAGGTGTACCGGACGGAGCTGCGGGCGGGCGGCTCACGCACGGTGGCCGCCGGCCTGGGCGCCGGGGTCTACCTCGTGCAAATTGCTACCGCTAGCCTCACCGCCACCCGCAAGCTCGTGGTGCTATAGCCGCCGGCCGGCCCCAGCCAACCGCTTGAAAAAGCTGGCTTTAGCAAAAGTGATGGCTGGCGGCCGCGCTCTCTGGAGGCGAATAAATTACTGAAGGAAGATTAGGCGGCGCATCAGGCCGCCTAATCCTCTTTTGCTTGCTGCGCTCCCGCGTGGCCCTGGCCCAGTGCGCCGGGCTGCCATTCGGGATTGCCGCAGCCTGGGCAAGCTACCTTAGCCGCTTCCCGGCCGGGGGCCAGGCGGTTGTAGTTGCTGCCAGCCGGCTTGCCCGCGGCTATCCTAGTGGGCCGAAGCGAGCTTGACCTCCATCAGGTTGGGGGTTTCGCGCACGATGCGCAGGGAGGTGCCGCGCAGGGCCACGCGCAGGGCCTGCCGCCGCGTGAGGCGGCCGCGCACCGGCTGCACCGGCAAGCTCATCAGCTTCTTGTCGGTGTAGCGGATGTAGCAGCCCGTGGCGTGGGCAATGGCCCGGGCAGTTTCGTCGAAGCGCTGCGCGGGCAGGTTGTACACCACTTGCAGGTCGCACTTGCCCAGCTCGATACGGGCCGCAGCGGGCGTGGTCTGGGCGGGGCGGTGGGCGCTAGCGAAGCCGGAAGCAGCCGGGCTGGCTGCCGCTAGTACGTGCGCAAAAACTACTAGGCAGGAAATAACGCGGGTAGTAAGCATGCGTGAAAGTAACCATTCCGCGGTATTCTTGGCTCAAGACAAAGATTTGAGTTAAAAATACTATCCATCCTTCGGCTGAGTACCGACCTAAAAAGTTAGCGCCAGCACCACTTTTCTACTAGTAAGCAAGGCGTTAATAGCTCATAAACAAAAAATGCGCCGCCGCTAGGCCCCCGCGGGCCACGCGCGCACAAACTGGCACTGGGCGGCCGTTTCCGGCGAGTTGGTATCGGCTTTGGCATCGGTGCGGCGCAGGTGCTGCACAAAATCGAGCGCCCGCTGCCCGGTAGCGTAGCCGTGCCGGGCCAGAAAGCAACCCACCACCGTGCCCGTGCGCCCGCGCCCGCCCCAGCAGTGCACGTAGGCCGGCTGGCCGGCGGCCAGCGCCGCGTCGAGCATATCCAGCACGCGCTGCATATGCGCCGGGGCCGGGATGTCTAGGTCCACGGTGGGCAGGCGGTGCGTCGTGGCCGCCACACCCAGGGCGGCGGCTTCCTCGGCCAGTTCGCGCTCGTAGCCCGGAATAACGGCGCCGTCGTAGTTCTGCTCATCATCGTGCATGAGGTTGACAAACGTGCGGATGCCCTGCGCCAGCAGGCCGCGCAGTTGCTGGCGGGTGCCGGCCGGGTCGGGCTTCACGGGCACGTAGCCGACCAGCAACTTGCCTGGCAACACCCAGTACGAGCGGTCGAAGGGCAGCACGGGTGACGGAACGGAGGTCGGGAACGCAGCAGCCATAGGGCAAAGAAAGCGGGTTAATTCTCACCATAATCCTAGCCCCTGGCCTGCGCTACGCAGGAGGAGGTAAGAGCTAGGTAATGGCCAGCGCTAGGCTACCGGCTCGGCCTGCCGCGCCACCGGCGCGGGGTTGGGCAGCGAGGCCAGCACGCCAATGCCGGCCGCTACCAGGGCTACCAGCCCGAAGGCCGTGCGCAACGAAAAAAGCTGGCCCAGAAAGCCAATCAGCGGCGGGCCCAGCAGAAAGCCCAGAAAACCGATGGTAGACACCAGCGCCAGCGCCACACCCGGCGACACCGAGGTGGCCCGCCCTGCCGAGCTGTACGAAAGCGGTACCACCGAGGCAATGCCAAAGCCAATCAGTAGGAAGCCTGCTACTGCCGGCACCAGGTAGGGAAAGCCCACGGCTAGCCCCAAGCCACTCACAATGAGCGCGCTGCTAAGTTGCAGCATCCGCATGGTGCCGAAGCGGTGGGTGAAGTAGTCGCTCAAAAAGCGCCCTAGCGCCATCGTGCTCATGCAGGCCACGTAGCCGGCCGTGACGAGCGTCGCATCGGGCTGCACCACCTTCTGAAAGTACACCCCCGCCCAGTCGAACATGGCACCCTCACTCATCATGCCGCAAAAGGCAATGAGGCCGATGCGCAGCAAATACGGGTCGGGGTGGCGCAGGCTGAAGCCGGGGCCAGACTCGTCGGTTTTGCCCACATCCTGGCGTAGCGTGTAGGCCTGCGCCCAGCCCGCAATGGCCAGGCACACCACCAGCACCAGCACAAAGTGACGCAGCGGCGTTTGGTGCCAGCCAATGAGCGCCGTGCCCAGCGCCCCGCCCAAAAAGCCCGCCAGGCTCCACAGACCATGAAAGCTACCCATAATGGGCTTAGGGTAAAGCGCTTGCAAGCCAATGGCCTGGGTATTGACCGAGATATTGAGCATGTTGCCCGCAAAGCCAAACAGCGCCAGCGCCGGGGCCAGCGTCCAGAAGCTGCCGGCCCAGCCCAGCAGCGGTAAAAAGCAGGCGTAGAGCACCGAGGCCAGCAGCACCGTGCGCCGGCTGCCCCAGTTGGTAGTGAGCCAGCCCGCTAAGGGTAGCGATAGCAGCGAGCCCAGCGGAATGGCTAGCAGCAATTGCCCGAGCTGGCCCGAGCTCATGCCCAGCTTGGCGCTGATTTCGGGGATGCGCGAGGCCCAACTCGCAAAGCACAGGCCGGGCAAGAAAAAGAAGGCGCTCACCGCCACCCGGCTCTTGGTAGTTGCAGTCATACTAAACCTAACGTCATGCGGGCGTTTGCCCCTGCAAAATTACCGCCGCCGGCCGCTCTGGCCCAGCAAAACGCCCACCCGGGCTAGCCCCGGCCAGGCGGCCAAAGGCAGTTCGGGTAGGCGAGCGGAGTTGCGAAAAAATCTTATACGGCTTACTTGGCGGGCTGTACGCCCTCGGTCGTCATTTGCACGCGTTTGAGGGTGCCGTCTTTATTATAGTTCAGATAATCAATGCACACCGAGCGGCGAAAACTGCTGCCCGCCGTATTGACGCCGCCGTTGTGGTAGATGAAATAGGACTTGCCCTTGAAGTCGATGATGGCCTGGTGGTTGGTGTTAGAGTTGCCGGCTAGCTCATTCAGCAGGCCCTTGTACGCCCACGGGCCTTCCAAGCTGCGGCTCATGGCGTAGGCTATTTTTTCGGGAAATTCGGTAGCGAAGCTCAGGTAATACCAGCCGTTGTGCTCGTGTACCCAGGGCGCCTCTGTAAAGCGCGGCAGCCCGGTCACGGTCTGGATGGGGCCGTCGAGTTCCGTCATATTGGCCTTCAGCTTGGCGTAGCGGCAAATAGTATTGCCCCAAAACAGGTAAGCCTGACCCTTTTTATCGATAATAACGGTCGGGTCAATATCATCCCAGGTGATTTTGCTTTCCGTCATGTCATTGGTAATCAGGGCCGAGCCCCGCGCATCCTTAAAGGGCCCCGTTGGGTTATCGGCTACTGCCACGCCAATAGCCTTGCCCGGAATGGAGCCGTGCTCCACGGCCGCGTACCAGTAAAACTTGCCGTTGCGCGCTATCACCTGCGAGGCCCAGGCATCGTCCTTGGCCCATTTAAAGTCGCTGACTTTCAACGGTACGGGGTGCTCAGTCCAGTTCACCATGTCGGTCGAGGAGTAGCACAGCCAGTCGTGCATCACGTAGCGCTCTTGCGGGGCGGGCGCCTCGTCGTGGCCAGTGTAGAGGTACACCGTATTGCCCTGCACCATGGCGGCCGGGTCGGCGGTGAATTTATTCTTGATGATGGGGTTGCCGCCGGGCGCGGCGCTAGCCGCGGTTTGGGCCAGCGCCGGGCCGGTGGCCAGCAGCAAAGCACCGGCCAAACAGGTAAAGGGAATTCTCATTGTGGCTAGGGTAGCAGCTTGCAGAATAAGTGATTATGGGTTAAAAAATAAAATGACCGTCATGCTGAGTTTGCCGAAGCATCTTGCCCGCACCGCCAGGGTTACTAATCCAACGGTGCGGTAGAGATGCTTCGGCAGGCTCAGCATGACGGTCGTTTTTCAGCTATTGGTCCCGTTAGCAAGTAGCTACGCCGGCTGCTTGGCCCCGTCTACGGCGGCGGCGCGCTTCTTCTCTACCGAGTCAATCAGCTTGCCGAAGGGCTCGATGAATTTCTCAACGCCTTCTTTTTCCAGCTGGGCGGTTTGGGCGTCGAGGTCAATACCTACTTTGGGCAGGTCGCGCAGCACGGCCTGGGCTAGCTCCAAGCCTTGCTCGAGGCGGTCGGCGGGCTGGCCTTTCTCCTTGAAGATGTCCATCGTTTCGACCGGGATGGTGTTCACCGTCTTCGGCCCGATGAGGTTCTCGACGTATTTCAGGTCGTCATACTTCGGGTTTTTGTTGCCGGTGCTGGCCCACAGCAGGCGCTGGGTGTGCGCCCCTTTGCTGCTCAACGCTTCCCAGCGCGGGCCGGCAAAAATCTCTTTGTAGAGCTGGTACGCCTGCTTAGCGCTAGCCAGGGCTACTTCGCCCACCAGTGACTCGGCCAGCTGGCCTTTCTCGCCGCCTTCGGCCGCCAGTTTTTCCAGCTGCGGGTCAATCAGCACGTCGATGCGGCTCAGGAAGAAGCTAGCCACCGAGTCAATATTCTCCAGCGACTGGCCAGCCTTCAGGCGGTCTTCGAGGCCCGCGATAAATGCCTCAGCCACGGCCTTGTAGCGGTCGAGTCCGAAAATCAGGGTCACGTTTACGTTGATGCCTTCCGAGATGAGCGTGCGGATGGCGGGCAGGCCTTCGAGCGTGGCCGGCACTTTTATCATCACGTTGGGGCGGTTCACATCCTTCCACAGTTGGCGGCCTTCGGCGATGGTGCCGTCGGTGTCGTGGGCCAGCTTGGGCGATACTTCGAGGCTCACGTAGCCATCGCTACTGTTGTCGTGGCTCTCGTACAATCCTTTGAAGAGGTCGCAGGCGGCTTGCACGTCGGCCACGGCCAGGCCCACGTAGATTTCCTCGGCCGTTTTGCCTTGCTGGGCCTGCTCCTTGATAGTCTGGTCGTAGTCGGCCGAGCCACCGATGGCCTTTTCAAAAATGGCGGGGTTCGAGGTTACGCCGCGCAGGGCGTCGTTGTCGATGCGGGCCTTCAACTCGCCGTTTTGCAGCACTTTGCGGCTGATAAAATCAAGCCACAGGCTTTGGTCGAGGCGGCGAATGTCAACTAACGGATTCATGGCAAAGAAACTAGGGTGAAAAGTAGGAGGGAGGCTAGCCAGCAACGGTGCCGGACAGGCCTCCAGGTAGTACGTATAAACCAACCGCTTAGGCCGGGCTAGGGTTGCCGAACTAGCCGCCGGCTAGGGCTTGGTAGCCACGGTAGGCCAGCCCTCGGAGTTCCAGGCTAGCGGCTCGATGCGCAGCTTGGGGCGGCCGTGGTCGTGCCCATCATAGCCGTGAAATATCAGGTAATCAACCTTATCGAAAGTTGCTACGGCGTTGTGGCCCACGCCAAACCAATCGGCGTTGCCTTGCAGCACAAGCGTGCCGCCGCCCTGCTCCATGGGCACGCCGGCCTGGTCGAGGTAGGGCCCCGTGAGGGTGCGCGACCGGCCCACCATCATCTTATAGGTGCTCTGCGGGCCGCGGCAGCAGTAGTCAAACGACACAAAAAGGTAATAGTAGCCGTCGTGCCGGAAGATAAACGGCCCCTCAATGGCGCCATCGCCGGGCAGCGAGTCGGTGAGAGCGGCGGTGCGCGGGCGGCGGGCCAGTGTGCGCCACTGCGCGGGCTCGGCCGGCCCCGTGAGGTCAGGCCGCAGTTGCACCAGCTTAATGCCGTTCCAGAACGAGCCGAAGGTGAGCCACGGCGTGCCCTTTTCATCGCGGATAAGATTGGGGTCGATGGCGTTCCACATATCGCGTCCGGGCACCGACTCAATCACCGCGCCGTGGTCAACCCACTTAAAGTCTTTCCCCTTGGGGTCGAGCGTTTTAGTGGTAGCTAGCCCGATGGCCGAGCGGTTTTTGCCAAATGTCGAAATCGAATAAAACAGGCTGTACTGCCCGTTGAAATACGAGATGTCGGGCGCCCAGATATGCTCCTTAAATCCCGGCACGTCGTGCTGCGCCCAGGCCGGGGGGCTAGCGAAGACGGGCTTTTCGGGCGTCCAGTTCTGCCGGTCTTTCGACGACCATACCGTGACGCCGTTGCCGGTGCCAAAGAGATAGTACGTCCCGTTCTGGCGCGTCAGCACCGGGTCGTGGATAGGGATGGCGGGTGGGAGAGTTTGGGCCGCGAGCGACTGGCTGGTAGCCAGCAGCGCCGCGAAGAGCAGGTTTCTCATGCAATAGGCTAGTTTACATAATCGATTGTGTAAACTGTCGGCAAGTACGGAAATTTTAAGCAGATTAGTACCAGCGCCCATAATATATGTATTTGGTTTAACCCGATAATGGGCTGCTTGTCCTACTAATAAGTGGCATGGGCTCGATGCACAAACGTTTGTGTATTCTGTTCGGTGGCCAGTTAACAAAAATATAATAATGCATATGGCGGCGAGTAGACAGGTTGCGAAAACTATCAAAGGCGAGTAGGCCCACCTGCGATGGAATAAGCATATGCGCCCCCCTGCTATTGGGTTCGTGAGCAAAGTCAACTACGAAAGGATTTAGCTTTGCTGAGGTACTAAATAGGTCGTCAACTGCTCGAAGCATATGAATTGGACAAGAAGGAAATTTGTAAAGGCCGGCCTAGGAGCATTAGTGACGTTTAGTTTCATTGACTCGTTTTGGATTGAGAAGTTCTTTCTTGAAAAAAACGAATTCTTTCTCGGGTCAGCACACAAAACGAAACTTGATATTAAAGTTGTCCAATTATCAGACCTGCATATTCAATCTGTTACTTATTCATTACGAAAACTTGCTAAACAATTAAATTACATACAGCCAGAACTAATTCTTATTACTGGTGATGCAGTTGATAAAGGAAGTAGTGTTTATATTTTGAACGAGTTTCTGAGTCTTATCAATTTCGATATTAAGAAAGTGGCAATTCTTGGAAACTGGGAGTATTGGGGCCACGTAGATTTAAAAGAACTGAAAGAGGTTTACTTAGCTAATAATTGCGACTTATTAATTAACGAAACTAGGCGTTATGCATTTAGGGATAAGTTGTTGTCCATAACCGGTGTTGACGATTACGTTGGGGGAAGCCCAGATATAGTGGCTGCGTTAGGGCGCTACCAGCAAAGCGATTATCATATCGTATTGAACCACTGCCCACAATACAGCGAAGTAATTTTTGCGAGTACGGCCGGAATACCTATTGATTTTATTCTGGCGGGGCATACACACGGCGGGCAGGTGAATTTATTTGGTTTTGTTCCTTTTAAACCTCAAGGAAGTGGAAAATATCTAAAAGGATGGTATCAAAATGGAGAAAATAAAATGTATGTTTCGAAAGGTATTGGAACAAGTATTCTTCCCATGCGTTTTATGGCGCGAGCTGAAGTAGCAATATTCTATCTTGGCTAAGTGTACGTAGTCAAAATTAAAAAATTCTACTAGTTAAGAGTAATTTCTTGCTTTCGTGCGAGCGCGATATAAAAAAAGCCTCCACATTGTATGGAGGCTTTTTTTATATCGTAATTATTATTAGTTACCCCGGTTGCCCCGGGTCCGAGTGCAGCAATCCGGCGGGTACATCCAGTTCGCCCGAGTGGAAGCCGATGAGGCCGTTGCGCTCGTCCTCGATGTTGGTGGCCTGGGTGTACACGTCGCCCGCGATAGGCCGGGCGCGCAGCTCGCGCTTGAAATCGCGGATGCTGTTGGTGCGGGCCTCGGCGTCGGCGGGGCCGCCGTAGTCGGAGAAGCCAAAGCCACCCCACTCGCTCACCAGCAGCGGGCGCTGGCCGCGGTAGAAGTAGGGGTCGCCCACCACGAGTGGGAAAGCGGCCGTGCCCTCCAGCTCGCCGTGGATGAGGCGGTCGAGCAGCTCGCGCCAGCGGCCCAGGTCGGGGGTGTAGAGGTGGGCCGTGAGCAGGTCGCTCTTCAGCTGGCCCTGGTAGGAAATGTGGTGCCAGCCATCGTTGTCAATCACCAAGAACTGTGGGTGCGCCAACTGCATGAAGTTGTACATCTGCACGATGTAGCGCTGGGTAGCCGGGTTGGTGGCAATATCCTGGGCGCCCCAGTCCTCATTATATAGGCTCCAGATGACGATGCTGGGGTGCGTTTCCATCAGCGAGAGCATGCGCAGCAGCTCGGCGCGGTGGTTTTCGCGGCTGCGGGGCGTGCTGCTGTGGGGGCTGGGCACCTCCACCCACAGCAACAGCCCCAGCTCGTCGGCCAGGTTGTAGATGCGGGGGTCGATGCCAGCGATGTGCACCCGCACGAGGTTACAGCCCAGCTTTTTCATGGCGTGCATGTGGCGCTGCATTTCGGCGTAGGTGGCGGTGCCGGGCTGGTAGAGAATGCCATCGAGGTAAATCGGCTCGTTATTCAGGTACACCTTGCGGCCCCGCGCCTCAATCTTGCGCAGGCCGAAGCGGGCCTCAATCTGGGCCGAGTAGCCGGTATTATCGATGAGCTGGGCCACGAGGCGGTAGCGGTGCGGGTTTTCGGGGCACCAGACCTCGGCGCCGGGCACTTCCATCGAAAAGCGCTGCTCGTGCTGGCCAGCGGCCAGGCGCATATTAAAATCGGAGGCGGCTAGGGGTGCCCCACCCGGCGCGGCATCGGGCTCGAACACTTGCAGGCGCACCGTATAGTCGCCCGCGTCGTGAATGCGCAGCGTCAGGTTGAAGCGCACCAATTGGTCCTCGATGGTGCTCACCACGCCTACCCGCGAGCGCAGGCGGTTGCGCTCCACGGCTTCCAGCCACACCGAGCGCACGGCGCCCGAGTGCGTTTGGTACCAGATGCCGCCGCGCTTGTACACGTGCGATTCCTGCTTGCCGCGGGTGGTTTCGGCGTCCATCGTGTCGGCAATGCGCACAGTGAGGCGGTTCATGAGGTGCAACTCTTCCTCGGGCAGCTCGTAGGTGAAGGAGGTGTACTCGCCGTAGTGCACATCTTCGCCCTCAATGGTGCGTAGCTGCTGGCCGTTGAGCCACACCCGCGTTTCGTAGCCGCAGGCCCCAAACGTGAGCTGAATGAGCGAGCGGCCGTTGCTGCCGCTCGCCACCTCGGGCGCCGGAAATTCGCGCTCGTACCAGGCCACCACTTTATCCTGCCAGCCGGCCGTGGCCTCGGTCGCATGGGCCTGCACAATGTGCTCTTCGATGGAGCCCGGCCACTGGGCCGTGAAGCGGTAGTCGTGGCCTTCGTACCATTCTTCGATGAGGCCCGCATCGTCGGGGTCGATGGCAAAGCGCCAGGTGCCGTCGAGTAGGAAATGGGTGCCCGAGCGCAGCACCGCGCGTGGCAGCGAGTTGTCGGCTTCTTCGGTGGCGTGCGTTTCGGGCGTGGCCGAAAGGCCGTAATTGGCGTGCGTGAGGTCGTCCATAGGAAGTAAATAACGGCAGAATACAACAAACATATTGATGCCGGCAAGGTACTTGGCAAAAACCGGGCTAGCCCCGCTGGCTGGTCGCCGCGGGTTTGCAGAGGTTAGGTACGGCAAGCCAAGGCCTACCGGCTGCCCACCGCGCAGTTCAAAAGCCAGCGGGCTTTTACCTTTACCGCGTGTCCGATTTTGCTGCTAATTCGCTTTTCTACGACGTGGCCATTGTGGGGGCCGGCCCCGCGGGCACGGCCTGCGCGCTGGCGCTGCGCGGCCGCGGCCTGCGGGTGGCGCTGCTCGACAAGGCCACCTTCCCGCGCGATAAGGTGTGCGGCGATGCCGTGCCGGGCCACGCCTTCAAGGCCCTGCGCCAGCTCGACCCAGCCTACGTTGAGGCGCTCTGGCAGCTCGCCCCGCGCGACGACGTGCGCCGCAGCCGCTTGGTGGCGCCCGACGGCGGCAGCTTCTATATGCACTGGAAGCTGCCCGCCTTCAACAGCCCGCGCCTCGACTTCGACGCCGCCCTGCTAGCCCTTGTGCGCCAGCACACGGCCACCGAAGTGCTCGAAAATGCGGCGCTCAAAAACATTGAGATAACGCCCACCTGCGCCCGGCTGCACCTGGCCAGCGGCCAGCAAATCAGCGCCAGCCTGGTCATCGGCTGCGACGGGGCCAACTCGGTGGTGGGCCGCCGGCTGCTGCCCGAGGCCCGGCTGGCCCGCGCCCACCACAGCGCCGGTGTGCGCGCCTACTTTGAAAATGTGGCCGAGGCCGAGAGCGGCACCACCGAGTTTTTCTTCAGCCGCAGCCACCTAGCGGGCTACTTGTGGCTGTTTCCGGTGGGCGCGGGGCGCTACAACGTGGGCCTGGGCATGCTCTCCGAATTGGTTGCCAAGCACAAAATCGACCTCAAAAAGCTGCTACTGGAGCAGCTAGCCACGCACCCGGGGCTAGCCAGCCGCTTCGTGGGGGCGCGCCAGCTAGGCTCCATCCAGGGCTTTGGGCTGCCGATGGGCGGCGGGCGGCAGCGCCCGGCCAGCGGCGCCCGCTTTGTGCTGTGCGGCGACGCGGCCTCGCTCATCGACCCCTTGCAGGGGCACGGCATCGACCTGGCTATTCGCAGCGGCATCCTGGCCGCCGGGCAGGCTAGCGACTGCTTTGCGCAGCAAGATTTCAGCGCCGAATTTATGCGCCGCTACGACGACGAGTTGCAGCGCCGGCTAGGGCCGCAGCTGGCCCACAGCTACCGGTTGCAGCGCCTGCTCGGCACCCGCCCCTGGCTCATGAACCTGGGCGCGCGGCTGGCCCGCCTGCCTGGCCTGCGCGGCTGGGCGCAGCGGCTGGTGGGGTAGGCGCGGGTTTGCAGTCTACCACAACGTCTGTCGTGCTGCCTTCGCCAGCCTGACAATATTTAGTAGGCAATTTACTGATAGGCTTACCCATGCGCCGTTTTCTACTCCTCCTGCTATTCGCCGCGCTAACTCTGCTGGCCGTGCTGCTCGTGAACACGCTGCGGCTGCCCAACCACCAGCTAGGCGCCGGGCCCGCCGCGCCGGCCGCCGCGGTCGCGCCCGATTCGGCGCTGGCCCACCTGGCCGGCGCGCTGCGCATCCCCACCGTGTCGCGCACGCGCTATGCCGACACCGATACCGTGCCCTTCGACCAGCTGCAAGCTTATTTGCAGCGCACGTTTCCGCTCGTGCACCAGCGGCTGAAGCTGCAAAAAGTCAACCGCTACGGCTTGCTCTACGAGTGGCCCGGCACCGATGCGGCCCGGAAGCCCCTGCTGCTGCTGGCCCACCAGGATGTGGTGCCCGTGCTGCCCGGCACCGAAAGCCAGTGGACGCGCCCGCCCTTCGCCGGCCAGCAGGCCGGCGGCTACCTCTACGGCCGCGGCGCCCTCGACGACAAGCTCAACGTGCTGGGCCAGCTCGAAGCCGTGGAGGCCCTGCTGCGCGCCGGCTACCAGCCCCGGCGCACGGTGCTGCTCGCCTACGGCCACGACGAAGAAACCCTGGGCCTGCGCGGCGCCGCGGCCCTGGCCGCGCTGCTCAAAACCCAGCACCCGCAGCTCGCAATGGTTTTGGACGAGGGCGGCCTCGTAAAAGCCGACGGTGTGGCCGGGCTAGCCCAGCCCGTGGCCCTGGTAGGCATCAGCGAGAAAGGCTACCTCACCCTGGAGCTGTCGGCCCGCGGGCCGGGCGGGCACTCCAGTATGCCGCCCGCGCTCACGAGCGTGGGCCGGGTGGCCGCCGCCGTGGCCAAGCTCGAAGCCGAGCCCTTTCCGGCTAGCCTCGACGGCGGCGTGAGTGGCCTGCTAGCCTACCTGGCACCGGCCGTGCCCTTCGGCAAGCGGGTGGTGTTTGCCAACCAGTGGCTGTTTGGGTCGCTGATTAAGAAATCGTTGGCAGCCACGCCCTCCGGCAACGCGGCCCTGCGCACTACTACGGCGCCCACCATTATCCGGGGCGGCGAGAAAGACAACGTGCTGCCCGACCAAGCCACGGCCACCGTCAACTTTCGGCTGCTGCCCGGCGATTCAGTCGGGGCGGTTATTCGTCGGGTGAAAGCACTTATCGCCGACCCGCAAATTCAAGTGAGAACGGTGGGCGAGGGCCGCGCCGCCGCACCCGTGTCGGGCACCGACAACGCGGCGTTTGCCACGCTCACCCGCACCATCAAAAGCGTGTTTCCGCAGGCGCTGGTGGCGCCCTACGTGGTGGTGGGCGCCACCGATGCGCGGGCCTACACCAGCCTGTGCCCGCGGGCCACCTACCGCTTCATGCCGGTGCTCATGGACCAGGCGGCCATCGAAAGCCTGCACGGACCCAACGAGCGCCTGCGCCCCGGCGCCTACCAGGACGTTATCCGCTTCTACGCCGCCCTCATTCGCAACACGCAGTAAACATCCCGCGTCCCCGGTTTGTCGTAGCAGTTCCGAACCCCGAAATACTATGTCCTTTACCTCTGCCCAACCCCTCGACCTGCTCTACGACGCCGCCCGGCGCGGTGACGTGGCCGACCTCAAGCGCCAGCTGCAAGACCCGCAGCTCGACCTCAACGCCCAGAACGGCAAGGGCTACACCGCCCTCATTCTGGCCACCTACGACAACCACCCCGACGCCGCCCGCCTGCTGCTCGACGCCGGCGCCAACCCCGACTTGCAGGATGCCAGCGGTAATTCGGCCCTGATGGGCGTCAGCTTCAAGGGCTACGCCGATATCGCGCGCCTGCTCATCGAGCGCGGGGCTAGCCTCGATTTGCGCAACGGTAACGGCGGCACGGCCCTCATGTTTGCCACGCTTTTCGGGCGCAACGAAATCGTAAAAATCCTGCTCGACGCCGGCGCCGATGCCTCCATCCACGACTACCGCGGCCTCTCGGCCCTGCACCTGGCCGGCCAGCAAGGCAACGAAGAAGCCTGGAACCTGCTCGGCGGCCCTGAGCAGGAAGATTAACAGGAAACTTAAGTAGTAGCGCGAAGCCGGAGCTTCGCGCTACTCGCTGCTTAAATCTGGCGCAGCAGGCCGCCATCGGCGCGCACCGAGGCGCCAGTGGTAGCCGCCGCCAGCGGGCTCACCAGGTAGGCCGCCGTGCTGGCAATCTCATCCACCGTGATGAAGCGCTGCAGCAAGGACGAGGGCCGCGCATCGCGGAAAAACTCGTGCTCGGCTTCTTCGCGGGTTTTGCCCTCGCCGGCCAGCTTCTTCAAAAATTCCTCCACGCCCTCCGAGGCGGTAGGGCCGGGCAGCAGCGAATTGACGGTGACCTGGGTGCCCTTGGTGAGTTCGGCCAAGCCGCGCGCCACGGCGAGCTGGGCGGTTTTGGTCATGCCGTAGTGTATCATCTCGCTCGGCGTCTGGATAGCCGACTCGCTCGAAATGAACAGGATGCGGCCCCAGCCCTGCTTCAGCAGCAGCGGAAAATACTGGCGGGCCAGCCGCACGCCGCTCAGCACGTTCACCTCAAAAAAGCGCAGCCACTCGGCATCGCTGATTTCGACAAACGGCTTGGGCTCGAAAATGCCGATGTTGTTGATGAGAATGTCCACCGTGGGCACTTGCTTTAGTAGATTATCAACCTGGCTAGCCTGCTCAAAATCGACGGCCACACCGCTGACCTGCGCGCCCGGCGTCTGGGCCAAAATGGCTTGTTTGGCTTCTTCGATGCGCGCCTCGGTGCGCCCGGTGAGGATAACGGCCGCGCCCTCGGCCGCCAGCCGTTGCGCAATGGCTAGCCCAATGCCGCCCGTGGAGCCCGTAATAAGGGCCGTTTTAGAGGTGAGTTGAAGGTCCATGAGGAAGGAAAAGGAAAAGGTACTTCACCTTAAAACTCGCCAAGGCTGGGTTTTGATTTGAAAGCTGCGCTGCTGGCCTTGCACCAACCTTTCGGCCGCGGGGCGGGTACACGCTGCGGCCGGCAAGTGCTGCCTGGCCGTAGCTTATGAAAGATTACGCGACGCATCTACTGGAAGAATTACCCGATGGCCTCACCACGCTGCTCGTTACGGGGGGCAGCCTGGTTGGGGGCTGGCTGCTTAAGGTGCTTATATTTTGGGTATTGCGGGCTTATGAGCGACGCACGGGCTCGGCGCTGGCCGGCTCGGTGCTGCGCCACCTAGGAGCGCCGACCGCCTTCTTTTTGCCGGTGCTGCTGGTGGCAGTGCTGCTGCCGCTGGCCGCGCTCTTGCCCGGCCCGCTGGAAGTGGCGCGCCGGGTGGTGGGCATTGCCTCCATCATCACGTTTGCCTGGCTGCTGATGCGGGCCATGGAGGTGCTCGAAGACCTAGTACTCGACCATTACCGCCTCGACCGCGACAACAACCTGGCCGTGCGTAAGCTGCTCACCCAGTTGCAGTTCGTGAAGAAAATTGGCGTCTCGCTCATCTTCTTTGTAGCGCTGGCCCTGGTGCTGATGAGCTTTGCCACGGTCCGGCGCATCGGCGCGGGCCTGCTCACCTCGGCGGGTATTGCCAGCGTGATTGTGGGCTTTGCGGCGCAGCGTTCGCTCAGCAATTTGCTGGCGGGCTTCCAGATTGCCTTCACCCAGCCCATCCGCATCGATGATGTGCTGGTGGTGGAGGGCGAGTGGGGCCGGGTCGAGGAAATCACCTTCACCAACGTCATTATGAAGCTCTGGGATGAGCGCCGGCTGGTGCTGCCGCTCGACTATTTCATCGAGAAACCCTTTCAAAACTGGACGCGCACTTCCTCGCAGCTGCTCGGCACAGTCTTTCTGCACGTCGATTACAGCCTGCCCATCGACGCCCTGCGCGCCGAGCTGGCCCGCGTGGTGGCCACCACTCCGCGCTGGGATGGCCGCGTGGCCCTGGTGCACGTTACCGATGCCCAGGAGCGCACCCTGCAACTGCGCATCTTGGTGAGCGCCATTGATGCCTCCACGGCCTTCGAGCTGCGCTGTGAGGTGCGCGAGAAGCTCGTGGCCTTCATTCAGGCCACCTACCCCGAATGCCTGCCTAAAACCCGCGCCTTAGTCGATGGGCCTGAACCATTGGTGCCCCTAGCGGGCTGAGCCAGTGGGCCAGGTAGCCATTCGCTAACGAAGTAGTAAGCTGAACCATAAGCAGTGTCGGGTGCCTGGCGAAAGAACAATTCGGTTGTTTTCTTGAACTTTAGGTAGTTATCTTGCGCTTCTGCCTCTCTTCAGCCTGCCTTCATGAAGCGTCACTTCGAAATATTAGATGGCCTGCGGGGCACGGCTGCGCTTTTGGTGCTGCTTTTTCACCTGCTCGACGGCCTGCTGCCCTACGCCGCCAACCCTCTGCGCCACGCCTATCTGGCCGTCGATTTTTTCTTTCTGCTCTCGGGCTTCGTCATTGGCTACGCCTACGATGACCGCTGGCCAGGCCTCAGCCTGGGGGCTTTTGTGCGGGCGCGCGTCATTCGGCTGCACCCGTTGGTGCTGCTATCGGTGGTACTAGGAGCCCTGTGCTACTGGTTCGACCCCTTCGTGGGGGCTAGCCAGCACGTGAGTGGCCCGCGCCTGGCCCTCATGCTGGGCTGCGGTGCGCTGCTGCTGCCCACGCCGCCCAGCAGCGTGCCGGGCGGCTGGCTCACCCACCCGCTCAACTCGCCAGGCTGGTCGCTGCTGCAAGAGTACGTGGCCAATATCGCTTACGCGCTGGTGGCCTGGCGGCTGAGCCGCCGGGCGCTGGCGGCGGTGGTGGCGCTTACGGCGCTTGCCCTGGTTGCCACGGCTCTCAAGCACGGCTCGCTCGATGGTGGCTGGGCCTGGCACTCGTTCTGGATGGCGCCGGTGCGGGTAGCGTTCCCGTTTGCGGCGGGGCTGCTGTTGCATCGCCTGCGGGTGCAGGTGCGCGTGCCGGGGGCTTATGTACTGCTCTCGTTGCTGCTGCTCCTAGTGTTTATGGCGCCTGCTTTTGCGCCGGCGGCGTACTATCATCTTTTTTGCGTGTTGGTGGTATTTCCGCTCATTGTGGCAGTAGGGGCGGGGGCTACCTCGGCCGGGCGGCTGAGTGGACTGTGCCGGCTTTCGGGGCAACTGTCGTACCCGCTCTACCTCGTGCATTTTCCTTTCACCGCCATTTTTGGGCATTGGGTAAAAGCCACGCATCCGCCGCTAGGCCAGCTAGTGGGAGCAATGGTGGCCCTCATCGCCTTCTTACTGTTGCTGGCCTGGGCTGCGCTACGCTTCTACGACGAGCCTGTACGCGCTTGGCTCAATGCCCGCACCCACCGCCGGCAGGCTCTGAAGTCCCAGTTGCAAGGAGCCCCAGCCGCTTAAACTAAGCTGCTAGTACCTTATGAGGCCAGCCACAGTGTGGCCAGGGCTAGCCCCGCTGGCGGCGTTTGCACCAGCAGGATGCGGCCGCCGGACGTGGCCGCCCCCAAATACCCGCCACCGCCACGCATCCCAGAAAAAACGTGCCGCCGCCTTGTAGGGCTCGTCGCCCAGCAGCCAGCGGCACCTAGTGTATCTCGCGGCTACACTGCTCGGTGAGGGGTCGGTCGTCGTGCACACTTTCTTCCCGCCCGCGCACGGCCTCGTCGTGCCCCTCAATGTTGAGGTGGTCGCGCAGCGGCTTGCCCTCGGCCGTGAGGCCGTGCAGCAGCGAGCGCGTTTCGTCCAGCGTCAGTAAGTTGCCCTCGATGGCGTTGGAGTGGTAATTTCAGTCGAGCCGAAGCTTTTGCAGCACCCGCTATGCCTGCGCAGGGTCGAGGGGGCGCAGGGCATCCAGCTCTACCTTGAGGCGGTCTAGGTCGGCGAAGAGGGGCATATCAAAGGCAAGAAGGAGAACGAAGATTCAACAAAAGAACATCATGCTGAACGCAATGAAGCCTCTCGCTCGCTTGGCCAGGGGGTACTACTCCTGACGATTCGGGCGAGAGGCTTCACTGCGTTCACCATGACGTTCTTGCGGTGGCCGCCGGTTATTCTCCCAGCTTTCCCAAAATCTCCAGCGCGGCCTTGGCTATCACCGTGCCCGGGCCGTAGATGCCGGCCACACCCGCGTCGTAGAGCTGCTGGTAGTCCTGGGGCGGGATGACGCCGCCGGCGATGACGAGGATATCGGGGCGGCCTTCCTGCTCCAGCTCCATAATGAGCTGAGGCAGCAAGGTGTTGTGGCCGGCGGCTAGGCTGCTCACACCCACCACGTGCACGTCGTTGTCGACAGCCTGGCGGGCAACCTCGGCGGGAGTTTGGAAGAGGGGCGCCAGGTCTACATCGAAGCCGACATCGGCGAAGGAGGTGGCGATAATTTTGGCGCCGCGGTCGTGGCCGTCCTGGCCCATTTTGGCCACGAGCATGCGGGGGCGGCGGCCCTCGCGGGCGGCGAAGTCCTCGGCGGCGCGCCGGGCCTGGGCAAAGTCGGCGTTCTCGGTCATACCTTGCTGATAAATGCCCTGCACGGTGCGGCTGGTGGCCTGGTGGCGGCCCCAGCTAGCTTCGAGCGCGTCGGAGATTTCGCCGAGGGTGGCGCGGGCGCGGGCGGCCGTCACGGCCAGGGCCAGTAGGTTTTGGGTAGTGTCAGTAGGCGCTTCGGTGGTGGCGAGGCCGTTTTTGGCAGCGTCGGTGAGGGCGGCTAGGGCCGCTTGCACGGCGTCGTTATCGCGCTCGGCGCGAATCTTCTTCAGGCGGGCTACCTGGCTTTCGCGCACTGCGTCGTTGTCGATTTGCAGCACTTCGAGCGGAGCCTCGCCCTCGGGGGCCAGGTATTTATTGACGCCCACAATCACTTCCTGGCCAGTGTCGATGCGCGATTGCTTGCGGGCGGCGGCTTCCTCGATGCGCAGCTTGGGTAGGCCGGTTTCGATGGCCGCGGCCATGCCGCCGAGGGCTTCGACCTCCTCCATGAGCGCCCAGGCCTGGTTGGCGAGGTCGGCGGTGAGGCTTTCCACGTAGTACGAGCCGCCCCAGGGGTCCACCACCTTAGTGATGTCGGTTTCGTGCTGAAGGTAGAGCTGGGTGTTGCGGGCGATGCGAGCCGAGAAATCGGTGGGTAGGGCTAGGGCCTCATCCAAGGCATTGGTGTGCAGGCTCTGGGTGCCGCCGAGGGCGGCGGCGAGGGCCTCCACGGTGGTGCGGGCCACGTTGTTGAAGGGGTCCTGGGCCGTGAGCGAGTAGCCCGAGGTCTGGCAGTGCGTGCGCAGAGCCAGGCTCTTGTCGCTCGTGGGGTCAAATTGCTTGATGAGCTTGGCCCACAGCAAGCGGCCGGCGCGCAGCTTGGCAATTTCCAGGAAGTGGTTCATGCCGATGCCCCAGAAAAAGGAGAGGCGCGGCGCGAAGTCGTCGATTTTCAGCCCCGCCGCTAGCCCGGCGCGCACGTACTGCAAGCCATCGGCCAGGGTATAAGCCAGCTCCAGCTCGGCGGTGGCGCCGGCCTCGTGCATGTGGTAGCCCGAGATGCTGATGCTGTTGAACTTGGGCATGTGCTGCGCCGTGTAGGCGAAGATGTCGGCAATGAGCCGCATGCTCGGCGCGGGCGGGTAGATGTAGGTGTTGCGCACCATAAACTCCTTCAGAATATCGTTCTGAATAGTGCCCGTCAGTTTCTCGGGCGGCACGCCCTGCTCCTCGGCCGCCACGATGAAGAAGGCCAGCACCGGCAGCACAGCCCCGTTCATGGTCATGGAGACCGACATTTCGCCCAGCGGAATCTGGTCGAAGAGGATTTTCATGTCCTCCACCGAGTCGATGGCCACGCCGGCCTTGCCCACGTCGCCCACCACGCGGGGGTGGTCCGAGTCGTAGCCCCGGTGCGTAGCCAGGTCGAAGGCCACGCTCAGGCCCTTCTGCCCACCGGCCAAGTTGCGGCGGTAAAAAGCATTCGATTCCTCGGCCGTGCTGAAGCCCGCGTACTGGCGCACGGTCCAGGGTGAGCGCACGTACATGCTGGCGTAGGGCCCTCTTAAATACGGTGCTATGCCCGCGCCAAAGCCTAGGTGTGGTAGGTGCGCGGCATCGGCGGCGGTGTACACGGCCGGGCCGTCGCTAGGGTAGTCGGCGGGCTTAGCTGGGGCCGGTAGGCTAGCGGCGTCGTAGGCGATAGTGGAAAAGTCGGGGCGCATGAGGTCGTTATTTTTTGCTGGTCAGATTCCAGCGCTGCTCTAAAATTTCTTTTGCCCAGGGCAATAATCTGGTTTGAGACCAGCCTTCGTATACCATGTCTGTGTAGTACAAGCACTTCGATAAGCGCTGCTTGTCAGCAAACGCGCTGAACTGCTCATAATCGCGACAAAAATTAACGCTTTTGTGCGTCACATCGCAGATTCCATACTTGCGCTGCGAAGCATCATGGAAAGTGATAAAGCCGCGCTGATAGTTGATAGAATCAGGATTAAAAGAGAATGTGAACGCCGGGTCCTGAAAGCTCCATCGGCTATCCCCAACTCGTTGCGGACTGCTGATATCGGCAGTTATCAGTTGGTATGGCTCAACGACTGGAATGCGCCAAACGTCGGATTCCAAATCGTCTTCCAAGTAGAAGCGTAGCTTTTCCGGCTTGCGCTGCATATACAAGTAGCCGAAGGCAAGCGCCACCGGCAGCACTAGAATCACTGCGACCATCTTGCCCGCTGCTTTCATACGGCGAGCAGCAATTACCGCCCTTGCAGCCTAGCCAGCACTTCCTCGGTGCGGTGGCCTTCCACCACAAACTCCTTGAAGCCGAACACCCGCACGGCCTCCAGCAGCGTGGCCAGGTCGGAGTTGACGAGGGAGGGAATATCGAAGGTGTGGCCAGCGGGCACCTGCTGCACCACCCGCGCCAGGTGGTCGAACTGCTCGGGCCGGGCGTACATGAGGGTAGCTTCCTCGGGCTTGGAAAATAGTACGGAGTAGGAATCGGGCGCGATGTCGGACGGGAACGGGGCATCCGTGCGCTCGCTAGGGTGCAGCAGGTGCCAGAAGGCGTCGGCGATGTCCTCGTTCACGCGGGCGCCGCCCAGCAGCACCAGCGTCGCCTGCTTGTCCTGGTTGGCGCGGCGCTCGAAGTGCAGGGCGGTGGCCAAGCGCAGCACCTCGCTAGGGTAGGTGGCGCGGGTAGTGTCGAAGTCGCGCGAGCGCAACAGCTGCTTGGGCTGAAAATCAAACTTCTCCTTGGGGTTTTGGAAGCGGTTGGTACCCACCACTACATCCTGGCCGGTGGCAATGCGCTTGAACTTATCGAGGCCGGCCTGGCTGACACTTTCCAAGGCGCGGGCGCGGGCGTGCAGCATGCCGCCCTGCGCCTCCAGCGCCTGAAACTCGGCCCAGGCGGCGCGGGCCAGCTCATCGGTCAGGGTTTCGAGAAAGTAGGAGCCGGCCGCCGGGTCGGCCACCCAGTCGAGGTGGGCTTCATCCTTCAGAATAACCGGCAGGTTACGGGCCAGCCGGGCACTGAACTCGTTGGGGGCCTGGTATAAACAGTCGAAGGCCGCCACCTGAATGGAATCGGCCCCGCCGAGCACCGCGCTCATGGCCTCGGTGGTGTGGCGCAGCAGGTTGGTGTGCGGGTCGAGGGTAGTTTGCGTCCAGGTCGAGGTAGTGGCGTGGATAGGCAGCGTGGCCGCGCCCGCCGCCGGCAGCCCGAAGCTGTGCAGCAGCGTGGCCCACAGCCGGCGGGCCGCGCGCAGCCGGGCCAGCTCGGGAAAGTAGCTGGGCCCGATAGCAAAATCGAGGTGAATGGCCCGCGCCACTTCGGCCGCCGTGGTGCCGCTAGCCTCGTCGGGCAGCTCGGCCAGCATGGCAGTGGCGGTGCTCAGGCTGAAGGCCAGCTGCTGCGTGAGCGTGCCGCCCCGGTTGCCGAAAAACGTTCCGTTCACGGCCAGCGTCGAAAACGCGGGCCACTCGCGAGTCAGCGCCAGGCAGCGCCGCAGCGTGGCCCGGAAGGGCAGCAGCTCGGCCCCCTCGGGCACGGTAAGGGGCGCAAACCGCAAAAAGCCGCGCAGCGGCTGGCCGCCGCTGGCCGTGTGCAGGCGCTCCAGCAGCTGGTCGGGTCCTTGCAGCACAGTGTAGCCCACCCAGGTGGTGGCCAGCGGCAGGCGCTCGGCCAGTTCGGCCACGGCGAAGGCGGCGGCATCATTCGAAAAAACGAAGTGCAGCCCCTCGGCGCCGCGGGCCAGGGCATCGGCGCCCTGCTCGATTTGCAGGCGGCCGTCGGTGCCGGCGGGCACGTGCAGGGCCACCACGTTGCGGCAGGGGGCGGGGCGCGGGGGCAGCGGGGCGGGCGGGCCACCCAGCGCAGCTAGGGCCTCGCGGTGATAAAAGGGCTCGGCTACCAAGCCCTCAGGCAGCGCCCAGCGCAGGGTGGCGGGGTCGGTGCCCTTGGCTTCGCGGGCCAGCTGGGCCTGCCACTGGGCGGTAGTAACGGGCGCGAACTCGGGGAAAGAAACGGGCGGGGTTGGGGGAAGGGAAGAGTCAGTCATACTTTCTTTACGCAAACGCCGCGGCGACGTAGCTAGCCCACGCGGCCCGCAAGATACCGCCCCGCCCGGGATAGCTTGAAGGATTAAATAAGTAAAGTTTTGTAATAATTAAGTATAATATAAGCTATAAACAACTCGTAGTCTAGGTATATAGATTCAGGGTGAGGTGGGTTGGGCCTTGGGTAAAGATAGTGGGGTTGCTTTGCCACTGGGCACAGACGAGTTGGTGCGGGGTTAGCCCGCGCAGGGTTTTGAGAGGCTTGGCGTGGTTGTAGGCCAGCAAAAAGGCTTGCAGGTGCTCGTTGAGTTCGGCGGTGGTCTGGTCGTGATAGGGCTGGACGGTAGCCTCTTTCATAGTACGGTTCGTGCGCTCGACGGGACCATTGGTGCCTGGGTGGGCCGGTTTGGTCAACCGGTGCTCCACGCCGAAGGCCCGGCAGCTGGGGGCAAAGCTGTGCCCGCCCGGCAACCACTGGTGGGGCTGCGGGGGGAAGAGCACGCCATTGTCGGTCAGTACGGTGTGGGCCTTAAGGCAGCTTCTCCAGTCAATGAGCAGTTACGTATCCTGCTTGAATGTGTAGACTGGTGCCGCCGTCGCCCAGACCTGCACTTATTGACTGTGGGCCTAGATAAACGCCAAGCGGTGACCAATACAGTCTCTCAAGATGTGTGGCGGCAGCTCTTGCTTCTCTTTGACGCGCATCTGGCCGCTAATCCGGCTGGGCCCGCACAAGGAATGGTCTTTTGCGATAACACCGATAGGGTAAAGCTGACCAACCTAATGCACACGTTGCGGCAGCCTAGTAGCGCGGCGCGTACGCTCGCTACGCCTACTCTACAACAGATTATTGGCGACCCCGTGCTCTGGGATTCGCGCACCTCGTATCTGCATCAAATGGTCGACGTGATTGCCTATTTTGCTAAACAGTTGTTTGGACCTAATCGCCGCGTCCGCGCGAAGGGCACTCACAACTACTTTCATCGCCTAGCCCCAATCAATCTGCTGCTCAAGCAACAGGGAACAAGTATTCAGATGGTATAGGCAAAAAAAGGGGCGCTTGCGCGGCCCCGGGGAGTCCTGTTTCCAGAATAATCTAGTATCACACCACCGCAAAAATAACTGGAATCAGACGGAGTTGGTTCTGGCCGTATTCCCGCCGCTGATAGTATTAGCTACTCAAAAGGCATCGAAAGTCTTGTTAAAACAGAGATTTCGAAAGCATCTTAGCAGTGTTTTAATTATCCATATAAAGACTGCTAAATAAACCTTATTAAGCCTTATCACGAGCTTAGATACACGCAGGACTTGCACCAATTTAGTAGTCTATTGTGTTGGCGAGACTAGTCACGTTCCGGCCACTGCTTGCTGCTTGGCGCGGGGGTAGCCTCAACTAGGCGGTGGCGCCCTACTTTCGTAGCTGTTCTTTTACCCACACGATGCGGCACGTACTTTTCCCTTCCCGTCCTGTTGCGCGGTGCCTAGCAGGCGCTATACTCCTGCTGAGCACGTTGGCCTTGCCGGCTAGGCCCAGGGGGGCTACTACCGCCGCTGCGCCGGCACCCAATACGTTGACGGCGGCCGAACGCCGCCAGGGCTGGCGCTTGCTCTTTGATGGCAAAACCCCAACGGGCTGGCGTAGCGCCAAGGGGCCGGCTTTTCCTACTCACGGCTGGCAAATTGCCGATGGAAAGCTAACCACGCTGGCGGCCGCCGGCAAGGAATCAGCCAACGGCGGCGATATCATCACGACTGCCCAGTACCGGGCCTTCGACTTCTCGTTCGAGTTCCAGCTCACGCCAGGCGCCAACAGTGGAGTCATCTACTTTGTAACCTTGGCTGAACAAACGACTGGCTCCCCCATTGGCCTAGAATATCAGCTGCTCGACGACTCCCGCCACCCCGACGCCCAACTCGGCACCAACGGCGACCGCACGCTCGCCTCGCTCTACGACCTGATTCCGGCCGTCAAGCCGGCGGCCAGTCAGCGGCCCATCGGGGCCTGGAATGTCGGGCGGGTGGTCGTCTACCCCACTAACCACGTTGAGCATTACCTGAACGGAGTGAAAGTACTCGAGTACGACCGCGGCTCGCCGGCCTTTCAGACGTTGGTGGCCGGCAGCAAATACCACGTCTGGCCGCACTTCGGCCAGGCCCCGGCCGGGTATTTGCTGCTGCAAGACCACGGCAATCAAGTTTCTTTCCGCAGTTTAAAAATCAAGGAATTGCATTAAACTAGCGAGCAACTACTTCGCCTTCACCCCACAGCCGGTGCCGCCCGAATCAGTCCGAATCAGTAGCGAGGCTTTCCTTTCGCAGGGGGGCGCACTAGCGCCGGGTTGAACCAAGAACATCAAGTTAGGCCTGGTGCAGCGCGCTGGTGTGCTCGCTTCGGGAGGGGCACTGGGCTTACCTTGGGAAGAATAGTGGCTGGTAGGGTAAACTTACCGAAGCAAGCTAATTTCACTTCTTAGTAACTTATTGAATAACGTATTATATTCCAATTACTTATGGAAAAACTGCCCCTCATCCTGCTCGTAGACGACGAGCCAGCAACCAACTACACGCACGAGCGCTTGCTCAAGCAGCTAGGGGTAGCGGAGGAGATACACGCCGTAACGAGCGGCGAGGAAGCCATTGCCCTACTTAGGCGGGAGACGCCGCTGGCGCCGGCCCTAGTGCTGCTGGACGTCAATCTGCCCGGCCTGGGTGGGTTCGAGTTCATTGATGCTTTTCAGCACCTGCCGGCTGCTCAACGGGCGGCTACGCACATTGTGTTGCTAACGGGCGGCATGACGTCGCAGGACTTGCTGCGCCTCAACGAGCTACCCATTGCGGGGTTGGTCATCAAGCCCCTCACCCGGGAGAAGCTAAATACGCTGCTACAATTGCATTTTCATCGGCAATTACCTGAGGAGCCGGTTGGGTGAACTAAATACCCTCTGTCTAGACCCTGTTATGGACTTGTGAGGCAATTTAGGGGTATGGAATCTAGCCGCCGTGCCTAC
>CAYLNN010000045.1:0-25307 GCA_964385095.1 uncultured Hymenobacter sp.
ACAACTTCACCGTGATTGACACGGGGGGCTACGTGCACAACTCGGACGATATTTTTGAGAGCGAAATCAATCGCCAGGTAAAGCTGGCCATTGATGAGGCCGATGTCATCCTGTTTATGGTGGATGCCGACGCCGGTTTGCACGGCCTCGATGAGGAATTTGCGCAGATACTGCGTCGCTACATCAAGGTGAAGCCTATTTACCTGGTTGCTAACAAGGCTGATACCAACTTGCGGGCGCAGGGCTCGGGCGAATTTTACGCGCTAGGCCTCGGCGAAACCGAAGTGTTTGCCATCAGCTCGGCTAACGGCTCGGGCACCGGCGAGTTGCTCGACGCCATTGTATCGCACTTCGACGAAGTGGGCGAGGAAGAGCCGCACTCCGACCTGCCGCGCATCGCCATCATCGGCCGGCCGAACGTGGGCAAGTCGTCGTTCGTGAACCTGCTGCTGGGCGAAGACCGCAGCATTGTGACCGACATCGCCGGCACCACCCGCGACTCGATTGAGGCCAAGTACAGCGCCTTCGGCCACGAGTTTATGTTGGTAGACACGGCCGGCCTGCGCCGCAAAGCGCGGGTAAACGAGGACATCGAGTTCTACTCCAATATGCGCTCGCTACGCGCCATGGAGGCCGCCGACGTGTGCGTAGTGCTGCTCGACGCCAGCCGCGGCATTGAGGCGCAGGACGTGGCCATCATTGCCCTAGCCGATAAAAACCGCAAGGGCATCGTGATTTTGGTGAACAAGTGGGACTTGATTGAGGGCAAGGAAACCAACACGGCCCGCGACTTTGAAGCTAAAATCAAGGAGAAGATTGCACCGATTGCTTATCCGCCGGTCGTGTTTATTTCGGTGCTGAACAAGCAGCGGGTGCACAAGTCGCTGGAAGTCATCATGGAAGTATTCGCCAACAAGCGGCGCAAAATCCCAACTTCGCAGCTCAACGATGTGATGCTGAAGGAGATTGAGCGTTATCCACCGCCCATTCAGAAGGGCAAGATGGTGCGCATCAAATACGCTACGCAGCTGCCTACGCACAACCCGGTGTTTGCCTTCTTCTGCAACCTACCGCAGTACATCCCCGATTCCTACGCCCGCTACCTCGAAAACCGCCTGCGCGAGAACTTCGACTTTACGGGGGTGCCGATTGGCCTGGCTTTCCGGAAGAAGTAATTTTTTTTCCGGAGGCGGGTTACCTCTGGGCAAGCTCCGCATTAAGAGGCGGAAACTATCAAAAACCCTTTCCAACCTGCACCATGAAAAAAGTACTCTTCCTCGCCGTAGCTGCTATGTCCCTCTCGCTCGCTTCGTGCGACAGCAAGAAAGAAGACCAAGCTGAGGCTACCGGCACGGCTGTAAAAGAAGCCGGCGAAGCTAAGGCTGATGCCCTCGAGAACCAGGCTGATGCCGTTCGCGACTCGGCTGACAAAAAAGGCGAAGCTATCGGCGACGCTGCTGACGCTAAAGACCCTAAGTAATTACCCGCGCTTTGCCACTGGCTAGCCCTCAGGCGAAGCCGGCCAACAAAAAAACGCTACCCTAGCCGGCAGCGTTTTTTTGTTGGCCGGCTTCGCCTGGTGTGACCTCTTAAAATGCCCTTTCCATAGCCGGGTAGCCTTAGCCGGGCCATGTAAAAGAAGATTAGTACCAAAAAATGTAAGCTGGTGTAAACTTTTTATTTCTCGGTTCGTCTATTGGGCTGAAATTTGCACTTATCTTTCCGAACCCAATCTCAAAACTCATGAAAAACATTCTTTTCGCCGCCCTGCTGGGCAGTGCCTCGGCTCTCGTAGTCGCTCCCGCAATCGCCGTAGCTGCTCCGGCCCAAACCGCCCCGGCCGCCGGCCAAGCCCCTAGTGCCAAGGAAATGAAGCAAATCCGGAAGGCCCGCAAGCAAAACGGTCCCGAGGTATACAAAGGCACTGTGGCTGAGCAGCGTCGCATCGTGACCGACGCGCCAGGTGCTGAGAAGGACAGCGACGAAGGCGACGTTGGCGGTTCGCGCAAAGCACGCAAGTCGAAGAAAAACTAAGCACTTTTGCTTTAATACAAAAAAAGGGAATCCGCCAGCGCGGGTTCCCTTTTTTTGGTGTGATGCGGTGCAGAGCTAGCCTAGCCGGCGCTGCAAAAGGCCGGCCACCGTTTCAAACAAGCGCCGGGGCTCGTAGGTACGCCACGGTAAGTCGTCGAGCTCACCGCCGAAGTTGATGTAGTGGTCGAGGTTATACTGGCTCATCTCGCGGCGCACGTGGTCCTGGAAGTTCAGGCCCGCAATCCAGCCTTCTTCCACTTCCTCAAACCACTCCTCGTAATAGCTATCGTCGGAGCCATGGAAATTGAATACGTTCTCGCCGATAAGAATGAAGCGCCGGATGCCTTCGTGCAGCAGCACGTCGAGAATATTGCGCTTCAGGCTCATGATATCGTTTTCGATGGCGTCGTTCCACTCGCCGATAAATTCTAGAATGGCTCCGCCATCGTCGTAGTCAACCCACAGGATTTTCAGAAACAGCGTATCTGACTCCAGGCTATCCCACTGGGGGTGAATGTAGTAGCCATAAATCGTATTGGAATACGTGTCGAGGCTGTACTCGGCCCCAAAGAGCGGCGAGCGCGGGTCATCGGCAGCCGAGTACTGCTCAATCCAGTTGTAGTGAGGCTCGATGGTGTGCATAGCAAGGGGGCTGGCTGGGGCCAACCCGCCTGCAAAAACGCCGCCTCGCCCGAATCGTTCGGGTGAGGCGGCGTTTTTGCAGATTGCCGCTTGATTATCAGCCGCAAATTTAACTTTGGGCTGCCCCTAGCGCCCGGCCGCCACCAGGGCAGCGCGCACCGAGCCGTGCTGGCGCAGCAGGTCGGCGGCCTGGGGCTGGGCAATGCCAAGCTCGTCCATCAGCATGAGTTGGCCACGCGCTACCAGCTTCTCGTTGCTGAGCTGCATATCAACCATCTTGTTGCCTTTCACGTGGCCTAGCCGGATGAAGGTGGCAGTGGTCAACATATTGAGTACCAGCTTCTGGGCGGTGCCGGCCTTGAGGCGCGTGCTGCCGGTTACAAACTCGGGGCCGGTAACTACTTCGACCGGAAACTCGCAGGCGGCCGCCACGGCCGAGTCGGCGTTGCACACCACGCAGCCGGTGGCTAGCCCAGCGGCGCGCGCCGCTTGCAGGCCTCCTATCACGTAGGGTGTGCGGCCCGAGGCAGCAATACCCACCAACACGTCTTTCTCGTTGGCATTAAACTGCTGTAAATCAGCCCAAGCTTGGGTTGCGTGGTCCTCCGCGCCCTCCACGGCCTGCCGAATGGCGCCATCGCCGCCCGCCATAATACCCACCACCAGCCCAGCCGGCACGCCAAACGTGGGCGGGCACTCCGAGGCGTCGACCACCCCTAGCCGCCCGCTCGTGCCCGCGCCAATGTAAAACAGCCGCCCGCCGGTGCCCAGCCGTGCCACGGTGGCTTCGACCAGCCGCGCCAGTTGGGGCAGGGCTTGCTGCACGGCCAGCGGCACGGTTTGGTCGAGCTGGTTCATGCCGGCTAGCAGGGCAGCGGTGGGCAAGGTTTCGAGGTTTTGATATTCGGAGGGCGTTTCGGTAGTCATGCAGGGTAAGCTTGGGCTTGCCAATGGGTAAGTTGGAAGATAATGGGTGGTAAGCTGAAGCTTAGCCTACGCCAGCCGGCCGATTATTTGAAACTTATCAAATACCGTGGCCAGGTGCGGCGCATCCTCGTCCAGCTCGCGGGTGAGGTCCTGGCCGGCCCAGTGCTCGTAGTGGTTGCCGCGCTGCCAGAGGCGCGAGCGGGTCACGTCGTAAATATTGCCTTGGTAGGCTACCCAGATTTCGTCGCGGTCCTGGCCGTTGCGCAGGGCTAACTGGCTCTTAGTATAGGTTTTCAGCGCGTCACTCATCCGGTTAGCTTAAGAGCGCCTGCGTCCGAATCCAACGCTGGGGGAGGTCGCCCTGCGCGGCGTGCAGGTAATCTTGATGAGTGCAGGGCACAATGCGCTTCACCGATTGGTCGGCCAGGCTTTCGACCTCCATCCACCACTTATCCGTGTCGGCACGGCGCGATTTGTAAAATACCAACTCGCTAGGGGCACTGCCGCTGTTGCCGGGCAGCACCAGCGTGTAGGTGAGAAAGCGATACGTGCCGAAGCCCGTTTCGGGCCGGCGGTGGTAGTAACCCTCAATAAAGTACCACAGCATGGTGGCCAGCGTGGCGGCGGCTAGCCCGTGGGGGTCGTGGTCGGGCCGGTAGCCATACAAGCCCACCGAAGTAAGCTGCTCATTATGACCCGCATACCAACACAATTGAGCGGCATCCTCGTTGCTGAGGCCGAAAGGGCTAGCCGGGTAGTAGCCGGGCGCATCCTGCCAGCGAATGGCGGCAATATCAACGCTCAGGAAGTTGGCTTGGCGCAGCACTGGCTCGGCCAGGCGGCGGTCGGTGCGCAGCTCGCCCACACTCATGGTTTCAAAATGCAGCTTCTCGAAGGCTGTCAGCACCTCGGGCGGCGTGAGGTACTGCTGGTGGCCGAGGTGCGCGCAGCTGAACACAAAATTGGGGGTGTGCATCAGCAGGCGGCGCAAGTGGCTGTCTTCGGGCGCGGCAAAGTGGCCGGGCATGGCCATGTCGGGCCGCGAGTCGATAACGGCAAAGTTGATGGCCGGCACCGCCTCGTGCTGCGGCTCATAAGCCAGAAACTGGCCGTAGTCGAGGTCGTGGCCACCCCCTAGCAGCAGCGGTATCGTGTTGGCTTCCAGCAGCGCGGCTACTATTTCGCGCAGGCGCTGGTAGGTGTCTTCGAGGCTGAGGCCGGGGCGCAGGTTGCCCAGGTCCACGAGGCGCAGGGGGCCATTGCCCCGCTGCAATTGGTAGAAGCGCTCGCGCACGCGGTTGGCGCCGTGCTGGCCAGCCGGCGGGGCGCCCGCCACGGTACCGCGCCACTCATCGAGGCCAATGAGAGCGAGGTCGGCCGTGCGCCAGTCCGGAAAATTCTCGGCAAAGCGGGCCACGTAGGCCGCCACGGTGGTGGGCGCGGCGGTGGGGGCAGTCAGCTCGTCGGGCAGCGGGTCGAAAAAAAGGGCCAGGTTCATTAAAGCAAGCGCGGCGGGGCGCCGCCAAATTTACGCCCGGCCCGGTCCAGATTGGGCTTTTGACCGTACGCATTGCGCCGCTCGCACGGATTTCAGTAAAAATCCTGTTTCTTTAGTGCCTTATTCCCACGCCGACTGCCCCCGCCTCGCCTTATGGACGTTCGCCGCTCCTTCGATATCCTAGCCAACCAACTCGAAAAATTCCCTAAGTCCGATGCCTTAGCGGCCAAAATCAACGGCCGCTACGAGCCGCTGAGCACCCAGCAAGTGCAGGACCAGGCCAACCTGGTGAGCCTGGGCTTGCTGAAGCTGGGTTTGAAAAAAGATGATAAAGTCGCCATTATCAGCATGAACCGGCCCGAGTGGCTGCTTGCCGACTTTGGCATTGCCCAGATTGGCGGCACCAGCGTGCCGATGTACCCCAGCATCACGGTCGAGGACTACAAGTACATTTTTACCGACGCCGGCGTGCGTGCCGTTTTCGTAGCCGACAAGCATTTGTTCGATAAGGTAAAGGAAGCCACGGCCGGCCTGGATATTCCGGCCGACAACGTATTCACCTTTGATAAGGTGGCGGGCGCCCGGCACTTTGGCGAGCTGCTAGCCCTGGGTCAGCAGGGTAACCCCGCCGACCTAGAGCCCTTGAAAGCCGCCGTACAGCCCAACGATTTGCTCACGCTCATCTACACCAGCGGCACCACCGGCGCACCTAAGGGCGTGATGCTCAGCCACAAAAACTTGCTCAGCAACTGCCATAACTCCTCGCCGGCCGTGCCGGTAGGCAAGGATGATAAAGCACTGAGCTTCTTGCCCTTGTGTCATATTTTTGAGCGCATGGTGACGTATTTGTACATGATTCACGGCGTGAGCATCTACTACGCCGAGAGCATGGAAAGCATCGCCGACAACCTGCGTGAGGTGCACCCTAGCATCTTTACCACCGTGCCGCGCCTGCTCGAAAAAGTGTACGACAAGATTGTGGCCAAGGGCCACGAGCAAACCGGCATCAAGCACAAGCTCTTCTTCTGGGCCTTGGATTTGGGCCTGAAATTCGACACCCAAAAGGACCAGGGCTTTCTTTACAACACCGAGCTGGCCCTGGCCAACAAGCTCATCTTTAATAAGTGGCGCGAGGCGCTGGGTGGCAACCTGCGCTGCATTGTGAGTGGCGGCGGGGCCTTGCAGCCACGGCTGGCGCGGGTGTTCTGGGCGGCCGGCATTCGGGTGATGGAGGGCTACGGCCTTACCGAAACCTCGCCCGTAATTGCGGTGAACGGCTACGAGCGCGAAAACAACATGATTGGCGCCGTGGGCCCGCTCATCGACAGCATGGAAGTGAGAATTGCCGAAGACGGCGAGATTCTGACCAAGTCGGATTCGGTAATGCTAGGATACTATAATAAGCCTGAGCTCACGGCCGAGGCCATCGACAAGGACGGCTGGTTTCATACCGGCGACATCGGCGAGTTTGTCAACGGCCGCTTCCTCAAGATTACTGACCGCAAAAAGGAGATGTTCAAGACGAGTGGTGGCAAGTACATTGCCCCGCAAGTCATTGAGAATAAGATGAAAGAGGACCCACTCATTGAGCAGATGATGGTGGTGGGCGCCGACCAAAAGTTTCCGGCCGCGCTCATCGTGCCCGCCTTCGATGAGCTAAAGCAATGGGCCGGCAAAAACGGCGTAGCCGCTAAGTCGAACGCCGAGCTGGTAAAGGACGAGAAAGTGGTGAAGCTCTACCACGACCTCGTGGTGAAGTACAACAAGGGTTTTGCCCAGTGGGAGCAGGTGAAGAAATCGGTGCTGCTGCCCGAGCACTGGACCGTGGAAAGCGGCGAAATGACGCCCACTATGAAGGTGAAACGCAAGGTGATAACGGAGAAAAACAAAGCCGTTATCGAAGACCTGTACGCCCGTGCCGAGAAAGAGCCGCACGAGCGTACGGCCCACTAGGGGGCTTCTGAAAGGCCGTCATGCTGCACGTAGCATGACGGCCTTTTTTATAGGCTTACTCATTTTTGCCCGCTCCCCAACTAGTATGCAAGCCTAACAAATTTCTTCGTATGTTTACCGCACTTTCGCTGCGATATGAAACCTGAAGAAACCGTCGATTATAACATTAAGGTAGCCTGGCACGCCATTTCGCGCATGTACAATACGCAGGCCGCCCGCTACGACATCACGACCAGCATCGGCTTCGTGCTGCTCAACATCGACCAGGAGCTAGGTACGCCGGCCACCAAAATCGCGCCCCTGCTAGGCCTCGAAACCCGCTCGCTCACGCGCATCTTGCGTAGCATGGAGGAAAAGGGCCTGATTTATAAGCAGGCTGACACCCAGGACAAGCGCTCGGTGCGCATTTTCCTGACCGAGCTGGGGCTGGAAAAAAAGGAAGTATCGCGCCAGACGGTGCGGCACTTCAACCAAAAGGCGCGCGAGAAAATCCCGCAGAGCCAACTGGACGTTTTTTTCAAGGTGGCTAGCCAGATTACGGGCATGATTGAGGGCAAGACGCTCTTTGATGACTTTGAGTTGAAGCCGTTGCGCAAGGAAGCATCGGCCTGAGGCAGCGCGGACCTTTGGTCTGCGTCGCGCTTGATTAGTATTAAACACCCCACCCAACGCGGACTGAAAGTCCGCGCTACACTTTTATGAAACGCATAATCAAGAAAGTTGCCGTGCTGGGCTCCGGCGTGATGGGTTCGCGCATTGCCTGCCACTTTGCCAACATCGGCGTGCCGGTGCTGCTGCTCGACATCGCGCCGAAGGAATTGACGGCCGATGAGGAGAAAAAGGGTCTGAAGCTGGACGCGCCCGCCGTGCGCAACCGCATCGTAAACAGTGCGTTGCAGGCGGCCGTGGTGGCTAATCCGTCGCCGCTGTACCGCAAGAGCGAGGCTAGCCGCATTAAGACCGGCAACTTCGATGATAACCTCAAAGACATTGCTTCCTGCGACTGGGTGATTGAGGTCGTGGTAGAGCGGCTCGATATCAAAAAGAGCCTCTATGAGCGCGTAGAGCAGTTTCGCAAGAAGGGCACGCTGATTACAAGCAACACCAGCGGGATTCCGATTCATCTGCTGGCCGAGGGCCGCTCGCAGGATTTCAAGGAAAACTTCGCGGGCACGCACTTCTTCAACCCGCCGCGCTACCTAAAGCTGCTGGAAATTATTCCGACGCCGGAAACCAAGCCCGAAGTCGTTGATTTTTTGCTGCACTACGGCGACTTGTACCTGGGCAAAACGGTAGTGCTAGCCAAGGACACGCCGGGTTTTATCGCCAACCGCGTGGGCGTATTTGCCCTGCTCGACGCTATGCAAACTATGCAGAAGCTGGGCCTGACGGTGGAGGAAACCGATAAGCTGACGGGCCCGGTTATCGGCCACGCCAAGTCGGCTACGCTGCGCACGTCGGACGTGGTGGGCCTGGACACGACCATCAACGTAGCCAATGGGCTAGCCCAGGGCCTGCCGAACGACGAGGCCAAGGACGTGTTTGTGCTACCCGACTTCGTGAAGCAGATGGGCGAGAAAAAGTGGCTGGGCGACAAGACCGGCCAAGGCTTCTACAAGAAAGTGAAGGGCGCGGATGGCAAGTCGGAAATCCACGCGCTGGACCTTAATACGCTGGAATACAAGCCTAGCCAGAAGGTGAAGTTTGCCACGCTGGAGCTGACCAAAAGCATTGAGAAGCTAGCCGACCGCTTTAAGGTGCTGGTGAGTGGCAAGGACAAAGCGGGCGAGTTTTACCGCCTGAGCTTCGGCAGCTTGTTTGCCTACGTGAGCAACCGCATCCCGGAAATCGCGGACCAGCTCTATAAGATTGACGACGCGCTGCGCGCTGGCTTCGGCTGGGAGCTAGGGCCCTTTGAAACCTGGGACGCGCTGGGCGTGCAGGCCGGCATTGACTTGGCTAAAGCCGCTGGGCGCACCGTGGCGCCTTGGGTAGAGGAGATGCTAGCCGCTGGCAACCAGACCTTTTACAAGGTAGAAAATGGCACGCGGAAGTTCTACGACAAGGAGAGCCAGCAGTACCAAGCTGTATCGGGGGTAGAGAACTTCATCATTCTCGACAACCTGCGCGCCAGCGGCAAGGTGCTGTGGAAGAACGCCGGCGCGTCGGTTATCGACCTCGGTGACGGCATTCTGAACGTGGAGTTTCACTCGAAGATGAACTCGCTGGGGACTGACGTAATTCAGGGCCTCTTGAAGGGGGTAGAGCTAGCCGAAAACGGTTACCGCGGCCTCGTGGTGGGCAACGATGCGCCGAACTTCTCGGCTGGCGCCAACCTGGGCCTCGTGTACATGCAGGCCCTGGAGCAGGAATTTGACGAGCTGAACCTGATGATTCAGCAGTTTCAGCAGGCCATGATGCGGATGCGCTACAGCAGCATTCCGGTGGTGGGCACGCCGCACGGCCTCACGCTGGGCGGCGGTTGCGAGCTCAACCTGCACTGCGACCGCGTGGTAGCTTCGGCCGAGTCGTACATCGGCCTCGTCGAGTTTGGCGTGGGCCTGATACCCGGCGGCGGCGGCACCAAGGAAATGACCTTGCGCACGGCAGCCAAGTACGAAGAGGGCGAGCCCGAATTCAACCTGCTGCGCAACACGTACATGACCATCAGCACGGCCAAGGTTTCGACCTCGGCGGCCGAGGCTTTCGACCTGGGCTTCCTGCGCCGCGGCGATGAGATTGTGGTGAACCCCAACCGCGTAATCGCCCAGGCCAAGGCCGCAGCCCTGGAGCTAGCCGACGCCGGCTACTCGCAGCCCAGCCAGAAAACCAACATCAAGGTGCACGGCAAGGGCGCGCTGGCCATGTTCAAAACCGGCGTGTACGCCATGAAGGAAGGCAAGTACATTTCGGAGCACGACCAGAAAATCGCCGATAAGCTAGCCTACGTGATGTGCGGCGGCGACCTCTCCTCCCCCACCGAGGTGAGCGAGCAGTACCTGCTGGACTTGGAGCGCGAGGCGTTCCTCTCGCTCTGTGGCGAACGCAAGACGCTGGAGCGTATTCAGTCTATTCTCACTACTGGCAAGCCGCTGCGTAACTAAAGTGCCAGGTTTTGCAAGGTTGAATAAGGTTTCGCAACACGAGCGAGTGTACTCTTCAACCTTGCGAAACCTCGCCTACCCTAGCGAAACCTTGCGCTCAAAAATCTAAAAAATATCATGGCTAATACCGCATATATCGTGGCCGGCTACCGCACGGCTGTTGGCAAAGCGCCCCGCGGCGTCTTCCGTTTTACCCGGCCCGACGACCTAGCGGCCGAGGTTATCAAGCACCTCGTGAAGTCGGTGCCGGCCCTCGACCCTAGCCGCGTCGACGACGTGATAGTGGGCAATGCCGTGCCCGAGGCCGAGCAGGGCCTGCAAATGGGCCGCCTCATTTCGCTGCTGGCACTGCCCATCAACGTGCCGGGGTTGATTGTGAACCGCTACTGCGGCTCGGGCGTGGAGACCATCGCGATGGCGGTAGGCAAAATCACGGCTGGTATGGCTGAGTGCATCATCGCGGGCGGCACCGAAAGCATGAGCATGGTGCCCACCGTGGGCTGGAAAACCGTGCCCAACTACAAGCTAGCCACCGAGCACCCCGACTACTACATGGGCATGGGCCTGACCGCCGAGGCCGTAGCCAACGACTACAAAATCAGCCGCCAGGACCAGGACGAGTTCTCCTATAACTCGCACCAGAAGGCCATTAAGGCCATCGCTGAGGGCAAGTTCAAGAAGAGCATCGTGCCCATCACGGTGGAGGAAACCTACCTCGACCAGGCTACCGGCAAGAAGAAAAACCGCTCGTATGTAGTGGATACCGACGAAGGCCCCCGCGCCGACACCTCGGTAGAGGCGCTAGCTCGCTTGCGCCCCGTATTCTCGGCTACTGGCACGGTTACGGCTGGCAACTCGTCGCAGACCTCCGATGGTGCAGCCTTCGTACTCGTGATGAGCGAGCGCATGGTAAAGGAGTTGAACCTGGAGCCCATTGCCCGCATGGTGACCTACGCCACTGAGGGTGTCGACCCACGCATCATGGGTATGGGCCCGATTGCCGCCGTGCCTAAGGCCCTGCGCCAAGCCGGCATGAAGCTCGACGACATCGACCTGATTGAATTGAACGAAGCTTTCGCTTCACAGTCGCTGGCCGTGGTGCGCGAGTTGGGCATCAATACCGAGAAGCTGAACGTGAACGGCGGCGCCATCGCGTTGGGCCACCCGCTAGGTTGCTCGGGCGCTAAGCTCTCCATCCAGCTTTTCGACGAATTGCGCGACCGTGGGCAGAAGTACGGCCTGGTAACTGCCTGCGTGGGCGGTGGCCAGGGCGTAGCGGGCATCTACGAATTGCTGAAGTAGCTTATTCTTTAATCCCGTCATGCTGAGCCTGCCGAAGCATCTCTACCGCACTGCCAAATTAATTTGGACAGCGTGGCTAGGGTACTTCAGCAGGCTCAGCTTATTTACTTTGCTAAGCGCTCTTCATCAGGTTATTTATGCTCAGCATCCTGCGCCCCGTGTGTACACTTATGTGGAGCACATGCCACAGCTGCCGGGTGGCGGTGGCATGGGGGCAGTGACAATGGCCTTACTAAAACACGTACGGTGGCCAGTGGCAGACCTTAGCCAGCAGTGTACAGGCAGGGCATTAATTTATTTGGAAGTAAATCCATCTGGCGCAGTGCAACACGTCAAATTGCTGCGCGCTACTGGCTCGGCAGCTCTTGACAGCGCCTTAACTACCGCTGCTAAACTATTACCACACTTCACGCCTGGCCACCAGAATAACTTGCCCGTCACGGTGAGCATGACGCTACTTATTAACTGTATTAAGCCGCAATAAGTAGTGCCAACTCTTTAAATGCAGCCAACTACCCCAAGTGATTTGGGGTTATTTTTCTCTTAAATAGTCGGCACGCCTAACATTTTTTGTTTATCTTGCAACACTAAAACCGCCGGCCGCGTGTTCCCTAAATACTCGGCTAGCCTAACACTTTACTTTTCAACTCTCACCCATTCAACGTCATGGAAGTATCGAACAAAACCGCTCCGAAGGGCGGCGAATTTATCATTAAGCCTACTGAGGCCCAGGATGTCTTTACGCCGGCCGACTTTACGGAGGAGCAGAACATGATGTACCAGACCTGCCTGGACTTCGTAGCCGCTGAGGTACACCCGTTGCTTGAGCGCCTCGACAACCATGAGGAAGGCCTCATGCGCGGCCTGATGGAGAAAGCTGGCCAGCTCGGCTTGTTTGGCGTGAGCGTGCCCGAGCAGTTTGGTGGGCTAGACATGGACTTTCCGACTGCGCTGCGCGTGACGGAAGGTGTGGGCGGTGGCAACTCGTTTCCAGTAGCCTTTGCCGCGCACACGGGCATTGCCCTGCTGCCGATTCTATACTTTGGCAACGACGAGCAGAAGAAGAAATATATCCCAGGCCTCACCGACGGCAGCCTGATGGGCGCCTACTGCCTCACCGAGCCCGGCTCGGGCTCCGATGCGCTAGGGGCTAAGACCAAGGCTGTGCTGAATGCCGAAGGCACGCACTATGTGCTGAATGGCCAGAAAATGTGGATTACCAACGCCGGCTTTGCCGACGTATTCATTGTGTTTGCCAAAATTGATGGCGAGCAGTTCACGGGCTTTATCGTAGACAAAGACACGCCCGGCTTGAGCCTCGGCAATGAGGAGCACAAAATGGGTATTCGCGGCTCGTCGACGCGCCAGGTGTTTCTCACCGACGCGCTGGTACCGAAAGAAAACGTGCTGGGTGAGATTGGCAAAGGCCACCTCATCGCCTTCAACGTGCTCAACATCGGCCGCATTAAGCTGGCTGCTGCCTGCCTCGGCGGTGCCAAGGCTACGGCTACCCAGAGCGTGAAGTATGCCAATGAGCGTGTGCAGTTCAAGCTGCCCATCAGCAAGTTCGGCGCCATTCGCTACAAGCTGGCGCAGCAGGCCATTCGGATGTACGCCGCCGAGTCGGCCATTTACCGCGCTGGCGAGGACATCTACCGCAAGGAGCAGGAGCTGCTGGCCAGCGGCCTCGGCACCAACGAAGCCTTGCTAGGTGCGGCCCGCGAGTTTGCCGTGGAGTGCGCTATTCTGAAAGTGGAAGGCTCGGAAGTACTTGACTACGTGACGGATGAGGGCGTGCAGATTTACGGCGGCTACGGCTTCTCATCGGACTACCCGATGGACCGCAACTACCGCGACTCGCGCATCAACCGGATTTTCGAGGGCACCAACGAAATCAACCGGATGCTAGCCGTTGATATGATTCTGAAAAAGGGTCTGAAAGGCGAAATCGACCTGATGGGCCCGGCCCAGGCTGTGCAGCAGGAGCTGATGAGCATCCCAAGCATGGGCGAAAGCGACGACTCGGCTTTTGCTACCGAGAAAAAAGCTATCGCCAATATGAAGAAAGCGGTGCTGATGGTAGCCGGCACGGCTGTGCAGAAATACATGAACTCGCTCGCCAAGGAGCAGGAAGTACTGATGAACATCGCCGACATGGCCATCAAAACCTACACTGCCGAAAGCACCCTGCTGCGCGTAGAAAAGGAAATCGCCGCCAAGGGCGAAGAGGCTCTGGCTCAGCAGCTGGACATGGCGCGCGTCTACCTCTCCGACGCTATCGACCTAGTAGAGAAGTCGGGCCGCGAAGCCATCGCCAGCATGGCAGAGGGCGACGAGCAGCGCCTGCTCAGCATGGGCCTCAAGCGTTTCACCAAGCCCGACCTTTTCAACGTGAAGGAAGCTCGCCGCCGCGTGGCCGCCAAGCTCATCGAAGCCAACGAGTACTGCTACTAGACCGCAGATTTAACGGATTAAACGGATTTCGGGGATACGCCCGCTGACGCGGGCTGACTAGCCCTGGCGCTTTCTCCTCAACCAAACCAGAGAAAAAGAAGAAAGGCTGCTCTACTGAGCAGCCTTTCTTCTTTTGTTTTCAATACCAGAGCGGCTAAGGCTAGTCAGCCCGCGTCAGCGGGCGTATCCCCGAAATCCGTTTAATCCGTTAAATCTGCGGTCTGGGGGTAGAGGACTATTTCAGTTTGACGGCATTTAGCTGAAGGGCAGCTGATTTTTTGCTGGGCCGGCTGATGCCGATAATGGTTTTGGGGGCTAGCCAAGTGGTGAAGTCCTTAACGTAGGCCAGCTGCTGGTCGTTGGCCACATTGAGCTTGAGACGTTGGGGGGCGCTAACCACGCCGGTTGGGGCCTGAATTTTGCGCAGGTAAAGGTCCGATTTACCGTCGATGGTTTCGAGCGTCATTAGCTGCACTTCTTCGCCGAATACGGCAGCGCGATAGCCAATACCCGTGTAACTGTCGATGGCTGGGGCCACCTGGTCTTTGGCGATGATGTCGTGCCAAGTGGGCGTCAGGAAGGGGCTGTAGCCGAATACGTAGAGCTCACGGGCGTGCACTGGCATCTCGGGGCCGCCCTCCTCAAAATGGCGCTCGGCAATAACCACCAGGTTTTTGCTGTCCGTCAGCAGTATATCAGCCAAGTAAATGTCGGCCAGGGCCTTTACCTCGGTGCCAGTGGCGGCAGTTATCTCGCCCAGGAAAGCGGGGGAGAACGGTACTTCATCGGCTAGCCGCAGCTTGCTTTCGGCAAAGTCGAAGCGCACCACTTTCAAGCCGCTGAGCTGGCCGGTGCGGTCGTTGGCACACAGCGCGGCGGCGTAGAGCTGGCCATCGGGCTGGAGGCTAAACTTGGCATCGCGAATGGTAATGGGCTGCCCACCGAAGGTACCGCCCACCGGCACGCCCATCACCTGAATGGCCGTGGCCACGCCCACGCGGTCGGCGGTGGCGGGGTAGCGGCGCACGGTCAGCTTCTTCATGCCGTCGCCGAGCAGCGTCACGTACTGCACACCATCATTGGCTAGCAGAATGTTGGGCGAAAAGAAGTCGCCCTGGTCGCGAAAGTCATAGGTACGGTCCAAAAGCTTGCTCAGCTTCTGGTCGTAGAGGGCACCTTCCAGCGTCTTCACCTGCATGTCGCGGGCTACGTAGCGGTAGGCCAGCAGGCGGCTGCCATCGGGCGAGAGCCGCACCACGGGGCGGCGGTCCTGGGCCGGGGCCGTTATCACCACCACCGGCGCTCCCTTCTGGCCCCCGGCCAGGCCGAAGGGCTGCACGGTCAGGTTCTGGCTGCTTTCATCGGCGTGGTGAATTACCACCCACGCCTGCTCGGCGTTGCGGCCGAAAGCTTCTACCGTTTCGCCGGGGGCTACGGGCAGCGTGGTACTCCACTGCTTTTTGAGGTCGGCGCTGTAGCGCTCCACGGCATAAGCGCTGCCGCTTTGGTGGGCCAGGATTATAAAACCATTACCATCGGCCAGGGCCAGGGTCTTTTGGGGCACCCGCTGGTTGTAGCGGTCCTCGCCTTGCTCGGGCAGGTAGCTAAAGGCGGTGGACTTGGTTTTTTGGGCCTGCACCGGGTGCGTGGCACCTAGTAAGCCGCAGATTGCCAGGGCAGTTATACCGAAGAAAAAACGCATACGAAATACTCATTAAAAGAGGCTCAGCTAGCCTTTGCTACCCCAAAAGTACCCCCGCTGGCCCAAGTCGTTCGCGCTTCGCTAAAGAAAAGCTGCCGCCCAGCTAGCCCCGGCGCGCGTTGGGCAGGTGTATCTTTGTACTGCGCTGCCTGCCATCGAACTTTCTTTCGCATGAAGCGCAACCATCCTAGGGGCCGCTCGTTTAATGGGCGCCCTCCGAGACTGCTAGCAATCGGCTACTATTTCATTTTTCCTTTTCCCACCCACCATTTAATTTTTTAATATTTAAGCTGAAACCTACTAATTGGCACCAATTTTGGGATAGTACGTGCCACTATCCACTACCCATGAAATCATTCCTTAAACTCGGTTCCTTATTCGCGCTCATCATTGCTGGCCGCTACATGCAGCTAGCTCAGCCCGCCGCCTCGGCCGGCCTCGCGAAGGCTCCAGTTACCCTCTATACCCCTGGCAACGTTTCCAACATGACGCTTACCAGCTACAGCAAAGAGGAACAAGCTACCAACATCACCCCCGTTAACCAGCGAAAAGAGCAAGAGCTTCCCCTCACCTGGTTCTAAAGGTTAAGCGGTTTCACTAGAAACCGCTTTTTTTATGCTCGCTAGGGTCGTCGCTTAGCTGATGCGGCTCCAGTTGACGGCCGTGGCGGGCAGGCTTTCGATGTGCCGCCGAATGTTACCGTGCTCGGGCCTAGCCAGCTCGGGGTCATCGGCCAAGATGGTTTGGGCGGCGGCCCGGCTTTCGCTCAGAATGCGACCGTCCTTGGCGAGGTCGGCAATCAATAGGTCTAGCACGCCGCTCTGCTGGGTGCCCATAAGGTCGCCAGGGCCACGCAGTTTGAGGTCGATGTCGGCAATTTCAAAGCCGTTGTTGGTGCGCACCATTGTTTCGAGGCGGGTGCGGCTGTCTTTGCTCAGCTTGTAGCCCGTCATCAGGATGCAGTAGCTCTGGTCGGCGCCCCGGCCCACGCGGCCACGCAGCTGGTGCAGCTGGCTCAGGCCGAAGCGCTCGGCGCTCTCAATCACCATTACCGAGGCGTTGGGCACGTTCACCCCCACTTCGATAACGGTGGTGGCCACCATTATCTGGGTTTCCTTCTTCACGAAGCGGGCCATCTCGAAGTCTTTTTCCTCGGCTTTCATGCGGCCGTGCACAATGCTGATTTGCAGGTCGGGAAAGGCACGGCTCACGCTTTCGTAGCCGTCGGTGAGGTCTTTGTAATCCATTGTTTCGCTTTCCTCAATCAGCGGGTACACGATGTACACCTGCCGGCCCAGCGCCACTTGGTCGCGAATGAACTGAAACACTTTCAGCCGGTTAGCATCGTAGCGATGCACTGTCACTATGGGTTTGCGGCCGGCGGGCAGCTCGTCAATCACGCTCACGTCGAGGTCGCCATAGAGCGTCATGGCTAGGGTGCGCGGAATGGGCGTGGCCGTCATCACCAGCACGTGGGGTATCACGTAGGGGTTTTTTTGCCACAATTTCGAGCGCTGCGCCACGCCAAAGCGGTGCTGCTCGTCCATAATAGTGAGGCCGAGGTTGCGGAACTGCACCACGTCTTCGAGCAGGGCGTGGGTGCCCACCAGCATCTGCATGGTGCCCTCGCGCAGTTGCTCGTGCAGCACGCGCCGCTGGCTGGTGCGGGTGCTGCCCGTGAGCTTGCCAATGTTGAGGCCCAGCTGGTCGGCGTACACTTTTAGGCCCTGGTAGTGCTGGTCGGCCAGGATTTCGGTGGGCGCCATCAGGCAGCTCTGGGCGCCGTTGTCGGCGGCCATCAGCATGGCGATGAAGGCCACGATGGTTTTGCCCGAGCCCACGTCGCCCTGCAACAGGCGGTTCATCTGCTGGCCAGCCAGGAAGTCCTTGTAAATCTCGTGGATAACCCGCTTTTGCGCGCCCGTTAAGTCAAAGGGCATCACATTTTTGTAGAAGTGCACCAGCGTCGGCACTTCATTAAAAATCTGCCCCGAGAGCGTGACCTTGCGCTGGTCCTTCTGGCGCAGGAGCTTGAGCTGGATGTAAAACAGCTCCTCAAACTTGAGCCGGAAACGCGCCTTTTCCAGCAATTCGGGGCTCTGCGGGAAGTGAATCTGCTGCAAGGCCTCGGCCTTGCCCATCAGGGCGTAGTGCGCAATGAGCGCCGGCGAGAGCGTTTCGGTTACCTGCGGCAGCGCAATTTTGAGCAGGTCGCTCACCATCCGCATTATCGCCTTGCTGTCGATGCGGTGGTAGTTTTTGAGCTTCTCGCTGGTGTTATACACCGGCTGCAAAAAGCTCTGGCCGGCCTTTTGCTCGGTTACTTCTTCCAGCTCGGGGTGAGCCATCTGGGGCCGGCCGTTGAACATAGTGGGCTTGCCGAACACAATGTATTCCTGGTGGTTCTTGACAACTTTCTCCAAGTAATTCACGCCCTTAAACCACACCAGTTCCAGCTCGCCGCTGGCGTCGCCCACCTTAGCCACCATCCGCTTTTTGGGCCCCTCGCCGATTACTTCGCGCCCGCGCAAAATGCCTTTTACCTGCACATAAGGCAAGTCATCGTGCAGGTCTACTACGTTGTAGAACTGGGTACGGTCGAGGTAGCGAAACGGGTAGCGCTGGATAAGGTCGCCGTAGGTAAAGAGCCCTAGCTCCTTACCCAGCAGCTGCGCCCGCTGCAAGCCCACGCCACGCAGATATTCCAGCTTGGTTTGAAAAAAATTACTCATCTAATCAACTAAATCACCTACTTACAAGGAGCTGGGCCGCATTGCCGGCCGGCGCCTAAGGCCAACTACTAACCCTAGCAGACCTAGCAGCAGGCAACCGCCTGCCCAAAGCAAGGCATTGTATTGGTCGTATAGCGCCCGGTAGCCAAATGTGAACAAGAACAAGACAACGCCCGTGAGTTCCCAAGTGGCGCCTGGGCCTAGCTGCGAAGCGGGCAGCGAACAGGGAGCTTGGTTTACCAGCACGCGCAGCGCGGGCCATTCCCACCACACAAGCAGGTTGGCCAGCAGCATCAGGCCCGTAATGACGGGCGTGTAGCCAAAATCGAACGACAGGGTAATGACAAAAATGTTGGCGATAATGGGCAAGAAGACCAGCGCCCCTAGGCGAGCGTAGCGCTGGGTCAGCAACAGCAGGCCGGCCAGCAACTGACTCACCCCAATAAACTGCCAATAGAGCCCCGACTGGTACATAGTTTCAAAAAAATGCCAAGCCGAGTGCAGCGGCGCCGTCGAGCCGTCTGCGGTGGTGAAGCGGTGACCCTTTATCTTAATCAGGCTCGCAAACACGAACGCCGCCCCGATGAGGTAGCGCAGGTACACAATGAAGAGCTGCATCAGCAGCCGCTGCCGGAGCCAGGAAAGCATACGCTGCGCTTACTTCTTGTATTTGAGCGAATTGAGTAGTTGCATCATATCGTATTTCACGTACTCGATTACGGGGGCTAACGAATCGTTGGCCGTAGCCGTGCGGAAATAGAGTGCTGCTCGAAAGAAGTGCTTGGTACTATCAGTGGTGTAGAATTGAAACTGGCTGGGCACCTCGCCCTCCAGCTCAAACACGGAGGCGCGCATACCATTGGGCGTGCGCAGAATCTTTTCCTCAATCGAGGTCGCCTTAATCTGGTGCTTGCCCGTGAGCTTGCGGGCATCTTCCATCATCTTATTGTAAAGCTGACGGTTGCGCACCACATTGGTGTAGGTTATCTGCACGTTGGCGTGCAGCTTGGGGTAGTAGATATTGAGCCAGTCGGGCTGGGCCAGATAAGACGAGTCGCGCAGCACCTTGGCCGACTCCGAATACTGAAATGTGTACGGGTGCCCCGGCCCCAGCGTGCGGTAGCGGTGCGGCGGCAGGTCGATGCGGTTGTAGCCCTTGGGCTTGGGCGTAAAATCGGGCGCTGCAGTGCAAGCAGCCATCCCAGCCCCTAGCACCAGCACCACCCCTACCCGAACAAGCCCAAGCTGCGCAGCCAATATCCTAACCATAGTAGTGAAATTTCCCAAAGATAACCTCCCTTGCCAAGGAAGCCGACCCTAGCCACCCCCCAAAATGCTCACACCACGGCACCAAAAAGGCCGCCTACTAAATAAGCAGGCGGCCTCAAAAGTCAGCCTGCGCAGCAGGCGTATCTGTGCAATTTGTTAAATCCGTTGAATCTGCGGTCTAGAACGGGAGTTGGTCCAGCTCCGGCTCCTGGCGCAGGCTCACGTTTTCCTCGGCGGCCGGGCTAGCGGGGCTAGCGGGGCTAGGGGCGGCGCCGGGCCGACCACCAAGTAGCGAAATTTCTTCGGCAATAATCTCGGTGATGTACCGCGTTTGCTGGTCCTTATCCTGGTACTGGCGAGTGCGCAGCTTGCCTTCTACGTACACCTGGGTGCCTTTTTTGAGGTACTTTTCGGCCAGTTCGGCCAGGCCGCGCCAGGCAGAAATGTTGTGCCACTCGGTGCGCTCGACGCGGGCGCCTTGCTTGTCCTTATAGTACTCATTGGTAGCCAGCGTAAAGTGAGCCACACTGTTGCCCCCTTCGAGATGGCGCACTTCGGGGTCTTTACCCAGATTGCCTACCAGGATTACTTTGTTTACTCCGGCCATGATGTTTGCTAGTCTTCGCTAGTTTAAAAAGTGACGCGAAAGACGACCAGATTACCCAGTCCTTTCACGCCTTAAAATTACGTCAGAATGCTAGTCTATGCAAATTACATTGGCAATTTTACCAAAATAATTAGCAAAACCAAAAGGCCAGTTTTTCGCCAGGTAATTACTAATGAGCACCGGCTTGGGCAGCGCCTCAATTTCGGCGGCCGAGTAAGCCCGCAGGCCCGTATCGCGCAAAGCGGTTTCGGGCAGCGGAGAGGCTAGCGGCACGGCGTGGAAACGCGCCTCCAGCTTCTGGTGGCTGAGCACGTGGCGCAGCATGGGCGCCGGGCGGTCCTCGGCCACGCGGCTTGGGTCATAGTGCCCCCCTAGCGCCTCCACGTGGCGCAGCACCTCGGCAGCGGGCAGGTTGGCGCTGTCGGTTTCGGCCAGGGCAAAATCGTAGAGGCCCTGCCAGATGTCGCCGGCCAGCCGCTCCTTTAGGTACAGCTGCTCGCCGTGGCGCAATACCAGGTAGTGGAAGTAGCGCGTGCGGCTGGCCTTGGCCTTGCCCTTGACGGGCAGCAGCGCCACCTGCCCGTGCTGAAAGGCCCAGCACTGGCTTTGCAGCGGGCAAAACAGGCAGTCGGGCTTGGCCGGCGTGCACTGCAAGGCGCCAAACTCCATGATGGCTTGGTTGAACTCGGCGGCGTGGGCGGGCGGCAGGTGCAGGTCGGCCAGGGCCTGGAATTCCTTGCGCGAACTAGGGGCCGCAATGTCAGAATGGAGCCCAAAAACCCGGGCCAATACCCGAAATACGTTGCCATCGAGCACCGCTACCGCCTCGTCGAAGGCAAAAGAAGCGATGGCCGCGGCCGTGTAGGGCCCCACTCCTTTGAGCTGGCGCAGGCCGACGTAGGTGCCCGGAAATTGCCCGCCAAATTCACTTACCACCTGCTGGGCTGTGTGGTGCATGTTGCGGGCGCGGGAATAGTAGCCCAAGCCCTGCCAGTGGCGCAGCACCTCCTGCTCGGGGGCGGCGGCCAGGTCGTGCACAGTGGGGTAAGAAGTCAGAAAGTCAAGGTAATAGGGCAGCCCCTGGGCCACCCGGGTTTGTTGCAGAATAACTTCGGAAAGCCAGATGGCGTAGGGGTCGCGGGTGTGGCGCCAGGGCAGGTCGCGGCGGTGGCGCGGGTACCAGGCCAGCAGCGCCGACGCCAGAAAAGAAGAGGATGGAACCGGGACCGTGACGGATGCAGTTTTAAGCAAAATAATGAGGCAGAATAAATTGGCTACAGTAAAAACTTGGAGCTTTCCATTGGCCGAACAAGAATTAAGGAGTACCTTTGCGCTCCGTTTCGCATGACGAACTTCTTGCCGGGCAAGGATTTACGTCGAAAACGGCTGATTATCCGCCCGATATTTTTTTTTCACTTCTAGTACCCCCCCTTACCAACGTGACCAAAGCTGAGGTAATTTCCGAAATCTCGCAAAAAACCGGCATTGAGAAAGCCGATGTGCTGACGACCGTCGAAGCCTTCTTCAAAGTAGTGAAGGATTCGATGACCGAGGGCCAGAATATCTACGTGCGTGGCTTCGGCTCGTTCGTCAACAAGAAGCGTGCACGCAAAGTAGCCCGTAACATTTCGAAGAACACGTCGCTCATCATCGACGAGCATTACATTCCGAGCTTCAAGCCGAGCAAAACGTTTGTAGCTAAAATTAAAGCCAGCAAGAAAATCACTGGTGATGCTTCGGACAAAGCACCGAAGGCTGCCAAGAGCCCCAAAAAAGCAAAAGCTTAATTATAAGTAGCTTAGGTAACAAAGTGCTGGGGTGATAAGGACGGACCGGCCGGCCGTGAGGCAGGCCGCAGATTCCTTCCTTATCACCTCATCGCTTACTAGCCCAACCTGTTTCGCATGGCCTCTACTTCCTCTCCCACCAGTACGCACCAAATTTTGCTGCTGGCCGGTGCTTTGGCACTGGCGGGTGGGCTTTATATGCTGCCCAAGGGCATCGTGAAGCCTAAGGAAGGCAAGGCCGCGCTCAACCGCGACGCGGCCCGCACGGCTACCCCCGACGGCGGCGGCGTAGCCACCAATGGCTCGAAGGCCGAGGCTTCGTCGGGCCCCCGCCCGGCGGCCACCGGCACCGTAGCCGGCGAGGATAGCCCCGCAGCCCCAAGCGCGCCGCATACTCAGGCCACTGCTGCTCAACGCCAAGAGCTTAACACACTGTTGGCTCGGTATCGCACGGTCCCAGTGGCTGACCGCCGCCAGGTGGCTACTACCCTAGCCGCACGCTATGCTACGGTGCAGCGGTTCGACAGTGCCGGATTTTACCTGGCGGGCCTAGCAGCGGCGCAGCCTAGCGAAAAGGCTTGGCAGCAAGCGGCCGATGCCTATTTTCAGGCGTATAGCTTTGCTGCTTCGGCCGACCGCAAGAGGATGCTGGGCGACCGGGCGCGGGAGCTGTATGACAATGTGCTGCAAGCCAACCCGAATAACCTCGACGCTAAAACCAACCTGGGCATGGCTTACATGAGCAGTGACAACCCCGTAAAAGGGATTGGACTGCTGCGTGAAGTTCTGGAGCAAGACCCTAAGAATGAGAAAGTTCTTTACAACTTAGGCATCTTAGCCATTCAAAGCAATCAGTACGATAAAGCAGTTGAACGCTTTACGCAGCTGGTTGAGGTGAATCCTAAGAACGTGGAAGGTCAGTTTTACCTCGGCGTTTCGCTGGCCCGCATCAACCGGGGGCCAGCCGCCCGGGCGGCCTTTCAAAAAGCCAAGAGCCTCAGCGCTGACCCGGCCCTAGCCGCATCGGTGGATGAGGAACTGGCAAAAATTCGCAATTAAATCCCGGCTTCGGGCGGCTAGCCATAAAGGTGCTACTTTTGCACCCCAGCTTTAGCCAGCCACCACCGAAGCTCTCTTATATCTACCCTTTAACTCCTCACGACAATGCCCTGCGGTAAGAAACGTAAACGCCATAAGATTGCCACCCACAAGCGCAAGAAGCGCCTGCGCAAGAACCGTCACAAGAAGAAGTAATCTTCTGACTTAGTGCGGAGTAAGAGGCAGGTGCTAAGGCTCTCAACGCTAGGGCACCTGCCTATCTCTCACGTAGCCTCCGCCACGCGGACGACTATCGTGGTGCGCCAGACTGCCCTAGTAGGGCAGTGGCCGTGGCTCGCGAGGGGAAGCTGGGACATTCTTGGTCCTGGCTTCCCTTTTGCCGGTTTCGGGGCAAGCCACTGCCGCCCTCGGGCCCGGCAGGCTACTTTAACCAACTTACTACGTTGAGCAATGAATTAATTATCAATTCCACCCCCGAAGGGGAGCGGATTGCCTTGCTCCAGGATAAGCGGCTGATTGAGTATCATTTCGACCGCAACGATACCAACTATGCGGTAGGCGACATCTTCCTGGGAACCGTGCGCAAGGTGATGCCCGGCCTCAACGCGGCCTTCGTCGATATTGGCTCCGAAAAGGATGCCTTTCTGCACTATGGCGACCTGGGCGAGCAATTTCCTTCCCTCAGCAAGTGGGTAGGCGGCGTGATGAAGCACCAGGCTCAAACCGCTGGCCTGGAAAACTTTAAGCTGGAAGAGCCGCTTGAAAAAGTGGGCAAGGCTGACAGCGTATTCAAAAAAGGCCAAAACCTGCTGGTACAGGTAGTGAAGGAGCCGATTTCGACGAAGGGGCCGCGCGTGAGCACCGATATTTCGATGGCTGGCCGCTACCTGGTACTCATGCCCTTCACGAATACCATTTCGGTATCGAAGAAAATAGTTAGCAAGACGGAGCGCGACCGGCTCAAGCGCCTCATTGCCAGCATTAAGCCTGAAGGTTTTGGCGTAATTATCCGCACGGTGGCCGAAGGCCACGAGGTAGCCGAACTCGACCGCGACATGCAAAGCATGGTCGATAACTGGAACACGCTTTACCAAAACCTGCGCAAGGGGCAGCCCCGTGATAAGATGCTGGGCGAGCTAGGGCGTACTTCCTCGATGCTACGGGATATGCTCAATGAGTCGTTTGACTCGATTGTGGTGGATACGCCTGGCCGCTTTGAGGAAATGAAGGACTATGTGCAGAAAATCGCCCCCGACAAGCTCGGGTTGGTAAAGCTGCACAATAACAAGGCTAAAGTATTTGAGCACCTGGGTATTGAGAAGCAGCTTAAGACGCTGTTTGGCAAAACGGTGAGCGTGCCGGGCGGCGGCTACCTCGTTATCGAGCACACCGAGGCTCTGCACGTAGTGGACGTAAACTCGGGCTCGAAGAGCAACCAGGAAAACGACCAGGAGGCCACGGCGCTCATGATTAACCTATTGGCCGCCAAAGAAGTAGCGCGCCAGTTGCGCCTACGCGACATGGGTGGTATTATCGTGGTTGACTTCATTGATATGCGCGCCGCCGAGAGCCGCAAGAAGGTGGAGGATGCGGTGTACCACATCATGAAGCAGGATAAGGCCAAGTTCACCATCCTGCCCATTACCAAGTTTGGGCTGATGCAGATAACCCGGCAGCGGGTGCGCCCGGCCGAAACCATCATTACCGGCGAGGTGTGCCCCACCTGCGGCGGTACGGGCAAAATCTCGGCCTCCATTCAGGTTACCGACGAGATTGATAATAGCATTGATGACTTGCTTATCAATCAGAATCAGGCGGGCATCACGCTTTTCGTGCACCCTTTCCTGCACGCTTTTTACACCAAGGGCCTCGTGAGCCGCCAGATGAAGTGGTATCTCAAATACTACAAATGGGTAAAGGTGATGAAGGATACTTCACTAGGCCTCACCGATTTCCGCATCGAGGATGAGCATGGCGAGCAGATTGAGCTTCACTCCGCCTCCGCCGCCATGGCCCGGGCCCAAGACCGCGAAATAACCGCAGATTTAACGGATTAAACGGATTGCGCGGATACGCCCGCTGACGCGGGCTGACTGTCTCAATAACGAAAAGCATAAACAGGAAAGGCTACTCTTGCTGAGTAGCCTTTCCTGTTTATGCTTATTTTCTGGTTCGGTCCAGGCTAGTCAGCCCGCGTCAGCGGGCGTATCCGCGCAATCCGTTTAATCCGTTAAATC
>CAYLNN010000046.1:0-25195 GCA_964385095.1 uncultured Hymenobacter sp.
CCGGCCCGTGGATGGACCCACCAACCTGGGGCCGGGACTCTAGGGAAGGCAAACAGGGAGCGGGCGGGGGAAATGCTGGTTAACCAGCATTTCCCCCGCCCGCTCCCTGTTTAGGCCAGCGCCGCTGCTCGCTACTGGCGGGTATAGGTGTATTTAGGGCCATCGGCCGCGCTGCACTGGTCAATAATTAAGGTATTGCCTTCCAGAGTGTAAGCGCCTTTGGGGGCGTAGGTATCGGCAGCCGTAGGCGTGAGGGTAATTATCGGCTCGGGGGTGCCGCCGCCGCAGCTTATGCCCTGGCCCGTAGTGTAAGCGCCTTCGGCCGCGAGGACTTGGTTGCGCACCAGGCGAAAGCGCTGGCTGGCCTCGATGGTTAGCACTTCATCGGGCACGGGCTGGCCGGGGGGGCAGTGGCACTGGTAGCCGGTGAGGCGCCAGGTGCCTTCCAGCGCGGCGCTAGCCTTGGCCTCGGGGGCAGCCGACTGGGCCGCGCGCTGGCAGCCAGTGGTGCCCAGGGCGCCGGTGGCCAGCAGGGCAAGAGCAGAAAGGAAGTTTTTCATGGGTAGGGGCAAGCACAAAGCAAGCCAGCTTACTCGGCTACCCAATGATAGGTTTCGTAGGCGCCGTTGTCCACGCACAGCCCTTCGCCGATGATGCTGAGCATCTGCTGGCCCGCGTGCTGGCTGAGGGTATACAGTTTGGTATCGGTGTTGCCCAGGTCGGGCTCGCTGCGGTACGTAACGAGTGGCACCGGCACCGCGCCGCACGGTTGCGGCGTGCCCATCGAAAACTGGTAGGTGGTAGTGTAGTCGGGCTGGCCCCGGCGGCGCACCACTAGCTGGCCGCCCGGCTTGAATACCACCTGCCGCGCGTAGCCGAGGCTAGCCGGCGTTTGCAGGCCACTTTGGTAAGACGAATTATCCCACTCCCAATGGCCGGTGGCCAAGGCCAGCACATCGTAGTTGGCGGGGTTGATATCGGCGTCGGTCTGGCAGCCAGTGGCTAGCGGCAGAATGGCAGCCAGTAAAAAATAGCGTAGAAATGCAGGCATACGAAGGAGCGCGCCCCGCCCGACCAGGCAAGGGTGTAGCAGGGAGCCCACCCCGCCCCGAAGCGTTGCACCGCCGCGCCGCGAAAATGCTTGGCCCGGCCCGCCGTTACTTTGCGCTGGCTTTACCTCCGCCGTTTTTGCCTTGACCAACCCGCCCACCATCGGCCCCGGCGCCCTGCCGGCCCTGGCCACGCTGCTGCGCCAGGCCCCGCCCAGCCGCCTCTTTGTGCTGGCCGATGCCAATACCGCCCGCGACTGCTACCCCCGCCTGCTAGCCCACCTGCCGGCCCACGAGCTGCTAACCATCGCGGCCGGCGAAGCTCACAAAACCCTAGCTACCTGCGAAGTAGTGTGGAGCTGGCTGACCCAGCACGAGGCCGACCGCCACGCGCTGCTCGTGTGCCTGGGTGGCGGCGTGGTCACGGACCTCGGCGGTTTTTGTGCCGCTACCTATAAGCGCGGCCTGCGCTGCGTGGGCGTGCCCACCACGCTGCTAGCCCAGGTCGATGCCGCCGTGGGGGGTAAAACGGGGGTTGATTTTCAAGGCTTTAAAAACCACATTGGCGTGTTTCAGGAGCCTGAGGCCGTGGTGATGGACCCCGCTTTCCTGGCCACGCTGCCGCTGGAGGAGCTGCGCTCGGGCTACGCCGAAGTCATCAAGCACGCCCTCATTGCCGATGCGGCGGCCTTTGCCGACTTGCAAGGGCTAGCCGTGGCGGCCGTGCCCGACTGGGCGCCCATTATCCGCCATTCGGTGGCCATCAAGGAAGCCATTGTGGCCCAGGACCCGCACGAGGCCGGCCCGCGCAAGTTGCTCAACTTCGGCCACACCGTGGGCCACGCCCTCGAAAGCTACCTGCTGGCCCAGCCCGGCCGCGCCGTGCGCCACGGCGAAGCCGTGGCGGCGGGCCTGGTGTGCGAAAGCTGGCTGGCCGCCCAGCGCGGCCTGCTCGGGGCCGACGAGCTAGCCCAGGTGCAAGCCGTAGTGGCCGCCTCCTTCGAGCCGCTAGCCTTTGCGGAAAGCGAAACCGCTGAGATTGCCGCCTACGCCCGGCACGACAAGAAAAACCGGGGCGACGTTATCAAGTGCACCTTATTACAAGGCATCGGCCACGGCATTTTCGACCAACCCGTGACGGTGGCCGATATTGCCGCGTCGTTGCGGACTTATAGCAATGCGCGGTAAGCGTTAGCTTGCCGTGGGTAGTTGGCATAGGCTGAGTATGCCGCTAACCCGCCAAACCCCTTGAAAAACAACGACTACAAAACGGTAAGCTGACGCTTGCCGCACCTTGTTATATGACCAACCAACCCCTGCGCTGGCCCGGCGGGCCGCTCACCGGCACCGCCCACCTGTCCGCTTCCAAAAGCGAAGCCAACCGCGCCCTGCTGCTGCAAAAGCTAGCCGGCGGCGGCACCGTCGCCAACCTCTCCGAAGCCAACGATACCACCCTGATGCAGCGCCTGCTAGCCCAGGCCGCCACCACCGACCACCTCGACGCCGAAGACGCCGGCACCGTGATGCGCTTCCTGACGGCCTACCTGGCCGTGACCGGCTGGCGCGGCACCCTCACCGGCGCGGCCCGCATGAAGCAGCGGCCCATCGCCATCCTGGTCGATGCCTTGCGCGCGCTAGGGGCCAGCATCGAGTACGAAGAAAAGGAAGGCTACCCGCCGCTGCGTTTCGGCGGGCAGCCGGTGGCGGCCCCAGCCGAGGGGCTAGCCGAGCTAGCCGTGCGCGGCGACGTGAGCAGCCAGTACATTTCGGCCCTGCTGATGGTGGGACCCAGGCTGCCCGGCGGCCTGCGCCTGCGCCTGACGGGCGAGGTCGGCTCGCGGCCGTATATCAAAATGACGCTCAAGCTGATGCGCCACTTCGGGGCCACGGCTGCCGAGGTGGGCCGCGACGTGATTGAGGTGGCGCCCGGCGGCTACCGCCCGGCCGACTATACGGTGGAGAGCGACTGGTCGGCGGCCAGCTACTGGTACGCGCTGCTGGCGCTGGCCCCGGCGGGCTCCCGCCTGGTGCTGCCCGGCCTGCGCGAAAAGTCGTGGCAGGGCGACCACGTTATCCAGATTATTATGCGGCCGCTGGGCGTGGCTACCGAGTTCCTGGCCGATGGGAGCGGGGCTAGTCTCACGCAGGTGCCGCTGGCCCCGGCGCCGGCCGGTGCACCCACCACCAACTTTACCGACTGCCCCGACCTAGCCCAGACCGTGGCCGTGGTGGTGGCCGCGCTAGGGCGCCGCCGCCGCTTCACGGGCCTCGACAGCCTGCGCATCAAGGAAACCGACCGCATTGCAGCCATTCAGCAGGAATTGCGCAAGTTCGGGGCTGATATGCCCGAGGTTGAGCCCGGCGTGTTTGAGGTGCAAGCGGCTGACTTTCAAGTGAGCGGCCAAACCGTAGAAACCTACGAAGACCACCGCATGGCAATGGCCTTTGCCCCGCTGGCCATGCTGGGGCCGCTGGTGGTGCACGAGCCGCAGGTGGTGCGCAAGTCGTACCCCAGCTTCTGGCGCGCCCTGGCCGCCGTGGGTATGGTGGTGGGCTAGCCCGGTACCTTAAGGCCCTAAAACTCCGCGAACCTCTACGTTTTACCGCTGCGAATCTCTGCGGGAACTTCCCGAAAAACCATGCTGAATTATTGCGAAGCCGCCGCCCTCCTCCTCGGCAGCGGCCTGCTGCTGGCGAGCTGCCAGTCGAAGCCCGGCGCCGGCGAAAAAGCCGCGGCGGCGGTGGCTGCCCCCATCTGGCAGTCGGAGGCCTTTACGCTCTACCGCGACAGCGTGGTGCAGGGCCCCAACCACGCCCGCGCCGTGTCGGCCACCGAGCTGACCTCCAACTACCGCAGCCCGGCCAACGAGCGGCAGAGCCCCAAAATCCTGTTTCGCTTTAGCATCAATGGTAAGGACAACGAGTCGCCCTCGGGCCAGGATAATACCTTTTTGGTCCTGCCCGCCGCAACTGGCGAGGTGCTGGAGGCGCCGCTCGTCGTATTCGGCAAGCAGACCGTGGACGCCCGCCCGGTGCCCGAGGGCCAGTACCTGGCGCCCAACACGAAAGTGAAAATTCGCCTCGATATGCGGCCCGTGCTGCAAGCCTTCGACAAGCAGGGCTACTACACCACCTACAAGGGCGAAAAGCTGTACAAGCAAGACTTTAAGAAAGTATTCGTGGCGGGCGAGCCGGCCCCGCTGAGCTGGGACTTCGACAACCTGGTGAACAAGCCCGAGCTGGAACTGCACGACCCTGACGGCGATGGCATCTACGAGGTAACCCTGACGCTCAACCAGCCGGCCGCCGCCAAGCAAACCGCCAGTAGCTGGAAGAAAACGCTCGATACCAGCAGCTTCCCGCAGTACAGCTCCGATTATCCGATTGCCGACGCGCTCTACAACCTGGCCCTCGAAGAGGCTCGCCGCGCCGTGGAGCCCGACAGCACCTTCCGCACCGGCAAGGAATGGGCGGGCGTGTGGACGCGTGATATCAGCTACTCTATCATCCTGGTCCAGGCCACATTGCAGCCGCAGGTGGCCATGCACAGCCTGCTGCGCAAGGTGAGCCCCGAGGGCCGCATCATTCAGGATACGGGCACCGGCGGCGCCTACCCGTGCTCGACTGACCGCGCCATTTGGGCGGTGGCGGCCTGGGAAATCTACAAGGTGACCGGCGACCAGGCCTGGCTGAAAAAAGTGTACCCCGTCATCCAGAAATCGCTCGAAGAAGACGCCCAGAACGCCTACGACCCCAGCAGCGGGCTAGTACGTGGCGAGTCGTCGTTTCTCGACTGGCGCGAGCAAACCTACCCGCGCTGGATGCAGCCGGCCGACATCTACCAGAGCGAAAACCTGGGCACCAACGCCGTGCACATGCAGGCCAATGCCGTGCTGGCGCTCATGGCCCGGCAGCTCGGCGACGCGGCCGTGGCGAGCCGCCACGAGCAGGCCGCGGCCACCATCAAACAAGCTATCAATCAGCACCTCTGGCTCGATAAAGCGGGCTACTACGGGCAGTACCGCTACGGCCGGGTGTTTCCGGTGCTCTCGCCCAAGGCCGAGGCGCTGGGCGAGGCCCTGAGCGTGCTCTTCGACGTGGCCGACCCTAGCCGGGCTAAAATGGTGGTGGAAAAAACGCCCACCACGGCCTTCGGCATCTCGTGCATCTACCCGCAGATTCCGGGCATCCCGCCCTACCACAACGACGCTGTGTGGCCCTTCGTGCAAAGCTTCTGGGCCCTGGCGGGCGCCAAGGCCGGCAACGAAGCGTCGGTGCTGGCGAGCATCGCCGCCGTGTACCGCCCGGCCGCGCTCTTTCTCACCAACAAGGAGAATTTCGTAGCCGGCAACGGCGACTTCGCGGGCACCCAAATCAACTCCAGCAACATGCTCTGGAGCCTTTCGGGCAGCCTGGGCCTAGTGTACAAGGTGCTGTTTGGCATGCACTACGAGGCCGACCGGCTCGTATTCAAGCCCTTCGTGCCGCAGGCTTTGCAGGGCGGGCGCCAGCTCCTGAATTTCAAGTACCGCGGCGCCGTGCTCAATATCAAGATGTCGGGTTTTGGTAATGATATTCAGGCGATTACTCTCGACGGGCAGCCCTTGCCCGATGCCGCCATTCCGGCTAGCCTCACCGGGGTGCACGCCGTGCGCATCATCCTCACGAGCCAGGTTTCGGCCGCGCAGGATACCCGCGTGGCCAACCTTTTCAGCCCCGAAACGCCGCAGGTGACCCTAGCCAGCGGCCACCTCCGCTGGCCCGCCGTGGCGGGTGCCCAAACCTACCGCGTGCTCCGCAACGGCCAGCCCGTGAATGCCAGCGGCGCACTCGGCTACGCCGTGCCGGCCGGCGGCTACGCCGAATACCAGGTGCTGGCCATCGACAACAAGGGGCTGGAATCCTTCGCCAGCGAGCCGCTGCCGGTGGGCGCGCCCGCCGCCGAAGTGCAGCTCGAAACCGTGGCACCCGCCGCCGGCTACGCTTACAAAGGCTTCAGCGGCAAGGGCTTCGTGGAGGTGAGCACCGCTAAAAATACCCGCCTCACCATTCCCGTAACCGCCCCCGCGGCGGGCCTTTACGCCCTCGATTTCCGCTACGCCAACGGCAACGGGCCCATTAATACGAATAACAAGTGCGCCATCCGCACCCTGCGCGACGGCCAAGGCAAGCTGCTGGGCACCGTGGTGCTGCCCCAGCGCGGCGTGGACGAGTGGAGCAGCTGGGGCTTCTCGAACCCCATTCTGGTGCGCCTGGCCAAGGGCAAAAACACGCTCGCCCTCACCTTCGAGCCCGCCAACACCAACATGAACGGCGCCGTGAACCAGGCCATGCTCGACTGCCTATGCGTGCGCCGGGTGCAGTAGCGCGGACTTTCAGTCCGCGAGCTGACGCGTATTCCACTCGCGGACTAAAAGTCCGCGCTACTACTTTTGCCCACCATGAACGACGCCGAATTTGATATCCTCGACGAGCTGTATTTCGTCACCCCTTTTAAGACCTTAGTGGAGAAAACCGGCCGCCCCGCCGCCGAGCTGCTGCCCGTGCTGGGCGCCCTGCTCGAGCGCGGCCTGGTGCGCTACTACTGGCCCGACCCCGACACCGAACTGGCCTACGAGCCCACCTCGTTCGGTGCGCTGGGGCAGGATGCCAGCTACCTGGCCTCGAAAGAGGGCCTGCTTCAGCACAACACCCGCTAGCCGTGGCTGCCACGCCCACCCTGCCCGACGCCCTGCCGGCCGCGCCCGATACGGCCGTGGTGGTGCCGCCCCCGGCGCGCACCCCGGGCTACTATGTGCGCCAGCGCCTGTGGGCCAACCGGCCGGCGGTGGTCGGGCTGGTGTTCATTGGGCTGTGCGCGTTGGTGGCGCTACTCGGCTACTGGGTGCTGCCCGATAATTCGCCCGACGCCAATAATGGCTTTGTGCAGCTGCAAAAGCAGCCGCCTGGCTTCGTGGCCACCCTGCGCCAGGTGCCCGACCCGAGCGCGCCGCCGCCCGGCAACGCGCTGCAAGTGTGGCTGCACGGCCGGCCGCCTCAGGTCAAGAACGAGGTGGTAGCGCAGCCCGAACAACGAACAACAAACAACGAACAACGAATAGCCCGCACCTACTGGCTAGGCACCGATAAAGCCGGGCGCGACGAGCTAAGCCGCCTGCTGCTGGGCACGCGCATCTCGCTGGGTATCGGGCTGGTGGCGGTGCTTATTTCGTTGGTAATAGGCGTGGCAGTAGGCGCCGTGGCCGGCTACTTTGGCGGCTGGGTCGATAGCGTGCTGCTGGGGCTGATGACGGTGGTGTGGAGCATTCCGGGCATCATGCTGGTGATTGGTATTTCATTGGCGTTGGACAGTAAAGGTGTGTGGGTCAGCTTCGTAGCCGTGGGCCTCACCATGTGGGTGGATGTGGCTAGGGTCGTGCGCGGGCAAGTGCTGGGGTTGCGCTCGGCCACGTTTATCGAGGCGGGGCGGGTGCTGGGGCTGCCTACCAGCCGGCTCATCTTTGTACACTTGCTGCCCAATCTGCGCGGGCCGCTCATTGTGCTGGCTACAAGCAACTTTGCTGCCGCTATCTTGCTCGAAGCGGGCCTGAGTTTCCTGGGGCTGGGCGTGCAGCCGCCAGCCCCTAGCTGGGGCCTCATGGTAAAGGAAGGCTACGACCTGCTGGGCACCGAGGCCGGCCTCTGGCTGACGGCGCTGCCCGGGCTGGCCATCAGCCTGTTGGTGCTGAGCTTTAACGTGCTGGGCAATGGCCTGCGCGATGCCTTCGACCCCAAAACCCAACTTAGCTAGGCCCGCGCGCGGCGCGTGGGGCGGGTGGGCACAATTGGGCGTAATATTGTAGAGAATTGCGGCCGGCGCCGCAGCTTTGCCCCCACTTCGTAACCGTTCTGCCTCATCGACGCGCCCCTTATTCCTCCCGCCGCCCTTGTAGCTGGCCTCGAAAAGCGCCTTTTCCTGAAGGAGCGGGAGCTTAGCGCGCTGCTGGAAGTCACGCAGGCCATCACGCACAACGCGGCGGAGGTAGATTTATACAAAATTTACCAGTTTACCCTCATCGGGCAGCTGGGCGTGCGGCGGCTAGCCTTGTACGTGCTGGAGGAGGGCGTTTTTCGGATGAAGGTGAATTTTGGCACCGCCCTGGCGGCCGACTCGCACCTACTGCCCGCCGAGGTAGCGCGCTGGTGCCCCGACACTACCTGCCAGGTAGCCGAGCTGGCGTTGAAGGCCACCTGGAATCAGTTTGAGCTGCTGGTGCCCGTGCGCCAGCGCGAAAAAGTGCAGGCGCTCGTATTTGTGGGCACCATGCAGGGCGACTATGCCAGCCGCGAGGCCCTGTCCTTTCTCGAAACGCTGAGCAACATTCTCCTGGGGGCGGTGGCCAACCTGCGCCTGGCCCGCCAGCGCGAAACCCTGCTGGTGGCTGAAGCCGCGGTGCGGCGCGAAATCGAGATTGCCCAGCAGGTGCAACAGCTGCTGTTTCCGCAGGTGCTGCCCAATAATGCGCGCCATGCCCTGCACGCCACCTACCAGCCCCACACCGAAATCGGCGGCGACTACTACGATGTGGTGGAGATTGATGCCCACCGCCTGCTGGTGTGCGTAGCCGACGTGAGCGGCAAGGGCGTGCCGGCCTCGCTCTTGATGTCGAACTTCCAGGCCGGGCTGCGCACGCTGCTGCGCCAGGGCGCTAACCTGGTGACTATCGTGCACGAGCTCAACCACCTGATTTTTCGTAATTCGGGCGGTGAGAAGTTTATTACCGCTTTTCTGGCGCTCTACGACCGCCGCACCCAGGTGCTCGAATACGTGAACGCCGGCCACAACGACCCGCTGCTGCTGCCCGATACGGGCCCGCCCGAGCTGCTGCACGACGGCACCGTGATGCTGGGCATCATGCCCGACCTGCCCAAGTTCAAGGTAGGGCTAGCGGCTATGCCACCGCGCTCGCTGCTCTTCATCTACACCGACGGCCTCACCGAGGTCTTCAACGCGCAGCAGCAGGAGTTTGGCGAGGCTGGTGTGCTGCGCGCCCTCACCCGCAACCGCTACCTGCCGCTGCCTGGCCTACACCTGGAGCTGCTGAGCTGCATCCGCGACTTCAACGCCAACGGCGAGCGCTTTGCCGACGACGTAACCATGCTGAGCCTGCGCGTGAAATGAGCCGGCAACTGCCCTGGACACCTGGCACGGGCCTGGCGGGGCTAGCCGCAAATCGGTTAATCAGCCAGGCACTATAGTCCGTTTTTTGGCTTGAGGCAGCGGCCCGCGCCTGGGCGAGCCCACTGCGGCGGTAGCAGGCCACGCACTGGCCGCCCGCTTCGCTAGACCTGCCCTGCCAGGGACCGGGTCGCTGGGACCTCGGCGGCCTTTGCTTCCGCCAGCCAGGTGTTGGTGCGGACGAGCATGGCCAGGGCCACAAAAAAGACGGAGCCGACCTTGTCATTCTCTATTAACTCATTGAGAAAGAGGTGAAAAACAATGATAACGAAGGATAAGCTCACGGCCAGCACCAGCCGGCGCAACTCGGGGTGTTGGCCGGTGGCGTGGTACAGGCGCTCGGCCGTGAGCAGCGCCGTGCCCACCAGCACGCAGAATAGCACAAACGCCGGCGCGCCCTGCTCGGCCAGCTGCAATAAGAAATAATTGTGCGCCGTGGAGCCCTCGTGGTTGGCGCTCACGTAGGTGCGAAAACTCGATACTGTGTAGCGCTTGTAGGTGGGGTTGAAGGTAGAAGGACCGCTGCCGGTCAGGGGTTTATCGGCTACCATGCGGGCGGCGGCCACCCAACGGTACACCCGCTCCATACCCGACACATCCTGAAACTTATAAGTCGATTCGAGGTGCGCGGCCAGGTTGCCGCCGTGCCAGATGGTCTTCTCAAAATCGGGCCGGAAGCGCATGAAATTCTCGCCGCTCACGAAGTACGTGGCCGCCCCGGCCGTGGCTAGCGCCAGGCCCAGCAGCAGCACCCGCGTGAGGCGCAGCCGCATAACCCAGTAAAAGCCAAACGCGGCCGGCACCGACAGCCACGAGGCGCGGGTGTAAGAGGTAATCAGGCCAAACAGCAGTAGTAGGCCGGCCCCTAGCCACAGCCGCCGCCGGCCCGGCGTGCTAGCCCCCTGCGCCAGCCCAAAGGCAAAGGGCAGCAGCAGCGCCAGCGTGGTGGCGTATATCACGTGGTTGATGTAGAAAGGCTGGATGGCCCAGTTGGTTCTGGCAAAGCTGAAGCCGATGCCCGCGTGGCGCGGCAGCACCCACAGCAGGCTCACCACGGCGCCGCCCACGTAGCAGGCGGCCAGGCGCCAGAAATCGGCCGGGCGCCGCAGCACCAGCAGCGTACCCGGCAGCAGTGGCACCAGAAACCAGGTTTTGGCAACCACATACTTGATAGATCGCACTTTGTCTACCGAGAAATAGCAATCGACCGCCGACCAGGCCAGTAGCATAAAGGGCAGCACCAGCAGCGGATGGCGCCACTCGGGGGCAGCCAGCTGCCGCAGGCCGCCGCGCCCAAGAAGCAGGGCTAGCGGCACGCAAACCAGCAGGCCCAGCAGCAGCGGCTCGGAAGGCACTTCCATTTTCTGGCCGCCCACGCTCATCTCGTGGGTGAAGGCCAGCGTCAGAAACAAGCCGTAGTAGAGCCACTGCCAGCGCGTGGCCACCAGCACCAGCCCCGGCACCGCCAGGGCCAGCAGCAACACGCCCGGCTGCTGGTGCGTGCCCACCAGCGCGCCCCCCAGCAGCAGCAGCCCCACAAAGCCCAGAAACAGCCACTGGCTGGTATCGGCGGGCCGCAGGCGAAGCAGGAGTTGGCGCATGGGGGTGGGTGATGAGGTAAGGGAGTTGAAGGTGAGCCAAGAAAGCGGGTAGGTGGAAGAGGTGGCTAGGCAGTGCACCACAGCAGTTCAGCTAGCCTCTGCCGCACTTCATAGCCTCGCTGCCCCATCGGGCGCCGGCCGGCGGCGGTACATTTCCAGCAGCAGAATAAGGAAGACGGAAAGGGCCAGCGTTACCAGCACCGAGCCCAGCACGATAACGGTGCGGAAGGGCTTGCTTTTGCGGGTGGCCGGGTAAGCTTTCTGCACCAGGTAAAGCGACGAAACCCGGCTGCGCAGCGAGGTTTGAGCCTGCTCAAAGACACCCTGCGACGCGACGTAGCGCGTCTGCAAATCGGTGAGGCGCGCCGCCAGCAGCCCCACCGAGTCGGCACCCTGCGTCCAGCTTTCAAGGTTGATGAGGTTGCCGCCCTGGGTTTGGGTGAGGCCGCGCAGCGCGCGGCGCAGGGCCGCCGCATTGCCGGGGCCGCCACCCTCGGCCAGGCGCAATTCCTTTTCGGTATCGATAACGGCCTTGCCCAGGTAGCGGCCCTGCTGCTCGAGCCCGAACACGCCGAAGCGGCGGCGCGCCACCAGCAGGTGCTGGCGGGTGCGCTCGTAGGCGCTGCCCAGCTGCTCGGAGCGCTGGCGATAGATTTCGAGCACGTTGCGGCGGTTTTCGAGCGTCAGCTGCTGGTTGGCCGAGTCGATGGCGGCCACCAGGGCATTGGCCACCGCGGCGGCCAGCTTCTTATCGCGGTCCTGAAAGGTGAGCTCGATGGCGTCGCGCTCGTTGTGCACGATGCTCAGGTTGCTGTTGTATTCGGCCAGCACGTTGTTTTCCACGGCATCGGTGCCGGGCGCACCCAGCTGGTAGTGCGCGTAGAGGTTGAAGCGCCGAATCATCTGCTCGGCCAGGGGCAGCGACTGCCCGATGGTGAGCACCCGGTCGAGGTCTTCGGAGCGCGCGCCCACCTCCAGCTTCGAGCCTTCCACCAGGCGGTCGGGGTCAGTGCTTTGGGGCGAAGTAGGCAGGAAGATGGCCGTGGAGCTGTAGATGTTCGGCAGCGACCACGCCACCAGCGCGCTTACCACGGCGGCTAGCCCCACGGCCAGCCCCAGTAAGTATTTCCAACGTTGAAAAATAGCCCGCAGGCCGGCAAACGAGAAGGGAAGGGGCGAATCGGGCAGCATAACCAACGTAAAAGGAGCCGCAGGCGGGCGTGGGCTCCTGGCAATAAGAGGCAAAGATAAACGGGCGCTGGTGTTGAGCGGCTTTATCTTTGTGCTTTCATCCTCGGCCGCTAGCCCCTTCGCGCATCAAACGTTTTCTCGGTAATATCAGCCTGGCCGTGGCCCTCAACCTATTGGTGAAGCCCGGCTGGATACTGCTCGAAAACATCGTGCAAGACCGCCTGGGTCACGGCACTTTTGGGCTGTTGGCGGCCTGCTCGGCGCTGGCCGTGGTGGTGGCCACCTTCGCCGACCTGGGCCTCACGCAGTTTACGGTGCAGCGCCTGGCCGCCGAGCCCGCCTTTGCCGACCGGCAGTTTGCCACCCTGCTGCCGCTGCGGGGGCTGCTCACGCTGGCTTCGCTGGTGGCGCTGGTGGCGCTGGGCTGGGGCATGGGCTACCGCGGCCCGCAGCTGGGGCTGCTGGCCGCGGTGGGGGCGGGGCTGCTGCTTACGCAGTACGGGCAGTTTTTGCGGGCGCCGGTGCAGGCCCGGCAGCATTTCAATACCGATGCCTGGCTCTCGGTGCTCGAAAAGCTGCTGGCCCTGGGTATGGTGGCGGGTTTGCTGCTAGGCAAGGGTCTGAGCCTGAGTACGTACGTGGGCGCGCGCTTGGTGGCGGCGGGCTTCACGGCGGTGCTGTTTATGGGGCTGCTGCGGCGGCTGTTTGGGCAGCTGCCCCACCGCTGGCCCCGGCGCCGGCCGGCGGGGCGGCTGCTGCGCAGCAGCCTGCCGTTTGCCTTCATTGCCCTGCTCTACGGCATCAACGAGCGGGTTGATATGGTGCTGCTCGAGCGGCTGTCCTCGGCCCGCGAGGCGGGCTACTACGCCGGGGCCTACCGCTGGTTTGATGCGGCCATGATGTACGCTTGGACGGTGCTGCCGCTGTTTTTTGCGCGCTTTGCCCACGCCGCCGCCCGGCCCCGCGAGCTGCGCCAGCTGCTGTGGGCGGGCCAGCGGGTGGTGGCCGTGCCGCTGCTGCTGGTGGTGGCCTTCGTGCTGTTTCGGGGCGAGGTGTTGTTCTGGCAGTTTGGCCGCAGCACGGGCGCCGAGGTGGCGCATATGGCCTTGTGCCTCAAGCTGTTATTTTTGAATGTGCTGGCTAATGCCTTCTTTGCCATCTACAGCACCTTGCTCACGGGCACCCGCCACCAGCGGCCGGTAAGCTGGCTCGTGGCCGGCAGCATCGCGCTCAATCTCAGCCTCAACCTGCTGCTGCTGCCTAGCTACGGGGCCGTGGCCGCCGCCCTCAACACGCTGGTGAGCGGCGTGCTGGTATCGGGCGGCTACGTGTGGCTGGTGGCGCGGCGCATGGGCATTGCCGTGCCCTGGCACTTGCTGGCTAAGCTGGCGCTGGCTTTTGGGCTGCTGTGCGGCGGCTGGTACCTGGCCCGCACCCAGCTAGCCCTGGCCTGGTGGCTGGAGGCTGGCCTGATGAGCGTATTCTTTGCCGGCCTGCTGCTGCTCACTGGCTTGGTGCGCCTGCGCGAGCTGCGCCAGCTGCGGCGGTAGCTGTGAGCGACGCGCTTCGCTAACAAGCTTTCCCGTAAGCCCCAACACTTCATAGCTCATAACTAAAAGAGAGAATGCACGTTGCCGTCACGACTCGCTTTCTGCTGCCCGGCGGCCACCTCGAAGGCCTGGGTCGCTACACCTTCGAGGCCCTGCGCTGCCTGGTGCAGCAGCAACCCCAGTGCACGTTTCACTTTCTTTTTGACCGCGCCTACGACCCGCGCTACCTGCTAGGCCCCAATGTGGTGCCGCATGTGCTGCTGCCCCCGGCCCGCCACCCACTGCTGATGCTGGCCTGGTACGAGGGCGCGGTGGCCCTGTGGCTGCGTCGCCACCGCCCGGCCGCGCTGCTCTCGCCCGAGGGCTTTACGGTGCTGGGCACCCGCGTGCCGCGGGTGATGGTGCTGCACGACTTGGCTTACCTGCATCGCCCCCAGGATATTGGCCGGGTAATGGGTCGCTACTACGCCCACTTTCTGCCGCGCTTTGCCCGCGCCGCCACTCAACTGGTAGCCGTGTCCGACGCCACCCGCCAGGATATTGGCCTGCAATACGGGCTCGACCCTAGCCGCATTCTGGTGGCGCACAATGCGCCGGCCCGGCACTTTGCGCCGCAGCCCGCCGCCGCGCAGGTGGCCACGCGGGCCCGTTTCAGCCAGGGGCAGCCGTATTTTTTGTTTGTGGGCGCCCTGCAACCGCGCAAAAACCTGCGCAATCTGCTGCGAGCCTTTGCCCTCTTTAAGGCCGAAGGCGGCGCGGCGGCCGCCCCGGTGCGCCTGCTGCTAGTGGGCCGCACTGCCTGGAAGGCCGGGCCGGTATTCGAGGAGTTTCGCAGCCTGCCGGCCGAGGTGCAGGCCGCCGTCGCCTTCACGGGCCGCGTGAGCGAAGCCGACTTGGCCGACCTCTACGCAGCGGCGCTGGCCACGGTGTACGTGCCTTTCTTTGAGGGCTTTGGCTTGCCGGTGGTGGAGGCCCAGGCTAGTGGCTGCCCGGTGCTCACGTCCAACATCTCCTCCTTGCCCGAAGCGGCGGGCGGCCCGGCGGCGGCCGTGCTGTGCGACCCAAGCCAGCCGGCTGCCATCGCCGCCGGCCTGCGGCAGCTAACCCACGATGCGCCGCTGCGCGCCCACCTGCGCGCCGCCGGCCTCGCCAACGCCGCCAGCTTTAGCTGGGAGCACACGGCTAGGGTGCTGTGGCAGGCGGTGCAGGCGGCCGTGGCGGCCGGCTAGGCTAGCGGAGCGGGGCTAGGGTAGGCTAGCCCGATTCAGATACTTATTCACGAAAAGCAAGCGCCCGCGCGGAGAGATTAAGCACCTGACCGATAACTTTTAATCCTATCAGCTTGGCTGCTTGATGCGACCCTCTACCCGAAAAATAGCCGCTGTGGCTCACCTGAGCCGCTTAGCCAGCCGATTATCTTTGCCGGGCCTAGCGGTGGCCGGTGGCCGCTGCCCGCCCCGTACCTCCTCCTTCCTGATAGCAATGGCCCGCCCGCACCCGCACCACTTCGCCTACCTCATGCTGCCGCAGCTGGTGTGGCGCCGGCCGGCCGCCGTGCGCCGCGAGCTCAGCGACCCGCTGCTGGCCCGCGAGCTGCTGCTGTATATGTGGGACAAAGCCGCCGAAAGCCTGCCCGCGCGCGAGCGGGTGCCGCCCCGGGGCCTGCACCTAAGCTGGCACCAAGTGGCGGGCCGCGCCACGGCGCTATTGCAACTGCCCCCGCCCCAGGCCACCGGCGAGGCGCACCTGGTCGCCGTAGTGTACGAAGGCCCCGAGCCGGACCCCAACGACCACTCGCGCATTCCGGATGATGACGAAGCCGACGACGAGGCCGACTACCTAGCCCCCGAGGAGGCCCTGCCGCGCTATTTTCTGCTCGAAGCCATCCTGGGCCGCAGCCCCGAGGACGCCGGCACCCCCACTGTGCTGAGCGAGCTGCGCGGCGAGCACCACCGCCACCACGCCCCGGGCCCCCCGGCCGGCCGGCCCGATACGGCCGGCCGGTTTTTGCAGGCCCTGGCTGAGCTGCTGGGTCCGCTGCCCGACAATGTGCCCTTTATGCGGGTGGTGCGAGGCTAGCGCGAAGCTGCCCCGCCGCCGATTACCGTAATGTCGTTGCCCGTTTCGGGGTAGTTGAAAAAGCCGCCGACCGCTTTTTTACCATTTACGCGGCATTCCCAGCGGTAGCGGCCCGGGGTAGCCTGGGCCGCCAGGCCCGACATATTCTTGAAATACTCGGGGTCGCTAGGCTCGGTGGGGAAAAAGACGTCGATGCCGCTCTCGCCCTTGGGTACCTGCTTGGTGAGCAAAAATTCCTGGGTCGTTTTTTCGTTGGTAACAATGAAAACGGCGGTGTAACCACCTAGCGCATTGTACTTATCGAGCACCCCTAGCTTAACGTAGGGAGTGGTCGAAACCATCCAGGTCTGGGCCTGGGCGCTCGACGCAAAAAGACTGCCGGCCAGCACCGCCAGTACGGCGGCACCGCGGCGTACCCAGCCAGTAGTTGCGGGAGAAGGAGTAGAATAGTGGACCATTTAGAGAAAAAAAGAGAGAAAAGGGAGATGAATACTTCGCGGAAAAATAATATTGACAAAACGTCTCAATCGGCGGTCAATATAGGACCGTAAATTCGACTTTCGCAACTCTAAGGAGCTGGCCACGGTTAAATAAATTCTTCCTTTCTCTCCTTCCCACTCGCTCCGTGACCCGCCGCCAGCAACTAGCCCAGGCCGCCGCCGAAGCCGCCGTCCGCGCCCAACGCTCCCTCGAAACCCGGTGCGGCCTTTGCGAGCGCGCCGTGCAGCACACCAGCCGCCACCACCTCGTGCCCCGCGAAGAAGGCGGCCGCCACGGCCAAACCGTGGACCTGTGCCAGCCCTGCCACAGCAGCGTGCACCGCTTCCTCACCAACCGAACCCTTGCCCGGCACTACCACACGGTGGAAGCGCTGCGCGCCGCCGACGAGCTGCAAGGCTACCTGAGCTGGATTCGGAAAAACAAGGTAGAAAAAATTCGGAACCGCCGAGCCAGTAGCTAGTTATGGAAAAGGTTGATAAACAGTTTGGTATTGCTGAGAACAATGCCCCAGCGCGCTATTTTGTGCCGTTTGGGCAACTGCGGCGGCGGCCAACTATCGTAGTCGACAGCACCGGCTTAGGCGCGGCGCTGACCCTGGCGCATTGGCGCGGCGCTGCCACGCCGCCCGCCCTGCGCGACGATACCAGCGCCGGCTCGTGCCTGCGGGCGCTGCACGCCCCCGCCACGCCCGGCCTCGAAGCCCGCGCCGTAACGGCCAACCATTTCGACATCGACGGCTTTCTTGGGGTGTGGGCACTGCTGAACCCGGCGCTGGCGCTGGCCCACGAGCCGCTGCTGCGCCTCACCGCCACGCTCGGCGATTTTCGGGAGCTCGACTGGCAGCACCCCCTGGCCGACCACGCCCTGCGGCTAGCCTGCTGGCTGAATGCCGAGGAGAAAGCGCACTTCTACGAGCCCTTTGGGGCCCCCGCCCAGCGGCGCCGGGAAGACGAGGCTTCGGCCGAAAAGTTTGCCTGGTTTTTACCACGATTTATTGAAATAATACTAAACAAGGAGGCGGGCCGGGCGGCTTGGGAGCCCGAGTACACGCGTGTGCAGCAGGCCCGGGCCGAGCTGCGAAAGCCGCTAACGCAGTACACCTGTTACCCGGAAATCGGGCTAGCCGTCATTCGCACGCCGGAGCCGGTACCGTACTACGCGCTTTTTGGCCCCACGGCGGGCTTCGACTGGGTGCTGAGCCTCTACGACGGCCAGCGCTACGAGCTGGAGTGCAAGTACACCACCTGGATAGACCTCGCCAGCCGGCCCACGCTGCCGCGCCTGCCACTCGCCCCGCTCGCTACCAGGCTCAACGAGCTGGAAAAGAGCACCTATCGCTGGGCCGCCGACCCGCTCACCGACACTGGACCGCTGCTGCGCCTGGCCGGCCGCCGGCTAGCCAAGGCCGAGCGCTACGCCGACCCCGACGGCCGGCCCATCTATGCTTCCTCGCTGGCCGCCCGCGCAGTAGAGGCCGAGGTAGTGGCTTTTCTGCAAAAAGGCTACGCGGGTATTGAGCCCAAAAAATACTGGACCTGGGCCGAAACAAGGAGCGTAAGCGCAGCTATGCAGTAAGCTTAGGCTTTTGCGGTAGCTATCTGCTTCGTAATCTGTTTCATAGATAGTAAGACGGCAAGCCGCATCTTGCCGCACACTTAGCCCGCGCACTCGGTTTCGGACCCTAGCACATCCACTACGCGCACGGTGCTGTTGCCGCCCGCGCCGGGCTGCACCCGTATTTGGGTGCCGATGCGCTCCTTGAGGTCGGCCACGTGCGAGATGATGCCAATCATCTTGCCCGAGTGCTGGAGGCGCTCCAGCGCGTCGAGAGCCGTGTTGAGCGAGTCGGGGTCGAGCGTACCAAAGCCTTCGTCAATAAAGAGCGACTCGATGCGCGCCTTGTAGCCCGCCAACTCGCTCAAACCCAGGGCGAGGGCCAGGCTCACCAGAAAGCTCTCGCCGCCCGAAAGCGAGGCCATGGGCCGGCGCGTATCGGCCTGGTCGTGGTCGATGATGAGCAGCTCCAGGTTGCGATTGGGCGTCTTAAGAATGGTATAGCGCGGCGTGAGCTGCTTGAGCCGCAGGTTGGCTAGCCGAGCCAAGTGGCTGAGCGTGAGGCCCTGGGCAAACTGGCTGAACTTATCGCCCTTGGCCGAGCCGATTTGCTCGGCCAGGTCGTGCCAGCGCTGCTGCTCCAGCTGGCGGGCGGCGAGCTGGCGCAGGCCCTCGGCTTGCTGCTGGCGGGCGGCATCGTCTTGGGCGAGCTGGCTGGCGGCGGCGCCCAGGCGCTGGTGCAGCTTCTCGTTTTCGGCATTTAGCTGAGCTAGCTCGGCGGTAAGGGCCGCCGTAGCCAAGTGCGTGAGCGCCAGCTCGTGGTGCTGGGCCAGGTCGGTGGCTAGCCGGGCTTGGAGCTGTTGGCTGGCCTGCTGGCTGGTGAGGTGCTGCTGGCGGCGCTGGGCGAGCTGCCGGGCTTCGGCTTCGGGCAGCAGCAGCGCCCGCGCCTCAGCGGCCGTGGCGAAGCCGGCGGCGGCCAGCGCGCGGGCCAACTCGGCCTGGCGGGCTTCGTGGGTGGCCTGGTGGCGCGTCAGGTCGGCCTGGCGCTGGGCTAGCTTCTCGCGGGTGCCCTCCAGGGCCAGCTGCTGGCGGGTGCGCTCAGCGTCGGCCCGGGTGGCGGCCGCCGCCAGCCGCTGCGTATTCTGGTGCAGGCGCTCGGTTTCGGCGGCCGGGTCGGGGCCGGCGTAGCGCGCCAGGCGGGCAGCCTGCTGCGCGTCGAGGGCCTGCTGCTCGGCTTCCAGGGTGGTGGCCGCGTCGGCTAGTCGGCTTTCGGTGCGCCGCAGCTCCTCGGCCCGCGCCAGTTGGCGTGCCTGCAAGCCGGCGAGCTTGCCCGTTAGGTCCTCGCGGGCTCTGATTTTGGCCAGGAAGCTATCGGCCCGCTCATTGAGCGTGGCCAGCACACCGTCGTAGGGCTGCGGGGCCGGGGGCAGCCCCAGGCCGTGCGGCCGGAGCAAGCCTTGAATCTCGGCCCGATAATTATCGGCCTGGGCCCGGGCATCGGCCAGCTCGGCCGCTAGGGGTGCCAGGGCGCGCTGGGCGGCCAGCTGGCGGTCGGCGGCCAGCTGGGCTTCCTGCTGCGCGCGTTTGAGCTGTTCGCCGGCGGCGGTGTGCTCGGCCCGGAGGCCTGCCAACTGCTCATTGAGGGTGGCCAGGCGGCGGCGGGCCGTGTCGGCACTGGCCTGCTGCGCCGCGGTGGCGGCCAGGGCTTCGGCTACGGTGGCCGGGCTAGCAGGGGCAGGCAGGGCAGGGGCGAGGGCAGTAGCTAGCTCGGTAGCCTGCTGGTGCGCCAGGGTTGCCGCGGCCTGGGCCTCATCGCGCTGGGCTTGCCGCTGCTGCTGGGCATAGCGCAGGCGCGCCAGCTCCTGCCCGGCCTGGGTCAGCTCGGTACGCAATTGGTTGAGGGCTAGCTGTTGGGCCCGCACGCGCGTTTCCTGCTCGTCGGCATCGGCCACAAAGCTGGGGGCAAATGCGTGCTCGGCCGCGCCGCACAGGGGGCACGGCTGGCCGGGCTGCAGCTGCTGGCGGTGGGTATTGAGGTCGGCCAGGGCCTGCTGGGCCCGCAGCTCGCGCTGGTAGCTGTCGAGGAGGAGCTGGCCATCGGCCTGGCGCTGGCTAAGGTGCGTAGCGGCGGTTTCGGCGGTGGCCAGCCGCGGGGCTTCCTGCTCGTGTTCCTGCGCGCGGGTGGTGGCGCGGGCCGCCTGGTCGTGGGCCGCCTGGGCCAGGGGAGCCAGGCGCTGCAAGAGCCGCAGGCGGGCCGTGAGGTCGTCGTACTGCCGGTCGAGCGTACCGGCATCGGTGCCTTGCAGCAGGGCGTCGCGCTCTTCCCGGCAGGGGCGTCCCTTTTCGATGAGGGCGCGCTGCTGCTGCTGGGCCTCGGTGGTGGCCAGCTCGTGGCGCTGCCGGTCGGCGGTGGCGTCGGCCAGCTGCCGCAGCTGGGCCTTTTGCTGAGTTTCCAGTGTGGCTAGCTCCTTGTTAACGGCTGCTAAATCGAAGAGCTGGCGGTTAATTTCACGCAGCTCTTCGGTGAGGTTTTTCTCGCGGTCGTGGGCTAGCAGCCAGCTTTCGAGGTCGGCCAGGTGCTGGCTCAGCTGAGCCAGCTCGCTGGTTTGCGTGTGGCGCCAGGCTTGCTGCTCGCTTAGGTGGGCCGCGTGGTCGCGGTCGTAGGCGGTGCGCTGCTCGGCCAAGCGGCGGCGACCTTCTTTAATACTGGTGTCCTGGGCCAAAACTTCTTGCAGCAGCGGGCGCAGGTGGTCGGCTTCGGCCTGCGCGGTGTTTTGGCTGGCGAGGGCGGTGGCGTGCGCTACCTCGGCCGCCTCGGCGGCCGAGCGCAGCAGCGGAAACTGCTGCTCAAGCTGGGCCAGCGCTTCGGCATCGCGGCGCACTTCGTCTTGCGCCTGGGTGGCGAGCACCAGGGCGTTGGAAAGGGCCGGGGGGCTAGCCCGCTCGTGGTCGGCAAGGCGGGCAAAAATGGGCTGCAGGGCGATTTCCTCGGCGTGCAGCTGGTCGGCTTGCCGGGTGGCGTTGGCCAATTGCTTATCCAGGCTGTCCAGCTCGATGCGCCAGGCCAGGCAGGTGCTAAGCGCCTGCTGGTGCTCGTAGGTCATTTCGGTTTCCTCGTGCAGCTCGTCGAGCAGGTGCGCGAGGCGCTGGCGCTCCTCATCGGGCAGCAGGCGGGTGGCATGCAGGGTGGCTTCGAGCAGCTTGGTTTGCTGCTCTTCCTCCCGGGCTTTCTCAAACGCCGCCACCGACAGCCGCGAGTAAATACCCACGTTGGTCATCTTTTCGAGCAGGGCGCTGCGTTCTTTTTCGGGGGCGTGCAGGAAGCGCGCAAACTTGCCCTGGCTCAGCAGCACGGCCTGCTCGAACTGCCCGAAGTCGAGGCCCGAGAGCTCGCCCACCTTGGCCGGCACGGCCTCTTTGCCGCTGATGACGGCCTCGCCCGAGGGGCTGAAAACCAGCGTCATGGCATCCTGGCCGAGGCCGCCCTTGTCCTCGCCGCGCGTTTTGCGCTTCACCTCCCAGCGCGAGCGGTAGCGCACGCGCTGCGTGTGGCCGGTGTCGGCGTTGGTTTCGTGCACCTCAAACTCGACCTCCGAAAAGGCGCTGGGGGCGTGGCGGCTCACCATCTCGCCCACCTGGCGGTCGTGGCGCGGCACCCGGCCGTAGAGGCCCACCGCAATGGCGTCGAGCAGCGTGCTTTTGCCCGCGCCGGTGGGGCCCGTTATCGCAAACAAGCCCGTGTCAGCCAGCGGCGCCGTATCGAACCGGATGTGGTACGGCCCCGGTAGCGAGTTGAGGTTGGCAAAGCGCAGGCTGATAATCTTCATACCTTAAAATTACGCCCGCTGCGGCACTGCGGGCCGTAGCGGGCGTAATTTTTCGGCCAGGGAGGCTAGCCTACTTCGCGGGCGCCGGGGCCGGCGCGGCTTGCTGGCGGCGGGCATCTTCGGCCAGGTAGTAGGCCATTTCCTGCTGGTAGGGGTGCAGGTCGAAGCCCGGCTTGGCGCGGGCCACGCTCACGGCCGCGCTCTGAATAGCGGCGCGCTGCTCGGGGGTGCAAACCGCGCCGGTGGGGCTAGCCAGCATGGCCGCGTGGCAAGCGTCGAGCTGCGCCTCCAGGCCGGTAAGCTGCTCGGCGGCCTGCTTGGGCAGCTTGTCGGCTGGGGTGCGGTGCATCACCAGCTCCGCAGGGGCGGCCGGCGCGGCGGCATTGTGCTCGGCCGTGGCCTGGTCGGCCAAGGCGCGGGCCGCTGCCTGCTGCTGCGCCGCTTTTTGCTCAGGCGTCAGCTTGGGCGTGCGCGCAGCGTTGATGGCAGTGCCAACCCCGATGCCAACCAGGCGGCCAATCAGGAACGCGGCCTGCGCCTGCGCGGACTGGGCGCCGCCCAAGCCAAGGAGCAAAGCCGTAGAAAGTACTAATTTTTTCATGCTGTATACAATGCTTGAGCGTACTAAAGGAAAAAAGTGCAAAGCCCGGGCAAGGTATCAAAATAAAAATCAACTTATACTATTTGTAGTTGCTTAAATGCCTCAGCGCCCCGCCTACGCTTTCTCCTCGCCGCCCCAGGCCTGCGGGTCGGCTTCGGCCAGCAGCTGGCGCAGTTCCTGGAAAGTGGCCGTGAGGGCGGCGGCGCGCTCGGGTGGCAGGCCCGCCACGCGCCGGCTGAATACTTCCTCCACGGTAAGCTCGTGCAGGTGTTCGAGTGGGGCAGCGGCGGGGCTCGCCAGGTCGGGGGCCTCGGTGAGGCGATGGTGCCGCGCCCCGCGCGGGGCCAGCACGTGGTCGCGGCGCTCCTTGAGCACGGCTTGCACGCGGCGCTGGACTTCCGCCGTTGGCTCATCGGAGTGAATAGCCACGTCGGCCCAGGCTACGAGGCTAAAGGCTTCGTTATCAAACGCCAGAATGGCGGCCTCCACCGCCTCCAGCTCGCCATGAAAGCGCTGCAAGCGCCGCGCCACCGGCACGGCCAGCGGCATAATAGTAGGGGCCCCGGCGCCCGCAAACTCCAGTAGCAGCACCTGCTGCTTGTCGTCGGCCTCAGTAAAAGACAGCGGCACCGGCGAGCCCGAGTAGCGGATGTGCGCCCGCCCGCCCACCACCTGCGGGCGGTGCAGGTGTCCCAGCGCTACGTAGTCGAAGGTGGCCGGGAAGTGCTCGGCGGCAATGACCCCTAGCCCGCCGATGTGCACGTCGCGCTCGGCGCCCTCGCGGGCCTCGCCGCCCGCCGCGTAGAGGTGGCCGGTGGCCAGCACCGGTACGTCGCGCTCGCGCAGGCGGCGCACCAGGTCGTGCTCGCTCAGCGTTTTATAGTGGCCCGCAATGCTGTCGCGGATGCGCAGCTGGCGCTCGTCGGGTGTTTCGCCGGCCACGGTCAGGCGCAGGTCGCGGTCGCGCAGAAAGGGCACGGCCACCACCACCAGGTCCGGCTGGCCGCTAGCCCCGGCTAGGCTGATAAGCTGTTCGCCAGGGTCGGTGGGCACGCCGCCCACCACGTGGATGCGCAGTGCCCGCAGCAGCCGGCGGCTGGCGTTGAGCAGGGTAGGCGAGTCGTGGTTGCCACCCACTATCACCACGTCGCGGCAGCCGGTGGCCTGCAGCCGCACCAAAAAATCGTAGTACAGCTCCTGCGCCGCGTGCGAGGGCGTGGTGGTGTCAAATACGTCGCCGGCCAGCACCAGGGCGTCCACGCCTTCGGCCAGCACGGTGGCTAGCAGCCAGTCGAGAAAGGATTTCTGCTCGGTAAGGCGCTCTTGGCCAGTTAGAAAGTGCTGGCCCAGGTGCCAGTCAGCGGTGTGCAGTACGCGCATCAAATCAGTGGGAAATATTCCCAAATTTACGATGCCTACCGCCGCTGTCCACCGGAACTAAACAGCCCATCTTGTACTAAAAGGATAGTATAAAAATCAGTTTGACCCTTTTTCAACTAAACCCGGGGCAATTTTGCCCAATGCACTTCGTAAAGCAGCGGCAGGAACTGCCGCGTATCAGAAATAGTGGCTTGATAACTAGCTTGTTGACTTTATTAAATATTTGCAGACCTGGTCAATTGCTGTTGCCTGCCAGGCTTAGGCACTTTTCTTCATGATTTTTCATGTTGCGCATTTAAGTAAAATAGTTAACTGAAAATCAATAGTTTAAGTATCTTTGGTAGGTAGCTCGCCCTACGGGCCAGCCGCTAGCCCAACCGGTAGTTTCAGACCCTAGAAACCCAGGCTGCGTAAGATACCGAGCCCTGGGCAGCCGAAAGCGCCGCAGGGCTAACCTGACTCAACTTCCTTTTCCATACTTACTTATGAAAGCCACCCACTTCTTCGCCGCTGCCTTACTAGGCCTGGCTACCAGTTTTTCGGCTCATGCCCAAACGCCCGTGTTGGGTACGCCCGGCGCCGTAGGCACGCCTGGCTCGCCGGCCACGCCGGCTGCTGGCACAGGCACTATTGTGCCGGGCCAGCCGGGCACCGCAGTACCCGGCAGCGGTGCCGGCACGGTAATTGGCACGGGTACCCTGCCGGCCGGCACCACCACGCCCATTGGTACCTCGGGCACCATGACGCCTGCTGGTACGCTCAATCGCAATGTGGATGGCGGCACGCTGACCCCCGGCCAGCCAATGGGCACGCCCCGCTCACAGTCAACCCGCCGCTCTAGCCGTACCCGCACCACTACCACTGGTGGCGCTACGGTGCGCCCCTAATAACCTTGAGCCCAACAAAAAAGGCCCGGTCGCTTGAAAGCGGCCGGGCCTTTTTTGTTGGGCGGCTAGCTTATCTTTTTGCCACTCATGGCTTGCTTGATGGAGATGTTCATCACGCGCTCGGCAAAGGGGCGGGTCAGTTCGTCGAGCTCGTCCATGCGCTTGAGCACGAGGTCGCGGTCGTTGCCGGCGAGGGCGGCGCGCAGCTCGTCGGTTTTGGCAGTGGTGGCGCTTACTTCGGCGGCTTCGAGGTGCTCGGCGTTCTTCTTCAGGAAGCGCTCGACTTGGTAAAGCAGCTGCTCAGCGGCAGTGCGGGCCTCGATGAGCAGGCGGGCGGCCACGTCCTGCTTGGCGTTGAGGAGCGAGTCCATCAGCATTTGCTCCACCTGGTCGTCGGTGAGGCCATACTGGGGCTTGATATCAACCTGTTGGCGGGTGTTGGAGCGCAGCTCCACGGCCTCCACGCGCAGAATACCGTCGGCGTTGAGAAAGAAATTGACGTCGATTTTGGGCAGGCCGGCGGGCATGGCCGGGATGCCCGTGAGCACAAACTCGCCGAGCTTGCGGTTTTCACTAACCAGGTCACGCTCGCCCTGGTACACGCCGATTTTGAGGTTCACCTGCCCATCCACGCTCGTGGTGTACTGGCGGCCGGCCTTGGTCGGAATCTTGGAATTGCGCGGAATAATAGCGTCCATGAGCCCGCCCAGCGTTTCGATGCCCAGCGTGAGCGGCGTCACGTCGAGCAGCAGCACGT
>CAYLNN010000047.1:0-24009 GCA_964385095.1 uncultured Hymenobacter sp.
TGGGGTAGTTCCAGGAGGCAATGTTGCTGACGAGGCCTAGCGGGCGGCGGTCGCCAAGCAGCTCCTCAATGTTGTCTACGTACCACTGCACCCCCTCAATGGCGCGGTCAATATCGTTGAAGCCCAGCTTGTAGGTCTTGCCGATTTCCCACATCAGCAGCTTGCTCACCAAGTCGATGTGCGGGCGCAAGTGGTCGAGGCAGTCCTGCACTTTGGCGCGGCGCGCGGCCAGCGGGGTGGCGGCCCAGGCGGCGGCTTCGCCCTTGGCAAAGCGCACGGCGCGCAAGGCCTCGTCGTGTTTGAGCATGGGCAGTGAGGCTAGCGCCGAGCCGTCGATGGGGGAGTGGAAGGCGCGGGGCTCGCCGGGCGCCTGCCACTGGCCTTCGAGCAGGTTCAGAAAGCCCCCGTCGGGGGCGAATACTTCGGGTACGGCCTGCTTCACATCGCTCAGCAGCTTGCTGAAAACGACTTCGGGGGCAATGATTTTGGGCATGAGCAAGAAGGGCGCCGGGCGTAGGGCGGGCGCGTTGGTGAAAGAAATCACCAGTAAAACGGCCGGCTGGCCTAATAGTTAGGCGCCACCACGAGCCAGTAGGTAGCGGGCGCGCTACTGAGCTGCCGCCGCTTGCAGCTCGCGCACCAGCTCGGCCGAGCCCACGGAGAGCGGCAGGCGCTGGTGCAAATCCTGGCTAGGGGGCACGTTGAGCACATCGGCGGCGCCGGTCACGGCCACGCCCCCGGCCTGTTCGGTTACGCAGGCAATGGGATAGGCTTCGTAGAGCAGGCGCAGCTTGCCGCTGGGCCACTCGCCGGTGGGCGGGTAGAGGTAGATGCCGCCCGTGAAGAGGTTGCGGTGGTAGTCGGCGGCCAGCGAGCCCACGTAGCGGGCGGTGTAGCGGCGCTGCTTGCAGGTGGTGAGAAAGGCGCGGGCAAACTCGGGGAAGTCAAACCAGTTGCCCTCGTTGCACGAGAACACCGTGCCCTGCGCCGGAATGATAAGGCTGGGGTGCGAGAGAAAGAACTCGCCCAGGCTGGGCTCGTAGGTGAAGCCCGCCACGCCGTGGCCGGTGGTGTACACCAGCATCACGCTCGAGCCGTAGAGGATGTAGCCCGCCGCCACCTGCGCCCGGCCGCCCTGGGTAAAGTCCTCGGCCCGGGCCGGCCCGCCGTAGCGGCTCACGCGCCGGTAGATGCTGAAGATGGTGCCCGTGTGCTCACGTTGAAGGCCAGGCTCACCGAGCCGTTGAGCGGGTTGAGGGTCACCACGTACTTGCCGTCGGGGTTGCCGGTTTCAACGAGGTCGGGCCGGGCTTCGCTCAGCACGGCGCAGCACTCGCCGCCGTTGGTGAGGGCGCGCACAAAGCGGATGTGGGCCTCCTCGCCCAGGCGGTGGCGCGGGGCGGTGGTTTCGCCCCCGGGCCCCACGGCCTCGGCCAGGGCGCTGAGGCCGGCGCGGCTCACCTCGCGCACCATTATTTTGCTGGCCAGGGCCAGGTCGAGCAGCAGCTGCGAGAGCTCGCCGGTGGCAAACGGAAACTCGGCCTGCTTGCGCATGATGTAGCGCTCCAGGGTGGTGCCGACGGGCGTGGTCAGCTCGTCGTGCGAGGGTGGGGTAGGAGGGGTAGGCATGGGTGCAATAGAAACGCCACATGGCGCGGGGCTACTCGGCTGGCCCAGCCGGGTAGCCCGGGGCTAGGGTGCCGCGCGGCACCCTAGCCCCTGGGCCGGAAAAACAGTTTAGGAAGCAGTTGGCAGGATGTCGTCTTCGTTGAGCCGGATGGGCTCCATGCGCGGCACCAGGGCGAACATTAGCATCCAGGCCAGCAGGTAGGCCGCCCCGCAGATGATAAACGTAATGAAGTAGGCTGTTTCGGGCTGCTGGCTGTAGTGGGCAATCAGCTGCTTCTGGATGAGGGCCGTGAAGGCGATGCCGCCCAGGCCCCCGGCCATGCCCCCAATGCCGGTGACCGAGGCCACGGCCCGCTTCGGAAACATATCCGACACGGTGGTGAAGATATTGGCGCTCCAGGCCTGGTGGGCCGCCGCCGCAATACCAATAACCAGCACGGCCAGCCACATATTCAGCCGGCCCAGGTACTGCGCGAACACAATCGGAAACACGCAGCAGGCAATGAGCAGCATCGTGGTCTTGCGGGCCTGGAAAGCCGGCATGCCGCGCTTGATGAACCCTAGCGGCAGGTAGCCGCCGCTCACGCTGCCAATGCTCGAAAGCACGTACACCGCCGCCACCGGCAGGGCCACGGCCGTGCCCTTGAGATGGTATTGCTTGCCCAGAAAGTCGGGCAGCCAGAACAAGTAAAACCACCACACGGGGTCGGTAATGAACTTGCCGATGACGAAGGCCCAGGTTTGGCGGAAGCCCAGCAGCGTGGCCCACGAAGTTTTGGGCTTTTCCTCCACCACCACGCTTTCGGCCGGCAGGCCCGCGGGCAGGTCGGCGTTGAGGTAGGCAAACTCGGCCGGGCTCAGGCGCTTGCTGTTGGCGGGCGTTTCGTACACCAGCAGCCACAGCACCAGCCACACGAAGCCCAGCGCGCCGGTGATGAGAAAGGCCCACTGCCAGCCGATGGTTTCGGCAATGAGCGGCACCGTGAGCGGCGCAATAATGGCCCCCACGTTGGAGCCCGAGTTGAAAATGCCCGTGGCCAGGGCCCGCTCGCGCTGCGGAAACCACTCGGCCGTGGTCTTGATGGCCGCCGGAAAGTTGCCGGCCTCCGTCACGCCCAGAAAGCTGCGTGCCACCCCAAAGCCCAGCGTGCTGCTCACCAGCGCGTGCCCCATGGCCGCCACGCTCCACAGCGTGGTCGAGAGCGCGTAGCCCAGCTTGGTGCCCAGCTTATCGACCACCCGGCCCGCGCCCACCATGCCCACGGCGTAGGCCAGCTTAAAGGCAATCTCGATGTTGGCGTAGTCCTTGTTGGTCCACTGGAAAGCCGTTTCCAGGTACGGCTTCAGCAGCGAGATAACGGCCCGGTCGAGGTAGTTGATGGTGGTGGCGAAGAATACCAGCGCGCAGATAGTCCAGCGGTACTTGCCCACGACCGTCGAGTCGGGGCCGGGCGGCGAGGTAGTGGCTAGGGTGGGATTCATAGAGAACAGAGCATGAGCTTGAAAAAGGCAGTCGGGCGGCACCCGCCGCGCAGCAAGCAGCGAGCAGGCCCGCGCGCCCGGCTACTTCCTGCCAGCGCCGAGAAACGCCAGCAGCGGGGCCACGCGCGCCGTAATCGTGGCCGCGTCGCCAGCCCCCTTAAAGAGCTGCGAGCCCACGCCCACCACGTTCACGCCGGCCCCAAACCACTCGGCCAGGCTAGCCTCGGTGGGCTCGACGCCGCCCGTCACCATGAGCTTGGTAGTGGGCATGGGGCCGCGCAGGGCCTTGATGTAGTCGGGCCCGACGAGGTTGCCGGGGAAGATTTTGACGAGCTGAGCCCCTAGCTGAGTGGCGGCGTAAATCTCGTTGGGCGTGAGGGCGCCGGGCACCCAGGCCACGTCGTGGCGCTGGCAGGCGGCGGCCACCTCGGCCGTGGTCACGGGCTGCACCACAAAGGCCGCGCCCGCCGCAATAAAGCGCTCGGCCTCGGCGGCGGTGTAGATGGTGCCAATGCCCAGCACCAGGTCGGGGCAGTCGTCGGCCACCAGCCGGGCGAGCCCCTGAAACACCTCGAAGGCATTGGCCCCGCGGTTGGTAAACTCAAAAACCCGCACGCCCCCCGCGTAGCAGCCCCGCACAATGGACTGCGCATAGGCGGCATCGGCGTGGTAGAAAACCGGCACCAGCGGCGCGGCCAGGGTGCGGGCAATAACTTCTGAGGAAAGCATAAGGGGCCGGGGGTGGGGCTAGCGCAGCAGGCGCCCCGTGAGGTTGCCCTGCATGAGGTGCTCGACTTCGGCGGGCGTCACCAGGTTGATGTCGCCGTGAATGGTGTGTTTCAGCGCCGAGGCGATGGTGGCGAAAGACAGCGCCCGGGCGCGGTCCTCGTAAGCGTGGGAGCCGTAGATAAAGCCCGAGATAAACGAGTCGCCGCCGCCAATGCGGTCCACCACCGGCGCAATGTCGTAGAAGGGCGTTTCGATAAACGCGCCCTGGTCCCAGAGCAGGCCACCGATGCGCTCGTGTGAGGCGCTCTGGGTCTGGCGGCAGGTGGCGATAACGCGCCTGATGGTGGGAAAGCGCTGGGCGAGCTGCTGGCTCATCGAGCTGAAGCTGTTGGCCGCGTCCGCGTCGGCCTTAATACCGAAGAGGTCCTCGGCATCGCCCTCGGTGCAGACCACAAGGTCGCAGCCGGCTACCAGCCCCGGCATCACGTCCTGCGCGCGCTGGCCGTACTGCCACAGGTTGCGGCGGTAGTTCACGTCGGCCGACACGGTGACCCCTAGCCGGCGCGCCGCCGCAATGGCGTCGGCGGTGGCCTGGGCGGCGGCAGCCGAGATGGCGGGCGTAATGCCCGTCCAGTGCAGCCAGCCGGCGTCTTTCAAAATCTCGTCCCAGTCGAAGCTAGCCGGGTCGAGGTGGGCGAAGGCCGACTCGGCGCGGTCGTACACGATGCGGCTGGGCCGCAGCGAGGCGCCCACTTCCAGGAAATACAACCCGAGCCGGTGGCCTTCGGTGAAGTGGCAGTGGGTGGTGTCCACGCCGTAGCGGCGCAGGTGGTTGGCGGCGGCGTAGCCCAACTCATTGGCCGGGAAGGTCGACACGTGGGCGGCGGGCACGCCCAGCTGGGCGAGGGCGGCGGCCACGTTGGCATCGCCGCCGCCGTAGGTTACTTCGAGGGTAGCGGTCTGCGGCAGCCGGTAGTTCAGCGGCGGCGAGAGCCGCATCATCACTTCGCCGAAGGTTACGACTTGCTTCATGGGGGAGGGGCGCCTGGGGTGGCTGCGGCCCAAAAGGAGCGGGTGCCGGCGCGGTTCGGGGAGGAATGAGAAGGGAAAGGTAGGCCAGCAAAGAGCTGATTAAAGCCCTTTTGGCGGTCTTTTTTACCGCAAACGATGCCGATACCTAGCTTTTTGAGCGGGCTACACCTCTTCTCCTCACAAAGGCACCCTAGCCGGGCAATGGCGGCGCGGCGCGCGGGCTTTTAGTCCGCGAGTAATTAATAGCCACTATTCGCAGACTAGAAGCCCGCGCCACTCCCTAGCCGGCGTCGAAGCCGAAGTACTCTTGGGCGTTGCCGTAGCTGATGTTTTCGACCAGCTGGCCCAGCCAGGGGAGCTCTTCGGCGGGCAGCTCACCGCTTTCCACGTCGCGGCCCAGCAGGTTGCACAGAATGCGGCGGAAATACTCGTGGCGCGGAAACGAGAGGAAGCTGCGCGAGTCGGTGAGCATACCCACGAAGCGGCTCAGCAAGCCCATGTTGCTGAGGGCGTTGAGCTGCTTTTCCATGCCGTCCTTCTGGTCGAGAAACCACCAGCCGGAGCCCAGCTGAATTTTGCCGGCCACCGAGCCATCCTGGAAGTTACCAATCATGGTGGCAAACAGGTCGTTATCGGCCGGGTTGAGGTTGTAGAGAATGGTCTTGGTGAGCTTGTTTTGGTTGTCGAGCCGGTCGAGGAAGCGCGAAAGCGCGGGGCCCTGCGCAAAGTCGCCAATCGAGTCCCAGCCCGTGTCGGGGCCTAGCTCGCGCAGGGCGCGGGTATTGTTGTTGCGCAGCGCCCCCACGTGAAACTGCTGTGTCCAGCCCTTTTCCCAGTCCATGATGGCCAGCTCGACCAGCATGGCCGACTTGAATTGCGCAATTTCCGCGGCCGAAAGCAGCTGGCTAGCCAGCGCTTTCTCGAAGATGGCTGCCACCTCGGCTGCGGTATAGTCGGCGGCGTAGAGGTGCTCCAGGCCGTGGTCGGAGAGGCGCCCCCCTAGCGAAGCAAAGAAATCGTGGCGCCGGCGCAGGGCGGCCAGCAGGTCGGCGTAGGTGCGAATTTCCACCCCGGCCGCCGCGCCCAGCCGGTCGAGATAGGCGCGGTAGTCGGCGGCCTCGGGCGTCATGGCGCGGTCGGGGCGGAAGGTGGGCAGAATGCGGGTGCCGAAGGGCTGGCCGGCCAGTGCCTGGTGGTGCTCCAGGGTATCGGCCGGGTCATCGGTGGTGCACACGGTTGCCACGTTCATCTTGCGCAGCAGGCCCTGCACCGCGTATTCGGGCGTAGCCAGCAGGGCGTTGCACTGGTCGTAGATGCGGCGGGCGCTGGCCTTGTTCAGCAGCTCGGTGATGCCGAAGTAGCGGCGCAGCTCCAGGTGCGTCCAGTGGTACAAGGGGTTGCGCACGGTGTAGGGCACCGTTTCGGCCCATTTCTCAAACTTCTCCCAGTCGCTGGCGTCGCCCGTGATAAAGCGCTCGTTCACGCCGTTGGCCCGCAAGGCGCGCCACTTGTAGTGGTCGCCGTAGAGCCAGACCTGGGTGATAGTCTCGAACTGCCGGTTTTGGGCAATCTGGTCGGGCGGCAGGTGGCAGTGGTAGTCGATGATGGGCTGCGGCGCGGCGTGCTGGTGGTAAAGCGTACGGGCCGTTTGGGTGTGCAGCAGGAAGTCGTCGGAGAGAAAGGGCGTCATACTTCGGTAAGCGAGCAGCAAGTAGGAGTTAGGACTAAACGTGCACAAAAGAACGGCAGGCCACGCGTAGCCAGGCCCGGGCCAAACTGGCCGCCCCCGCCGCGCCGCGCCCTAAAGCCGGACAGGCCCGCGCGGCTGGCGCCGGCAGCTAGCCCCCGGCCCCGGCCGCCAAGCTCAACCTTTCCGAGGCTGGCCGTATAGCTACGCAGGCCGCGCAGGGGCGCGGCTTTTCTCGCTATATCCCGGCCGGGCCGGGCAGCTGCATGTTAGACGTACTGGTAAAAAATGCGCGCCTCGACGACCACGCGGGCAGCGTAGACCTTGGCATTGTGGGCAGTACCATCGAGCTGCTGCAAGCCAACATCGACGCGCCCGCCCGCACCACCCTGAATGCCAACCACCAGTTTGTGTGCACGGGCTTTTACGAAACGCACATTCACCTCGATAAGGCGTGCATTCTGGGCCGCTGTGCGGTGGAAAAAGGTGGCAAGGAAGAGGCCGCCGCCGAATCGAAAAAAGCCAAGCAGGACTTTACGGAGGAGGACGTATTTACCCGGGCTAGCCGGGTGGTGGAAATGGCCATCAAGAAGGGCACCATGGGGCTGCGCACTTTTGTAGAAACCGACCCCCGGGCCGGCCTGCGCTCGCTGGCTGCCCTCAAGCGCGTGCGGGCGACCTACGCCCACGCCATCGACATTGAGCTGTGCGCCTTTGCCCAGGAGGGGCTGACCCAGGAAATGGCCACCTACGAGCTGCTGCGCCAGGCCCTGCAACAAGGTGCCGACCTGGTGGGCGGCTGCCCCTACACCGACCCCAACCCCGACCGCCACGTGGAATTGATTTTCGACCTGGCCGAGGAGTTTGGCGTGGACGTAGATTTTCACCTCGATTTCGACCTCGACCCTAGCGAGTCGGGCATTCCGAAGATTGCCGCCGAAACCCGCCGCCGCGGCTACCAGGGACGCGTGGCGGTGGGCCACGTCAACAAGCTCAGCGCCATGCCGGCAACCCAGCGCACGGCGCTGGCGCAGCTGTTGCAGCAAGCCGATATTGCCCTCACCGTGCTGCCCGCCACCGACCTGCTGCTGATGGGCCACGGGCAGGACCACCTTGTGCCGCGCGGCGTGGTGAATGCCAACGAGCTGCGCGCATTGGGTTTGCGCACGACCATCGCCAGCAACAATATTCTCAACGCCTTCACGCCCTACGGCGACGCCTCGCTGGTGCGCATGGCCAACCTCTACGCCAACGTGGCCCAGCTCGCTACCGACGAGGCCATCCGGGCCGCCTACGAGATGGTGACCACCGAGGCCGCCCGGCTGCTGGGCCAGCAGGCGCGCCTGCGGGTGGGCGGCCCGGCCACCTTCGTGCTGCTGGAGGCGGCCAGTGCCGTCGAGGTCATTCGCACCGTGGCCCAGCCGCTACTGGGGTATAAGAACGGCCGTCCCACGTTTACTAATTCGCCCGCCGTACTGCACGCGCCCTCTTAACCCTCGCCATGTCTCAGCCCCTTTCTGCTACCGATTTGCCGCACCTGCGGCACTGCCTGGCGCTCGCCGCCGAAGCCCTGCAAGCCGGCGACGAGCCCTTCGGCTCCCTCCTGGTCGATGCCCAGGGCCAGGTGCTGGCCCTGGCCCGCAACGAGGTCAACGCCAGGAATAACCTGGCCCACCCCGAGCTGGCGCTGGCCCAGTGGGCGGCGGCCCACCTGAGCCCCGCCGCCCGCGCCGCCGCCACCGTGTACACCAGCGGCGAGCACTGCCCCATGTGCGCCGCTGCCCACGGCTGGGTAGGGCTAGGCAAAATCGTGTACCTCAGCTCGGCCGAGCAGCTGGGCCAGTGGCTGCGCGAGGTAGGCGCACCCGCCGCGCCCGTGCAGATGCTGCCGGTGCAAACCATCGTGCCCGGCCTGGCCGTGGCGGGCCCCGCCGCCGGCGAGCTGCTGCAAGCCATCAAGGCTTTGCAGGTGGCCTACCATACCGCGCAACGCCCTAGCCAGCCGGCGCAATAGGCTGGCTGGGAGCTTTATGCCCGCAAGCAGCGGGTTTAGTTAAAAATGATAAATTTAAAAATGGTGAGTGAGGTAAGCTATTGACCCGCAAATTTTTAATTTATCATTTTCAATTGCGAATTCTTAATTCAATAACGTGCTCGTCGGCCTGAAACTGGCGGGCTACCCGGCGGCCTGCACCACCTGGCGGGCCGTGCCCAGGCCTTCAATACCCAGCTCCACTACGTCGCCGGGAGCCAGGTAGCGAGGCGGCTTGAGGCCGCTGCCCACCCCAGCCGGCGTGCCGGTCGAGATAATATCGCCCGGCAGCAGCGTCATAAACTGGCTGATGTAGCTGATGAGGTAGGGCACGCTAAAAATAAGGTTGGCTGTGTTGCCGTTCTGTACTTTTTCGTCGTTCACCGACAGCCAGAGCCGTAGGCGGGCGGGGTTGAGCAACTCGTCGGGGGTGGCTAGCCAGGGGCCTAGCGGGGCAAAGGTGTCGCAGCCCTTGCCCTTGTCCCAGGTGCCGCCGCGCTCCAGCTGGTAGGCGCGCTCGCTCACATCGTTGAGCAGCGCGTAGCCCGCCACGTAATTAAGGGCGTCGGCCTCGGCCACGTAGCTGGCCCGCTTGCGAATAATCACCGCCAACTCGACCTCCCAGTCGGTTTTAACCGAGCCGCGGGGCAGCACAATGGCGTCGTTCGGGCCGCTCAGCGCCGAAGTGGCTTTCAGGAAAATGACCGGCTCGGTGGGCAGGCCCAGGCCCATTTCTGCGGCGTGGTCGGTGTAGTTGAGGCCCGCGCACACGATTTTGGAGGGTCGCGCCACCGGCGGGCCTAGCCGGGTAGTGGGCGGAATGGGCAGCAGCAGCTCGCGCTGCACATCCACAAAAGCGGCCAGCCGGGCCAGGCCATCGGAGGCAAAGAATTTTTCATCGAAGTCCTCGCCAAACTGGCTGAGGTCGTAGCGGTAGCCATCGAGGACGATGCCGGGTTTTTCGTGGCCGGGCTGGCCGTGGCGGATAAGCAGCATGGAAGTAAAAATAAAAAGGGGCCGGCGCAATGGGCCAAGCCGGGCGCCGCGCCAAATACGCTCTTAACGCATAAATCTTGCCCCTAGCTAGCCAATACCGCGCGGGCCGGGCCTAGCCGCGCGGTTCGCAATCGCTAAGTACCCCGGTCCCAACGCATTTCTAAGGGCTAGCCCCGCGCCGCGCCGGCCCGGGCACCGGGGCCGCTACCCGCCAAGCCGAGTGGCGCGGGCCGCTAAGCCACCCGGCCCGGCGGGCGGGCGGGCAGGCCAAAACTGGCCGCCGGGGCCGGCGGGAGGTAGCAAAAAGTGGCCGGCTCCCGTAGAGCGCATTTTATTACCTAATTGTTACGCCATGACTTCACTTTTCTCCTCTACCCGCGCCGTGCTGCTGGGCCTGCTGCTGAGCGCCACCACACCGGCGCTGGCCCAGGTGCCGCTCAACCCCACTGCCCCGCCGGCCGCCTCCGACACCACCCACAAGTACGAGAACCCGGCCGGCGTGCCTACCGTGGCCAAGCGGCCTTTTTTCAAGAGTAAGTTGTTTCGGGCGGTGGCCATTCCGGCGGCGCTCATCGGCTACGGGGCGTATTTGTCGGGCGGCAACGGCTTTTATACCGACAACGAGGCGCGGCGCGATGTGCACCGCGTGTTTCCGTCGTCGCAGAGCCGCATTGCCGACGTGCTCATCTTCGTGCCTTACTTCGAGCTAGGGGCCGTGGCGCTGGCCGGGGTTGAGAGCCGCAACGACCGCATCAATACCCTGCTCATCATTGCCAAAAGCGAGGCCATTATGCTGAGCAGCACTTTTTTGATAAAGCACCTCGCCCAAAAAGAGCGGCCCGATGGCTCGGATAATCTCTCGTTTCCGTCGGGCCACACGGCGCAGGCGTTTTTGGCCGCCAGCATTGTGCACGCCGAGTTTCGCGACAAAAGCCAGTGGTACGGCATCGGGGCGTACTCGGTGGCTACCAGCGTGGCCGTGCTGCGCATGGTGGTGGACAAGCACTGGCAGAGCGACGTGATAGCCGGCGCGGGTTTCGGTATTTTGTCGGCCCACCTGGGCTACCTTACCCACCGCAACCGCTGGGGGCGCAAGTCCATCGGCCGCGACGTCAGCATTATGCCCACCTACTATGGCAGCACGCCCGGCTTATCCCTGACCTGGCGCCCTAAGTAGTTGGTTGCAGGTAAATTACGCGTGCTGGCAGGCCCTGGCGCTGTGTTCCCTGGGAGCACAGCGCCAGGGCCTGCACTGGCTTAAACTGCTGCGGAAGATGAAAAAAATATGAGTTAATTCTGAGTTTGACAGAATTGCTACAGGATTGCCGCCTTTTTTCGTAGGCTCAACTCTCACTCGGTTCAGCCATGAAAATACTTTTAGTCGAAGACGAGCCTGCCCTACTCGCTACCCTGGTCGAAGCCCTGCGCCAGGGCGGCTATGTGGTAGAGGTAGCCGCCGATTACGCCCAGGCGGCCGACAAAATAAAGGTGTACCGCTACGACTGCGTGCTGCTCGACCTGACGCTGCCCGACGGCAATGGCCTCGACCTGCTGCGCACCCTCAAGGCCGATAGCTCGCCGGCGGGCGTGCTCGTAATTTCGGCCCGCGACAGCCTCGACGACCGCGTGGCGGGCCTCGACCTGGGCGCCGACGACTACCTGGTGAAGCCCTTTCACCTCTCGGAGCTGAATGCGCGGCTGCGGGCCATTATCCGCCGCCGGCGGTTTCAGGGGCACAATCATTTGATGTTTCGCGACCTCGTGGTGTGGCCCGACCAGGCCGAGGTGCTGGTGCACGGCGAGGCGCTGGCCCTCACTCGCAAGGAGTATGACCTGCTGCTGTACTTGCTGGCCAACCCCGGCCGCGTGCTCACCAAGGAGGCCATTGCTGAACACCTCTGCGGCGATTCGGTGGATGCTACCGACTCGTTTGACTTCATTTACACGCACCTCAAAAACCTGCGCAAAAAACTTCAGGAGAAGGGGGCCGAAAACTACATCCGCACCATGTACGGCGTGGGCTATAAGCTAAGCGTGGAGTAATTTCTGGCGTATTCCTAAAAATGAAGTTTCTGGCCGTCATCAACCGGTACCACCTGGTGCTGAGCGCTGGGTTGTTTGCCGCCGGCAGCGTGGCCCTGTACACGGGCACCGAGCGCGCCGTGCGCAACGAGGTGGGCGAGCAGCTGCAAAACCACCGCCTTGAGTTGGAAGCCCGCCTGGCCGCCGGCCGGCCCCTGCCCGAGCCCCTGTACCGCGAGCAGTACAGCGCCAGCGCCCGGCCCCGGCCGCTGGGCTTTTCCGATACCCTGCTGCTCGACCCCACCGAGGGCTCGATGGTGCCGCACTTGCAGCTCACGTTTCGGGCGGCGACGCCGGGCCAGCCCCCGGTGTGGGTCACGTTGCGCAAGTCGATGCTCGAAACGGAAGAGCTGCTGCTCGCCACCCTCAGCAGCATGCTGGTGATGCTGGCCCTGGCCCTGACCGGCAACCTGCTGCTGCACCGCTACTTATCGGGGCGGCTGTGGGCGCCCTTTCAGCGCACGCTGGTGGCGCTGCGCGGCTACGACTTGCAGCAGCACCGCCCGCTAGCCCTGCCCGGCTCCAAAATTGAGGAGTTTGCTGAGCTCAACCAGGCGCTTACCCACCTGAGCCGCCGCCTGGTGGCCGACTACGAAAACCTGCGCGAGTTTACGGCCAACGCGGCCCACGAAACCCAGACGCCGCTCGCCATCATGCAGGCGCAGCTGGAGCAGCTTATGCAGCTGCCCGCCCTCACCGACGATGCCACGGCCGCGCCGCTGCTGGCCGACCTCTACGGAGCCACCCGGCGGCTCTCGCGGCTGCACCAGGCGCTGGGGCTGCTGAGCCGCATCGAAAACGGGCAGTTCACCCAGGCCGAGCCCATTGACCTGGCTGGCCTGGTGCGCGAAAAAGCCGCGCAGCTAGCCCCCCTGCTCGACGCCCGGGGGCTGGCCCTGCACCTGCACCTGGGGGCTGGCCCGCCGCGCCAGCTGCACCCTGGCCTGGCCGATTCGCTGCTGCACAACCTGCTGCACAACGCCATCCGGCACAACGTGCCGGGTGGTAACATAACCGTGCACCTCACTGCTAACGAGCTGGCAGTAAGCAATTCCGGGCCGGTAATAAGCGGCGACCCTAGCCGGTTTTTTGAGCGTTTTCGCAAGCACAATGCGGCCTCCGAGTCGCCGGGGCTGGGCCTGAGCATCGTGCAGCAAATCTGCGCCTATTACGGCTTTGGGCTGAGCTACGATTTTGCCCCGGCCGGGGCGCGGCACACGCTGCGCGTGCGCTTTGAGCCAGCCGCCAAGAACCCGGCCGAGCGTAAAAAACTGGCCCCGGCCGCCCCCCGCACCGTATAGTGCCGGGCGCATCACCGCGCTCGCTTTCGTTTACTAATTACCGTATTATGTCTGGTATTCAGGATATTCTGGCTAATAACCGCCAGTGGGTAGCCACCAAAAACGCCCAGGACCCCGAGTTTTTCAAGAGCCTGGCCGATGGCCAGAAGCCGCGCTACCTGTTCATCGGCTGTTCCGATTCGCGGGTGCCGGCCTCGGGCATCACGGGCACCGGCCCGGGTGAGATGTTTGTGCACCGCAACATCGCCAACATGGTGGTGCACACCGACATGAACCTGCTGAGCGTGCTGCAATACGCCGTGGAAGTGCTGGGTGTGCAGGATATTCTGGTGTGCGGCCACTACGGCTGCGGCGGCGTAGCAGCGGCGGCGGCCAACAAGCAGTATGGCCTGATTGACAATTGGTTGGTGAATATTCGCGATGTGGTGCGGCTGCACGAAACTGAGCTGCTGCGCATCACCGACGAGAAGCAGCGCCTGCGCCGCCTCGTCGAGCTCAACGTGACGGAGCAAGTGCAGAACCTGGCCAAAACCAACATCATCCAAAACGCCATGCGCGGCGACAACCCGCCCCGCCTGCACGGCCTTGTGTATGACATTGCCGACGGCGTGCTCAAGGACCTCGACTCGCACGGGCTGGAAATAGTGGAGGAACTCGAACATATCTACGCCACCGAGGCCGTGCACGAGAAGGATGGCGACTCGGCCACCTACGAGGGCCCCGAAGAAGACCCGGCCACGAAGGCCTAGCGCCGCCCGCTAGCCTACCGAAGCCGCGCCCGGGCCAGCCTATGCTGGCTGGGGCGCGGCTTTCGCGCGCCGCACCGTGCGGGCCAGCAGCCAGCGGTGCACCGGCCGCTCGAAGCAGCGGTAGCCCACCTCGGCCAGCAGGGCAGTTACCAGCAACTGCCCGAAAATGTGCCGGCCCCAGCCAAACGTATCGTGCCACCACACGCTGAGTAGCCCCACGTGTAGTAGGTAAAAAAAGTAGGAGCGCTTACCTGCCTCATCCATCCAGGGGGTGGCTAGCCAGGTGCGAAACCAGGTGCGCTCGGCCAGCAGCCCGGCTAGCAGCAGGGTCATGCTGAAGGGAAAGACGATGATATTGAGAAAGATAGTAGACGGGTAGAGGTTGCCATCGTAGGGCGTTTGGGGCGAGTTGATGTAGGCCAGCAGGGCAATGGTGAGCACCACTGCCAGCCCGCCGGCCAGCGTGCGCCAGGGCCAGCCGCGGGCCTCGCCGCTGGGCCGCCCGCCCCACCAGCGGGCTAGCCCCACCCCGAGCACAAACTCGACTACCCGCCCAAAAAACGTGAAGTTGAACAAGTGGTGGTAGGTGCCGAAAAAGCCGTGCAGCGCCGGCCGGCCCGCGCATAAGGCCGTGAGGACGAGGCCAAAGCTTAGCATACCCAGCACGAAGCCCGCGGCGCCCAGCAGGCCGCGCTTTTGCCAAAGCAGCAGCAGAAAGGGCAGCGACACGTAGAAGCATTCCTCGGGCGTGAGCGACCAGCCGGGCGGCACGCCCACGTACTTGAGAGTATTAGAAAAGCCGCGCAGCATCGACTCGCTCAAAAATATGAGTAGCAGCGAGTTGGCCACTTTGCTAGCCGGAATGGGCCAGTACACGCGGGCCAGTGCCGCCGTGTTCAGCAGCAGGTAGGTAGGGTAGATACGTGCCGCTCGGTGCCAGAAATACATTCGCCACCAGCCCTTGCTGAGGCGCACGCTGTGCTGGTAGCGGTGGGCGATGGCAAAGCCGCTGAGCACGAAAAACATGCTCAGCGTGATGTAGAAAGCCGTGGCGATACGGCCCACCAGCTCGGGCGTACCCAGCGGCCGGAAGTGCACGAAAAAAACTAGAAAGGCCCCCAGGGCCCGAATGCCCGTCAGGGCCGGGTAGTAGGTGGGAGTGCCGGATGGAGTAGGGGACGGAGCGGGCGTCATGCGCAGAAAAAGGGTAGCCTAAGCGTAGGAATCAGTGGCTCTGGTGCGGGCCAGCAGCCAGCGGTGCACCGGCCGTTCGAAGCAGCGGTAGCCCACCTCGGCCAGCAGCAGCGTGGCCAAAAATTGCAGCCCAATGTGCCGACCCCAGCCAAAGGTATCGTGCCACCAAATACTAAGTACCCCCACGTGCAGCACGTAGAAAAAATACGAACTGCGGCCCAGCGCCTGCAGCAGCGGGGTGGCTAGCCCCACCCGCAGCCACGAGCGCTCGGCCAGCAAGCCGGCCAGCAGCAGCGTGGCTCCCGCCGGAAATACCACCAGGTTGAGCGCGATGGCCAGCGGGTTCACGTTGCCCTCGTACCAGGGCCGCGGCGAGTTGATGCCCGCCAGCCCGGCAATGGTGAGCATGATGGCTAGCCCGCCGGCCAGCGTGCGCCAGGGCCCGCCTTGGGCTTCGCCGCTGGGCCGCCCGCCCCACCAGCGGGCTAGCCCCACGCCCAGCATAAACTCCAGCACCCGCCCGAAAAACGTGAAATTAAACAGGTGATAAAACGACCCGAAAAAGCCGTGCAGCGCTGGCCGGCCCGCGCACAAGGCCGTGAGCAGGAGGCCACTAGCCAGTACTGCCAGTGCAAAGCCCGCGGCGCCCAGCAGGCCGCGCTTTTGCCAGAGCAGCAGTAAAAAAGGCAGCGATAGGTAGAAGCATTCCTCGGGTGTGAGCGACCACCCCTGGGGCAGGCCCACGTACTTGAGGGTGCTGGAAAAGCCGCGCAGCAAGCTCTCGCTCAGGAAAACCAGCAGCAATGTATTGCCCAGCTTACCGGCCGGCACGGGCCAGTACACGTGGGCCAGCGCGGCGGTGTTCAGTAACAAGTAGCTAGGGTAGATGCGCGCCGCCCGGCGCCAGAGGTATGTGCGCCACCAGCCCCAGCGCAGCTGCACACGCTGCTGGTAGCGCGTGGCCAGCACAAAGCCGCTGAGCACGAAAAACAAGCTTACGCCCACGTACAGCTGCCCCAGCACCAGCCGGGGCCAGCCGTCGTTCAGCACCAAGGGCCGGAAGTGATGAAAAAAAACCAGGTAGGCTGCCACCGCCCGCAGGCCCGTGAGGGCCGGGTAGTAGGGCGGGCGGGTGGGCCGGGCCAGCGCCTCGGCCGCGGCTAGGGTAAAAACGGACATGCGGCCGCAAAATAAGCCCGGCCGGGCCGGGCGCCGCCGGGGTTCAGTACTTTTGCGGGCTACGCATTTTGCCTTGCCCGATGAAAAAACTGTGTACGCTGCTCCTGAGTTTGCTGGGTCCCGGTGCGGCGCTGGCCCAGGCCGTGCCCCCAGCCGCGGCGCCCGCCGACACCTCGTACTGGCGCACCAGCCTTAAGGCGGGCGTGAACCTGAACGAGGCCGTGGTATCGGATAACTGGAAAGGTGGCGGGGCCACGTCGCTAGGCCTCAGTACGTTGTTCAACGGCCAAGCGCACTACCGGCGCGGCGCGCAGAGCTGGGACAACGAGGCCGATTTTCTCTACGCCGGGCAGTACACCCGCGGCCAGGGCTACCGCAAAACCAACGACCGCCTCTGGCTCGATACCAAGTACGGCCACCGGCTTTCGGAGCACTGGAACACGTTTGTGTCGCTGAATATGCTCTCGCAGTTTGCGCCTGGCTACGACTACTCGGGCGAGGTGCCGCGGCTGGTTTCCAGCTTTCTGGCCCCGGCCTATGTCACCAATGCCTACGGGTTTGAGTACCGGCCCACCTCGCGCTTCACGCTGCGGCTCTCGCCTTTCGCCCCGCGCCTCACTGTCGTGCGCGACCTGGCGCGCTTCCAAACCCTGCCCACCGACCAGGTCTACGGCGTGAACCCCGGCCACCACACGCGCTGGGAAATCCTGGCCGCGCAGGTGCTGGCTAGCCTCGACCAGCCGCTGGGCCCCAACGCCAACCTTAAGGCGCGCTACCTGCTGTTTACCAATTACGGCGCGTTTCGGCTGCGCGAAATCAACCACCGCCTCGACCTTACGCTCACGGCCAAGGTCTACGGGCTGCTGAGCGTCAATTTCCAGAGTACCATTCTCTACCAATATGACCAGGACTCCGACCTGCAATTCAGCCAGGGGCTAGGCCTGGGCTTGCTGCTGACGCGCCAAAAACCGCTCGTAGTGGCTAAATAAGCTCGGCCGGGGGCTGGCCTGGCGTAGCTTTGCGGGGATATTTGTCTCGTTTATGCCCCGTTTTCTACCCGTCGCTTTTCTCTTTTCTACGGCCCTGCTAGCCCGGCCAGCGGCTGCTCAGGCCCAGCGCGTGGCTAGCCCCGTCGACTCTGCTCGCCAGCGCGAGCTCGGCGAGGTAACCGTGTATGCTACCCGGCTAGGCCAGCTCGCCGGCCAAAGCGGCCGCTACGTAACGGTGGTGCCCGGCGCGGCGCTGAGCCGTTACCCCGTAGCCTCGCTCGATGACCTGCTGCGCCTGCTGCCCGCCCTGGAAGTGCAGAGCCGGGGCAACTTCGGCACCCAGGCCGACATCACGCTACGCGGCTCGACCTTCAACCAGGTCTTGATTTTGCTGGACGGCATGCGTCTGAACGACCCGCTAACGGGCCACTTTGCCGGCTACTTTCCCATTACCCCAGCCGAGATTGAGCAGATTGAGGTGGTGCGCGGCCCCGGCGCGGCCCTCTACGGCCCCGATGCCGTGGGCGGCTTCGTCAACATCGTGACCAAGACCTTCGCCGCCACCCACCGGCCCGATGGCGCCGAGCTGGCCGGTACCTTCCTGGCCGGTGAGTATGGCCTGAAAAGCACCAACGCCGGCTTTTATGGCCAGGATAAGGGCCTGCGGCTGGCGGGCGGCATCCTCAACAACACGGCCAGTGGCCAGCAGCTCGACCTGCCCGGCGGCGGGCGCAACGACTTCAAGCTGAACACTTACTCGCTCTCGGGCGCCTACCAAATCAGCGACAAGTTGAGCGCCGCCGCCCGCGCCAGCTTCGACCGCCGCGACTACAATGCTCAGAATTTCTACACCACCGCTACCGGCGACCGCGCCCGCGAAACCACCAGCCGCGACTGGTACCAGGGCCAGCTGCGCTACGAGTGGAACGAGCGCGCCCGCACCGAATTGCAGATGGTGGGTACGGCCAGCACCGACCTCTACCTCTACACGCCGACCTCGGCGGCCAGCGACCACCTCATGCACTACCTCAACGTGCAGGGCCAGCACCAGCTGCAAGTGTCTGATAAAGTGCGCCTCTCGCTGGGTGGCCAGGCCGACCGCCGCGCCGTGCAAAGCAACGACCGCGGCGACCACGCCGTGTGGCACGCCGGGGCGTTTGCGGTAGCGGCCCTGGCGCCTACCGCCGGCCTCAGCATCACGGCTGCCCTGCGCCTCGATCACGACCAGAACTACGGTACTGAGGTAGTGCCGCAGCTCAACGCCAGCCAGCAAGTGAGCGAAAAGCTGACTGTGCGCGGCGCGGTGGGTAGGGGCATTCGGGCGCCCAATTTTACGGAGCAGTACAACTCAGCCATTCGGCCGGGCGTGGTGCCCAGCGGCTTCAACGTGGGCAACCCCGGCCTGAGCGCCGAGCGCACCTGGAACTACGAGGGCGGCCTCGACTACCAGCCGCTGGCGGCCCTGGTGCTGCGCGGCACGTACTTCAACCGCTCGGGCCGCAACCTGATTGACTACGTGAGCCAGCCCGGCCGCCAGGTGATTGAAGGCAGCGGCTTCACCAACCTCAACCCCAACGGCACCTACCGCTTTGCCCAGAACCTGTTTGCAGTGCGCACCCAGGGCATTGAAGCCGAGGTGACGACCCGCGCCCAGCTGGCCCCCGGCCTGCGCCTCGACGGCAGCGTGGGCTACACCTGGTTCAGCCTCAACACCGAGGGCGACGTGCAGTCGCAGTACCTCTCCAACGTGGCGCGCCACTTGGTGTCGGGCAATGTGAGCCTCACGCACCGGCGCTTCACGCTGGCCTTCGGCGGGCTGTATAAGGTGCGCGCCGAGCAGAACACGACCGTAACGGCCACCAACGGCCAGCTCGCGGCCACGCTCACCCCCAGCTACGCCGTCTTCAACGCTCGCCTCGATGTGGCCCTGGTGCCCGAGCGCGTGTGGCTGGTAGGCCAGGCCCAAAACCTGTTCAACGCCAAGTATTCGGACCTACTAGGCGCCCAGATGCCCACGCGCTGGCTCATGGCCGGCGTGCGCGTGGCCTTGCGCAAGTAGGCATTGCGACGGCATTGCGGCGGGTTATCAACCAGGCGATGCTGAAAGAGCAGCGCTTTGCGTAGTGGTGGCGTGGTGCGGGCCTTGCGCGCCAGAGTACGTCGCTGCGCCTGAGCGCTTGCCAACTAAACTGCTATGAATCAGTCTGCTAATTCTGTTGCTAAGCCGCCGCTGTGGCTGCTCGTTGCTGCCTTTGCGGCCGTGTACCTGTTGTGGGGCTCCACGTATTTGGCCATCAAGTATGCGCTCGTTACGATGCCGCCTTTTTTGCTGGCGGGCAGCCGGTTCGTGCTGGCGGGCAGCATTTTGGCCCTAATAGGCCGTATCTCGGCCGACTACGAGCGGCCCACCGGGGCGCAGTGGCGCACGAGCCTGGTGGTGGGCGCCCTGCTGCTGGTGGGCGGCAACGGCATGGTGGTGCTGGCCGAGCGCAACCTGCCCAGCAGCCTGGCGGCGCTGCTGGTGGCCAGCGAGCCGTTTTGGGTGGTGCTGCTGGGCTGGTGGTGGCTGGGGCAGGCGCGGCCCAGCGGCCGGGTGGTGCTGGGGCTGCTGCTGGGCTTCGGGGGCGTGTATTTGCTGGTGGGCGAGCAGCTAACGGCCGGCGCAGGGGCTAGCCGCGCGCAGCTGGGCGGCGTGGGGCTGGTGCTGCTGGCGGCGTTTAGCTGGGCGGCGGGGTCCATCTACGGGCTGCGCTCGCCGGTGCCCAAATCGGCGGTGCTGGCCTCGGGGATGCAGATGCTGGCCGGCGGCACGCTCTTGCTGCTGCTGGGCACCGCTACCGGCGAGTGGCGCGGCCTGGACCCTAGCCGTTTCGGCCTGTCGGCGTGGCTGGGCTGGGGCTACTTGGTGGTGTTTGGCTCGCTGGTGGCCTTCACGGCCTATAGCTGGCTCTTGAAGCACGCCCCGCCGGCGCGGGTGGCCACCTACGCCTACGTCAACCCCGTGGTGGCCGTGCTGCTGGGCTGGGCCATGCTGGGCGAAAAGCTGACGCCCCAGATGCTGGTGGGCGCGGCCGTTATCGTAGGCTCGGTAGTGCTCATCACCGCGCAGCAAAAGAAGGCGGGCTAGCCACGGGCAGGCTGCAAGGTATAATGTTGGCCAGGGTAGACTTTAGGAAGTGAAGTTACTTGTTATTTACGATTGAATAGCAAGTAGTTATGGCAACTATAATCTGACTTTAGACTATCCGCTCGCCATTAGGTAGCGCAAAAAATGACGGCGTACTTCGCCCCATCATTATCCTTTCTGCGCTATGAAACCCTTTCTACTCTTGGCGGGCCTGCTACTGGCCGAAGGCTCGGCGGCCGCCCAAACTGCTTCGGTGCCCGGGTCTGCCTCGGTGCAGGTGGCTGCCCCGGCACCGGCTGCCCCCGATACCCTGGCAGCCATTCACCGCCTATTTGCCGCCAAGCGGCGGCGCGGCAACTTTATTGTGGGCGGTACGCTAGCGGCAGCTCTGGGTACCGCCGGGGTGGTGGTGGCCAACCGGCCCACCGAATCGAGCAGCAGCAACGGCAGCGGCTTCGGCGTGATGTCGCCCAATAACCTGGACTTGGCGATGGTCGGAATAGTAACGGCGCTGGTTGTGCCAACGGAGGCCCTGTTGCTAGGGGGCTGGGGGGCCAAATACGAGCAGCGAGTAGCCACCGCCTGGCAACAACAGCACCAATTGCCGCGCGCGGTAAAACGTCGGCTCAAAGCCCGGTACTTTCGGTAGCTACCTGGCCCGTTAAGTTTCGTAGACTTTATTCGACCCCCTAATGAGCAAGAGGTATACGCTTTTAGTAGTCGTACTACTGATGGTTACACCCGGCTGGCTGCGTACCCACCTGCTGCCCGCGGCGGTGGAAGCTAGCCCCGCTGCGTCGCCGCAGGCTATCTCGCCCGCGGCCCGCGATACGGCAGCAGCCCTGCGCTAGTACTTTGCGCAACGGTGGTACCATAACCGCGTGGGGCTGGGGGTAGGCGCCGGGGTGCTGGTGGGGGAGTTGTCCTGCTTGGTACAACAGATGGATACAAAGACTTAGCTGGTGCTTTGCCTGGGTAATAGGTATCGCGGTCGGCGTGCCGTTGCTACCCGTAGACCTCGCACACACCTTGGCTTATTCTAAAGGGAAAGAACAACGCACGTTACAAGCCTGGGGGCAGCACCGTGTGCTGCTTCGTTGGAGCCGGCGCGCCTTATCGCCCGAGTATACCCATCACGAAACGCAGTAATGGGCTCGGCCTGCGCATTGCGCACTGCCGCCCGCACTGACCTTTTCGCAGCGTATTTTTGTTGATTGAGCCAGCCCTCTTTAGCGGGCGTATCCGCGAAATCAGTTAAATCCGTTAAATCTGCGGTCAGTTTGCCATGAAAGTTTGCCTTGCCGAAAAGCCCAGCGTGGCCCGCGAAATTGCCCAGGTTATTGGGGCCGACCGGCGCATGGACGGCTACTACGAGGGCAATGGCTACCAGGTCACCTGGACGTTTGGCCACTTTTGCCAGCTCAAGGAGCCCGACGACTACCGCCCCGAGTGGAAGCGCTGGAGCCTGCACGACCTGCCTATGATACCCGACCAGTTCGGCATCAAGCTCATGCGCCGCGACGATGGCGTGGTGAAGCAGTTCAACACCATCAAGCGCCTGCTCGACGCGGCTACCGAGGTCATCAACTGCGGCGATGCCGGGCAGGAAGGAGAAGTCATTCAGCGCTGGGTCATTCACGAGGCCAAGTGCCGCAAGCCCGTGAAGCGTTTGTGGATTTCGTCGCTCACCGAAGAGGCTATCCGCCAGGGTTTTCAGAACCTGCGCGACGGCAAAGAATTCGATAGCTTGTACCAGGCCGGCCGCAGCCGCGCCGTGGGCGACTGGCTGCTGGGCCTGAACGCCACGCGCCTCTTCACCCTCAAATACACGACCTACCAGGACAAGCAGCTGCTGAGCATCGGGCGCGTGCAAACGCCTACGCTAGCCCTGCTCGTAGCCCGCCACCACGAAATCGCCAACTTCAAGCCCGAGCCCTATTGGGTGCTGAAGACGCAGTACCGCGATACCACCTTCACGCGCATCAACACGGAGGCTGAGCAAAAGGAAGCTCAGGATGCGCCCGACGAGCAAAGCCGCCTGCGCGCGCTAGGGTACTTCGTGAAGGAAGACGAGGCCAACAAGGCCCTTGAGGCGGTGCGGCCGGCGCCGCTCACCGTTACGAACGTGGAGATTAAAAAGGGCCGCGAATCGCCGCCGCGCCTGTTCGACCTTACGGCGCTGCAAGTGCAGTGCAACAACCAGCTGGGCCTCTCGGCCGAGGATACGCTCAAGATTGTGCAGGCCCTCTACGAGAAGAAGGCCGTGAGTTACCCGCGGGTCGATACCACGTTCTTGCCCGACGATGTGTACCCTAAAATCCCCGGCATCCTGAAGGGCATCGGGTACTCTAACCTGACTGGGCCGCTGCTGGAAAAAAAGATTCCGAAGACGCCCAAGGTATTCAACAACAACAAGGTAACTGACCACCACGCCATTATCCCGACGGGTAGCGGCGGGCCGGGCGGCGGCATGGAAAGCAGCGTGTACGACATCATCGTGCGCCGCTTCATCGCCGCGTTTTACCCCGACTGCGAGGTGAGCAACACCACCGTGCTGGCCGAGGCGGCGGGCTTTCTCTTCCGGGTGCGCGGCCGTCAGATTCTCAGTCCCGGCTGGCGCGTGGTCTACGGCGACCCTAGCCAGCAAGCGGCGCCCAAGCCCGCTGCCCCGGCCGGCACCGGTGCTGACAAAGCTGCCACCGGCGCTGAGGACAACGACGACGTGGTAAGCACCGTGCTGCCCAGCTTCGCCAAGGGCGAAAGTGGCCCGCACCAGCCACGGTTGGAAAGCAAGATGACCCAGCCGCCCAAAGACTACACCGAGGCTAGCCTGCTGCGCGGGATGGAAACGGCCGGCCGCAACATCGACGACGACGAACTGCGCCTGGCCATGAAGGAAAACGGCATCGGCCGCCCCAGCACCCGCGCCGCCATCATCGAAACGCTGTTCAAGCGCAACTACATCCGGCGCGATAAAAAGCGCCTGCTGCCTACGCCCACTGGCGTTGAGTTGATTGGCTTGATACGGAATCCGACCCTGAAATCGGCCGAGCTAACCGGCCAGTGGGAGAAGAAGCTGCGTCAGATTGAGCGTAATGAACTGCCGTCCGACCAGTTCTTGGATGAGCTGAAAGGCCTAGTGCGCGAGATGGTGCAGGAGGTAAAAACCGACCGCAGCGGCCGGGCCGTAACCTCTACCTCGGCAGTAAGCACCGCGCCAGCGGCGGTCGCTAGCCCCTCAAAAACCAGCGGCCAGTCAGCGTCGGCCAATGGGAGCAAGGCTAGCGGGCCGCCCGCTGCAGCCGGCCTGGGCACGTGCCCGGCTTGTAAAACCGGCCACGTGCTGCGCGGCAAAACCGCCTTTGGCTGCGCCCGCTTCCGCGAGGGTTGCCAGTTTCGGCTGCCCACCGAGATTTTGGGCAAAAAGCTGACCGACTCGCAGGTCAAAAGCCTATTCACGAAAGGCCGCACCCAGCTTATCAAAGGTTTTATGACCGGGGCGGGCGAGAAGCTCGACGGCGCGTTGGTGCTCGACGCCAACCTCAACCCTGAGCTGGTGCCCGCCGCCGAAAGCAAGCCCACCACTGCCACCGACCCTGGCCAGATTCCGTGCCCGGTGTGCAAGCTGGGTACCATGCTCAAGGGCAGCAGCGCCTTCGGCTGCTCGCGCTTCCGCGAAGACTGTCAGTTTCGGGTGCCCTTCGAGTGGGGCGGCAAAAAGCTGACCGACACGCAGCTACGCCAATTACTGCGCCGCGGCGAAACGGGTGTCATCAAAGGCTTTCTCTCGGCCAAAACCGG
>CAYLNN010000048.1:0-23149 GCA_964385095.1 uncultured Hymenobacter sp.
AAGCCGGCCGCCAGCACGGCGCTGCCGCAGCCGCCCAGCACCAGCCAGAAAGTGCCCACAAACTCGACGGCCAGCCGGCGCGAAACAGCCGCTTGCACAGGCGCCGGCTCTATCGGCAACAGCAGCGGTAACGGAGAAGAAGTAGTACTCATAAGAAAGGTGGGAAAAGGAAAAAAAGAAGCCCAGCGACTTGGCCCCGCCAGGCAGGACAAAATCGCTGGGCTTATACGGGGCCGCAGGTTTTTAGACGAAGCTTATGCTTGATTTAGTGTTTTATACTACCTGGGTTTCCGGCGAGCGTGTTAATGGTGCAGCAGGTGCCCGATGCGGGCGCTGGCCAGCGTGAGCACGCCGCCCCACAGCACGGCGCTCCACAGCATGTGCAGGAGGATGCGCGGGCGCGGCACCCCGAGCAGCGTGGCGATAACGGTGCCGCCAATGGGCGAGAGCAGAATGGGGGTCAGAAACGCGATGCCGCCCATTCCAAACCGCTTGAAAATCTTGATGATATTGCGCGAGCGCTTGGAAAACACCGGCGCCCGGCGCAGCCGGCGCTGCTGCTGGCGGTGGCGCACCCAGGCCCGGCCCACCCCCGAAATAACGAAGACGCTCGTCATCATGCCCGCAACAGTGAGGGCTAGGGTGGGCCAGAAACCCAGGCCCATCGTATTGCCCGCCAGCGGGCCGCCCAAAAACTTCACAGTACTGAGCAGGAAAACCGAAGCAAGCTTCATGGCAAAGTGTAACACTAATACAGGAATAACAATAAAATAGCGGCCATATCTGCACTGGCAGACTGGTATGGTAGCAAAAATAGACAATTTCCGGTATTCGTTTACGCGCTAGGCCTTGAAATTTAGGTTACGTGGCTGGCACTGCTGTTTTCGTGCCAGTATGAAAGCTTCGCCGCTTATACGCGGCGAGCCGGCACGGGGCAAAGCGCCTGCTAATGAAGGTACGACAGCCCGCGGCAATTACCGCCCGCCAGCGTCCTAAACTTTACTGCCAAAAGCCAAATCGCCGGCATCGCCCAGGCCCGGAATGATGTAGGCCTGCTCGTTGAGCTTCTCATCCACGGAAGCCACCCACAGCTTGGCCTCGGGTATTTCGCGCATCACGTAGGCCACACCCTCGGGCGAGGCGATAACGGCCGCAATGTGTACCTGGCGCGGCGTGCCAAAGCGCAGCATGGCCCGGTAGGTTTGCACGAGGCTTTTGCCGCTGGCCAGCATGGGGTCGGCCAGGATGAGCACGCGCTCGTCGAGGCGCGGGGCGGTGAGGTAATCGAGCTGCACCTGCACCTGGGCCGTGCCCTCAATGCGGTAGGCCGCGGCAAAGGCACTGGGGCTCTGGTCGAAATAATTCAGAAAGCCCTGGTGAAACGGCAGGCCGGCGCGCAGCACGGTGGCTAGCACCGGAAAATCGCGCAGCAGCTGGCTGGCCGCCTCACCCAGCGGCGTTTTTACGGCCTGCGGCGTGTAGCTGAGCTGGGCGCTGATGCGGGTGGCGATAATTTCGCCCAGGCGCTGCAGGTTGCGCCGAAAGCGCAGGCTGTCCGTTTGCACGTTCACATCGCGCAGCTCGGCCAGGAAGTGGTTGGCAATGCTGGGCTCGGCGCACACCACGTGCAGGCGGTCGGCGGCCGGGGCCGGCTCGGGAGAAGTTAGGGGCGCATCCATGCTAAAAACCAGGGGATAGAAGTAAACGTGAGGGCCGGGTAGCTTACGGGCCGGGCCCCAAAATTGGCGAAGAAACGCCCAATGGCCGGCTGGCTGCCGCCTTCGAAGTCGAGCACCTGCCCCGGCTGCCCGGCGTGCCGCCCAATGGCATCGTCGAGCAGCAGCAGCGGGGCCCCCGCCGCCCGCCCCGCCGCGGAGGCCGCCGCAAACAAATAAATGAGCCCGCCCGCGTGGCGCATAAACAGCGCCCCGGCCAGCAGCTCATTGGTGGCCGGGTGGCGCACCTGCCGCAGCTCGGCTAGCCCCCCGGCGGCGGCTACCAGGCGAGGCAGCAGCGCGTAGTGGTGCGTGTGCAGGCCAGTGTGCCTGGTAGCGCGATAAGTTAAAAAAAGGGCAATTATTTCCTCCAGGCCAGCGCCGGACTGCACTTGCAGCGGCGTGGCCAGGCTGGCATTGCGGCGCAGGCGGCGGCGATGGTCGGCGGCGTAGCCAGCGCGCAAAGCCTCGGCACCGGGGCTCAGGTCGAGGTGATAAGTAAGGCGCTCGGTAGCCCCGAAACCCGGTGGCAACACGGGCACCGGGCTTTGCGGGGGCAGCTGCTGATAGAATTCGGCGCAGTGCCGGGCGGCCACGGCCAGGTAAGCGGCTAGGTCGCGCTGGCGGCTCTCGGCCGTGAGCACCAGCCCTAGCTGCTGGGTAAAAAGTGGTTGGTAGGCCACCCGGCCCCAGGGGCGATACTTGGTGGGCAGCGGCAGCAGCGAGCGGTACTCGCCGGCCGGCCCCAGCTCCACCACGGCCGCCCAGCGGCGGGCGGTGGCGGCCAGCCACCACGCGTGCACGTAGGGCGGCGCGCCGGGGCTAGCGGCCACGCAGGCCGCCCAGCGGGCAAGGTCGAGGGCACGGAAAGAAAGCAAGCGCAGCACGGCGGGCGGGTAGCCCGGGCGGCGGGCGCGGCCCAAAGGTCGGGGCGAAAAGCCGAGGCCGCGCCGGCCGACGTAAATTTGCCCAGCCTGCCCCCTTTCGGGTAGTTTTTTTATTGATGAAATACTACCTGTCTTTGCTGCTTCTTGCCCTGGCGGGGCCGCTGGCGGCCCAAACAACGCCTGCCGCCGCGCCTGCCTCCAACTCGGCCAACTGGTATATTTTCAACCAGCCGCTGCCAGCCACGCTGCAAGGTGAGAAAGCGGTGCGAGACCCCAAGCTGCCCAAGTCCGACCAGCCGCTGCCCGAAAGCGCTCCTCCACCGCCGGTAGTGCGCCAAGAGGCGCCCCGGTCGGCACCTGCCCCGCTGGCTAGCCCCGGCCGGGCGGCCCGCGCTCCCTACCAGGGGCCGCTTTACGTGCCGCTCGACCCCAACACGTACCGGCTCATCGACCGCTACGCCATTAAATACGGGCCCGACTCGCTGCAAGACCCCCACACCAGCGCCCGGCCCTACACGCGCTCGGCCATAGCGCACCTCGGCGAGCGCCTGCTGGCTAGCCCCAGCGGGCTGTCGGCCGCCGACCAGTTCAATGCGCAGTACCTGGCTAAGGACAACTGGATGTTTTCGCCGCTCGGCGACAGCCTCAATCAGAATCAACAGCCGTTTTTGAAATACTTGTTTCGGAATCAAACCGACCTGTACAGCGTCCGAACCAAAGATTTTTCCTTCCGCCTGAACCCCGTGCTGCTGCTGCAAGCCGGCAAAGACGGCGGCGAGAACAGCCGCGATGGCCTGCGCTACGTGAACACGCGCGGGGTGTCGTTTGAAGGGCTGATTGACGAGCGGCTAGGCTTCTACGGCTTTCTTACCGACAACCAGGAGGCCGTGCCGGGCTGGGTGTACCAGCGCACTATACGCGACAGCAACCCTGGCTCGCCGGTGGCGCCCCACGAGGGCTACACCAAGCTTTTTAAGGACAAAGCCGACCAGTACGACTTTTTTACGGCGCGGGGCGGCATCACCTACGCGGCCACCAAGCACATCAACGTGCAGTTTGCCCACGACCGCAATTTTATCGGCAACGGCTACCGCTCGCTCATTCTCAGCGACTACAGCGCGCCGTATTTCTTTCTGAAGCTGAACACGCGGGTTTGGAAGTTCAACTACCAGAACATTTTTGCCGAGCTTAATGCCCGCCGCAGCTTTTCGGGCCGCGACTCGCTGTTTCCCAAAAAATACCTGGCGCTGCACCACCTGAGCCTCGATGTGACCAATAACTTCAACATTGGCGTGTTCGAGTCGGAGGTGTCGGGCGGGCGCGGGCGCGGGCTGGAATTGCAGTACCTGAACCCGCTTATTTTTTACCGCGCTATCGAGCAGAATGTAGGCTCGACCGATAATGCCCTGCTAGGCCTCGACTTTAAGTGGAACATCAAGCACCGCGCGCAGCTCTACGGCCAGCTGGTGCTCGACGAGTTTAAGCTGAGCGAGATAACGGCCGGCAACGGCTGGTGGGCCAACAAGCAGGCCGTGCAGCTAGGGGGCAAATACCTGGATGTGGCCGGCGTATCGAACCTCGATTTACAGCTGGAGTTCAACTACATCCGGCCCTTCACCTACCAGCACGAAAACGAGTACACCAACTACCAGCATTACCAGCAGCCGCTAGCCCACCCCATGGGCGCCAATGTTACGGAGGTGCTGGGGGTGCTCAGCTACCAGCCACTGCCCCGGCTAAGCCTCGTGGCCAAGGCGTTTTACTCGGTGCAGGGCCTGGATGCGCTGCCCAGCACGCCCACGGCCCTCAACAACAACGGGGGCAACGTGCTGCTCTCCTACAACACGCGGGCCATGGAATATGGCTACCGCACGGGCAACGGCGATAAAAACCGCCTGTTTCACCTCGACCTCACGGGTACTTACCAGCCTGTTCTCAATTTCTTTGTTGATGCCACGCTCATCGCCCGTAACCAGAAGCTAGACCAGCCTACCTACTACGGCGCCGTGTCGGGCACCGAAGTTTATGCCTCGCTAGCCCTACGCTGGAACATCGCCCAGCGCCTCCACGAATTCTAGACCGCAGATTTAACGGATTTAACGGATGGCGTGGATACGCCACCTGCGGTGGCTGGCTAGGCTTTTTGCTAGGTAGCTAAGGTTCGTTTCTTGAATTTTGCTTGTGTCTTAACTACTTATGGTAGCCACTGTCTTTTTGTATCGGCCCGTCAATCAGGCTGAACTGGATTTGATTGCGGCCAGCGGCTATCGGGCGTTTCCGCCCCGATTGGCAGAGCAGCCTATTTTTTATCCGGTGCTGAACGAGGATTACGCCATCCAGATTAGCCGCGACTGGAACGTGCCGTACTACGGCGTGGGCCACGTGGTCCGCTTTGCCGTGGACGCCGGCTACCTGGCCCAATTTGCCGTGCAAAACGTGGGGGACGCCCAGCACAACGAACTGTGGGTACCCGCCGAGCAGCTGGCCGAGTTCAACACCCACCTCGTCGGCCCCATTGAAGTAACCCATACCTTCAAGCGCAGCTAGCCAAACGGCCAGCCAGCTCGCGCAGCGGGCGTATCCGCGCAATCCGTTAAATCCGTTAAATCTGCGGTCTTGAAGACTTACCTCCGTTTGCTGGCCTTTTCGCGGCCCTACGCCGATTTTGTGCCGCTGTATGCGTTGTACGCCACGCTGGGCATCTTTTTTGGCATTGCCAACTTTACGCTGTTCATTCCGCTGCTCAATGTGCTGTTCGGCACCACCGACACGCACACGGCGGTGGCGCCCGCCGTGCTGCCCGCGTTCTCGTTCTCGATTGACTACATCAAAGAGACGTTCAACTACTACTTTGCCCAGATGCTGGCCACGCACGGCAAGCAAGGCACGCTAGCCTTTGTGTGCGGGCTCATCATTGTGTCGGTTTTCCTGAGCAACGTGTTTCGCTACCTCGGCGGGCGGCTGCTGGCCAGGGTGCGGGCGCGGGTGGTGCGCAATGTGCGCGGCGCGCTCTTCGGGCGCATCACCGAGCTGGAACTCGGGTATTTTTCCAACGAGCGCAAGGGCGACCTCATCTCGCGCCTCACCAACGACGTGCAGGAAATCGAGATTTCGGTGGTCAATACCCTTACCGCCGTCTTCAAAGAACCCCTCAACATTGTGGGTATTTTCGTGCTGCTGTTCTCGATGTCGGCGCGGCTCACGCTGTTTTCGCTGGTGCTGCTGCCCATCTCGGGCGGCATTATCGCCAGCGTATCGAAGCGCCTGCGCCGCCACGCCACCATCAGCCAGACTACGCTGGGCGCCATGCTCTCGGTGATTGAGGAAACGCTAGGCGGCATGCGCGTAGTGAAGGCCTTCAACGCCCGCGATTATGTTTTCGGTAAATTTCAGTTTCAGAACGACTTATACGCCCGCACCACCCAGGACATTGACAACACCCGCGACCTGGCCTCGCCCTTCAGCGAGTTTGCTGGCGTGACGGTGGTGGCGGGGCTGCTTTACTACGGCGGCTCGCTGGTGCTGGGCGGGCAAGCCGAGCTGTCGGCCTCGGCGTTTATCACTTACATCATCCTGTTTTCGCAGATTCTGACGCCCGCCAAATCGCTGTCGGGCGCGTTCAGCAACATTCAGCGCGGGCTGGTGGCCGGCGCCAGGGTGCTCAGTATCATCGACACCGAGTCGAACGTGCGCGACCAGCCCGGCGCCATCGAGCTGCCCGAGTTTACCGACCAGGTGGAACTGCGCAACCTGAGCTTTCACTACGGCGACGTGCCCGTGCTGTTCGACGTGAACCTGACCGTAAAAAAGGGCCAGACCATCGCGCTCGTGGGCCCCAGCGGCGGCGGCAAAAGCACCCTGGCCGACCTGCTGCCCCGCTTCTACGACCCTAGCGCGGGCCAGGTGCTCATCGATGGGCACGATGTGCGCGCCTGCACTCTGCACTCGGTGCGCGCCCAAATGGGCATCGTGACGCAGGAGAGCATCCTGTTTAATGACACCATTTATAATAACATCAAATTCAACACCGAAGCCACTGAGGCAGAAGTAATTGAAGCCGCCAAAACGGCCAACGCCCACGACTTCATCATGGCTAGCCCCGAGGGCTACCAAACCACCATCGGCGACCGGGGCGGGCGGCTGAGCGGCGGGCAGCGCCAGCGCCTGAGCATTGCGCGAGCCATTTTGCGCAACCCGCCCATTCTCATTCTCGACGAGGCCACCTCAGCCCTCGATACCGAGAGCGAGAAGCTAGTGCAGGAAGCCCTCACGCGCCTCATGGCCTCGCGCACGTCGCTCGTTATCGCCCACCGCCTCAGCACGGTGCGCCACGCCGACGAGATTATCGTGCTCCAGCACGGCCGCGTGGTGGAGCGCGGCACCCACGACGAGCTGCTGGCCCGCCCCGGCGGCCTTTACCAGCGCCTGAGCCAGCTGCAAACCAACGCAGCGCTGGTCTGAACGTAAGGAAGCTAGCAAGCCGTGTGGCTTTGCTTAATTTTCGCGTTTTACCTCCTTTTGCCCTTCCCCCATGCTTTTTCTAAAACGCATTGTTACCGTGCTAGCCCTGGTTTACCTGCTGCTGGCCCTGCTCATTTTGTTTTTTCCGTTTGTGCGCAACTCAACGGTCAGCATTTTCAGTGCCTACAGCCTGCAGATGGAAGTTAACCTGCTGTTGGGCTTTACCTGGGCCAGCGTAGTCATTATGGGGCTGCTGCTCGTGTTTGAAAACCTCGACAGCGGGCTGCTGCGCCGCAGCGCTTCCAAACAGGAGCAAAAAATCAACGAGTTGAAAGCCCAGCTTTTCGATGCCCAGAAGGCTCTTGCGGCGGCCCCTACCATCTCCCCTGCGCCCGGCATCCCGTCGGCGCCCGGGGCCACGGCCTACCCGTCTTCTTACCCCAACACGCCGCCTGCTACTCCACCCACCTACTAATTTTTCTGCTTGCACCTCCCCGACCTCATTCGCGCCGAGCTCACCGAAGCTCGCCTGGTACTCGACCAGTTTTTGGCCGAGCCCGCCAACCTCGACCGCATTGCCCAGGCGGCCGAGCTATTTGCCGCTAGCCTCGCCAGCGGCGGCAAGGCCCTCACCTGCGGCAACGGCGGCAGCCTCTGCGATGCCCAGCACTTTGCCGAAGAGCTGAGTGGGCGCTACCGACATGACCGCCGCGCCCTGGCCGCCATTGCCCTCACCGAGGCCTCGCACATGACCTGCGTGGCCAATGACTTCGGCTTCGAGTTCGTCTTCAGCCGCTTTGTGGAGGCGCTGGGCCGGCCCGGCGATGTGCTGCTGGCTATTAGCACCAGCGGCAACTCGCCCAATATTCTGCGCGCCGCCGAGGCCGCCCGCGCCGCCGGCCTCAAGGTGGTGTCGCTCACCGGCAAGGATGGCGGCCAGCTGGCTAGCCTCAGCGATGTTGAAATCCGGGTGCCGCATTTTGGCTACGCCGACCGCATTCAGGAAGTGCATATTAAGGTAATTCACATTCTCATTATGCTGATTGAAAAGTTGGTGCTAAGCTAGAGAAACCCACCATATAACGTTTTAGCAAACAACGTCCTGCTGGGCAAATTGAAGCATCTGGCTCGCATCCTCAGGGTTCCCCCGGCGATGTGGTTCAGATGCTTCAATTTGCCCGGCAGGACGTTGTTTTTTAAGTGTACTTTAGCGTTTCTTTGCCAGAATAAATCATTATACTACTACCAATGCTAACCAAGACCTACGGCTCGGCCGTACAGGGCGTCAATGCGTATACCATTACCATTGAGGTAGTTGTAACGGCCGGCACGTTGTTCTACGTGGTAGGCCTAGCCGACAGCGCCATCAAGGAAAGCCAGCAGCGCATCGAGTCAGCCCTAAAGCTGCGCGGCTACCGCATGCCCCGCACCAAGGTGGTGGTGAACATGGCCCCGGCCGACATTCGCAAGGAAGGCGCGGCCTACGACTTACCCATCGCGCTGGGCATTTTGCACGCCTCGCAGCAGCTGAATACGGAGCGCCTGGGCGACTACATTATCATGGGCGAGCTGTCGCTCGATGGCGCGCTACGGCCCATCAAGGGCGTGCTGCCGATTGCCATTCAGGCGCGCAAAGAAGGCTTTAAGGGCATTATTCTGCCCAAGGAAAATGCTCAGGAAGCCGCCATCGTCAACAACCTCGACGTGATTCCGGTGGCGACGATGCAGCAAGCCATCGACTTTTTCGAGGGCCGCGAAACGATAGCGCCTGTGCGTATTGACACGCGCGATATCTTTCAGCACACCGCCAACCAGTACGCTGCCGACTTTGCCGACGTGCAGGGCCAGGAAAACATCAAGCGGGCGCTGGAAATAGCGGCGGCCGGCGGCCACAACGTGATTATGATAGGCCCACCCGGCGCTGGCAAAACCATGCTAGCCAAGCGCTTGCCCACAATTTTGCCGCCGCTCAATATGCAGGAGGCGCTCGAAACCACTAAGATTCATTCGGTGGCCGGCAAGCTGGGCACCGGCCAGGGTCTGCTCAATCAGCGGCCGTTTCGGGCGCCGCACCACACCATTTCGGACGTGGCGCTGGTGGGCGGCGGCGGCAACCCGCAGCCGGGCGAAATCTCGCTCTCGCACAACGGCGTACTGTTCCTGGACGAGCTGCCCGAGTTTAAGCGCACCGTGCTGGAGGTGATGCGCCAGCCGCTGGAAGAGCGGCGCGTGACCATTTCGCGGGCCAAGGTGAGCATTGATTTTCCGGCCAATTTCATGCTCATCGCCAGCATGAACCCTTGTCCGTGCGGCTATTACAACCACCCTAAGAAGGAGTGCGTGTGCGGCCCCGGTGTGGTGCAGAAGTACCTCAACAAAGTGTCGGGCCCGCTGCTCGACCGCATTGACCTGCACGTGGAGGTAACGCCCGTCACCTTCGACCAGATGACGGAAACGCGCAAGGCCGAAACCAGCCACAACATTCAGCAGCGCGTGGAACGCGCCCGTGAAATCCAAACCAAGCGCTTTGGCGAACAAGCTGATATTCACTCCAATGCCATGATGCCTTCGCAGATGGTGAAGGACATTTGCGCGATAAGCCCGGCCGGCCGCGAACTGCTCAAAACCGCCATGGAGCGCCTCGGCCTCAGTGCCCGCGCCTACGACCGCATTCTGAAGGTGGCCCGCACCATTGCCGACCTGGCGAGTACCGACGAAATTCAGATTCAGCACCTGGCCGAGGCTATTCAGTACCGCTCGCTGGACCGCGAAGGCTGGGCGGGGTAACTTTGCCCGGCTTTTGAGCAGTAGCCAAGCCTTCCCGATGTATAAATCCATTGTCAAGCCCTTGCTGTTTCAACTCGATGCCGAGCGGGCGCACCACTTCACCTTCAACAACTTGAAGCGGGCTAGCCGCGTGCCGGGCACGGCCGCGCTGCTGCGCGGCCTCTATGACTACCAGCACCCTAGCCTGCGCCGGGAGGTATTTGGGCTGACGTTTGCCAACCCAGTGGGGCTAGCGGCGGGCTTTGACAAGAACGCGGTGCTGACGGATGAGCTGGCTAGCCTGGGCTTCAGCTTCGTGGAGATTGGCACCGTGACGCCCCGGCCGCAGCCCGGCAACCCACAGCCGCGGCTGTTTCGGCTGCCGCAGGATGAGGCGCTCATCAACCGGATGGGCTTCAATAACGATGGGGCGGCCGTGGTGGCGGCCCGCCTGCGGCAGCGCACCAACCGGCAGCTGCTCATCGGCGGCAACATCGGCAAAAATAAGGACACGCCCAACGAGCGCGCGGCCGACGACTACGTGGCCGCCTTCGAGGCCCTAGCCGAGGTGGTCGACTACTTCGTGGTCAACGTCAGCTCGCCCAACACGCCGGGCCTGCGCGAGCTGCAAGATAAAAAGCCGCTTATCAGCCTGTTGCAGCAGGTGCAGACGCGCAACCTGGCTCGCCCCACGCCGCGGCCGCTGCTGCTCAAAATCGCCCCCGACCTCACCGATGCGCAGCTCGACGACATTCTGGAGATTGCTAAAGAGATGAAATTGAGCGGGCTGGTGGCGACCAACACCACCATCGAACGCGGCGGGCTAGCCACCCCGGCGGCCACAGTGGCGGGCTACGGCGCGGGCGGCCTCAGCGGGCGGCCGCTGCGGGCGCGGGCCACCGAGGTTATTGCCTACTTGCACCGCCACAGCCAGGGCGGGCTGCCCATCATTGGGGCGGGCGGCATCCATTCGGCGCATGATGCCCTCGAAAAGCTGGCGGCCGGCGCCAGCCTGGTGCAGCTTTACACGGGCTTTATTTACGAAGGGCCCGCGCTGGTGAAGCAAATTAATCAGGCCCTGGTAAGCGCCGGGGCGCGGGAGCAGCGTAGCTAGGCCGGCCTTCGCAACGGGCTAGCCAAACCGGCCAAAGGACAGCTGGCTACAGTTTCACGCCTACCTTAAATTCGATAACATCGGCCGTGGCGCGGTGCACACGCAGGTCAATGGCCCCGAATAGTAGGTCGGTGGCTTGGTATTTCAGCCCGATACGCTCGTAGTAGATGGGGTTAGACTGGTACGGATTGTAGAAATACAGCCCCAGGTGCGTAACCAGGGCTAGCCGCCCGAATAGCAGTTCGTGGCCCACGAAGGCGCTGGCCTTTTTCACGTCGGGCAGATTATCAGTGCTGCGGGCCGTGTCGCGCAGCACCGCCAGCAGCGAACGGTCATAAAAACCCTCCACGCCCACTAGCAGGTTACTTTTGCGGTTTACGCGCCGGCCCACGGCCACCGTGGCCGAGTTGACGAGGTAGCGCTTGGCATCGCCGCCGGTGCGCTGCTTGTAGCCCAGGCTGGTGCTGATGTTCACAAAGTTGTGCCCCACATCGGCCGGCGTTGGCTCGGGCGCGCCGCTGGCTGGGCCCAGCCGCCACTGGTGGTAGTTTACGCCTACTTGCAGCGTGGGCAGGTTGATGCCAAAGTTGGGCTTAGCCGTGCCACCGTTGGAATAGTGGTTGAGCGCCAGGCCCAGCAGCAGGCCCAGGTGGTCGGTGAGGGCCACGTCGTACTCCAGTCGCATTTGCAGGGTAGCATTGAGCGCCGAGCTCACGAACGTATTCTTGCGGTTGGTATACAGGTCGTAGTGCCGCGGAAAGTAGGCTAACCCCGTGCCCAGCCGAAAGCTCAGGTCGTGGCGCGCCGTGCGGCTGATGGCCTTGCTCAAATACACCGATGCGGCGTAGCTCTGGCCCAAAATGGGGTTGTGATAATCGTAGTACACCAGCGCCAAGCCCACTTTGGGGTACTTGTACCAGCCGTGCCAGGGCGCCGACCCAGTGGTTTGGCGCTGCACGTTGAGCTCGAAGCCCGTGGGGTGCGAGGCCGCCAGGTGGCTGACGGGCGCCGTGTGGCTGATGATAAGCCCGCCCTGTACATAAACGCCAAAAATAAATGGGCCGGGCAGCGCCACCATTTTCATTGAATCGGCGGCCGGTGGCGCCTGCGCAGCGGCCGGCCGGGCACCGACCCAGCCGCACAGCAGCGCGCCGCTAAGTATATAATACTGAATACACTGCAAACTCGGGCCGAACCAAGACATTAGGAGATGCGCAAACTTATCCCAAAACTACGCCTGCCTACCAGACGCTAGCCCCACCTGGGCAAGAAAAAATCAAAATACCCTCAGAATGTAACCCCCGCCCCACTCCGGCAAGTATAAGGCCCATTCCCGGTTGCTTGGCTTTTTAATTATTCTATCCTAACAACTGAAACCGGGATAACTAAACCATTTTTCAGCCATGAAAAAAGTACTCCTTTCGCTAGCTCTTCTAACCGGCTTTGCCGGCGCGGCCAATGCCCAGACCGGTATCAAATACGGTGTAAAAGGCGGCTTCAACCTTAGCTCGTACACGGGCAACGTAGCTGGCTATAACGCCGGCTATAAGCCGGGCTTTGCTGCTGGTGTGCTCGTTAACTTTGGGGTGTCGGATAACACCTCGATTCAAATCGAAGGCTTGTATTCGCAAAAAGGTGCCTTTGTTGATAACTATTACTACCGCTACTCGAACCAAACGGCGACTCAGGCTAACGCCCAGAATCAGTATCGTTCAACACTGTCGTACATTGATGTACCAGTTCTGTTTAAAGTAAATACCGGTGAGGAGGGCAAAGGCTTTTTCTTCGAAGTAGGTCCGCAGGCTAGCTTCTCAGTAGGCAAGCGCGAGTTTGTACGGCCACAAGGCTCGGGCGCCGGTAGCCCCGCCGAAGAGAATATCGATACTAACCGTAACTCAATGGTGCCCGTAGGCATCGGATACGTAGGGGGCATCGGTTACCAGATTACGAGCGGTCTAGGCCTAGGCGTACGCTACACCGGCGACTTTTCGCACACATATAAAGATGGTTTTGGTGCCGGTGCTTCAGGAGTAGCTCCCGACAACAACTTCCATAACGGCGTATTCCAATTCCAGGTACACTACCTGTTTGGTGGCAAAAGCTAGATTGCCAATTGCAAATAAAAAAGCCCTGGCTTCCTCACGGAAGCCAGGGCTTTTTTATTTGCTTTTATTCGGATTAATTTTTTGGGCAAGCCCACCTAGCTTTGTTGGCAAATTTGTTTTCCGAAGAACTCCTATTTCCCGTATGAAAAAAACCTTACCCATTCTACTGCTGGCTGCTAGCCTGGCAACTACTGCCCAAGCCCAAAGTGCCCGATTTGGCCTGAAAGCCGGAGTTTCGCTCACCAACTTTACGGGTAGAGGCGTTGGCAACAACGACTACAAGGTTGGTTTTAACGGGGGTGTTTTCGGAAATTTCGCCGTTAGCGACGCCCTTGCCATTCAGCCCGAATTGCTTTATTCCATGAAGGGCGCAAAATATTCTATCACCGGCAACAAGCAGAATCTTCACTACATCGATGTGCCTGTGCTTGCCCATATCGATGCCAATGGACTCTTTTTCGAGCTTGGGCCGCAGGTTGGCTTCTTAGTAGCGGCTGATGGCCCCGTAATTCTTGGGTCAACAACAACTGGTTATTCCATTGGTATTGATGATAATAAAACTCGCTTCAACACACTAGATTTTGGCTATGCAGCAGGCTTGGGCTATCAGGTGACCGATGGCCCAGGTATTGGCCTGCGCTATAACGGCGGCTTTAGCAATATTTCAAAAGACAATACGAGCAGCAATTACGCGCTACGCAACGGCGCCTTCCAATTGTACTTAACCTACCTGTTTGGTAGTAAGTAATGCGCACGCTTCCCGCTGCCCAAGGCTGGCTTCGGCAACCCCTACAAAAAGGTGCCGCTGCCTACCTCGGCGGTGTGCCAGCGGCGCACTCGCAACAGCGCCTTTCAGGTCTGCGCGCCGCCGCTTGACTTCAACCAACCCGTGCCCCCTAGCCAGCGCAAAAAGCCCGGTTCCCTTCGTAGAGAACCGGGCTTTTTGATGCTTCAGGAAGCTACCCTAGCGGGCAGCAGCGTACTCTTTGTAGAACTCCGGAATGGTTTCGATGCCTTTCAGGAAATTGAATACCCCGAAGTGCTCGTTGGGCGAATGGATGGCGTCGCTATCCAGCCCGAAGCCCAGCAGCACCGAGTCGAGCCCCAGCTCTGTTTTAAACATGGCCACAATGGGAATGGAGCCGCCACCGCGGGTGGGCACTGGCTTTTTGCCAAACGTGGTTTCGAGGGCCCTAGCAGCGGCCCGGTAAGCGGCCGAGTCGGTGGGCGTAACGACGGGCTCGCCGCCGTGGTGGGGCGTCACCTTTACGGTGATGCCGGCCGGGGCGATGCTTTCGAAGTGCTGCTGAAACAGGGCCGTGATTTCGGCACTGGTTTGGTGCGGCACCAGGCGCATCGAGATTTTAGCGTAGGCCTTGCTGGCGATAACCGTTTTGGCGCCCTCGCCGGTGTAGCCGCCCCAAATGCCGTTGACATCGAGCGTGGGCCGGATGCTGGTGCGCTCGGGCGTGGTGTAGCCCGCCTCGCCCACGGCGGCGGGCAAGCCAATGCTCTGCCTGAACTCGTCTTCCGAGAACGGCGCCTGGGCCAGGTCGGCGCGCTCGGCGGCGCTCAGCTCGTCCACGTTATTGTAGAAGCCAGGAATGGTGATGTGCCGGTTTTCATCGTGCAGGCTGCTAATCATGTCGCAGAGCGCGTTGATGGGGTTCATCACGGCCCCGCCGTAGAGGCCCGAGTGCAGGTCACGGTTGGGGCCGGTTACCTCCACTTCGTGGTAGCTGAGGCCACGTAAACCCACCTCGATGCTCGGCACATCGTTGGCCAGGATGCCAGTATCGGAGATAAGAATAACGTCGGCTTGCAGCTTCTCTTTGTTGGCTTTCACGAAGATGCCCAGGTTGTCGGACCCCACTTCTTCTTCGCCCTCAAACATGAATTTGATGTTGCAGGGCACGCCCGCTCCGCCGTCGCGCAGCATCATTTCCAGGGCTTTGACGTGCATGTACACCTGGCCCTTGTCGTCGCAGGCACCCCTAGCGTAGATTTTCTCATCTTTGATAACCGGCTCGAACGGCGGCGAAGTCCACAACTCGTAGGGGTCGGCGGGCTGCACATCGTAGTGGCCGTACACGAGGACCGTGGGGCGGTCGGGGCCGGCCATGTATTCGCCGTACACGATGGGGTTACCAGCCGTGGGGCAGATTTCGACGCTGGTGGCGCCGGCTTCTTCCAGCCTGGTTTTCAGGAAGTCGGCCGCCCGCAGCACGTCGCCGTGAAACTTAGGGTCGGCCGAAACGGACGGAATGCGGAGCCAGTCAATCAGCTCTTCGAGAAAGCGGTTCTGGTGTTGCGTGAGGTAGGCAGGTACTGGCATAAGAGGAAAAGGATAAATGCTAGCACAAAAGTAGGTTGCTACGCACAAGCCGGGGCCCGGCCACGGTACGCACCCCTAGCCCGGGCCCGGCCGGGCAGCCGCTGAAGGGCGCGCTGCGGCGCTAGCTGCCGCTGGCCAGCGCGGCATACTCGGCCCGGGTGAGGCGGTATTGCCAGAGGTCGTGGTAGCGGCCGTCACGCTTGGTGTGCTGGGCCAGCTCGCCTTCCTTCACCATCCCGTTTTTCAGCATCACCCGGCCCGACGCCGGGTTTTCGGCAAGGTGCGTGGCGTATATTTTATTTAGCTCTAGCTTGCCAAAGCCGAAGCGCAGCACTGCCGCCAGTGCCTCGCTGGCTAGCCCCTGGCCCCAGTAGGGCTGGCCCAGCCAGTAGCCCGCCTCGGCCCGGTCGAAGCGCCGCGCCACGGTGAGGCCAACGCCGCCGACAAACTCGCCGGTGGCACGCAGCACCAGAGCAAAGGCGTAGCCCGTTTGCTGCGCATAGTTTTCCTGCGTGATTTGCACCCAGCGCCGGGCATCTTCCTCGCTGTAAGGATGCGGAATATTGAGCGTGTTTTTGGCCACTTCGTAGTTGCCGGCCAGGGCCACTAGGCGCGGCATATCGGCCAGCGCGAAGGCGCGCAGCACCAGGCGCGGAGTAAGTAGCTGGGGAAAATCAGCAGACATAGCCCCCGAATTTTATTTTTTACCCCACAGTGGTACCCGGCTTTCGGTACCAGCCCGCAGGCGGCCGATATTGGCGCGGTGGGTGTAGACGAGCATCGCCGCCAGCAAAAAACCAAACCAGATTTGCAGCGGGTTGGCGGGGCGAAAGGCGGGCAGCAGTTGTAAAAAAGCAAACGCTACGCCGGCCGTCATGCTGCTCAGCGACACGTAGCGCGTGGTGCCTAGCACCGCCAGAAACACCAGCAGCGCCACGCCTACCGTGGCGGGCGCAATGGCCAGCATCATTCCCAGAATAGTGGCTACCCCCTTGCCGCCCCGAAACTGGGCCAGCACCGGAAATATGTGCCCCACCACTGCCAGCACCCCACAGGCTAGCCGGTAATAGAAAAGCTGCTCGGGCTGAATGAGCCCCTGGCTAAGCAAAAGATTGGGCAGAAACCACGCCGCCGCGAAGCCCTTAAACGCGTCGAATAAGAGCACGAAAGTGCCCGCTTTCTTACCCAGCACCCGAAAGGTATTGGTAGCGCCCGCGTTGCCCGAGCCATGCTCCCGAATATCGGCGAGATTGAAAAACGCCCGGCCCACCCACAATGCCGTGGGAATAGAGCCTAGCAAGTACGCCACGAGCAGCGCCAGAATGATAAGTAGCATGGCGCAAAAGTAAGCCGCCCCGGAGGTCAGCTCCGGGGCGGCTTGCTTTCACTGGCTACGAGTCGCCGAAGGGGTCTTCCGCTTCCGCCTTTTTCTTTTTCTTCTTCGACTTCTTATCGGTTTCCACTCCAGGCTCGGCGCTAGGGTCGGGCTCGGCCTCCTGCACCTTTGCCGGTGCCTTTTTGGCTGGCTCGGCAGGAACAGGAGCCGGCGCAGCGGGAGCCGAAGTTGGCGCAGCGGGAGCCGGGGCGGGCGGCGTGGCCTGTGTAGAATCGGTAGCGGCCGGGGCTACTGTCGGCACGGGGGCGGGGCTAGCCGGCGCGGGAACTACGGGCGGTGGGGAGGGGCTAGCCGGCGCAGGCACTACGGGCGTTGGGGCAGCCACCGGGGCAACAGGAGCCGCCGGCTTCGGCGCAGGGGTCACGGGGGCCACTTCGCTGTCGGCGAATGGGTCGTTTTCCTTCGCCTTTTTCCTCGACTTTTTGGCCGGCTCAGGGGCGGGCTCAGCAGCCGGGGCAACAACGCCGTCGCCGAAGGGGTCGTTTTCCTTTTTCTTTTTTGATTTCTTGGCCGGTTCGGCGGCGGGCTCGGTCGGGTTTTCACTGTCGCCGAAAGGGTCAGCTTTGGGCTTTTTCTTCGACTTTTTGCCCTTTTCGGTATCAAAACTATCGAAGTTGCCGGTGGGCGTCGGCGCGGCCGGGCGCGGGGCTAGCTTGCCCGATTTGCCCAGGTACGTGCGCTCGAAGTGACTGCGAAACCGGTCCACGTCGTCAAATTCGCCGAGGAAGACACCGTAGTCGGTGGCCGTTTCGGCGCTGCCCTTTTGCTTGGCCGCTATCTCCGCATCGTATTCCTCGCTCGACGATTTAGTGAGCAGCACGTTGTTGGCGTAGCGTAGGTAGTACCAGGTCTGGGGCTCGGCCTCAATGTATACTTCGACGAGGTCGGCCGAGTTTTCGCGCTTTATCTCGACGTAGCCATCCACCAGGGCATTCAGGCCCTGCTTGCCCACGCCGCCCAGGCCTAGCTTGCCCACCGAGTGCCAAGCGCGCTGCTTGGGGTCCCAAACTAGATTTACCTTGCTGAGCGTGAGCGTGTGCAGCAGTTTGGGCGACAGCGTACTTAGCGCTGCCGGGGCCACGCCGGGCCGGCGGTTGTTGAAGGCATCCACGCCCTTATCGCCGGCAAACTGCGCAATGTTGAACAGCTCGTCGGTAGAACCGTCGAACGCCTCGGGTGCGTTTTTGGTGACCTTCGCCAGGGTGCTGGCCATTAGCTCCACGGCCTTGGGCGGCATGGCCGCATCGATGCCCAGCAGGCTGCGCACCCGGTAGCGGGCGCTGTCGGGGTTGGCCTGGCCCACCCCGCTGGCCGCAATGCTGTAGTTCTTAGAGTTAGCGATAAAGCTCAGCGGGCCGCGAAACATTAACTGGCTGGTCGAATCGCGGAAGGCAAGCAGCGTGCCCTGGTAGTGGTTGGGGTCGCTGAAATCCTGGTCGGCAATAGTGTACTCGCCACGCTTGGCGTCGTAGTGCAGCTTGCCCGATACGGCCAGCAGCGGAATGTCGGCCGCGCTGCCCTTGGGGCCGGCGTAGAGCGGGTAAATACGGTTATCAGTGTCCGACACAAACAGGCCGGTGGCCAGCTCCGTGCCGTCGTCCGACTTGAGGTTGCGCAGGTCGAGGTCGAGGTTTTTGGGGTCAATACTGTCTTTCACCGCAAACCACTCGGCGGTGGCCGCGCCGCGCGTTTTGCCAAATTGCAGCTGCACCTGGCCATCGAAAAGCAGGCCGCGGCGACGCGAGTTCAGGCTGATGCCCCCCCGGAAGCCGATGCGCGGGGCTAGCTGGAACTTCTGATTGGCTTCCACATTGGCGGTGGCCGTGGTGGCGAGGTTGGCCGTGGGCGATACTTCGTCCACGTCGGCCGTTTTGCGGCGGCGCAGGCCAAAGCGCTTGCGCCCGGTTGAGGAGGCTAGCAGGCCGGCCGAGTCCGATTTGAAATCGACAAACTTGAGGGCGACCGAGTCGCCGGTGGCCGTGCGCGACATGTACTTGGCGTCGCCGCTGAACGCATCGCGGGCATCGACCCGGATGTTACCGTCCACCAGCTTGTGGAACTTGCCCAGCGAGTCGAGCAGCACTTTGGCGTGGCGCAGGGTCTGCATCTTGCCCCCGCCGGCCAGCACCACGCGGCCCGAATCGGGCACCACCCAGGCATCAGCCGTGGCGATGTAGGGCACGCCTTTAGCTTGCAGCTGGTACTTGGTAAGGTCATAGTCAGCAGCCTTGGCTCGAAATTTCAGCCCGTGCTGCTCGGGCGCGGTCGAGGCCAGGTAGGCACGGGCCGAGTCGGTGCCGCTGGAGCGCAGCACCACGCGCTTCTGCTTGAAGTCCCAGCGCCCGCTGCTGAGCGAAGTGCGGTAGGCCGAGTACGGTAGGTCGATGGTGGCCTTGCTTCCCTCCTCGCGCTTAAACTCAGCGTAACCCTTCTTGAGGTCGTAGGTGAAGTTTACGTCGTTGGCCGCTAGGGCCGGCTTGCCCGCCTGGGCCGACTTCACGCTCAGCAGCGCATTCTGGCCCGAGTAGGCATCATTCCTAAACACCAGGCTTTCGGAACGCACGTAGCTCTGCGGGCCGTCGAGGCGGCCGGCGCCGCCCACCACCTTGGGCGTAAGCAGCAGCGAACCCTTAAAGGTGTGGTCGGCATAAAGCTTGGCGGCGGCGCCGCTAGCCGGCGTTTGCAGGTGCAGGCTGTCGGTGCGGGCACCCCAGTTGATGAGGTAGCCCGGCGGTAGCACCACTTTGGGCGTGGTGGCGCTGGCCGCGATGGAGCCGGTTTTGCCCTCGCCGGTGAGCGAGTCGCCGTACATCACAAAGCGGTCGCTCTGCATGGTGGCGCCCAGGTAAGTCACGGTGCCATTCGATTGCAAGCCTTGGCTATTGAGTTTCACCTTGGCCCCCGGCGAGAGCCGGCCCTTGCCGCCGTACAACGGGTAGCCCGCCGCCGGCACGGTGTGCACAAAGCCCATGGTGCCGTCTTCCTGGGTGGTTAGCGCCGTTTTGATGGGCGGCAGCGCCCGGCTGTGAAACACTCCCACAAAGTTGCCGCGCGCCTTGCCCACGCCCATCGAGTCGAAGCTGAAGGGGGGCACGTCGAAGTAAGTGGTGGTGTCGTAAGCCCCCCCTAGCACGTCGGGCTTGTTGAAGTACACGTAGGCGCCCGACGCCGAGTTGAACGACGGGTACTTCGGCAGCTTCTTGCGGCCCGAGCGATTTCTGGGGTCGTTCAGGTACAGCCGGCCGCTCTGGTACTTACCCTTGTTGGTGAGCACGAAGTCGCTGGGCGGCGCTTCGTCGGCGGCCACGGTTTTGTTGGTCGCCTTCTTGCGCTTGTTGCGGATGGTGAGCGAGTCAATCCGCGGCATATCAATGTAATAGCCGTCGTAGTCGAACACGAAATCCCTCCCTTTGAAGCCGTAGATGGACGTCTTCACGCGCCCACCAAACTTGAGGTTACGGTTGCGCTCCATGCGCACGGTACCACTGTCGGGCTGCACAAATACGGCCGCCGAATCGTCGGAAAAGCTGAACTGCTTCACTCCGCGCACCACCAGCTGGTTGCTGGCCAGGTTGAGGGTGGCCGAACGCCCCGAGCCGCTAAGCGACTTAATAGCAATATGGTCGTAGTCCTTTTTTTCGCGGGCCGCGCCCACGTAGTGCCGGGCCTTGCGCAGCAGCAGCACTTCGCCGGTCTGGGGCAAAATGTCCACGTAGCCGTCGCGGGCCAGCCCACTCACGGCCGAGCGCAGGTTAGCTTCGCTGGTGCCGGTGGCCACAGCCACGTCGTGCACGTTCAGCACGCTGCCGTGCCCGTGGTCGATGCTATACCCTAGCAGCATTTGCAGCGGGTGCAGGTGGTTGATGCTCTTGAGCTGCTGGTAGCGGGTGTTGGAGAAAAAGTTATTGCTCTCAAAATCAGCCGATACCTGCGTAGGTGAGGTGATGATGCTGAAATCCATCTTCGGCTCGCGCAGGTTCCAGGTCAGCATCTGCGCCCGGATATCTACCTGGTGGTACGAGTCAGAATACGGCGCATTATGGTACAACCCCTTCTCATACAAGAGTTTGAGCTGCTCCTTGCTCTTGAGGTATTTCAGCTCCACGCCGGGGTGCGTGATGGAGTCGCCGGTGGTGCCATACAGCGCCACCCCCGCCCGGCCAGCCGTGATAAGGGAGTCGCCGAGCACAAAATTGCGTGAGGCCGAGCGAAACCTCAGCTTATTGTCTTGGCGCACAGTGAGGTGCGAAAGTGAGCCATCGAGCGAGGCCGATAGCAGATTGCTGCCCGCCATCGAGAGGCCACCCTGGTACGCGATGCCGGAGCCTACATCCTTGAGGCGCACATCGTTTGTGAGCGAGATAAAGCGCGGGTAACTGCTCTCGGTGGCACCTGCTTTGCGGCGCACACTTTTGTAGCTGAGGGCACCCTTTACCGGCGCTTCGAGCCTAGCGGCATAAGTCAACGTTACGGGCTGGGCCGTGAACTCGGGCTTGCTAGGGTCAAAATCGAACGGGCCGAGGTCGGCAGTTACGGGGTTACCCTTCACCGTCCAGGCCACCTGCCCGCCCGTAGCCAGAAAGTGGCTGCCCACTGTGACGGCCGTGCCGCTCACCTTATGAATGACAATGGAGTCGCTGGCCGTACGCATCACCAGCTCGGCATCCTTCAACTCAATTACCGGCCCGCTAATAGCTGGCGGGTAATACGCATCGTAAGCCGCGCTGACCGAGGGCACAAACGGCTGGCTAGCCTGGTCGAAGTCGGCCGCGCTAGGGGTGGGCGTGGCAGGGCTAGCCGGCTTGGCGGCCACGGGCTTAGCGGTCGTTTTGGCCGTCGCCTTAGCGGTGGTTTTGGCGGGCGTTTTTTTCTTGGGCGTGCCCCAGCCGTCGTCGGCAACGGGCGCACCCCACCCATCGTTAGCAGCTTTCTTTTTGGGGGTACTGCCAATGGGCGGGCCCCAGCCATCGTTAGCGCTGCTCCAGCCGTCGTTTTTACTAGCCTTGGTGCCGCTCCACATATCGCCCGTGTCCCAGCCGTCGCTGGCGCGCTTCTTTTTGGCGGCAGGCTTGGGCTTAGGTTTGGCGGCGGCCTTGGCGGCAGGTTTAGCCGCCGGCAACTCAACCGGTTTGGGCACGGCCGGGGCGGTGTCAAACGTGGCGTTGGGGTCGGGCGCAGCAGTGGCCTTGTAAGCAAAGGAAAGCTGCCCGCCCGTCATCCGCAGCGCATTAAAGCCCGAGCGGTAGAGGTAGCCACCATTCAGTACCCTAGCCGTGGTGAGTAGGTATTTTTCCACCTCAATACCCGCGTCTTTGTCCACCGACTGCCCTAGCGCGTCGAGGTACTGGTCTAGCTGCTTGTCGCTGAGGCCAGCCTTGGTTTTGCCCGTCACTAGCGCACTGTAAAAAGCCGTGAGGTGCGGAATGGGCCGCAGCTTCTTGTCCAGCATTTTCTGCGAAAGCGCAGCAACCGTTGTCTGCTGGCTGGCCGTGAGCTGGTTGCTGCCCCAGAGCTGGCGCAGCTGCTCGCCCAGGGCCTTGGCCCCGGCATTATTGCTGGCTAGCATCATCGTGCGCACATCGATGATAAACTGCTCGGGCTCGGGCGATAGGTGGCCCGTGTAGCGCTGCACCGCCGCCTGGGCCGGGCGCACCGTGCCGGGGGCCCGGCCATCGGGGGGCGGCGCGGGCGTGGCCGCCGACGCGCCCGGCTTAGTTGCCGGCGCGGGCTTGGTCGTTTGGGCCCCGGCGGGCAGCAGGGGAAAACTTAAGCAGAAAAAGGCGGCGAGCAATCGCTTCATAAGGTCGGGTAAAGGCCGGGGCAGCCGGCAGAGCGGCCCCGGCAGGTATCCGGGGCAGCGTTAGACTTTGGTGAACAGGGCCGATACCCAGCTGCGCAGCGTGCGGTGCCGCTCGTAGCGCAACCCCTGGCGGGTGGCCTCGGCCGTTATCTTGGCTAAATCCTCCTCGTAAAACCCACTGAACAAAATTGGTTTCCCGCTGGGCAGCAGGCGTGCATACTCATGCATGTCTTCGAGCAGCACGTTGCGGTTGATGTTGGCCAGAATAAGGTCGAAGGGCGCTTCGTCGGCTAGGGTTTCGGCGCCGCCCAGGCGGCACTCAATAGTGCGGCAGTGGTTCTCGGCGGCGTTGTCGCGGGCGTTTTCCACGGTCCAGGGTTCCACGTCCACGGCCAGCACCTGGCGGGCACCCAGCATTTCGGCCATAATGGCCAGGATGCCCGTGCCGCAGCCCATGTCGAGCACGCGCTTGCCGTGGTGGTCAATATCAAGCTGATTTTCAATCATCAGCGCCGTCGTTTCGTGGTGGCCGGTGCCAAACGACATGCGCGGCATTATCTCGATGTCGTA